>CACDTN010000020.1:0-2145 GCA_902555725.1 uncultured Pelagibacteraceae bacterium | reverse complement strand
AAACTTTACTACATCGTTTACTAGATCATTTTTTTTAAACTCTTCTTTCAAGTTTTTCAAATTAGTAGTTAAATTTTCATCTTTAAATATTTCTTTATAAGCTTCTGTTAAAACTAAAATTTCTTTATTTGGTATATTTTTTCTTCTTAAGCCAATCAAATTTAACCCTTGAAGAATACTTCTATTGCCATGAACCATTGCGTATGGGATTATATCTCTAACTACTCCACACATACCTCCAATCATTGATGATTTTCCTACTCTAGTAAATTGTTGAACAGCAGAATTACCTCCTATTATAACATTTTCCTCAATATGAGCATGTCCTCCTAGTGGAACATTATTTGCTAATATAACATTATCTTCTACCAAACAATCATGTGCTATATGTGATGAAACCATAAACAAACAGTTATTTCCTATCTTAGTCAAACCTCCTCCACCTTTTGTTCCAGGATTGACTGTTACATATTCTCTTATCTTATTATTGTCACCAATTTCTAATTTTGTTATTTCTCCATCAAATTTTAAGTCTTGAGGATCATTTCCTATAGAGGCAAATGGATATATTTTATTATTTTTTCCAACTTTAGTATTTCCTATAATACTTACATGAGATTGAATAATTGTATTTTCACCTATCTCAACATTTGGTCCAATAACTGTAAAAGCACCTATGCTAACATTAGAAGAAATTTTTGCCTTTGGATCTATTATTGCTGTATTATGAATCATTATCTACTCTCTTTTAAAAATTGTCGTATATTTTTTGCTGGATAGCCCATCACTTTAGAATTATTTGGAATACTTTTTATTACACCACTACCACCAGCTATATCAACATTATCTCCAATTCTTAAATGACCAGAAATTCCAGCTTGACCACCAATTTTTACATTATTTCCAATTATTGAACTTCCAGCAATACCAACCTGACCAGCTATTATTGTATTCTCACCTACTTTAACATTATGAGCTATGTGTATTTGATTATCGAGAAAAGTATTCTTGCCTATTTCTGTATTAGACATTGACCCTCTATCAATTGTTGCACCACATCCTATTTCACAATTTTCATTAATAACAACTATACCTATATGGGGATACCTCAAGTTCTTATTTGATTTAGGAAAAAAACCAAAACCCTTTTTACCAATAACACAATTATCTAATATAGTTACATTATCTTTTATAATTGAATTTCTAATAATAACATTGGAGCCAATTTTACAATTGTTTCCAATATGAACGTTTTTTTCAATGATGGTATTATGACCTACTAAACAATTAGATCCTATTTTTACTTTATTTCCAATTAAAACATTCTTTCCAAAATTCACTGTTTTACTAAATTTAGTTTTTTCAATATTATCCACAGATTTGTCAAATTCATCTTCAACTGAATTTGGATAAAATTTTGCAGTGATTAAGGAAGTCGCAATTAATACATTTTCCACAATAATAGATTTACACTGAGAAGGTAAATATTCTTTAAAATTGTTTGTTGTAATACAATAAGAGGCTTTGGTCTTTTTAGCTAAATCCTGATATTTTTTTGAATGAAAAAAAGTTATACAATTAGTTTCTGCACTTACTAAATCTTTTATATCACTTATCTGTTCGTCTTTTCCTATTTTAGTTTTTGAATTTAATAATTTTAAAAGCACAGAAATATTAAAAGGTCCTTCATTATTAAAGAATGGATTAGACATGCTAGCTTTTATCAAAGCATATCTTCTTATGTTATCAAAAATTATTGCTAATTATTTCTTGTCTACAATTGTAGCGGACCAAACAGCATCTGCCATTTTCTTATTATCAACAAATGCCTCTCCTTTATATTTCCAAACACGACCATGCGATCTAATAGCTTCAATTTTAAGAATTAGTTTACAATCTGGTATTACGGGATTTCGAAATCTAGCTTTCTCAACACCCATCAAGAAAACTAACTTATTTTCATAAGTAGATTTGTCTAATCCATGAGCGGTAAGTGCTGCAGCAGCTTGACCAAATGACTCTACTATTAAAACTCCTGGCATTACAGGTTGACCTGGAAAATGGCCATTAACAAAAAAAACTATCTTTTTTGACATTTACTATAGCTGTAGCTGAATATAATTTTTTTATATCGTATAACTCATC
>CACDTN010000019.1:0-2331 GCA_902555725.1 uncultured Pelagibacteraceae bacterium | reverse complement strand
ACGAACACCTAGCTTCAATATCAGATTTTTTACCACTTCCATTTACTATAGTGCTGTTATCTTTATCAACTTTAACTTTCTTACAAGAACCAAGATCTTCAAGTTTAACATTTTCAAGTTTAATTCCTAAGTCTTCAGAAATAACCTGGCCACCTGTTAATATCGCAATATCTTCAAGCATTGCTTTTCTTCTGTCTCCAAAACCTGGAGCTTTAACAGCAACAACCTTTAATCCACCTCTAAGCTTATTGACAACTAATGTAGCTAATGCTTCCCCTTCAACATCCTCAGAAATTATCATTAGTGGTCTTCCAGCTTGAACAACAGCCTCTAAAAGTGGAACCATTGGTTGTAGGTTTGTTAATTTTTTTTCATGTAATAGAATAAAAGGATTTTCTAGTTCTGTTGTCATCTTATCGCTATTAGTAATAAAATATGGAGATAAATATCCTCTATCGAATTGCATACCTTCAACTACATCTAACTCAGTTTCAATTCCTTTGTTTTCTTCAACAGTAATAACACCCTCGTTACCAACTTTTTGCATAGCTTTTGCTATCATTGTTCCAATTTCTTTATCACCATTAGCAGAAATTGTTCCAACTTGAGCAATCTCATCACTGTCTTTTACTTTTTTTGCAGATGAAACAAGGTTTTGTTTTACAACATCTACTGCTGCATCAATACCTCTTTTAACATCCATTGGGTTCATACCTGCAGTTACATATTTTACACCTTCTCTTACAATTGCTTGAGCTAAAATAGTTGCTGTAGTTGTTCCATCACCAGCTTCATCATTAGTTTTGCTTGCAACTTCTTTTACCATTTGAGCACCCATATTTTCAAATTTATCTTCAAGATCAATTTCTTTAGCTACAGACACACCATCTTTAGTTATTCTTGGAGCTCCATAAGATTTATCCATAACCACATTCCTACCTTTAGGACCCAAGGTAACCTTAACTGTGTCAGCTAAGATATTTACTCCTCTTATCATTGCTGCTCTTGCTTCAGCGTCAAACTTTACAATTTTTGCCATTTTATTTTCTCCTTTAAATTAAATTATTTGCTTGAAATACCCATAATGTCTGACTCTTTCATTATGCTGTACTCTTTACCATCAATTTTGACTTCAGTTCCTGACCATTTGCCAAATAAAACTTTATCACCAACCTTAACATCCATTGGAATTTTTTTTCCATCTTCAGTTTTTGCACCACCACCAATAGCAACAACTTTTCCTTCTTGAGGTTTTTCCTGTGCTGTATCTGGTATAATTATTCCTCCTGCAGTTTTTTCACTACTGTCTAAAACTTCTATTAAAACTCTATCGTGTAACGGTCTAAATTTCATAAATTCTCCTTTATAATATGGACTTCATATAGAGATTGGCATTACTATTTCAAGATATAGTTCAAAATAAGTTAGTTAAAAAATATAGGAAATTAAGGATTTTATGGTTTATAGATTATTTTAATGGCTAAAAATTTAGACAAAGAAGGGCTCAGCTCTATTGCTGACAATTATCAGCTGTTTTATATAGATTTATGGGGTGTAGTTCATAATGGGATTAAACTTCATGATGAAGCTATAAAAGTTTTACAAGAGATTAATAAAAAAAGTAAAGATTATGTCTTGCTCACAAATGCACCAAGACCAAATAGTACTGTAAAATCCTTTTTAGAAAAGTTAGGTATGGAAAAAGAAGTTAGGGAACATGTTTTTTCATCTGGACAAGCAGCCTTAAATTATTTAAAAAAAAATTTAATAGACAAGTTTTTTTTTCACATTGGTCCACCTAGAGACTTTGATTTATTCAATGATTTTAAAAAAATGAAATCAGATAATATAAAAAATAGTGAATATTTTTTATGCACAGGTTTATTTGATGATTATGATAAAGATCTTAAATATTACAAAAAATTATTTGAAGATAATTTGAAAAAAAAGATGATCTGTACGAACCCTGATTTAATTGTAGATAGAGGCAATGTAAGAGAGCTATGCGCTGGATCTGTGGCAATGGTTTTTGAAAAAATGGGTGGTGAGGTTGTATACTTTGGTAAACCTTACCCAGAAGTTTATCATCAAGCCACTAATAATAAAAATAAAAAGGTATTATCAATAGGTGATAATTTAAACACTGATATAAAAGGGGCAAATCTTTTAAATTTTGATTCTCTTATAATTTCAAATGGAATTCATAAAAATGAAATTAAAGAAAAAGGAATAGATGAAACTTCGAAGTCTTATGAAACTATATGTAACTATATTCAATCTGAATTAAGATGGTAAAAAATATTAATTTTTATAATAATTTTAATATCAAAT
>CACDTN010000018.1:0-2492 GCA_902555725.1 uncultured Pelagibacteraceae bacterium | reverse complement strand
AAATTAACAGATCTAAATAGTGTTTTTGAACTATTTATATTTTCAGATACTTTACAATTAAACCGAGAAATTTTAAAAGAAGGTAGCTCACTAATTTTAACTCTAATCAAGTCTATCTCAGATGGAGAAAATAGATTTAAAAGAATTAACGTTCAAAAAATAGCCTCTTTAAAAGATCTATTAAATAAACCAATAGAACAAGTGACATTTAATCTTAAATCTGTTCAAGAATTATCTGAGATATCGAAATTTTTACCCAAATTAGGAGATACTTTAATTAAGATTAAATTAAGTGATGAAAAAAATAATTTTGATTTTCAACTAAAAAAAAAGAGAAATATTGATAGAAAAACTATTAATCTTATAAGAAATAAGGAAATTTCAGCAGTTATAAGTTAATTAATACTTGTTAATTTCCAAATTTCTTAGTAAATAATCCTCAAATTAAATTAACACGCACACAGTTGTTGGTTTTATACCTCCGGTCCTTTATTGGAAATTACTGTGGTGGCTTAACCGGGAATAAATATGAAGATACCTAACCTAACAATACAACAATTATTAGAAGCAGGAGTTCATCTTGGTCATAAGACATTAAGATGGAATCCTAAAATGAAAAAATATATTTTTGGAAAAAGAGACTCTATCCATATTATAGATTTAACCCAAACACTTGAACTAACCAAAGTTGCTTTAGAGAAAGTATATGAGACAGTATCAAACAATGGAAAAATTTTATTTGTATCAACGAAAAAACAAGCATCAGAGGCAATAGCTGAAGTTGCTAAAGAAACTAATCAATATTTTGTAAACTATAGATGGTTAGGTGGTATGCTTACAAATTGGGGAACAATTTCAAATTCAATTAAGAAACTCAAAAAATTAGAAGTTGATTTGATTGCTGAAAATAGAGGTTTCACTAAAAAAGAACTCCTTAAAATGAGTGTTAAAAAAGACAAGTTACAAAGATCGTTAGGTGGTATTTCAGATATGAAAAAAGTACCTGATTTAGTTTTCATAATAGACACAAATTATGAGTCATTAGCTATTCAAGAGTCTGTAAAATTAGGTATACCGATTATTGCAATTTTAGACAGCAATTCAAATCCAGATGGTATTGATTATCCTATTCCAGGTAATGATGATGCCAGAAGGTCAATTGATTTATACTGTAATTTGATTAAAGAAACTATTGAAACTGCACAGAAGGTAGCACCTTCAGTCGAACCAAAAAAAGTTTTAGAAAAAAAAGATAAATCTGAAAAAACTAAAACTGTTGCAGAAATTGATAGAGAAAAATTGGAAAAAAAATTCCCCAAAAAAAAAGTGGAGAAACTGAATTAAAATGAGTGATATTGAAAAAGTAAAAAAACTCAGAGATGCTACAGGTGCTGGCTTTAAAGACTGCAATTCAGCTATAAAAGAATCTGGTGGTGATTTAGATAAAGCTGTTGAAATTTTAAGAGTAAAAGGAATTTCTAAAGCATCAAAAAAAATGTCTAGAGATGCAAAAGAGGGAGTTGTTGCAATCAGTGGAGATGAAAAAAAAACTTCTATAATTGAAGTTAATTGTGAAACAGACTTTGTTGCAAAAAATGATGACTTTATTGATTTTGTAAAGGAATTAAGTGAACTTAATAATCAAAATGATTCTAATGTTGAAGACTTAAAAAAAGAAAAAATGAAGAATGGTGAAACTGTAGAAAATAACTTAATTGCTCTTATAGCAAAAATAGGAGAAAAAATTACAATTGGCAAGACAATAACAATTTCAAATTCTTCATCAATAAACTACCAATATTTACACACGGTAGTTAAAGATAATTTAGCTAAATTAGCAGTTATTGTTTCATTAGAAACTAAAGATAATTCTGATACAGTGAAAACTTTTGGTAAACAATTATCAATGCATATTGCTGCTTCTAATCCCTTAGCTTTAGAGTCAAGCCAAATTGATAAAGCCATAATTGATAAAGAACAAGAATTAGTAACTGAGGAACTAAAAAATTCTGGAAAACCAGAAGATATTGCTAAAAAAATAAGTTTAGGTAAAATGAGCAAGTTTAAAGAAGAAAATTCTCTTTTAACACAAGCTTGGGTAATGGAACCAAAAAAAAAAGTTCAAGATGTTTTAAAAGAACTTGCTATTAATGATTTAAAGATCAAGGAGTTTAGCAGAATTAAAATAGGGGAATAAATGTTTGATGAAAAATCACATAGCCTCAAAATGGATAAGTCTATAGAAGCTTTCTCGAAAGAGCTATCATCCCTAAGAACTGGAAGGGCTAACGCTGCAATGCTTGATTTAGTTAAAGTGGATGTTTATGGTCAACAAATGCCCATTAATCAAATTGGCAGTATCACGACACCTGAACCGAGAATGATTAATATCCAAGTTTGGGACCAAAATAA
Source organism: uncultured Pelagibacteraceae bacterium (assembly GCA_902555725.1). Classification (GTDB taxonomy): domain Bacteria; phylum Pseudomonadota; class Alphaproteobacteria; order Pelagibacterales; family Pelagibacteraceae; genus Pelagibacter. The sequence continues at coordinate 80 of CACDTN010000018.1, read as the reverse complement.
TGTTCCACTTGTAGATGCAGCAATAAAAAAATCTGAATTAGGATTAAATCCACAAATTGATGGTCAATTAATAAGATTAC
>CACDTN010000017.1:0-3456 GCA_902555725.1 uncultured Pelagibacteraceae bacterium | reverse complement strand
AAATTTTTAAGTAAGACTGTAAGTTCTGTTGATATAGGCATAAGCACACAAAAAGTTATTGATAAAAAAAAACTAATAATTAATTTAAAGTACATTTTTCCTAATAAAGATTACAAAAAAGTTGAGTCTTACTTGATAAATAAAAAATTTTTCTATTTTGAAAAAATGATTTCTGATGAAAATTATGAAAAAATAATGAAATTAGGTGATAAGTCTATTCAGCCTGAAGAAAAGTTGACTAGAATATATCCTGAAAAAAATTTATTTAGTCATATTATTGGTCAAATTGATAATGATAACAATGGCATATCAGGTCTTGAAAAGTCGCTAGATAACGAACTAAAAAATTTTCAAGAACCAATAAAACTAACAGTTGATAAAGACATACAATTTTTAATTAGAAATGAGCTTTTAAAATTTAATCAGATTTTTAAAACTAAAGGTAGTGCTGCAATTTTAATGAATGTTAATAATGGTGAAATTTTATCTTTAGTGTCTTTGCCAGACTTTGATCCAAATAAAAGAGAAACCATTTCTGATATAAATTTAATTAATAGAGCAACAAAAGGAGTTTATGAATTTGGATCCGTTTTCAAAACCTTCACTTTAGCTGCAGCTTTGGATGAAAAAATTATTGAACCTGAAACAGAATATAATGATTTACCAAAATCATTAACTTGTGCAGGATTTCCTATTAGAGAGTATGACGATAAAATACCATCAGATTTGACTGCTGAACAAATTCTTATTAGATCAGGAAATATAGGTTCAGTTAGAATTGGTCAGCAAGTTGGTGAGGAAAAGTTCAGATTATTTTTATCTAAGATTGGAATTTTGGAAAAGATAAACTTTGATATTGAGGAAGTTGGAAAACCTATTAAATTCAATTGGGGCACATGTCCTCTTGCTACTGCTTCTTTTGGGCATGGAATTACTACAACTTTGTTACAGCTAGCAAAAGCCTATGCAATTATTGTAAATGGAGGGCATCAAATAAGTCCTACTGTTATTAAAAAATCTCAAAAAGAAAAAAAAGAAAAAATTTTAGACCAAGAAGTATCAAAAAAAATTTTACCTATTTTAAGAAAAATTGTTAACACTAAAGAAGGGACTGCTTCCTTAGCCAACGTTAATGGATATGAAATTGGTGGAAAAACAGGAACAGCACAAAAAAGTACAACGGGAGGTTATTCTAAAAAAAAGATAAATTCTTTTATTTCGGTATTTCCCACATCTAGTCCAAAATTTGTTTTAGCAGTCATGTTAGATGAGCCAAAGACCAATCAAGATTATATTTATCATTATAGAGATGGGTCTAATATAAAATATAAAGGTACTCCGTATAATACTGCTGGATGGACTACAGTGGAAACAACAGGTCAAATAGTTGAAAAAATTGGGCCTATTTTAGCCACAAAATACAGTGAAATTAATTAAAAATGTTACTGAAAGACTACATCCCTAATATTAATAAAAAATTTGGAAATATCTTTTTTTCAGGAATATCCTTTAATAGTTCTAAATTAAATAAAAATAATATTTTTTTTGCTATCAAAGGCAATAAAATTGACGGAAACAATTTTATCTCGATTGCGATTAAAAAAGGTTCAAAAATTATTATTACTGAAAAAAAAGTTAAAGAATTTCAAAATGGGATTTTGTTTATTCATACAAAAAATATTAGAAAATTATTGTCTGAAGTTTCATTTAAAATTTTCAATAGAATACCAAAAAATTTAATTGCCGTTACAGGAACAAATGGGAAATCATCTATTGCAGATTTTTATTATCAAATTTTAAAATTAAATAATAAAAAAGTTGCCTCAATTGGAACTTTGGGGGTTAAGTCCAATAGTTTAAATTTAGATTTATCTAATACTACAATCGATCCGATTCAGTTAGGTGAGATATTAAAAAAACTAAAACATCAAAGAATAGACAATGTCATTATGGAGGCTTCAAGTCATGGCTTAAAACAGAATAGGCTTGATGGTCTAAAGTTTAATTCCGGAATATTTACAAATTTATCTCAAGACCATTTAGATTATCACAAAAATTTTAATGATTATCTTAATGCAAAACTTTACCTATTTAGAAATCTTATCAAAAAAAAAGGGAATATAATTACAGATGATAAAATACCTGAATTTAAAACAATTGATAATATTGCAAAAAAAAAAAAATTAAAAATAATTACATTGAATGATAAAAAAAATGATTTCAGGATTTTGTCTCATACTTTTAAGGGTGAAATTCAATTACTTAAGATCAAATATAACAACTCCATAAAAGAGATAAATCTTAACTTGATAGGGAAAATTCAATTAAAGAATATATTAATGGCAATATTTGCTGCTAAAAAAATTATTAATACAAAAAAGATTTTGGATATTATTGAAAGAATTAAACCAGTAGAAGGTAGATTTGAAAAGATTGGTAAAATTAAAAATAAATCAAAAATAATTCTTGATTATGCACACACTCCAGAGGCCTTAAAAACTTGCCTTTTGAACTTGAGAGAACAATTTCCAGATAAAAAGCTCTGTTTATTATTTGGTTGTGGTGGAAATAGAGATCAAAATAAAAGATCAAAAATGGGTAAAATTGCGTCTGATTTCTCTGATAAAATTTATCTTACTGATGATAACCCTAGATTTGAAAACCCAGATAAAATTAGAAGAGATATTAAAAAAGGAATTAAGAGAAAAAAAATCATTGAGATTTCTAATAGAGCGAAAGCAATATTTGAAGCAACAAAAAATTTGAATACTGGAGAAATTTTATTAGTTGCTGGTAAGGGGCATGAAAAAACTCAGGACATAGGTAAGCGAAAAATTTACTTTTCAGATAAAAAAACTATTCTTAAAGCAATTAAAATTAAAAACTTAAATTTATCTGATAATTTAAAGTTAAATATAATTAAAGAGATTTCAGGTAATAAAAGGGTTTCTTCATCAATATCCATTAAACTAGCAAAAATTAATTCAAACGAAGTGAAAAAAGATGATATTTTTTTTGCAATAAAAGGTGAAAAAAATGATGGAAATAAATTTGTAAAACAATCATTTAAAAATAAGGCGTCCTTAGCTATTGTAAATCGATTTCAAAATAGTTTGAACAAATCTAAACAAATTAAAGTAAAAGATTCTTTAAAATTTTTGACAGATATCTCTAAAATTTTTCGAAAAAATATTGATACTAAAGTAATTGCTATAACAGGGAGTTGTGGCAAAACTACATTGAAAGAATTATTGGGCAACACATTGAAAAAAATTTCAAAAGTAAGTATCTCTCCTAAATCATATAACAATAAATACGGAGTCCCTTTAAGTCTTTTTAATTTAACCAATAAAGATAATTTTGGTGTTTTAGAAGTTGGAATGGATAAAAAAGGTGAGATTGATTATCTTACAAAAATCATACAACCAGATGTTAGCGTTATTACTAACGTAAACT
>CACDTN010000016.1:0-4193 GCA_902555725.1 uncultured Pelagibacteraceae bacterium | reverse complement strand
TTTTTTTAATAAATATAATAATCTTGATCATGTACAGGCATTAATTATTAAAGACGGTAAAGTACTATCAAAAGAAGATAATCGAGGAACAAAAAAAATGTTATCAAATCTTAAAAAAAGTTCTGGTGGTATTTTGATTAAATTTCCCAAAAAAAAGCAAGATCTCAGAATGGATCTACCAACTGTAGGGTTAAATACTTTCAAAGACTGTAAAAAATTTGGTTTAAAGGGAATAGTTCTTAAGTCAAAAAAAGAATATTTTTTTAGATAAATTTAAATGTATCAATTTTGCAAATAGAAATAGAATATTTATTAAAGTTATATGAAAAAAATATTTATTTTAACAGGTGAGCCTTCTGGTGATAAGCTAGCATCAGAAGTAATTTCCAAACTTAAAAACATCAATCCAAATATTGAATATTTATCTGTTGGGGGATCTAATTTAAAAAATCTAGGTATTAAATCTATATTTGACCTCAAAGATATTACATATCTAGGATTTACTAGTGTTTTATTAAATATCTTAAAGATAAGAAAAAAGATTAATACCACTGTAGATGAAATCATTAATTTTAATCCAGATATCTTATTTAGTGTTGATAGCCCAGACTTCACTATGAGGGTTGCCGAAAAAGTAAAAATAATAAACCCTAAAATAAAAACTATTCATTATGTTGCTCCTCAAGTCTGGGTTTGGAGAGAAAGTAGAGTTAAAAAGATTAAAAACTTCATTGATCATATTCTTTTATTATTTGATTTTGAAAAGAAATATTTTGATAAGGAGAATGTTAAAAGTTCATTTGTTGGTCACCCTTTAATAGAAAATAAAAAAAAGACTAAAACAAATTTAGATAATTTCTTAACTGATAATAAAAAAATTATTTCTATCTTTCCCGGTAGTCGAAAATCAGAGACAACAGTTTTGCTACCAATTCTTTTAGATTTTATTCAACTCATGAACCAAAAAAGTTTAGAATATTTATTTGTTTTTCATTCCACAGATGAGAACAAAGAATTTATTGTTAATTCAATTAAAGACAAAAAAATTGAAAATCTAAATGTAATCTCTGATGATGATCTGAAATCTCAAGTTTTATCTAAATCTATTTTTGCGATTTGTAAGTCTGGAACTGTTTCTTTACAAGTATGTAGTGCACAAATACCCTCAATCATTATCTATAAATTAAATTTTATAAATTTTATGATCTTTAAATTTTTAGTTAATGTTAAATTTGCTAATATTATTAATATAATTAATAATAAAGAAGTAATTCCCGAGCTATTACAAAGTGAGTGTAATGCTAATGAAATTTTTAAGTCAGTCAATTATTTATTAAAGAAACCAGACTTAGTTAAAAAACAGCTGGAGGAGTGCAGTAAAACTTTAGAAGGGATTAGATCTAAATCCTCATCTTCTACAGAAGCATCATTAATATTACAAAATTATCTTGTTACTTAATCTTTTTGTCACTTCTTCTTTACCTAATGATATGATTATATCATAAATACCTGGTCCAAACTTTGAACCGGTTAAAGCTATTCTTAATGGTTGACCAACTCCTTTAAAATTTGTGTCATTAGATTTAATTAGTCCATTGATTATTGGCTCTAATGCTTCTTTGTTAAGTTCAGTAATTTTTGCAAATTCATTTTTTAAACTCTAAAATTACTTTTTTGGCTTTGTTATCAATCAATTGAACATCCTCTTGATTAAAATTGATTTCATCAACTATTATATACTGACCATTGATAAATATATCTTCTAATGTTTTGGCCTTATTTTTTAAGAAAATTAAGGATTTTTTAATTTTATCTTGCTTTTCAGATTTAATTTCATTTTTAAATAATTTACAGTAATCCATAAACTGATCATATAAGTCTTTTTCATCAATACTTTTTATATAGTGTTCATTCATTGATAGAATTCTGCTCATATCAAGTTTTGATGGTGATTTACCTATTCCTTCCAAATTAAAATGTTTTATGCTTTCTTCTAAGGTAAATATTTCTTTATCTTTGAAAGACCAACCCAATCTGAGTAGGTAATTTCTAAGAGCATCAGGCATGATACCAATTTTAGAATAATCATCTAATGTTGAAGCTTTGTCTCTTTTTTGAGAGTTTTTTTTCCCTCAATCGTATGGATTAATGGTATATGAGCAAAAGAAGGCAAATCCCAATTCATTGCTTGATAAATTTGAATTTGTTTAAAAGTATTTATTTTATGATCATCTCCTCTAATGATATGAGTCATACTCATTTGGTGATCATCTACAGAGGCTGATAAGTTATATGTAGGAGTGCCGTCATTTCTTAATATTATAAAATCTTCGATAGTATTGTTTTCTATTTCTACATCACCTTGAACTAAATCTTTCAGTATAGTGGATCCTTCTATTTTACTTTTAAACCTTATGACTGGCTTAATATCTTTTGGTGCATCGGTTTCTTTTTTTATCCCTCCATTTTCTATCGTAGATATAGGGAATTTTTTTTTTGCCTTGACCTCTTCTTTTGTTCTTCTATTTCCTCGTTTGAACAATAGCATTTATATGCATGACCATTTTTTAATAATTCATTAGCAATCTTAATATGATTGTCTATTTTTTTTGATTGAATATATTCTTCTCCATCATGAGTAATACCTATCCATTTTAAAGATTGTATAATTTGTTTTTTGTATTCATCTTTTGATCTTTCCTTGTCAGTATCTTCAATTCTTAAATAAAAATCACCCTTTTGGTTTTTAGAATATAACCAATTAAATAGAGCAGTTCTTATTCCACCAATATGTAGTGGACCAGTAGGTGATGGAGCAAATCTAGTTGCTACTTTTTTCATTGAAATTGTTTAGACTATTTTACTAGAAGTTTCTATATAAAGATACTAAAACGCCTTGAACTTTAACTCTATCTGGACCAAAGATTTTAGTTTCGTAGTTTTTATTGGCGCTTTCTAGTGCAACTACCTTGCCTTTTTTTCTAATTCTTTTAAGCATAGCTTCATGTTCATCTATTAAGGCTACTACAATTTTTCCGTTATCTGCAGTATCGGTTCTTTTGATAATAACTGTATCACCTTCGTTAATTCCTGCTTCTATCATTGAATCACCTTGAACTTTTAGACCAAAATAGTCCCCGTTCTTTTCTAAATTGCTTGGTAAAGGAATTCTTGAAACCTCATTTTGTATAGCTTCAACAGGTGTCCCTGCTGCTATCTTACCTAAAACTGGCACTTCAACATCGTCAGATAATGGTTTTTTCTTCATCTAAACCACCCTTTATAACGCTAGGAGAAAAACTGTTATAAATATCATTAGCTGATGCGGTTTCTGGCAACTTGATAACTTCTAGAGCTCTTGCTTTATGAGCAAGTCTTTTAATAAATCCTCTTTCTTCTAATGCACTAATTAATCTATGGATTCCTGATTTAGACTTTAAATTTAATGACTCTTTCATCTCTTCATATGAGGGAGATACACCTGAGCTTCTCAACTTCTTGTTGATAAATAACAGCAGGTTTTTTTGTTTTTTAGTAAGCATAAGAACAAATATCGTACAAAATCTGTTCTACAAAAGTTCTCATAAATAAACAATAGTAAAATAATGGCTAAAATAATGGTTTTTTTGATTAAAGAACTGAAAAAATCGAGTTATTTTTTAAATTTTTTAAAAGTGATTCACCAATTAAAAAAGTTTTAATAGAAGTTTTTTTAGATAATTCTAAAAGTTCATCTTTTGTTTTAATACCACTCTCAGAAATCAAGGGCCCCTTATGATTTATTAAAACATCATGAATATCGTAAGTTGTATTTATATCTGTTTTTAAAGTTTTTAGGTTTCTATTATTTATACCAATCAAAGCTTCATTAAAACGTAAAGCTCTTTTAGCTTCCTCTACAGTATGTACCTCTACAATTAAAGCTTTAGCTTTATTTACTGTTTCTTCATATTCTTTTTTGGGAACACTATCTGCTACTATACCAGCTCCAGCTTGAACATAAAATTTATCTTTTTTTGCTACTGCTGTTCTTAAAGCGATACAAGTATCAAATTCTCCATTTGCAGAAAAATATCCAATTCCACCAGCATAGACTTTTCTTCTTGATTTTTCTAATTCATCAATAATTTCCATTGCTCTTATTTTTGGAGCCCCAGAAACTGTTCCAGCAGGAAAACCAGCAAGCAATGATT
>CACDTN010000015.1:0-6324 GCA_902555725.1 uncultured Pelagibacteraceae bacterium | reverse complement strand
GCTGCTGGAAAAAGTAAGAGATTTCATAATAAAATAGCTAAACAATTCTATCGTTATAAAAATAAAGAAATTATTGATCACTCCATTGAAAAATCCCTAAATTCTAAGATTTTTAAAAAGATTATAATTGTAACAAATAATTTAAATCATCTTAAGAAAAAAAAACTCCCTAAAATTGTAAAAATAATCAAAGGAGGTAAAGAAAGATCTGACTCTTCTTTGATTGCTTTAAAATATCTTAAAAAGTTTAAACCTACCAATGTGCTCATTCATGATGCAGCAAGACCAAATTTTTCGGTAAAATTACTAAAAAATTTAATTCATAAATTAAAGAAAAATATAGCTGTCATACCCTATATATATTCGAACGACTCGATAAAATATAAGTCACAAAATCAACTATTTAATTTGAACAGAGATAAGGCATTATTAACACAAACACCCCAGGCCTTTAAATTTAAAGATTTATACAATCTTTCATCTAAACAAATAACTAAGGTTAATGATGAAGCAACGTTATTTATAGAAAATGATTATAAGATTGCTTTTATTAAAGGTGAATTAAAAAATAACAAAATTACCTATCCTGATGATATTAAAATAAGCAAAGTATCTTTTGGTATAGGTTTTGATATTCATAGATTAGTAAAAAATAAAAAACTTTATCTTGGAGGAACAAAAATACCTTTCCATTCTGGTTTACAAGGTCATTCAGATGGTGATGTTATATTACATGCAATAATTGATGCAATCTTAGGTGCTATTCAAAAAAAAGATATTGGTACTTATTTTCCAAGTAATAAAAATAAATTTAAAAATATAAGATCTCCAAAAATGCTTAAACCAATTATAGAAAATTTATATGAAAATAACTTTTCAATTAATAACTTAGATATTAATTTAATTTGTCAAAAACCTAAAGTTTCAACGTATAGAAATAGAATAATTAATTCATTATCAAATCTTATGAATTTAGACAAAAATAAGATTAACTTAAAAGGTAAAACTGTAGAAAAGCTAGGTTTAATAGGTAAAGAAAAAGCTATTGCTTGTGAAGTTTTAATTTCAATAAAAAAATATGATTAAAACATTTAACTCCTTATTTGTAACAATGTTTGGAATAGGAAAAATAAAAATGATTCCAGGAACTTTTGGGTCTTTGGCCACAATAATTATACTCTTTGTTCTATTTCATACTTTAAATATTTCATCTAACTTAATTCTTTTAGGATTAATTATTATTTTTATTTATTCTTTTTCTGCTGTAGCTAGCCATACTGAGAATAGTGAAAACAAAGATCCAAAAGAAATTGTAATTGATGAGTTTATTGGTCAATCAATTCCAATTTATTTATATGAAATTTCTCACGGTACGGAAAAATCTCCAAATGAAGCTATAATTTTTTATGCTATTTGTTTCGTATTATTTAGATTTTTTGATATTAAAAAACCCTTTCCTGTAAGTTTTTTTGATAGAAATTTTAAAAATAGTTTTGGAGTAATTATGGATGACGTTTGTGCTGGTTTATATGTTGTTTTATCATTAATTTGTTTTATGGTTTTAAGTAGCTATTTTATTTAATGAAAACTTTAGTAAAAAAATTAACTAGAAAAAAACTTAAAATATCTTTTGCTGAGTCTTGTACTGGAGGTATGCTAGCTAATACGATTACTTCTATAAGTGGTGCATCTAAAGTATTTAATTTAGGTCTTATAACTTATTCTAATCAAGCAAAAATCAAAGTTTTAAAAGTGAACAAAAATGTTATTAAAAGATTTGGTGCTGTTAGCCATGAATGTTGCAAAGCAATGGTAGTAAATCTATCAAAAATATCAAAAGCAAATATCAATGTTTCAATAACTGGTATTGCAGGACCAAATGGAGGAAGTAAAAAAAAACCAGTTGGGTTAGTCTATATTGGTGTAAAAAAAGGCAATAAGATAATTATTAGTAAAAATATTTTTTATTCTAAAAATAGGATATCTATTCAAAAATCGACAGTGAAAAAAGCTATTAGAATTGTTGATAGCCTTATTTGAATTAAGTTAAATTTTTTCAGCTCTTTCTTGAAAAGCATCTGCTATTTTATTGAGCCCAAATTCAAAAGATTTTGTCATAATCATATCTAAAAATTTATTTTTTATTTCAAAATCAACATCAAAATGAACCTCAGTAAAATTCTCTTTTTGTATAAATTTCCAATTATTTTCTAAGTGTTTTAGAGGGCCACCTATATTAGTCACATGAATTAAATCATCTTTTTTTTTATATCTCACATCACTTTTATAGGTATCGACAAATGGTTTTTTGCCAATAGTTAGATCAGCAACAATTGCTATTTCATCTTTCTTATCGTTTCTTTCATAAACTTTAGAGTCTATACAAAAAGGAATGAATTCTGGATATTTATCAATATCTAAAACAAAATCGATTAATTTTTGTTTTTCACGTGCTATCTGACGTGTAACAGAAGCTTTTGGCATTAATGAATATTAATTCTATTTTGTTGTAATTTAGCAAAATCCTCATCTGCATGATAAGATGATCTTGTTAAAGGTGAAGATGAAACTAATAAAAATCCTTTTGATTTTGCAATATTTCCAAGTTCATTGAATTCTTGGGGAGTATAATATCTGTCTAAGGGAAAATGTTTAACTGAAGGTTGTAAGTACTGACCGATAGTTAAAAAATCAACATCTGCCGCTTTAAGATCATCCATTACTTGCAATATCTCATCTTTATTTTCTCCTAACCCAACCATGATTCCAGATTTAGTAAAAACTTTTTTATTTATTTTTTTTGCATTTTTTAAAAGTTCTAAAGATGCAAAATATCTCGATCCAGGTCTTACTTTTAAATATAAGCTTGGAACAGTTTCAATATTATGATTAAAAACATCTGGGTTGGCTTCCAAGACTTTTTTATAGGCGTCACCTTTTCTTAAAAAATCGGGTGTTAAAACTTCTATTGTTGTATTAGGATTATTTTTTCTAGTTTGGTTTATAACTTCGAAAAAGTGATTTGATCCACCATCCTCTAAATCATCTCTATCCACTGAGGTAATTACTACATGCTTTAAATTAAGTTTTTTAACTGCTTGGGAAATTTTAATTGGTTCAAGTTCATCTAGTTTTCCAGGTTTACCAGTTTTAACATCACAAAAAGCACACGCTCTTGTACAAGTATCTCCCATAATCATAAATGTTGCATGTCTTTTACTCCAGCATTCTGTGATATTTGGGCAGTTTGCTTCCTGACAAACTGTAACTAAATTATTCTTATTAACTATGGTCTTTGTTAAAAAGAATTCTTTGCTATTGGTAAGCTTTGATCTAATCCATGTAGGCTTTTTTTTAATAGGATTAACTGGGTTCTTTACTTTTTCTGGGTGTCTGGGTCTAATTTTTTTGTCCATTGTTCTTTAATATATAAATTGTCTCATTTTTTTTGCCGAATAAAAATCTTTCTCTAATTAATGTTTCAACATAATCAAGATCCAGATTGTCACTTAATAATGAATTTTTTAAATCCAAGTCCTTAGTTTGATTAATTAACAATAATTCCTCTTTTTGGAGATTGTTTAATATTTGATTTTTCTCAAAATAAGAAATAAGACCTCTTTGACCTGATAAAAGATTGAAAAAGAAATATAAAATTAAAAAGGTAGAAACTAGTAAGAAATAGTTTTTTTTTAATTTTTTGAGCATTAATGAATTTTATTCATTCTGGCTTTTTTTCCAAGTCCTTCTTCTATACGTAATAATTGATTATATTTAGCAACTCTCTCAGATCTGGCTAAAGATCCTGTTTTAATTTGATCTGAATTAGTTCCTACGGCTAAATCAGCAATAAATGTGTCCTCACTATCTCCAGATCTGTGAGAAATGATAGTTTTGAATCCTATAATTTGAGCAAATTTTATAACTTCAAGTGTTTCAGACACCGTCCCTATTTGATTAAGTTTAATTAAAATTGCATTAGAAGAAATATTTAAAAAACCTTTTTTAAGTCTTTCTAAGTTAGTAACATATAAATCATCACCAACAATTTGAACTTTAGATGTATTCTTCATTAATTTATTCCAAGAAATCCAATCATTTTCAGCAAAAGGGTCTTCAATTGATTTTATTTTATATTTTGCAATTATTTTGTTGAACTTTTTTATTGATTTCTCAACTGAAACAAAACTTTTTGAATGAATAGAATATTTCCCTTTTTTATACAATTCATTGGCAGCAACGTCTAAACAAATTGATACATCTTTTCCATTAACAAAACCTGATTTTTTAATAGCTGAAACAATTAAATCAAGTGCTTGATTATTGCTACTAATCATTGGTGCAAACCCACCTTCATCACCTACTGATGTTGACAGTCCTCTGTTTTTAATAATTTTACTCAGATTTTTAATTACAACATAACAAATCCTCATTGCATCTGAAAAATTTTTAGCTCGGTCAGGTCTGATCATGAACTCTTGTATTCGTAAACCATTATTTGCATGCGCACCACCATTAATTATATTCATTAATGGATATGGTAATTTAAAATTATTTTTTACTAAAAAAGTTTTAAATAAAGGTAATTTTTTTATTCTGGCAGAAAGTTTTTTTACTGCCATTGATACAGATAAAATTGAATTAGCTCCTAGTCTAGTTTTTTGTCTAGTTCCATCTAAATTAATTAAAAGAGTATCTATTCTCTCTTGGTCATGAACATTTTGACCTTTTAATCTTTTTGAGATTTTTGTATTAATCAAATTAACAGCGTTGAGAACACTTTTTCCTAAATATCGTTTATTATTTTTATCTCTTTTTTCAAATGCTTCGTATGTTCCTGTTGATGCACCTGATGGACAAATTGCTAGGGCACTATTATTTTTTGTAAAAACTTCAGCTTCAATAGTTGGATTTCCTCTGCTGTCAAAAACCTGACGTGCCTTTACTTTTATAATCTTACTCACTAATTTTTAATTAAGTTATCTATATCTGTAAGTTGTTTTAATAAATTTTCTAATTTGTCTAAAGGTATCATATTGGGTCCATCCGATGGAGCATTATCTGGGTCTTGATGAGTTTCTATAAAAACTCCTGCAACCCCAACTGCAACCGCAGCTCTTGCTAAATGTTCAACGAATTCTCTTTGGCCACCACTTTTTTCTCCTAGTCCACCTGGCTGCTGAACTGAATGAGTAGCATCAAAAATAACTGGATAACCATTCTTTGCCATAATTGGTAGTGATCTCATATCTGATACAAGTGTATTATAACCAAAACTTGCACCTCTTTCGGTTACTAAAATATTTTTATTTCCAGAATCAGAAATTTTTTTTGTTACATTTACCATATCCCAGGGAGCTAAAAATTGACCTTTCTTAACATTAATAATTTTATTTGTTTTTGCTGCAGCAATTAATAGATCAGTTTGTCTACATAGAAATGCTGGTATTTGAATTACATCAACATGTCCACTTACTATAGAGCATTGTTCAATATTGTGTATATCTGTTAGTATTGGTACATCAAATTCTTTTCTTATTTTATCGAACACGGGTAGTGAAGCTTCTAACCCTGCCCCTCTTTTTCCCTTAAGACTGGTTCTATTTGCCTTATCAAAAGAAGTTTTATAAACAAAACCAAGATTAAATTTTTTAGTAATCTCTTGAATTTTTCCAGCCATGTCCATAGCGTGCTGTTCAGACTCAAGCTGGCAAGGTCCAGCTATGATACAAATTTTATTATCATTTGAAATTTCAATTTTACCGCAATTAACTTTTATACTGCTCATTTATGATTTTTTGATGCCTTGATAAAAGATGAGAATAAAGGATGTGGGGCCAAAGGTCTAGATTTAAATTCTGGATGAAATTGAACTCCAATAAACCATGGGTGATTTTTTAACTCAATTATTTCAGGTAAATTACCATCTGGAGATAAACCTGAAAAATTCATACCATTTTTTTTCAAATTTTTCCTTAAAAGCAATATTCACTTCATACCTATGACGATGTCTCTCTTTAATTAAATTTTTTCCATAAATTTTTTGAATCATTGAATTTTTTAGTAGTTTTGCATCATAGGAACCAAGTCTCATTGTGCCACCTAAGTTTTTATCTGTACCTTTAATTTTTTTACCATCTTTGTTCCACTCATTCATCAAACCTATAATAGCTAAACCTTTTTTATCAAATTCACTTGAGGTAGCTTTTTTTAAATTTAATTTATTTCTAGCAAATTCAATTATTGCCATTTGCATACCATAACAAATTCCAAGAAATGGTATCTTATTTATTCTTGCAAATTTGATAGCTGCTATTTTTCCAT
>CACDTN010000014.1:0-8395 GCA_902555725.1 uncultured Pelagibacteraceae bacterium | reverse complement strand
GTGTTTGATAAAATTTCATTTTCTTGATTTTCATTTTCACCAAATAAATCTATTTGATTAGCAGATTTATTTTCAAAAATATTTTTAGATTTTGTAATTAAATTTGGTATAGAGTTGAATAACGATTGTCGATTAATGTTTAATTTATCAAATGCACCAGCTTTAACTAAACCCTCTAATTGTAATTTATTAATATCCTTAGGATTAATACGATTTAAAAAATCTGTTATCGAATTAAATTTTCCATTCTTAACTCTTTCTTCAACAATATTTGATACTGCTTCAAAACCAACAGCTTTTATACCACCTAATGCATAATAAAATTTTTCATCATCTGTTTTAAAATCTGCAAAACATTCATTAATATCTGGTCTAATAATATCCACATCTAATCTTTTAAGTTCTTCATAAAATTCACTCAATTTATTTTGATTTGAAATATCCATTGTCATAGAAGCTGCAATAAATTCTTTAGGATAATAAGTTTTTAAAAATGCAGTCTGATATGAAATTATTGCATAGGCTGCAGCATGACTTTTGTTAAAACCATATTCAGCAAATGGTTCTATTTTTAAAAAAATTCCAGCAGCAACATCTTTACTAATACCGTTATTTACTGCTCCAGCTATAAAACTTTGTTTTTGTCTTTCTAATTCGACTCTTTTTTTCTTTCCCATAGCTCTTCTTAAAATATCTGCTTGGCCTGCAGTAAATCCAGATAACTTTTGTGCAATTTGCATAACTTGCTCTTGATAGATAATAACGCCATAGGTTGGTTTTAATATTTCTTCTAGTAAAGGATGTAAGTAATCTGGTTCTTGCTTTCCATGTTTACAATCATTGTAAGTTGGAATATTGCTCATTGGTCCTGGTCTATATAAAGCAACTAAAGCAATGATATCCTCTATATGGTTTGGTTTCATCTGAATCAAGGCTTCTCTCATACCTGCACTTTCAACTTGAAATAAACCAACTGTTTTACCAGAAGATAATAATTCAAAAACTTTTTGATCATCAAAATTGATATTTTCAATATTGAAATCCTTATTTTTTTTTCTTATCAATTTTTGTGTGTTGTTAATTACAGTTAAAGTTTTTAGTCCCAAAAAATCAAATTTGATTAGTCCAGCATTTTCAGCTGAGTACATGTCAAATTGAGTAGATGGTAGTAATAAGTTTGCTGAAATATCTTTGTATAATGGAACTATTTCAGTAAGTTTTTTATCAGCTATAACTACTCCTGCAGCATGAGTTGCTACGTTTCGATTTAGTCCCTCAAGTTTTAATGAAAGATCTGTAAGTTTTTTTACCCTGGCATCTTCATTAATAAGTTTTTGTAATCTAGGCTCTCCAGCAATACATTCTATTAAATTTTGGGGTCTTGAAGGATCGAAAGGTATCATTTTAGAAATACTGTCGACAAAACCGTAAGATAAACCCAAAACTCTACCAACATCTCGGATAACCATTCTAGCTTTTAACTTTCCAAAAGTAATTATATGAGCAACGCTATCCTTGTATTTTTTTGTTAAATATTCAAATACTAAATCTCTTTTTTCCTCACAGAAATCGATATCAAAATCAGGCATAGAGATACGATCAGGATTTAAAAATCTTTCAAATATAAGATTAAATTTAATTGGATCAACATCGGTTATAGAAAGGCACCAAGCAACTAAAGATCCTGCTCCAGACCCTCTTCCTGGTCCTACTGGAATATCATTTTCTTTAGCCCATTTAATGTAATCTGATACAATTAGAAAATAACTTGCATATTTCATTTCAATTATAATATCTAGTTCATGATCTAATCTATCTTTATATTGGAGATAACTTTCATTAGAATCGGTTTTTTCATTTGAAACTTTAAAAATTTTTACAAATTTTTTCTTTAAACCTTCAATAGAATTTCTTTTTAAGATCTCGTCAGCATTTTCACCTTCATTGGAACTAATATTTGGCAAAATTGGTTTTGAGGAAACTGGTCGAAAACTGCATCGATATGGAAAATTATAATTATTTTCTAAAGCTTCAGGTAAATCAGCAAAAAGTTCACTCATTTCTGAATTATTCTTTAAATAATGTTGGTTTGTATATTTGATTCTATTTTTTTCGTTAATATATGTTTTATTCTTTATACATATTAATGCATCATGTGCCTCATGCATATTTTTATCCAAATAATAGACTTCATTTGTTGCTATTAAAGGAATTTCTAAATTTAGCGAATTTGACAAATTAAATTTTTCAAATTCAATTTCATTTTGATCACCATGTCTTTGTATTTCTATATAAAAACGATCTTCATATTTAGATTTTAATTTTGCATAAATTTTTTGTATTTCATTAAATTTACCTTTATTAAATAATTTACCAAATAGTCCATTTGTAGTCCCTGAAAATAGAGCTAGCCCCTCTGTTTTATTTAATAACTCATCAAAAATTAAATGAGGATCAGATAGATTATCATTTTTAAGATATGATAAGGATGATAATTCAATTATTCTTTTATAACCATTTTCATTTAAAGCAAATAGAGGCAATAATCCAATCGTATCATCAATTTTAAAATTAATTTGACTACCAATAATCGGTTGGGTTCCAACTTTTGATAGTTTTTCAGCAAATTCTAGAGCACCACATAAATTCTCAGAGTCACACAAAGCTATCGCTTTAATTTTGTTTTCTTTTGTATAATCTTTTAGTTCATCAATTTTAATTGCACCTTCACATATCGAATACTGCGAATGAATTTTTAAATGATTAAAATTTTCTTTTTGAGACTCATCCATTAATGGTTTTTATATTACCATTAACTATTTCCAATAAGCAATCTGACTTATTTGCAAAAAATCTATTATGAGTTGCAAATATAATTAATCTATTAGAATTTATTTGATTTTTAAGAAGATCAAAAATTCCTTTTGCTGTATTTAGATCCAAACTTCCTGTTGGTTCATCTGCTAAAATAATTTGAGGATTATTTATTAAGGCCCTAGCAATCGAAATACGTTGTTTCTCTCCACCTGAAAGTTGTGATGGGAAATGATTAATTCGACTTGTTAATCCAACCTTTCTTAACAATGATTTAGCCTTGGAAAGTGAAAGTTCTTTGTTATTACCTGCTGCTAGACTTGCCATGTATATGTTTTCTAAGGCTGTAAAATCAGAAAGAAGATTGTCCTGTTGATAGATAATACCAATTTTTTTAGCTCTTAGTAAATCATTACTTTGTGAGTCATTAAAATTAATATTATTATCATCAATCATAACTGATCCTGATGAAGGTCTATCAATTAATGATAGGAGGTTTAGTAAGGTGGATTTACCTGATCCGGAAGGACCAATAATAGAATAAATTTTTCCTTTTTTAAATTTGTAAGAAACTTTTTTTAGAACATTTATCTTTTTTAAATTTTCAAAAGATTTGTTCAAATTTGAAATTTTAATCAGATTACTCATATTTAAGTGCTTTAATTGGATCTAATTTCGCTGCTTTCAAAGCAGGAAAAATTGAAACTAAAATAGTTATTAAAATTGAACACAGAGAAATAAAGAAAATTGAAGTTGGGTTAATTTCAGAGGGCATAGAACTTAAAAAATAAATTTCTTCTGGAAATAAACTAATATTAAAAACATTACTTAAGAATTGTCGAAAATTTTCAACATATAATGAAAATGTAACGCCTAATAAAATTCCAAAAATTGTTGCTGAGGTACCAATTATTACACCAACTAAAAAAAATATTTTAATTATTGACTTATTTAAAACCCCTATAGATTTTAAAATGGCTATATCACGTGTTTTATTTTTAACTAAAATTGTCAAACCAGAAATTATATTGAAAGCAGCAACAACAATTATTAATGAAAGTATTATAAACATTACATTTCTTTCAACCTTTAAAGCTGAAAATAATGAACTATTCATATCGGCCCAACTATAAACAAAATCATTAGGAAATATTTTTTGAACAACTATTTTTTGATCTTCTATATTTTGTGGATTTTTTAAGTATATTTCTAAATTTGTATCTTTTTTGTCTAAATTAAAAAACTCATTTAAGGTATCTAAATTGATAAAAGCAATATTATTATCAAAGTCAGCTAAACCACTTTCAAAAAGTGAAATAACTGTAAAAGTTTTCTTTTTAGGAAGACTCCCTATTATAGTTTCTATTCCTGAGGATGACATAATTGTAATGTCATCACCAATTTTAAGGCCAAGAGTAAAACTTAGTTCTTTTCCTATGGATATATAATTCCCAATTAAACCATTTTTATTACCAACAAATGTGTCATCATTTATAATCTTAAGAGTTGAAAAGTCCTTTCTCGAATATCCCCTGAGAACTAAACCTTTAGATTTATCTTTTTTTATTACTATAGACTCTCCAGAATTACTTAAGATCAGATTTTCTGAAATTAAATTTAAATTTGTTTTTTTTAATTTATCAATTCCAATTATTTCTTCATAAGGTTCTACAGTTATATGTGAATTAAAACCTACAATTTTATTAATCAATTCAGTTCTGAATCCATTCATTACTGACATAACAATTATTAGAACAGCAACCCCCAACCCTATTCCGATAAATGAGAAAATTGAAATAACATTTAGAAAACCATCTTTTTTTCTAGCTTTCAAAAATCTAAATGTAATTTCTTTTTCTAGTGTGGAAATCAATTTTTTACTTTTTGTTCTTTTAAAATCTTAATTATCTCTTTAAGGCTTATTTTTTTTGGTTCTTTTCCAACTTCTTGAAACTCAAGTATTTCACCTTCTGTTTTTTTTCCAATGATAATTTGATATGGAGCACCTATTAAATTCATTTTTTTTATCTTTGATGATAAATTTTCATCTGTGTCGTCTATTATGGTCTCAATACCATTATTTTCTAATTCTAGACTTATTTTATTAGATTTATCTAAAATAGAATTATCATTTTTATTCATCATAGGAATTATCGCAATATCATATGGTGCAACAGAAATTGGCCATTTCATGACTTCATTTTTTTCATCATATTTTGCTTCGATTATGGCACCTACTAATCTTGATACGCCAATCCCATAGGACCCCATTTTAACAAAATCTTTTTTTCCTCCTGGTAAATCAACTGAAGCGCCCATTGGTTTTGAATATTTATCTCCAAAATAAAATATATGACCTACTTCAATACCTTTAGTTATTAATCTATTTTGCTCTGAAACTTGTTTTTCAAATTCCTCTTTATTAAATTTTTCATCTGTTACTGAATAAAACTGTTCATATTTTTTTCTTAAATCTTCTAAAGATTTTTTTTCAAGTTTAGTTCCGTCACTATTCAAATCGAATACTCTTTTATCAGTAAAAATTTTACTTTCTCCTGTTTCAGCTAAAATTATAAATTCATGTGAAAGATTTCCTCCTATTGGTCCCGTATCTGCCGCCATGGGTATAGCTGTTAGATCTAATCTCTTAAATGTTTTTAAATAAGATAAAAAAAACTTATTATAAGAGAAGAAAGCTTCTTCATCATTTATGTCAAAAGAATATGCATCCTTCATGAAAAATTCTCTACATCTCATTATTCCAAATCTTGGTCTTATTTCATCTCTAAATTTCCATTGAATATGATATAAAAGTTGAGGAAGAGATTTATACGATTTTAATGATGATCTGAATATATCTGTTACAAGTTCTTCATTAGTTGGGCCATAAAGCATTTCACGGTCTTGACGATCTTTAATCCTCAACATTTCTTCTCCATAGTCTTCATAGCGACCACTTTCTTTCCATATTTCACTCGATTGAATTGTTGGCATCAAAATTTCTTGTGCTCCAATTTTATTTTGTTCTTCTCTTACTATTTGTTCAATTTTTTTCATCACTTTAAAACCTAATGGTAACCATGAATAAATTCCTGCTGATGATTGTTTGATCATTCCAACTCTAAGCATTAATTGGTGAGATTTAATTTTTGCTTCTGAAGGATTGTTTTTTAAAATAGGTATAAATGATTTGGAAATTAGCATGTTAAATGATTATATTTCTTAAATTCAAATATTCAAATTTCATTAATAAATATATTATGATGAACAAAATCGTTGTTATTCCAGTACAATAAAGGAATTTTTTTAACATTTTTGGATTTTCTGGTGATCCTGGATCTTCACCTTCTATTTTAACTGACTTTTTTCTTTCTACATCAATTGGTAATATTGCAAAGAATACTATCCACCAAATTATTATATAGATTATAGCAAGACCTGTTGGGCTCATTAAATTCTGACTAAATTAATATTTGTAAACGGCTTTTTACCAGTCTTTTCCTTAGTAAATTTCCTACAAGCAATTTTTAGTGCATCTATTAAATTATGTTCTTGTTGTTTACTACTTACCTTAAAGGATCTTGTTGTTTTTTCTATCTCATCTTCTAAGCCATATATAAATTCCTCTTTTTCATAAATTGGTAAACCTCTAAATGAAGCTATAGGACTATTATGGATATTTCCCTTAGGTGTAATTAGAATAGTTACTTCTAAATATCCGTTTGAACTTAAATTTTTTCTATCTTTAATTGATTGAGAGTCTTCTTCAACGCTAACATTGCCATCTAAATATAATCTTCCACTTGGTGCTTTATCATAAACTTCGGGTGCATTACCTGGGTATAATTTAACAATGTCTCCATTTTCAACTTGTACAGGATGTGGTACCTGCATTTCTTTAGCAAAATTAATATGCTCAATCATATGTCTATGTTCACCATGAACTGGAATTACACATTTTGGTTTTACCCATTGATACATATCTCTAAGATCCTCACGATTAGGGTGACCAGAAACGTGAATAAATTCTGTCTCTTCAGAAATAACTTCAATTCCGTCTTTAACTAATTGGTTGTGTAATTTATAAAGTTTCTTCTCATTTCCAGGTATAATTTTTGAAGAAAAGATAACCGCATCACCTTTTTCAATAAATACATCAGGATGTACATAACTTGAAATTCTCATCATGGCACCCATGGGTTCACCTTGACTACCAGTACACAAATAAACAATTTTTTCTCTAGAAAAATTTTTGGCCTCTCTAGAGTCAATTGGTTCAATTGTGTTTTTTAAATAACCACATTGTCTTGCAGCTTTATAAATTCTATGCATTGACCTTCCAACAAGAGAAATTTGCCTACCTGTTTTTTCTGCACAATAAAAAGCCGTCTCCATTCTGGCTACATTTGAAGCAAAAGAAGTTATTATAATTCTTTTTTTTAAACGACTCATAATATTCAATAAATTTTTTCTAACATCTAATTCGGATCCTGATCTGCCTGCACTAAAAACATTTGTAGAGTCACAAATCATAGCAAGAACTCCTTCGTCACCTATTTCCTTTAATCTCTTGGAATTTATTTCACCTCCTACTAAAGGATTTGGATCAACCTTCCAATCACCCGTATGTAATATTACTCCAGCTGGAGTTTGAATTCTAAGTCCATTAGGTTCTAATATTGAGTGGGTTAATGTTATGTATTCAATATTAAAAGGCTCAAGAGATACTTTGCCGTTCAATTCAACAATTTTTAAATCATTTGTTATATCTATATGTTTTTCTTTAAATTTTTCTCTTATTAAAATTGCTGTAAAAGGTGTAGCAAAAATTTTACATTTTAGTTTTGGCCATAAATGCGCTATTGCTCCAATATGGTCTTCATGAGCATGAGTTAAAACAATGCCTAATAAATTGTCTTTACGTTCAACAATAAATCCTGGGTCTGGATAAATAAGATCTACACCTGGAACAGTGTCATCTGCAAATGTTACACCTATATCAACCATAATCCATTTATGATCTCCAGGTTGACCATAACCAAAAAGGTTCATGTTCATTCCAATTTCACCAGATCCTCCTAAAGGACAAAATAATAATTCATCTTTCATTTATTTAATTAGTTTGGAAATTTTGATTAATCCTTTAATAGTAATTTCTTTATCTTTAATTAGTTTAGTTTTTATTGACTCTTTAAATAAATCAGAAAAACCTCCTGTAATAACCAGTTTAAATGATTTATTTGTTTCTTTCTTAATCAAATTGACAATATTGTCAATTAAACCAGCATAGCCCCAAAAAAAGCCAGACCTAACAGCGCTAATTGTATCAACACCAACAACTTTTTTAATTTTCTTAAGGTTTACTTTTGGAATTAAAGTTGCTTTGTCAGACAAGGTATTTAAAGATAACTTAATCCCAGGTGCGATAACTCCTCCTCTGTAGGTTTTATTTATCAATACATCAAAAGTTGTAGCAGTACCAAAGTCTAAAATTATAAAGTTATTTTTATAATCTATTAAACTAATTGCATTTGTTAATCTGTCTGAGCCTACTTGTTTATAATTTACTTTTATGTTTATT
>CACDTN010000013.1:0-8782 GCA_902555725.1 uncultured Pelagibacteraceae bacterium | reverse complement strand
ACTTTCAAGATTAATTAATATAATACTTGGAGGAACAAAGAAAGTACTAGTTTTAGATTTAGATAATACTTTATGGGGAGGTATTATAGGTGATGATGGAATAAAAAAAATTAAGATAGGTCGTAAAGATAAAGTTTCAAAAAGTTTTTTAAATTTTCAAAAGTTTATAAAAAAATTAAAATCCAAAGGTGTTTTGCTCGCAGTTTGCTCAAAAAATTTAGAAAAAACTACCCAAGATGCATTTAAAAAAAAAAAGATGCCCTTAAAGTTATCTGATTTTGTAGCATTCAAGTCAAATTGGGATGATAAAGCAACTAATATCAATAAAATTAGCAAAGAGTTAAATTTATCAACAGACTCTTTTGTTTTTTTCGACGATAATCCAATGGAGAGGGATATAGTCAGAAAAAATATTTCAGGTATATCTGTTCCAGAAATTGATAATGATCCATCAAATTATATTAGAGATTTAGCTGTTCCGGGTTATTTTGATGCTTTATCATATTCTAAAGAAGATGCACAAAGAACACAAACTTACAAATCAAATATTAAAAGGAACAATTTATTAAAAAAATCAATCAATGTTGAATCATATTTGAGGTCTTTAAACATGAAATCAAATATGAGCCAATTTAAAATCAAAAATATCGACCGAATTACACAATTATTTTTAAGATCTAATCAATTTAATTTAACTACAAAGAGATATCAAAAAAAAGATATTATAAATTTTATAAAAAATAAGAACAATTATACATTACAAGCAGATTTGTCTGACAAATTTGGGCAAAATGGTATAGTTTCATTATTAGCAGGAAGCTTCATAAAAGATACTTTAATTATTGAAAACTGGGTGATGAGTTGTAGGGTGTTATCGCGTACATTAGAACAGGCAATATTGAAAAAAATTATTTATGATTTAAAAAAAATCAATATAAATAAGATAATTGGTATTTATAAACATAGCTCTAGAAATAAAATAGTAATAAACCATTATAAAAATCTTAAATTTATTATGCAAAAAAAAACTAAAGAAAAAACATCTTGGGAATTAAATCTAAATAATTTTAATGTTGATAAAAATAAAAATTTTATAAAAATATTTAATGGTTAAAAAAAGATATATCATAATTTCTGGTGCTTATTCAGATTTGGCAAAAGATGTTTTACAAGAACTGTCTGATTATAATTTGATTTTAATAGGGAAAAGTCCTTCCAAATTATTAAAGATAAAATCTAAGATTAAGAAAACAAAAATTATTTCTTTATCAATGGATACTACGGATGAAAAATTAAGTGAAAATATTGTTAAAATTTGTAAAAAAAAGAAAATAAAAATATATGGTGCTATAAACTTTGTTGGTCAACACTCATTTTTACCTTTAAAAATAATTGATTATAAGAACTTTCAAACTATATATAAAAATAATGTTTTTGGGTTAATTAATTTATTAAAATTTTTTTCAAAATATGAAAAATATTTTGAAGCTAAAAGTTCAATAATAAATATTTCATCAGTTTCGTCTTTAAAAGGAAACAAATCTATTTCACTTTATTCATCTTCAAAAGCTGCTTCAAATAATTTGGTAAAAAGTTACGCTCTAGAACTTTCTAGCAAAGGTGTAAGAATAAATTCTATTATACTTGGACATTTTGAAAAAGGTATGAGTAAAGAGACAAAAAAATTTTTGAACGCTCAACAAATATTAGAATTAAGACATAAACATCCTTTAGGTTTTGGAAAAATTAAAAGTTTAGTAGGAGGTATAAAGTTTTTATTAAACTCAGAAAATGACTGGATAACTGGAATAAATTTGAATATTGATGGTGGTTATTCTGCATGAAAACTGAAATATTAAACGGTCTTCAAATAGCTGGAATTACTACTACTGTAGAAAATAACTGCATAACGCAATCTCAACTTATCAATATTCAAAAAAATCAATTAGAAAAAAAAAAATTAAAGAATTCATCAAATATAATTGGTGTAAAAAAAAATTTTTTTACCTCAAAAAAGACCACAACAGTAGATCTCTGTTTGGATTCTGCAAAAAGATTAATAAAAAATTTGAAATGGAAAAACAAAGATATAGATCTACTTGTATTTGTAACACAAACTCCAGATTTTCTTATGCCTTCATGCAGTAGTATAGTCCATGATAAATTAAACTTAAAAAAAGATTGCGTATCTTTTGATATTAACCTTGGTTGTTCAGGATACGTTTATGGATTATGGAATATTTATAAAATTATGGAAAATGGTAGTTATAAAAAAGGACTTTTATTAGTAGGGGATACAATCTCAAAGACTGTTAATTCAAAGGATTATGTTAATAAATTATTATTTGGTGACGCGGGCACTTCCACAGCAATAGAAAAAAAATCTAATAAAAAATCTTATTTTGTATTAGGAAGTGATGGGAAGGGTAGAAATGATTTAATTCTTGATAATAGTGGTTTTAGAAAAAAAAAATTTAAGCCAGAATTTAAAATGGATGGAAAAAATGTTTTCCACTTTGCTATAAATAATGTTCCTTTAATGGTTAATAAATTATTAAAAAAATCATTAAATGAAATTAAAAATATATCATACTTTATTTATCATCAAGCTAATAAGTATATGATAGAAAGTATTTCAAGAGAACTTGGGATCAGAAAACAACAATTGTTATATTCTATACCTGATTACGGCAATACTAGTTCTGCATCAATACCGTTAACAATATGTAATAATTTCAGTAAAATAAAATCATCAAAAAAAATATTTATATTAGGTTTTGGAGCTGGATTTTCTTATGCTGGGGCAATTTTAGACTTAAAGAATTCAAAAATTTCTAAGATAGCGAAGAAAAAATTTTAAATGGAAAAAGGAACTATTAAAAAAAATGTGCATGAATTATTATTAAAACTATTTAAAATTAAAAAAATCAATTCTAATACTTTATTTATAAACAATGATAAGATTGACTCTTTGAACTTGTTAAATTTATATTCTCTTTTAGAAAAAAAATATAAGATAAAATTTAAATCAAGTGAATTAGTTAATTTAACCTCTATAGAAAACATACTCAGGATAATTAACGGAAAAATTAATGAAAAAAAAAAAAGAAAATAATAATAAAGAGATTGAATTTAAGAAAAAAATTTCAGTTATTTTTGAGACAAGTACAAAAAAAATTGATTTTAAGAAAAAAATTTCAGATTTTGAGAATTTTGACTCTTTAAAAATATTTGAAATTATAAATTTCTTTTCAAATGAAAAGAAAGATATAAATCCAAATAAAATTAATGATAAAACAAAATTTATAGATCTCTATAAATACTATGATAAATGAAAAAAAAAATTTTAGTATTTACTGCTGGTAGATCTGATTTCGGTATACTAAAGAATCTTATTAATAGAGTAAACTTACACAAATCCTACAACTTAACTTTGGTGATTGGTCCAGCTCATAACTCAAAAATTTTTGGTTATACCAATAAAGAAATTTTAGAAATGAAAATCAAAGAAAAAATTTTTTTTAAATTTATAAAAAATAATTCTAATAAATTTGACATTTTAAATTCTATGTCCCAAATTATTAAATATTCAGCCATCAATTTAAAAAAGAAAAAATATGATGCTGCAATTGTTCTGGGTGATAGATATGAAGTTTTAAATTTCACTTTGTGCTGTTTTAATTTACGAATTCCAGTTATTCACATTGGAGGAGGGAGTTTAACTCTTGGTTCTCTTGATGACATATACAGAAAATGTATTTCTCAAATGGCCTCGCTGCACTTTGTAGAGACAATTAATCATAAAAAAAATTTAAAAAAAATTGGGATTGAAAAAAATGTTTTTATTTCAGGTGCTCCAGCTTTAGAAAATATCTTAAATATAAAGACTCCACTTTCGATATTAAAAGGTAAATATAATAACTATATAAATAGTCCAAAAAAAAAGATTATGGCATGTTTCCATCCTGAAACAAACATATCAAAAAAAAAAAATATCAGTAATTTAAAAAAATTAATTTCATTTTTAAATTTAATAAAGCAAAAAGTAATTTTTACATATCCAAATGCTGACGAGGGATTTTTAGATTATATTAGATTAATAGAAAAAAGTTTAGATAAGAGAAATTCAATTATTGTAAAAAATTTAGGAATACAAAAATATCATTTGATGTTATTAAATTCTGATTTAATGATTGGAAACTCTTCTAGTGGAATTATTGAGTCTTGTAGTTTTAAAATCCCATGTATTAATCTTGGTAATAGACAAAAGAATAGATTATCACCAAAAAATATTATTCACTGTAATTTTGAGATTAAAGATATTTTGAAGGCTTATGATAAAGCTTCAAGTAGCAAATTTAAAAAAAAAATCAAAAGAATTAAAAATCCATATGAGAGTAAAAATACATCTGGTAAAATATTTAATATTATAAATGAAAAAATAAAAAAAAATTTTAAATAATATTGTTTTTAATTATAAATTTTTTTAAAAGCATTTTTAATATTTTTAATTAAATATTTTATATCTTTGTAACTAGTTGATGAGGCTATAAAAATTATACCACTACTTGGATAATAAATTTTATGTTTAAATAGATAATTTCGAAATTTAGTTATAAGTTTTTTTTTCTTTTGCTCCATAAAGTCTCTTTCAGATCTATTAATTATATTTTTTTTTGTAAATACCAATCTAATGATTGATGAAAATCTCGTACAGTTAGCATCAATATTATGTTCTTCTAAAAAATAATTTATTTCTTTTTGTAGATATTCACTTTTTTTATCTAAATCACTAAAGATGAATTTTTTATGTTTATAGATATATTTGACTAATTTATTAGAGACAAACATATTTATTGAGTTTCCAGAAAAAGTACCACCAAAAAATATTTTTTTTTTATTTTTACTTAATTTCTCAAAAATATTTTTTTTTATTCCTATAATACCTATTGGAAGACCTCCACCAAAACATTTTCCAAAAGTTGATATTGAGGGGTTTAATTTGAATTGATTTTGAACACTAGAACAATTAAATCTTAAACCAGTAATCATTTCATCAAAAATAAGAGTTAATTTATTTTTTTTACAATAATCATCTAAAAAATTTAAATATTTTTTTGCTTTCATGGGCAGACATCCCTGTATAGGTTCTATTATTACACACATAATTTTTTTTTTATATTGATTTAAAATAGTCTTTGATTTTTTTATATCGTTATAAGGTATAAATTTAAGGTTCTTTTTAAAATTTTTATCTAAACCACTACTTAATTCAATATTTTTCAGTTTATTATTGTTTGTAAAAAGAAGTTCACTTGTAGAGCCATGCCAACTTCCTGTAACTGAAATTATAAGATTTTTTTTTGTAACAGCTCTAGCTATACGCAAAGATTTCATTACTGCTTCAGTACCAGAATTACAAAAAATAAATTTTGAATATTGTGGTAAGATTTTTTTTAAAGTTTTTGAAAGTTCCACTGCATGAGTATTTTTTGCAGCAAAGTTAGAAATTCCAAATCTTGTTAATTCTTTAATTGATTTTTGAAAAATTTTTGGGTTATGTCCAAGAATGTGAGAACCAGCACAAAGAGATAAATCAAGGTATTTTTTATTATTTATAAAAATATTCGAACCTACACCAGATGTAAAAAGATTATTTAAATTGTCGTAACCTTCATTTAACAAGTAATTATTCATTTAAAAACATCTTTTATATTGATTTGGTAAATCAATTTTTTTTTTATGATCTATCAATTCTTTAATCAACCAAGTTGGTGAATTTATAAACTTTCTTCCAAAACTTACTAAATCCGCATTACCAGATTTAATTATTTTTTCAGCATGATTTATATCAACTATATTCCCAGTAGTTTTTACTTTTATTTTTACATTGTCTTTTATTTTTTTGGCTAAGTGAACTTGATACCCTTTTTTAAATTTAACCTTAGTTTTTGGCACTACCCCACCACTTGAAACACAAACATAGTTAAATCCAATTTTTTTTAAATTCTTACACAAAAAAATACAATCTGAAATTGAGCTTCCCTTTTTCATCCAATCAGTCCCAGTTACTCTTGCTCCCAAAATCTTTTTTTTTGGCCAAATTTTTCTTATTTCTTTAGAAATTTCTAATAAAAATCTACATCTATTTTTTAAATTTTTTCCGTAATTGTCATTTCGTTTGTTGCTTAAAGGAGAAAAAAACTGATGTAAAAGATATCCATGAGCCATATGAATTTCTAAACAATCAAATCCAATTTTTTTTGCATAAATTGTTGATTTAATAAAATCTTTTTTTATTTTATTTATATCTTTTAAAGTTGCTTCTTCAGGATATGGCCAATGTTTATCACGCTTTATTTTACTAGGAGCTATTGTCTTCCACCCTTTGCTTTTTTTTAGGGGAAAATTTGATTTAATCCAAGGTAATTCTGAAGAGCCTTTTCTTCCTGAGTGAGATAATTGAATTCCAATTTTTGTTTCAGAAATTTTTTTTAAATGATTAAACAA
Organism: uncultured Pelagibacteraceae bacterium; assembly: GCA_902555725.1. Lineage (GTDB taxonomy): Bacteria > Pseudomonadota > Alphaproteobacteria > Pelagibacterales > Pelagibacteraceae > Pelagibacter. The sequence continues at coordinate 2,272 of CACDTN010000013.1, read as the reverse complement.
ATTTTTAAATGCAATAAAATTTTTTTTATCTTTTAATGCTAAATCTTTTTTGGATATCATACCTTCTTTAGATACTGCAGTTGACTCAATCATTAGTAAACCAGAACCTGCTTGCATTAATTTTGTTAAATGAGAATAATGCCAATTTGATGGATTTCCATTGTTTGCTGAATATTGACACATCGGAGCAATACAAACTCTATTATTCAATTTTTCTTTATTTAGATAAAATTTTTTAAGAGAAATCATTTAATCTTAAAGAAAAATTTATTTTTCGGATGAAATATAGCTTTTGGGTAAGACCAGTAAGTTTCTAAGAAATAAAAACCTAAGGCTCTTCCAAATTTTGGTAGATGTGGAACTTTGTCAGTATCAATCATTGAATTTAATGGAGTGGCAAACCTTATCCATTCACCTATTTTTTGTTTTTTGTATATAAGTCTTGAATAAATAGCCACTTCTGGAGGAACTAATTCTAGATTGTTTTTTAATGCTTTTTTATAAATTTTTTTTAGATGAGTTGGTTTGTTAAAACCTAATTGTTTGACAGAAACTTTTGATAGTTTTACTGGTAGCTTGATTTTTTTTAAGTTAAATTTTTTTCTTTTTACAATATTCTCTATCCATGGACTTGTTCTAAATTTGCCTTTATTTAAAAGTTTGAGACCCTTTTTTGTTAAGTCATAAAAACTAAATTTGTTAATAATAATGTCAGGTTTTTTCATAAAAGTGCCATAGTTAATTTATATAATTTAGTTAATATTGTATACATGTTAATTAAATTTGCTATTTTTATGCTTTCAACTATATAAAATATTCATGGATCCTAAACAAACAATAAAAAAAAATCTCCAAAGAAGATCTAAATTTGTAGATGTGGTACCAATACACAAAGGTGTTCCTGTACCTACATGGATAGAGTTAAGTTTAATTGATGTTTGTAATAGAAAATGTACTTTTTGCCCGAAAGCTGATGAAAAAGTTGCACCAGATACTTTTCAAAAAATGTCGAGAAAAATAATTGATGAAATTCATGATCAACTATTAGAGATTCATTTTGAGGGAACAATATCTTTATGTGGATATGGTGAGCCACTATTACACAAAGACATTTCATATATAGTAAAAAAATTGTCTAATGTTTCAAAAGTAGAGGTCATAACAAATGGTGATGTTTTGTCTCCTAAAAGATTACAGGAACTTTATATTTCTGATGTTAGTAAAGTTTTAGTAAGCATGTATGATGGACCAGAGCAAATAAAAAAATTTCATGACATGACAAAAAAAGCAAATGTTCCAGAGGATATAATTATTTTAAGGGATAGATGGTACGATAAGCATAATGATTTTGGAGTAAAATTAACGAATAGAGCTGGAACAATTAGCACAGGTGATCAAGAAGAAGTTGGAAAATATAAAAATTGTTTTTATCCCACATATCAAATGTTAATAGATTGGAATGGAAACGTATATCTATGCCCTCAAGATTGGCAAAGAAAAGTTTCTATGGGGAATATAATGCAAGAAACAATATTTCAAGTTTGGACAGGAAAAACGATTACAGATTACAGAAAAAATTTATTGTCTGGAAAAAGATGTTCAGGTCCATGCAAATCATGTAATGCAGATGGAACTTTACTGGGAAAAAATCATGCCAAATCATGGAATAATATTTATAAAATTTAAAAAGATATAAACGATAAGTGACTACAAAATTAACTTGGAATACAACTTTGGATCCAATTTATTACCCACCTAAAATTAAAGAAAAATATTTTCAATTATCAATTAAACATAGAAAGACTTTTGTTCATTGGATAGGTAAAGTTTCACTTGATTTTAAAAAAGATTATATATGGTGGATTAAATTACCTTCATCAAGAGATCCATATAAAAGTGATTTATTTAAAAACATATTAATTTTGTTAATTCTAAAAGATAAAAAATTATTAAAACAAATAGGTCTTATAATATTTGAAAACAAGTCAATTTATAAGTCAGCAATTAAAGATAATAAAATCGAATTAAAAAAACTTGAAATCAAAATCAAAAAAAAAAATTATTCATTTAAACTACTTAGTTCAATAATTTTCAGTATTATCAATTTTTTGATTATTAAAATTACGACCAAAAATTATAATTTTTTAAATAAAAATCATGTTCTTATAAATACTATTTTAGACACTAAAGATAAAATTTATGATTATGTTTTTCCGGAATTATATAAATTTCTCAAAATCAAAAAAAAAAATCATGTTTTTTTTGTACCTAA
>CACDTN010000012.1:0-13254 GCA_902555725.1 uncultured Pelagibacteraceae bacterium | reverse complement strand
CATAAACCATGTAACCACCTGTTGTATGTAAAACCCCCTTTGGTTTACCAGTCGATCCTGATGTATAAAGAATAAATAATGGATCTTCAGCGCTCATTTCTTCTGGCTCACAATGAGCTGGAACATCTTTTATCAAATCATGATACCAGACGTCTCTATCAGTATTCCAATAAACATAATTTCCAGTTCTTTTAACAACAATACATTTTTTTACATTTGGGCAATTACTTAATGCTTCATCTGTAGTAGCTTTTAAAGGAATAGTTTTTCCTCCTCTTACACCTTCATCAGCAGTAATGATATATTCAGACTCACAATCGTTAACTCTTCCGGATATTGACTCAGCAGAAAAGCCCCCAAAAATTATTGAATGAATTGCTCCTATTCTTACACAAGCTAACATTAAAATTGCTAGCTCAGGAATCATAGTTAAATATATTGTAACTCTATCGCCTTTTTTTATTCCTAATTTTTTTAACCCGTTGGCTGCTTTAGAAACTTTTTGATGAAGTTGTTTATAAGAAATTTTTTGAGTATCTTTCGGATCATCCCCAACCCAAATAATTGCTGTTTTGTCTTTCTTGTCTTTTAAATGTCTATCAATACAATTTGCAGAAGCATTTAATGTTCCATCTTCGAACCATTTTATTTTTACTTCATCCTTGCTATATTTGACATCTTTAATTTTTTTAAAAGGTTTTATCCAAGTAATTCTTTTTCCTTCTTTTTTCCAAAAAGCATTATTATTTTTTATCGACTCATTATACTTATTCTGATATTGAGATTTATTTGCCAAACTAGCTTTTATCCACTCTGGCCTTGTTTTAAAAATGAGTTCCTGAGAAGAGGTGTCATTTTTTTTGATCTTTAAAGATTTTCTTTTAATTCTAGATTTTTTCTTTGCTACTTTTCTTTTCTTTGAAATCTTTTTTCTACTTTTGACTTTTCTTTTTGTAGATTTTCTTTTTTTAATCTTAGATTTTTTCTTTTTTTTAGGCATAAATAATATTTTTAAATCTTACTCATCTTATTTAAAATTTTCCAGCTTTTAGAGTCTATTGGCATAACTGACAGCCGGCTTTGCTTTATGAGGGATAAGTGGCTTAATTCCTTGTTTTTCTTGATGTCTTCGAGAGTAACTGGTTTGTCTAACTTCTTTAAAAATTTAACAGTTACAGCAACAAATCGTCCAGAATTATCAGTTTTATCAATGTAATGCTCTTTTATAACCTGGACAGTTCCAACTATCTCTTTTCCAATATTAGAATGATAAAAAAAACACTGATCTCCTTTTTTCATAGATTTTAAATTTTTAGCTGCCTGATAATTTCTAACACCATCCCACGGGGCACCTTTAGCACCAGCTTTAATTTGTTGTTCAATAGACCAGACATCCGGTTCAGATTTCATTAACCAATACTTCATTATAACTGAACTCCAGCACCTTTTAGAAAAGCAGCCTTTTCATCCAATGGCCACCTTGGTTTTGCAGGATGATCTAAATCACTAAACTCTTTTAATTTGAATTTTTCTAGACCAACCATTGCGATCATTGCAGCATTATCTCCACACAACTCTATTGCAGGAAAAATACTTTTATAATTGTTTTCTATACATAAGTTTAACAGCATTGATCTAATTTTTTTATTTGCAGCTACTCCACCTGCAACCACAAATTTTTTTTCTTGTAGATTGTTAAGTTTTTCAAACTCATTAAAAGCAATTTTAGTTTTTTTATATAAAATATCTTCAATAGTTTTTTGAAAAGATGCTGCTAAGTCAAATTTCTCTTGTTCTGTATTAATTGCCTTACTTATCTTTAAAATTGCTGTTTTAAGTCCTGCAAAAGATAAATTACATCCACCTTTATTAAAAATTGGTTTTGGTAATTCATATTTATTTGGATCACCCTTTTCAGCAAAAACTTCAATCTGGGGTCCACCAGGAAATTCAATTCCTAAAAGTTTTGCAGTTTTATCGAATGCTTCACCTAATGCGTCATCAATAGTTGTTCCTAATCTTTTATATTTTCCCAAGTTCTGAACACTTAAGTATTGTGAATGCCCTCCTGAAATTAATAATAAAAGGTATGGATAATTAATTTTTGAATTTAATTTTGGACTCAAAGCGTGACCTTCTAAATGATTTACAGCAATAAATGGTTTGTTAATTGTTGAAGCAAAAGCTTTCCCAAAACTTAGGCCTACTGATAAACATACGATCAAACCAGGTCCCGCAGTTGAAGCTACAGCATCTACCTCTTCAATACTTCTACCACTCACATCTATTGCTTTTTTAACAATCCAATCTATCTTTTCAATGTGTGAGCGTGCTGCTAGCTCTGGAACAACTCCACCAAACTCTTTATGTATGTCTACTTGGCTAGAAATAATGTTACTTAAAACTATTGGCATCCCTTCTTCATTTTCAGTTATTAATGAAGCAGCTGTTTCATCACAGCTTGATTCTATTCCAAGAATTAAGGGTTTTTTGCTCATTCAAATAGTTTTTAATAATTGTACAATCCCAATACAAGTAAGAAATAAATTTTTTTATGAATAAAAGAATAACAATTGGATCAAGAGGTAGTAAGTTAGCATTACTTTATGCTCAAAAGGCTAAAGATAAAATTATTGAAAATACTAACTTAGTTGATGGGGACATTATTATCAAATCTATAACAACTAAGGGTGATCAAATTCAGGACACCAGGTTATCTGATGTTGGAGGGAAGGGGTTGTTTTCAAGTAATATTGAAAAGGAACTTAAAGATAATAATATTGATATAGCTGTCCATGCACTTAAAGATATGCCAGCGATTGAAACAGATGGACTTATAACAGATACATTCTTAGAAAGAAACGATCCTAGAGAAATTTTAATAACTAATAATAAAAAAAAACTTAAAGAATTAAATTTAAAATCAACTATCGGAACTTCATCTTATAGAAGGGAATTTCAGATAAAAAAAATTAGACCAGATATTAAATGTAAACTTATAAGAGGAAATGTTGATACTAGAATAAAAAAATTAAAAGAAGGAATTTATGATGCAATAATACTATCTTATGCTGGAATAAAATATTTAAACTATGAAAATGAAATTTCCGAAATTTTTTCAGCTGAAGAAATTATTCCTAGTGTTGGACAAGGAATTATTGCATTGCAGTGTAGAGATGAAGATAAAGATACAGCATCTATTTTAAAAAAGATTAATCATCTAGAAACTTATAAAAGAGCACATGCAGAAAGAAACATTTTAAAAATTTTGGAAGGAGATTGTGAGACTGCAATAGGTGCTCATTCTAAAATAAATGGAGATCAGATTACTTTAGAAGCAGAACTTTTTTCCTTAGATGGTTCACTTAGATTTTATGAAAAAAAAACTGGTAAAATTGATGAATATAAAAAAATTGGAACAGAAATTGGTACAATTTTAAAACAAAAATCAAAAAATTCTTATAAAAGATAATATGCACATATTACTAACTAGACCAATAGAGGATTGTTCAGAAATGATATCAAAATTTCAATCTTTAGGTCATCAAGTTTCTCATCTTCCTTTACTGAGCGTGAACAAAGTAAATTATGGAGAGATAAATTTTTCAGATTATAAAGGAATTATTTTTACAAGCGCTAACGCTGTTAAATTTTTAGATCTAAAAAAAATTGAAAAAAAAATGTTATGCTTTTGTGTTGGAAGTGCTACAGAAAAAAAAGCAAGAGGTGTTGGTTTTCAAAATGTTATTGCAGCAGGAGGAAATGTAGAAAATTTAAAAGAACTGATTTTACAAAATTTTGATAAAAAAGACGGAAAATTAATTTATATAAGTGGAGAAATAGTGTCTGTTAACCTTGATCATCAATTAGAGAAAGAAGGTTACAATATCAAAAGAGTTATTAACTATAGAGCAAGTCCTATTGAAAAATTTGAGGAAAGATTTATTGATGAATTAAAGTTAAAAATACCTGATGTAGTCTATATTTACTCTCAAAATAGCGCTTCTAGTTTTCTTAACATTATAAAAATTTACCAATTAGAAAGTCTTTGGATGAACACTAATTTAATGTGTATTGGAGAGAAAACCTCAACAATATTGAATGAAATCAAGTGGAAAAAAATTTTTCTTTTTAATCCTGGAGAAGAAGAGTTTTTGTTATATAAAATTTAATTATGGAAATAATAAATAATTTTTCTGATATTTTTTTATCTGTATGGAATAAAGGTATTTTAGGTGTTGATATTTTTCAAATATTAATTGGAATTGGAATTTTCCTAATTTTTCTTATCTTTAGAGGGATAATAAGTAAACTTATAATTAAAAAATTAGAAATTATTTCAAAAAGAACTACTAACAAATTAGATGATACTTTTGTTTCAGCATTAATTGGTCCAGCAAGATTTTTACCAATAGTGCTAGGTTTTTTTATAGCTAGTTATTACATGACTTTTTCTATGGAAGGTAGGGAAGTTGTAGATACCATCAACAGAACTTTGATTACCATTTTAATTTTTTGGGTTATCCACCAGATTATAGAGCCAGTTTCATATATCTTAAGTGGTCTTGATAAAATTCTAACAAGAGAATTAATTGGATGGATAATTAAATCCCTAAAAATATTAATATTTATCTTAGGACTTGCAGCGGTCTTAGAATTGTGGGGAATAAAGATTGGACCAATTATAGCTGGATTAGGTTTATTTGGTGTTGCTGTTGCGTTAGGGGCTCAAGATTTGTTCAAAAATTTAATTTCAGGAATTTTAGTTCTTGTTGAAAAAAGATTTAAAATTGGTGATTGGATATCAGTTGAAGGAATAATCGAGGGTATAGTTGAAAAAATTGGCTTTCGATCAACAACAATCAGGAAATTTGATAAATCTTTAGCAATAATTCCTAATTTTCAATTTGCAGAGAATGCAGTTGTAAACGTTAGTGAAACTTCAAATTGGTTAATAAGTTGGATTATTACTTTGCAATATGACACGACAGTAGATCAATTAAAAACTATCAGAAATCAAATTGAAGAGCATATTAATAAAAGTGAAGATTTTAATACAAGCATAGGAATTGCTGTAAGAGTTGATAAATTTTCTGATAGCTCAATTGACATGTATGTTCGTTGTTTTACTAATTCAAATAGTTGGAATGATTGGCTTTCAGTTAAAGAAAAATTAGCAATAGCAATTAAACAAATTGTAGAAAATAATAAAGCTTCATTCGCATTCCCGAGCTCTTCAATTTATATTGAGAAAAAATGATAGCTATTTTTTATTTAGCTTTACAAATACTTAAACTTTACTCCTATGTTGTCATTACTAACGTTGTTGTGAGCTGGCTTATAGCTTTTAATATTTTAAACACTCAAAATAGGTTTGTTTATTCTATTTTAGAATTCAGCTATCGTTTAACAGATCCCATATTAAATAAAATTAGACGTTTTTTACCCAACTTAGGTTCGTTAGACATTTCTCCTATAATTTTACTCTTATTGATTTGGTTTATAGAAATGTGTATGAAGCTCTACATTGCACCAATGATATTTTAAATTATATGATTTTAATTGATGGAAAAAAAGCTGCTGCAGAACTTAGAGAGAAACTCAAAAAAGAAGTTTCTGACTTAAAAACTAAGTACAATAAAGTACCAGGCTTAACAGTAATTTTAATTGGTGATTTAACACCAAGTCAAATTTATGTTCGAAACAAAGAAAAATCAGCTAATGAAGTTGGGTTAAAATCAGATGTAATCAAGTATCCAGATACAGTTGAGGAGAAAACGATATTAAATAAAATTGATGAATTAAATAATGATGAGACAGTTTCTGGAATTCTAGTTCAATTACCACTACCAAAACATATTGATAAGCAAAAAATCATTGAAGCTATTAACCCTACAAAAGATGTTGATGGTTTTCATCCAATGAATGTTGGTAATCTTTCATCGGGTTATGAAAGTTCAATACCTTGCACACCTTTAGGATGTTATTTGTTAATAAAAAAAATTGAACCAAATTTGAATGGAAAAAAAGCAGTTATTATTGGAAGGTCAAACCTAAATGGTAAACCAATGACTCAACTTCTTTTAAAAGAAAACTGCACTGTAACTATCACTCATTCAAAAACAAAAGATTTAAAAGCAGAATGTTTAGAGGCAGACATTATCGTTGCTGCAGTTGGAATTCCAGAACTTGTTAAAGGTGATTGGGTCAAGAAAGATACAATAGTTATTGATGTTGGTATAAATAAAACTGATAAAGGAATTGTAGGTGATGTTGCGTTTGAAGAAGTTTCAAAAAATGCAAAAGCATTGACGCCTGTGCCAGGTGGAGTAGGCCCTATGACAATTGCATGTTTACTTAAAAATACCATTGACTGTTTCAAAAGATCGCAAGCTTAACAATTAGACCAGTAAATTTTATTTGATATGATTGTTTATGAAAAAACCTAAGTATCCATATAGAATAGCAATCCTCATGCTCATACTTACTGTACCTCCAATAGGTGCTACTCAACTTGGTTGGTATTTATATGATATGCAGACAGGTTTTGATTATGGTATGATAGCTGGAACATTTTCAGTAATATATGCAGCGTGGTTGATGTATGAAAAAAATTGGAGAGAAGATGATGAGGATTAATTAATGGAAAAAATAATTTTTTTTGGTTTAGTTATTCCAATTTTTCTTTTTGTGCTTTACTTGGGTGGAAGAGCTATAATGACAGGTTTTAGTGCCAAGAGCTCTAATAAATCCGACTCAGAAATAGAAATAAATAATAACGCAGACAATTCTGAGAATTTAACTGAAGAATTGAATAAATTAAATGAACTTTTAAAAAGTGGCGCTTTAACTCAAGAAGAGTTTGAAAAAGCCAAAAAGAAAATTTTAGATAATTAATTTTTATTTATTAAATCTTTAAGAGCAGTTATTTCACCTATTTTAAAAATCACAGCATCTTCCTTTTTAAATCCATATTTTTCTGCATTTTTTTTAAACCGTACAGGTGGTTCCATTATTGGCTCCAAAGATAAAACAAATGTACCCCAGTGTGTCCCAACAACTTTTTTACTTTTCAAATCTCTACCTACACTTAAGGCTTCTTCAGGATTAGTATGATAAGCAGATTTGTCTTTATAAGGTGAAATTGGATAAAAATTGTAAGCACCAATGTTAATAAAAGAGATGTCTATTGGGCCATATTTATTTCCTAAATCTTTATAAATATTTCCAACTCCAGTGTCACATGCAAATAAAATCTTTTTTCCATCATATTCAATTAAAAAGTTACCCCATAAAGTTTTGTTAGTATCAGTTAAACTTCTTTTGGACCAATGAACTGCAGGAAGAAATGTAATTTTTAATTTTTCATTAATCTTTACTTCATCATACCAATCCATTTCATTTACATCTCTATATCCATTCCTTGTAAAATATTTTCCAAGTTTTAGCGGCAGCATCACTTTCGCATCTTTAAAAGGAAACCTACGAATTGTCATCATATCCTGATGGTCATAATGATTGTGAGTAAGTAAAAATAAATCAATTTTAGGAATTTCATTTAATTTTAATGCTGGTTCTGTAAATCTCTTTGGACCAAATATTAACGGTCCTGCATTTTTAGAAAAGACTGGGTCAGTTATAATCGTAGTATTTCCTAGTTTGATAATAAATGTAGCATGACCAATCCAAGCAATGTAATCGTTATTTTTCAACCTTGATAAATCTGATAGTACTTTTTCTTTTTTAACAACATGCTCTTCTGGAACTGTCATATCAAGTTTCTTTTTTTCTTTATTAAAAACCTTATATGACCATTTAAAATTTGTATTTCTTTTAGGAGATCCCTCTGGATTTCTAAATGTTCCATCCGAAACGTGATGATAAGGTTTTTTTTCCATTGTTAATCCAATATAATTATATGAAGTTATCCCAATTAAAAGACATAAAATTATTATTAACTTTTTTCCATTAGCCACAAATTATCTCCTGCTAAAAAATAAATTTTTCCATTGATTGGATGAACTTGTATATCTCTTATTCTTCCAATTTTGTCTTTAAAAATTATCTCTTCCTTTACATTTGATTTATCATCAAATATTAATTTTCTTAATGATTTATCCTTAAGAGATGTAATTAAAGCGTGGCTGTTCCATTCCTTAAACTCTTCACCTTTATAAATAGTAATTGCACTAGTAGCGATAGAAGGTACCCAGTATTGAATTGCCTTAGTAAAGCCTGGTTTCCATTTAGGTCCAATTTTAGTTCCAGTATAATTTTTTCCTCCCCAGCCTAATATTTTCCAACCATAGTTTTCACCTTTTTTTACTTCTCCAAACCAGTCACCCCCTTTTGCACCATGATTGCTCATATAAATCTTTCCATCAAAAGGTGATAAAGATAAGCCTTGAGGGTTTCGAATTCCAATTTGATAAATTTCAGGAAGCCAGTTTGGATTACTTTTAAACTTAGGATTGTCATTAGGAATACTTCCATCTAAATGAATTCTTATAATGCTCCCTGGGTGATTTGTAGGATCTTGTGCAATCATACCTTGCCCTCTTTCTCCAGCTGATGCAAAAAGGTAATTATCTTTAATTACTAATCTTGAACCAAAATGATAACCTGAGTCAATTGGAGGTTCAGCTTGAAAAATGTTTTCAAAGTTTAGTTTGATTTTATCAAATTTTGCTTTTGCAATTGAAGTACTTGACTTCCAATTACCTCTATTTTCAGAATAGGAAATATAAACAAAATTATCTTTAAATAGAATATCTAATAATCCTCCTTGGCCATAATCTAAAAAATTTAAATTGTGATCAACTTCAGAAATTTTATCAGATTTAATATTTACAATTTTTATTTTTCCGCTTTTTTCTGTAATTATTAATTCATTTTCATTCAAGAATGATGACCCCCAGGGCCCATCAAGTTTTGTTAGTTTTTGAAAGCTATAATTTTGAGAAAAAGATTTTGAGGTTAAAAAAAAAATTAATAGTGTTGAAAATAAAACTTTTTTCACTTTAAGAAAGTTTAGATCTTCCACCATCTACTGCAATTATTTGTCCTGTGACCCAAGAACTATCTTCAGTAATAAGAAACTTTGCTAGTGAAGCAGAATCTTTTCCCTCACCCAATCTTTTAAGTGGATGAGCTTTTGCTATTCCATCGGCTAGAGCTTTGTTTTTTAACATTGGTTCAGCAATTTTAGAATTTGTCAGACTAGGAGCTATACAGTTAACTCTGATGTTTGGTGCAAATTCAGCTGCTAAAGAAACAGTCAACCCTTCAACTGCAGCTTTTGTAGAAGCGATTATAGCATGATTAGTAAATCCTCTTTGAGCAGCTACTGTAGAAAATAAAACTACTGATCCTTTATTTTTTTTTAAACTTTCTTGGTATCCTTTTATTGCCTCAACTGCAGAATAAAGATTTAGTTTCATACATTTGTTAAAATCTTGCTCTGTAACCATTCTTAAAGGTTTTAAATCAATTGAACCTACACAGTAAGCAATCCCCTTTGTTTCTGGTAAATCATTTTTAACTTTATCAATAAATCCTTCCTCCAAAACATCAGCCACAGTAGATGTACATCCTAGTTTGTCAGAAATATTTTTAAGCTCAGCTTCATTTCTTGCAACTAAATGAACGCTATTTCCTGAACTTACTAACTGTTCTGCTAAACTTGATCCGATTGAACCTGTCGCACCAAAAACAATATATTTTTCTGACATAAAAAATTTTATTAGTTATATTTAATTATGAAGTTATTTTTTATACTTGGTAATCAATTATTTCCATCAAAATACCTCGACCGCTTCAAAAAAGACCATATATTCTTTATGGCAGAAGACAATGGTTTATGTACTTATGAAAAACATCATAAACATAAAATACTATTATTCTTGTCTTCTATGCGATCTTATGCAGACAAACTCAAAAAGAATAAATTTAAATTAGAATATACAAAAATTGAAGATAAAGAATTTAAAGATGATTACCTTAAAAAACTAAAAAAGATTATTAATTCAAAAAAAATTAAAGAAATTTCTAGTTTTGAAATTGAAGATAAGTTTTTTGAAAAAAAAATTTCTCAATTCTTAAAAAAAGAAAAGATTAATTGGAATGTTGTTCAAACTCCAATGTTTTTAAACTCAAGAGGTGAATTCAAAAATTACCTAGGAAAATCAAAAAAACCTTTTATGGCAACGTTTTACAAAGAGGTTCGAAAAAAATCAGGAATATTGATGGGTGCTGATGGAAATCCAATCGGAGGAAAGTGGAGCTTTGATGAGGATAATAGAAACAAATTACCAAAAGATATTTCAATACCAAAATTTCCTAAAATTAATGAAACTAATCATACAAAAAAATTAAAGCCTATTGTAGAAAAATTATTTAAAGATCACCCAGGTAGTACAGAGAACTTTTGGTTGGCAACAGAATTTGATGATGTAGTTAAACTACTAAATTTTTTTATAAAAGAAAAATCAAATTTGTTTGGTGATTATGAAGATGCAGTAAATCAAAAAGACAACATTTTATTTCATAGTGCTTTAAGTCCCTATATCAATTTAGGTTTAATAACTCCTGAGTTTATTATTCAAAAAGTTTTAGATTTTCATAAAAAAAATAAAATAAGAATGAATTCCTTGGAAGGTTATATCCGTCAGATAATTGGTTGGAGAGAGTTTATGCGAGGTATTTATCAAAGTTATTCAGAGGAAATGGAAACAAAAAATTTTTTTAAACAAAATAGAAAAATGAAAAAGTCTTGGTATGATGGAACGACAGGTTTGCCACCATTAGATTATGCAATCAAGAATGCATTAAACTATGGTTGGTCTCATCACATTGAAAGACTAATGATTTTATCTAACATCATGAACCTTTGTGAGATTAAACCAATTATAGTTTACAAATGGTTTATGGAAATGTTTGTAGACTCTTCTGACTGGGTAATGGTACCAAATGTTTATGGCATGGGATTATTCAGTGATGGTGGAATATTTGCAACCAAGCCTTATATCTGCGGATCTGCTTATTTTATGAAAATGATGGATTTTAAAAAAGGAGAGTGGTGTAATACAATGGATGGTCTTTATTGGAGATTTATAGATCGAAACAGAAAATTTTTTTTAACCAATCCTAGACTATCAATGATGGTAAGAATTTTTGATAAAATGAAAACGGATAGAAAAAAATTGATTTTATCGGAAGCTGATCAATTTATTAAACAAAATACAATTTGATGAGAAAAGAAAATTTACCATCCAAAACTTGTCCAATTTGCAAAAGACCTTTTGTTTGGCGAAAGAAATGGAAACTAAATTGGGATAGAGTAAAATATTGTTCTAAGAAGTGTTCTAAGCTAAGCTAATTTTAGTGAACATAATTGTATTACAACACATTAAAATTGAAGACCCTGGTTACATTAAAGATTTAATGTTAGCTGATGGATTAAATTTAACCACTATAGAACTTGATGAAGGTGAAAAAATTCCAAATGATCTTAGCAAATTTGATGGGATGTTTTGTATGGGTGGCCCAATGGATACGTTTATGGAAAAAGATTATCCTTGGTTAATTAAAGAAAAAAAAGCAATCAAAGAATTTGTTATTAATTTAAAAAAACCTTATTTGGGTTTTTGTTTGGGGTGTCAGTTGTTAGGTGAAGTTGTTGGTGGCAAAGTAGTCAAATCTAAACCAGCAGAAATAGGGATTATGGATGTTAATTTTTCTAAAGAAAAGGATAATGATAATTTATTCTCTAAATTTCCAAATAAAATAAAAAGTTTACAATGGCATTCTTATGAGGTCGAAGGAATTGAGAATAATAAAGATGTAACTTTGTTAGCTTCATCACCAGTTACTAAGTATCAAATTTTTAAATATCAAAATCATGCTTATGGTATTCAGTTTCATATCGAAATTAGAGACACAACAGTCAATGAATGGGGATGTGTGCCAGAGTATAAAAAGGCTCTTGAAGATCAATTAGGAGATAGAGCATTAGAAAAGTTTGATAGTGCTGCAAAAGATAATATGACTGATATGAATAATTATTCTAAGATTCTTTATGAAAATTTTAAAAAAATAATATGAACAATAAATTTTTTGAATGGGCAGGGGTTATTACGGCAATATTGTACTCATTATTTGTAGCTATGAATATTGGTATAGAATTCTTTGGTTTTTGTTTATTACTTATATCTGCAATCTTAATTGGAATTTGGGCTTATAGGGGTGGTCATAGAGGAATATTATTTTTACAATTCTTTTATGCGACAGCTGGAATTATCGGAATGTTTAGGTGGTTTTAATTAAAAGTTGTAATTATTTTTGGAATATAATTTTTAAAATTAAAAAAACCTTTATTACAATATTGCCAAGAAAATTGGTCTAATTTTCTATACAGAAATTCTATTTTTAAATTATTTGTATTTATAAAATCTAGGTTTTCACCAACTGTAGGATATAAGCCATAAGAAGTTTCATTAATATTCTGTATCTCACTTAAATCTATAATTTCAGTATTGATTGATTTTTCTTCCAATCTCTTCTTTTGATCTTCAATTAATTGAGACTTGAATTTTACCAATTTTTCACTGAGCTCTATGGTTCGGTTTTCATTTTTGTTAGAAATTAAAAAAACCTTCTTAAATTTTTGATCTTTAAAATCACATATTTCAAAAGACAGATTATTTTCAAAAATAAGAAGATTTTTTTCTTCAAGATTTTGTGGACTGTTAAATTCTAATTTTGATGCAGCATAAGTCTTATCACTTGTTTTCGGAGGAGCATTTTCATTTAGTTTGATATTACTAAATCTGTTGTTGGTAAATTTTTTAATATTCCACTCACTTGCTAGATAATTTTTTCCTTGTGTTTGAATTCCAGCAACCCATCTCCATCCTAAAGTATTGGATGCAGCATCTCCATCATAAAGATGTTTCATAAAAAACTCTGCACCCAGTTGCCAAGGTAAATCCAAAGTAAAAATCCAGATACTTGCAAACCACATCCTTGCGTGATTGTGTAAATAATTAGTTTCTTTTAATTCTTTTATCCATTCATTAAAACACTCGATGTTTGTATTACCCTCAACAGCATTTCTATAGTTTTGATTGTCTTTAAATTCTTCACGAATTTTTTTTAATTCATTTAAATAATCAGTCCAAACATTAGGTCTTAATTCTAACCAACCCTTCCAATATGTTCGCCATAAAACTTCTTGAATGAATTTTTCATTTTTAG
>CACDTN010000011.1:0-49011 GCA_902555725.1 uncultured Pelagibacteraceae bacterium | reverse complement strand
ATTATGAATATAATTCGAAAAAAGACTTTTATTCTGAACTTCAATCAAAAGTAAAAATAATTTTTATTAAAAATCTACGTAAGTATAATTTAAAAGTTTCAAAAACTATTTGTAGATTTGAAAATCAAGCAATTGATAGGTCTTGGTTTTATGGATTTAGAAAATATTTTCCAAGTGTTAAAAATTACGGTTATCAAGGTTTTTTATATTATCCTCATTTAACAAATCAATCACCAACATCATATGAAGAAAAAGCTAAGGTATTACCAAATGAGATTTTGGTTCCTGGTAGTTTAGCATTTAAGCACCGAAAAGAATTTTATAAAGATATAAAATTAAAAATGGCTCCATCATTTAAAAAAAATTTCTTTAATAAAAAAAGAAAAGAAAAAAAAGTCTATAAGTTTACTCTAGCTCTTTGTGGAATATATTCGCTAGATAAAAGTTTAATTTCTTGGATGATGTTTGTATTATCAAAAAATAGCAATATTAAAGTTATAATTAAACCGCATCCAATGTTATCAATTAGTAAATTTAATAATTTAATTTCTGCTAAGTTATCAAATCAAATTACTATTTCTAATCAACCAGCAGATATTTTACTTCTTAAATCAGAATTTCTTATTTCTTCAGGTCCCACGAGTATTATTTTTGAATCTTTACTTTATGGATGTAAATTACTATATCTAAATTTAGACCCAAGTGATATTTTCATATCTAAGAAAAAACTAATTAAAAAAGAAAATTTTGAATTTATAAAAGAGAAATTTTCTTTGTTAAAGATAATGACTAAATACAATAACTTACCATTTAAGAAAAATAAGTATTACAATCACTCATTTTTTTATTCAAAGTTAACAAATACTAATCTTAAATTCTTTTACTAGTGAAAAAAATTTTAATTCAAATTATCTTTAAAATTTTTTCATTTTTTGATTTTTTAAGTGGAAAAATTCTTTTTTTCAAAATATTCGAACAGTTTGAAAAAAAATCATATATCAAAAAAAAAGTTTTAAATCAGGAAGTAAGTTTTTTTGTGCCAAATCAAGTTATTGCCTGGAGGGTAAAAACTTTATTTACTCAAGAGCCTGAAACAATTGAATGGATAAATAATTTTAATGATAATCCGAATATTTTTTGGGACATAGGAGGAAATATTGGTCTTTATTCGATTTATTCAGCTCTAAGACACAAAAATTTACAAATTTTTTGTTTTGAGCCATCTACGAGTAATTTAAGGACGTTGAGTAGAAATATTTCAATAAATAATCTAGAAAATAGAATTAATATTAATCAATTTGCGCTTAGTGATAAAAAAAATATTCATCAAACTATGCATGAGACTCATTTTATTGAGGGGCACTCAATGTCCACTTTTTCCTATAATACAGATTTTGAAGGTAAAAACTTAGTTTCTGAACAAAAATACAATATTTATGGTACATCAATTGATAATTTAATTGAAGCTAAAATATTGAAATGTCCTAACTATATAAAGTTAGATGTAGACGGCATCGAGCACAAGATATTAGATGGAGCAAAAAAAACACTTATGAATAATGATTTAAAAAGTATATTAGTTGAAGTAAATGAAAATTTTTTAGATCAACATAAGGATATAATCAGAATAATGATTGAGAATAATTTTAAATTAGTATCTAAAAATCAAAATATTTCAGAAGTACAAAATACAAAATTTTCTAAAACGTTTAACTATATTTATAATAGATAAATGGAAATAAAAATTTTTGACAATTTTTTAAATGAAGAAGATTTTAGGGAAATTGAAAGTTTAGATTTACCATCACCTAAATCTGATGGAATAAAAATTTTTAATAGCAAAATTTTCGGAAATACTATTTTTGTCTCTGAATTTTTATCTGAAGAAAGTTTGAAAAGATTTAATGATAATTACCATCAAAAAGCTATTGATTTATTAAAAGAGCTCTGTCCTGAAAAAATTAAATTATACAATTATTCAGAATTTCACTTAATCTTAACTGGTAAAAATTACAAATTCCCAGTTCATGATGATACTCCAAATAAACTATTAAGTGGAGTTGTCTATATTAATCCTGAAAAAAATTATGGTACTAAATTCTATGCATCAAAAACAGATATAAATGGTAAAGAGATAGAGTGGAAAAAAAATAGAGCTGTATTTTTTTCAAGAAAAGAGAGAGAAACTTGGCATTCTTATGAGGGTGATAAGATTAATACCAGAGTTGCCTTAGTTTATAACCTTATGACAAATGATATAAAATCAGTTTGCAAAATTGAAAAAAAAAATTATTTATTTAGTTTATTAAGATTTAAGTTAAATCCTTATTTTTATCGTTTTTTTAAAAAATTAATTTGATATGGAAAAGAATCATTTTTTTAGAGAATTTAAAGGAAAAAAAATTCTTATTTCGGGTCATTCGGGGCTTAAAGGTTCATGGTTATCTTTATGGTTAAATTATTTGGGTGCCAATGTATATGGTATTTCAAATAATTTTAAAACTAATCAAACAAATTTCATAAATTTTAAAATGAAAAAAAATATTCAAAATTTTAATATAGATATAAGAAATTTTGACAAATTAAATAAAGTAATAAAAAAAATCAAACCTGATTTCATATTCCATTTTGCAGCTCAGTCATTGGTTGGTGCTTCATATAAAAATCCTGTTTATAATTTTGAAACTAATTTTAATGGAACTTTAAATTTGTTAGAAGTTTTAAGATTGTCAAATTTTAATTGCATTTCAATCCTGATTACAAGTGATAAAAGTTATAGAAATTTTGAAATAAAAAGGGGCTATGTAGAAAATGATATTTTGGGTGGCGATGACCCTTATAGTGCTTCTAAAGCTTCTGCTGAATTTGTGATTAATTCATATTTTAAATCCTTTTTGGAATATAAAAAAAATATTAGAATTGCTGTTTGTCGTGCAGGAAATGTTATAGGGGGTGGAGACTGGTCTAATGATAGATTGATCCCTGATATTATGAAATCAATTTATAAAAATAAAAAAGTAAAACTTAGAAATCAAAATTCTACTAGACCTTGGCAACATGTATTAGATGTACTTAATGGATATATGATTCTAGCAAATAAATTAAAAAAAAATAAAAGATTTAATGGCCAGGTATTTAATTTTGGTCCACCAAAAAATAGTAATTATAAAGTTTTAGATGTTGTAAGAGAAATAAGTAAGAATTGGAATAAATTGAAATGGGAATTTAGCAAAAGATCGTATCATGAGTCGACACTTTTAAAATTAAATAGCAATAAGTCACTCAAACTTCTTAAATGGAAAAATAAACTAGGATTTAAAGAAGTTATTAAATTAGTAACTGATTGGTATAAATGTTTATACGAAAAAAAAGATATTTATAATTTTTCAATTAATCAAATTAAAAATTTTGAAAAGAAATAAATGAAAGTTGTAATTTTAGCCGGAGGATTTGGGACACGAATTTCTGAATATACTAAAACTATTCCTAAGCCAATGATACCAATTAATAAAGTTCCTATTCTTATTCACTTAATAAATCATTTTAAAAAACATAACTTTAACGAATTTTATATAGCTGTTGGATATAAATCAAAAATAATTAAAGATTATTTTAAAAAAAAAAAAATTAAAAACTGTAAAATAAATATAATTGATACAGGGCTTAATACAATGACAGGTGGTAGGTTAAAAAGATTATCAAAATATTTGAAAAAAGAGACATTTTTAATGACGTATGGTGATGGATTAAGCAATGTAAATATAAAAAAATTAGTAAAATTCCATAAGCAAAAAAAAAAGTTAATGACTTTAACTGCTGTTAGACCTCCAGCAAGATTTGGTGCAATCAAGATAATAAATAATACAGTTAGATATTTTAAAGAAAAATCTAGTCTAGATGAAGGGTGGATTAATGGTGGTTTTTTTGTAATAGAACCGGAAATTTTTAGATATATCAAAAATGATAAAACTTATCTTGAAAGAAGCCCACTTGAAAAAATTGCAAGTTTAAGAAAATTGACAGCTTATAAACATTATGGTTTTTGGCAGTGCATGGACACACTTAGAGATAAAGAAATCTTAGAAAAGAAAATTAAAAATAAGAATTATCTTGAAAAAAAGTAGAATTCTAATTACTGGAGGGACGGGATTTATTGGTTATCATCTAGCCAAAAAATGCTTAAAATTGAATTGGTCGGTTGATAGTATTTCTACTAAATTACCAAAGGCTGAACGAAAATTAAAAAAAGTAAAATATTTTAAACTAGATATTTCAAAAAGAAAAAGTTTAACTAAATATTTATCAAAAGATTACGATTATGTAGTTAACTTAGCTGGATATGTTGATCATTCAGATAAAAAAAAAACAATAGAAAGCCATTTCAATGGATGCAAAAATTTAGCTACTTTTTTTTTAAACAAAAAAATAAGAAGATTTATTCAAATTGGATCAAGCATTGAATATGGAAAAATAAAGTCACCCCAAAAAGAAAGAAAAAAAAACTTTCAAAAAACATATTCATTTTATGGTAAAGCAAAACTTTTAAGTACAAAATTTTTATTAGAATTAAAAAAAAAATATAATTTTCCAACAACTATACTTAGGTTGTACTTAGTCTATGGACCCTACCAAGATGTAAATAGAATAATCCCCTTTACTATAATGAAGGCAATTCATAAAAAAAAATTTGATTGTTCTTCTGGCAATCAATTAAGAGATTTTACTTATATAGATGACTTAGTAACCGCAATTATCAAAATTATAAAAAAAAAAAATTTAAATGGTGAAATAATAAATATTGGTTCAGGTAAACCTTTAAGTATTAAAAAATTAATTATCAAAATTTGTAAATTATCTAAAGGTGGTCAGCCACAATTTGGAAAAATTCCATTAAGAAAAGATGAAATATTAAAACTTTATCCAAATTTATCAAAAATAAAAAAGTTAATAAAATGGAAAACAAAAGTAAATATAGATCAAGGTCTCAAAAAAACTATAAAATATTTCAAAAAAAAATCATGAAAAAACTATATCTGATAAGTAATGATAAGATTTGGATTGAGAAAAAAATCTATACCTCAAATAATGACTTGGATAATATTTTATCATGTTTGAGAGAAAAATATAATATTGAACTAATTTGCAGAAAAAGTTTTAAAAGATTTAATTACTTGATAAATGAAAAATTTAATTTTTGTAAGATTAATAACATTAAAGAAAAAAACATTAATATTTTTATGATTTCTATAACTTTATTTAATTTTATTTCATTTCTAAAATTACTTTTTTTAGGAAAGAAATTGAGAGGTTTTGTCTATTTACGAAGTGATGGTTTTTTAGAGTATAAAATTCGCTACGGGTTTCTTGGATATTATTTTTATTATTTAATGTTTTTTTTTATTAAGAAAAAATTAAAGATTTTATCTGTCTCAAAAAGTTTCAATCATGTGAAAGTAAAAAATATACTTCATCCATCCGAACTAACTAATAACTGGTTAAAGAAGAAAAAAACTAAATCAAAGATTAAATCAGATTTCTTGTATATCGGTAGATTCAAAAAGGAAAAAGGAATTTATTATTTAATTAAGATTTTTAAAGAAAACTTTAATAAATATAAATTGACGATTGCTGGAACAGAAAAAAAATATATTCCAAAAAAATTCTTAAATAATAATATAAAATTCATAGGTCCTATAAATAGTGAAAAAAAATTAATAAAATTATTTGATTCTTCCCGTATATTTATATTACCATCTTATACAGAAGGTTTTCCAAAAGTAATTTCTGAGTCTTTAGCTAGATTAAAACCAGTTATTATTTTTAAGGAAATTAGACATGTTTTAAATAATAGAAAAGGAGTATTTGTTTGCAAAAGAGAGAATAAAAACATAAGAGAAACAATTAATTTAATCTTAAAAAATTACGAAAAAATTCAAAAAATGATCAGAAAAAATATTTTTTACACAAAACATAACTTTAAAAAAGAATTATTAAACTCTATTAAAAATGAATTTAGAAAATAATTTATTTAATATATTTTTTAAGTATGGGTTGGCAATATTTCCTTTATTATTATTAACAGGTCCTCTTATTCCAGAATTATTTTTAATTTCAGCGATATTTTTTTCTTGTTTTTATATAATTAAAGAAAAAAATTATAAATTTTTTAAAAATAAATATTTTATCTTTTTTATAATTTTTTACGTTTCAGTGTTATTTTCAACAATAATTAATTTTTATAACTTTGATCTATCATTAGGAGGAATAACTTACTTTAGAATCCCTTTATTTGCTTTTTCTATTTGGTTTATTTTAGAGAAATTTAAATTCTATGATAAAAAAATAATTATATTTTATTCTGCATTTCTGTTTTTTATAATTTTTGATTCTTTATTTCAATTTTATCATGGAAAAAATTTATTAGGATACGAAGTTAAATTTGAGCGAATATCTAGCTTTTTTGGTGATGAATTAATTTTAGGTGGTTTCGTTTTAAGAACATTACCAATTTTTTTAATTTATTTAGTGATGAATGAAATGTTAAGTGAAAAAAAACAAAGTATTTATTTTTTAATTTTAATTTCACTTGCGTCCTTTGTTATCTATATATCTGGTGAGAGGGCATCTTTTGGTTTATTAATTTTATTTTACTTTACACTTTTTTTTATCTCAAAATATTTAAGAAAATTTGTAATACTTGTGATGATAATTTCCGTAACTCTTTTTACTACATTGCCAAGCTTGATTACTTCAAAGGAAGTTCATCCAAGTACAAGAATGTTTAAAAAAACATATGATCAATTTCTTGGAATAGGTGAGGAGCAGTATGAGGAACACAAAAAAAAATTAGGAAATAAAGTTTATATATTTTCACATGATCACCATGGACATTATCTTCTTTCCTATAAGATATTTAAAGATCATATGGTTTTTGGCACCGGTGTGAAAGGTTTTAGATACTTATGTGGAAATAAAATTTATATTCTTGAAAAAAATGATGGGTGCTCAAATCATCCACATAATACTTATGTACAAATTTTAGTTTCAAATGGTTTGGTTGGTTTTTCATTATTAATTTTTGCTTTATTTTTTATTATTAGAGAAATATTTGTTTGTAAAAGAAAAATCAATTTACAGAATAAATTTGATAAATATGAAGTATCAAAAGCAATTGCTATATCAGCTATTTTTATAAATATTTGGCCGTTAGTACCTAGTGGTAGTTTTTTTAATAATTGGCTATCTATGTTTTATTTTTATCCTGTTGGATTTTATTTATATTTTAAATTAAGAAATGAAAAAGAAACTAATTAGTATAATAGTTAATTGTTATAATGGTGAAAAATATTTATATCAGACTTTACAATCAATTTTAGATCAAAAATATAAAAACTTTGAGGTTATTTTTGTTGATAATTGTTCTACTGACTCAAGTGCTAAGATTTATAAAAAAATAAAAGATAAGAGATTTAAATATTTTAAAACAAAAAAAAAAATAAAACTTTATGATTCAAGAAATTTTGCATTAAATAAATGCAAAGGAAATTTTATAGCTTTTCTTGATGCTGATGATTGGTGGGATAAAAATTTTTTATTTTCTAGAAAAAAGTTTTTTGATTCATCTGAAAATTATGGTTTTGCGTTTTCAAATTGTAACCATTTTTATGAAAATAGGAATAAATTTGAAATTTTTTATAAAAAAAAACTTCCATCTGGATCAATTCTAAACAATTTACTTAAATCCTATTTTGTTAAACTGAGTACAATAATAATTAAAAAAAAAATTGTAAATAATTTTAAATTTAACTCGAACTACAACATAATTGGTGATTATGATTTAGTTATAAGAATGGCAAAAAAATATAAAGCTATGTCTTTTCAAGACAACTTAGCAACGATTAGAATTCATGCCGATAACTTTAGCCACCATAATAAAAAAATGTTTTATGAGGAGTATAAACATTGGGTCGATAATCAGAATTTTTATGACTTCTATTTCAAAAAAAACAAAAAAAATATTATTTTAAAGCTTGAATATTTAAAAATTTTGTATTTGTTACTACATCAAAAGAATTTTAATCTAATTCATGATATAATTAAATATCCTATTTTACCCTTGAAAATTAAATTATTAATTATTTATTTTTCACCAAAATTTTTAATAAGATTAAAACTGAAATTTTTTTAAGTTTTAATTTAAAATAATCTAAAAAAAGATGATTATGATCAATATTTTAGTATTTAATTATAAATAATTATTAGGTTTTTTTTTAAATTTGTAGTAATAATTTTTGTTATGAATATCCAACACCATAATAGAACTCATATTTTTTTTAATAAATAAAAAAGGATAATGGAAATTTTTTTTATATTTCTGTTCATATTTTTAATTAATTTAATAATATATTTGAAGTTTGAAAAAATTTCAGAAAATTTAATTTTTTTTGATCAGCCT
The DNA here is from genome assembly GCA_902555725.1 of uncultured Pelagibacteraceae bacterium. GTDB lineage: Bacteria > Pseudomonadota > Alphaproteobacteria > Pelagibacterales > Pelagibacteraceae > Pelagibacter. Next base: position 40,556 of record CACDTN010000011.1, on the reverse strand, counting down.
GATGGAAAACTAAAAAAACACTCAAAACCAGTCTCATTAATTGGTGGATTAATAATTTTGATTAATTTGTATTTGATTATTTTTTTTCTAAAAATATTAAACTTAGATAATTTAATTTTTCAAAATAATTTTGTTTATGCTTTTATTTTATTATGCACACTGTTTTATCTCATCGGTTTAATTGATGATTTAAAAAATTTAACACCTAATACAAAATTATTTTTTTTGTTAATTTCAACAACAATTATAATTTATTTATTTCCAGAGATAAAATTAGAACATATAAGAATATCTTTTTTAAAAAATAATTATCATTTTGGTTATTCGGGGCTATTTTTAGTTATATCATTTACATTACTGGCTAATGCAATGAATATGTTTGATGGAATAAATCTTCAATTAATATCATTTACTTCTTTATTATTTATTTTGTTTATTTTAAAGGGATTTATACCAATATTTTTTATTTTATTACTAATTTGTTTTTTATTTTTAGCCATCTTGAATTTTAAAAACAAAGTTTTTTTAGGCGATGGTGGAGCATATTTAATAAGTGCCATTATTGGAAGTACATTTATTTATCAATATGATAAATTTGATAATTGCTTCTTTGGAGATGAAGTTTTTGTAATATTGATTATTCCTGCAATAGACATGTTGAGATTGTTCTTTGTAAGGATAATAAAAAAAAAACATCCTTTTAAAGGTGACCTCAATCATCTTCATCATATTGTTAACAATTATACCAAAAACAATAGTATAACCGTGCTAATCACAATAACTATAAGCATATTACCTATACTGCTTCTTTTTCTAAATATTCAAACTTATATAATTCTTCTTGTTAGTCTTTTTATTTATTTTTGTTTAATTAAATATCCAAGGTTTAAAGGACAATGAATGCATTGATTACTGGTGGAGCGGGGTACATAGGTAGTACAGTTTCTAACTATCTTTTAGATAGAGGTCATAAAGTAATTATAATAGATAACCTATCCACAGGCTCAGTTCGAAATATTCCAAAAAAGGCTGATTTTTATAAACTTGATATTTCAAACACTAAAAAGATTCAAAAAATTCTCTTAAAAAAAAAAATTGATATTGTTTTTCATTTTGCTGCATTTATTAACAACGAAGAGTCTTTAAGATCACCAAGAAAATACTATTTTAACAATTACAAAAAAGGAAAAATTTTTTTTGATTGTTGTATTAAAAATAAAATTAATAGGTTTATTTATTCTTCAACAGCAGCAGTATATGGAAACACAAACAAAAAGGTTAATGAAAATGATAAACTAAAACCAATGTCGGCTTATCCAAAATCAAAATTAAAATTAGAAAAATACTTATTTAAGAAAAAAAATAAAATTCAATGTGTAGTATTAAGGTATTTTAATGTTGCAGGTTCAGACAAAAAATTAAGATGCGGTTTCAATGTTAATAAAGGGTATAATTTGATATTAAATTTATGTGCAGCTAGTTTTAAAAAAAAAAAATTTACGATAAATGGAGATAATTACAAAACTTTAGATGGAACAACAATCAGAGATTATATACATGTTGAAGATTTAGCAAAAATACATCTATTAACTGCTAACTTAATTCTAAAAAAAAAGATATTTAAAATATTCAATTGTGGTTACGGAAAAGGCTTTTCAGTAAAAGAAATATTAAAAAAGTTTACTTCAATATCCAAAAGAAAAATAATGTATAAAGTTGGAAAAAGAAGGCCAGCTGACATTGTAATATCAATAGCAAATCCAAAAAAACTGATAAAATTCACAAATTGGAAAGCTGAACATAGCAATTTAACGCATATAGTTAAATCATCATTGAATTGGTATAAAAAAATGTCAAATTAAGCAAATCATTAATATGAAATTTTTGAATACCACAAAAAAAAAAATAATTTTTATAATAATTTTATTGTTATTATCAGTGGGAATATTCATTGCCTCAATTGTAAGCGAAATTGTTAGATATGGTTATGATAAACAAAATAAAACAATTTTATTTGTTAAGTCGATAATTTCTCCTCATTATATTAAGAAAATTAGAGATTATTTATTTTATATTCCTAATCTAAAATCTAAAAATGATTTTTTAGAATTACAAATAAAAAAATTTGAACAAGGAAATGAAGGACAATTATTTGATACCAAGATAGTAGAATTGAATGGTACTGATTATGAAGTCAATTTCTTTTTTTTACCTTTCAAAAGATTAGATACAAAATTAGGTTGGAACGCTGAAGTAAATTCTAAAAGAGCTCATTATTCAGAGATTTATGATGGAAAATTGTTTTCTATATCAGGTGAGGGAAAAACAGTTTATTTTGAAAAAAAAAATTTACTGTCAGATAAGTTGGAATTTAAAAATTTGCCCAACAATATTAATGAAATTTTAAAAGAAAATAATTTACAGTTAATTGGTATAAGAGATTTATACCTTAAAGATAATCAGGTATTTATTTCGATGGTTACTCAAAATAAGGATGAGATAACTATAAATTTATATAAAGCTAAATTAAATTATGAAAAAATAAATTTTAAATTATTTTTTGAAACTAAAGAATATTGGGAAGGTTATAATGTTTTTACAGGTGGCAGGCTAGAAAAATTTAAAAATGATAAAATTTTATTTTCTATAGGTTTTTCAAAAAATTATGAGGCACCACAAAATAGAAATTCTTTACTTGGTAAAATTATATCAGTAGATTTAAATTCAAATAATTATGAATTAATCTCGTATGGCCACAGAAATCCTCAAGGTCTTTATTTTCATGAGGATAATAATATTGTAATTAATTCAGAACACGGCCCTAAGGGTGGAGATGAAATAAATTTTAACTTTTTAAATACAAAAGAAGATAAAAACTTTGGCTGGCCAAAAGCTTCTTATGGAAAAGCGTACCCAGGTGAAGAGAAACTATTTGGACCAGATACATTTAAAAAAAGTCATAAAGCACTTGGATTCATAGAACCTTATAAATATTATGATCCTTCAATTGGAATAAGTGAATTAATTTTTATGAAAAAAAATTCTTTTTGTGAAAATAACTGTCTCTGGACTTCATCTCTAAGAGCAAATTCACTGTATATCCTTGATATAGATGAAGATTTTAAAAAATTAACATCGAAGGGAAGAATTTTTCTTGAAGGAAATAGAATTAGAGATATTGATTATGATGAAGACTTAGAAATGATCATTCTTATCAGTGAAAATGTCCCTGCTTTAATAACTATTCAAAAAATTTTTAAATAAAAAATTGGTGAATTTTAGATAAGTTTTTAATTAAGATAGTTTTAATTGCATTAAGTTTGAACTTTCTCATTATACTAAAATCCTCATTCATTTTAATTAAAATATTTTTTATATTTTTATTACTAATACCACCGCTTCTCATTTTCACTGTAAATTTATCTAAGAAGAAAATTTTAAATTTATTTTTTTTAAATAATCTTATTATGAAATCATAATCTGATGATATCTTTAAATTTTCATCGTAGTATCCTACTTTTTGGAGCAAATCTTTTTTAAAAAATAATGTTGTGTGGGGAGGCATCCATCCATTTTCTATTTTTTTATTCAATTTCTGGTTTGACTGAATTCCTTCCTTCAAACTTGAAACCCATTTTCTAACAATTTTGTTTGTATCATTTTTTTTCGTATAATATATGTTAGAAAATACGATATCTAAATCTCTATTTTTTAAAAATACTTCTGCTATTATTTTAATTACATCATTATCAATTAACTGATCATCTGAATGCAAAATACCAATTATTTCTCCATTAGATATTCTCATACCTTCATTCAAAGCTCCATAAATACCAAAACTTTTCTGTTGATAAATTTTTAAATTTTTTCTCGAATATTGTTTGACTATAGAAGTAGTCCTATCTTGCGAATTTCTATCTAGAATTATATGCTCTATATTTTCATAGCTTTGTGTGAAAATTGAAAGACAACAATCTTTAATTGTTTTTTCACTATTGTTTGTGCATGTTATAAGACTTACTTGCATTATATGAATAAAATGAATACAGAATATATAATTTAAAAAAGAATCCAAATGAAAAAAAAAATAGCACTAATTTTTGGAGTCACGGGACAAGATGGAGCTTATTTGTCCAAACTTTTATTAAAAAAAAAATATAAGGTTTATGGTGTTAAGAGAAGATCATCTATAATTAATACTCAAAGAGTGGACGATATATATAGAGATATAAATTCAAAATCTGATTTTGTACTTTTTTATGGTGATTTGACTGATTCTTCATCAATAATAAGCTTAATTAAAAAAACTAAACCAGATGAAATTTATAATCTTGCTGCACAATCTCATGTGCAAGTTTCATTTGAAGTTCCTGAGTATTCTGCAGATGTAAATAGTCTTGGAACTCTAAGAATCCTTGAAGCGATTAAGAATTTGAACTTAGAAAAAAAAATAAAGTTTTATCAGGCAGGTACTTCAGAAATGTTTGGTAGAACAAAAGAAAAATTTCAAAATGAAAAAACTCCATTTTATCCAGCAAGCCCTTATGGAGTATCAAAATGTTTTGCACATTGGATAACAGTTAATTATAGAGAGGCATATGGAATTTATGCTTGTAATGGAATTTTGTTTAATCATGAAAGTCCAATTAGAGGTGAAACTTTTGTTACTAAAAAAATTATTCAAGGATTAATAAGAATAAAAAATGGTTATCAAAAAAAATTATTTTTAGGAAATCTTTATTCTACAAGAGATTGGGGTCATGCCAGAGATTATGTCGAAGCAATGTGGAAAATGTTACAACAAAAAAAACCAACAGACTATGTTATAGGAACTGGCAGAACTTATACAATTAAAGAATTTGTAAACAAAGCTTCAAAAAAAATTGGTTTCAAGATTAAATGGGTAGGTAAAGGAATTAATGAAAAAGCAATCAATATAGAAAATAAAAAAACAATTATCGAATGTAGAAAAAGGTATTTTAGGCCAGTAGAAGTTGATTATTTGAAAGGTAATGCGATGAAAGCTAAAAAAATATTAAAGTGGTCTGCTAAAACATCTATAGATAATCTAATTGATGAAATGATAAATCATGAATTAGAAAATTTATCATGATAAATAGTAAAAGCAAAATTTTTATAGCTGGACATAAAGGAATGCTTGGCTCATCTATTTTAAGAATATTAAAAAAAAAAAGATACAGAAATTTAATTACAATCGATAAAAAAAAACTCGATTTGACTAATCAACAATCAGTTAAAAAATTTTTCAAAATAAAAAAACCAGATGTAGTAATCATTGCTGCTGCTAAAGTGGGGGGAATTAAAGCTAATATTAATTATCCTGCTGATTTTATTAGTGATAATTTACAAATTCAAACAAATTTAATTTCAACCAGTCAAGCTTATAAAGTAAAAAAACTTATTTTATTTGGATCCAGTTGTATATATCCAAAAAATATAAAAAGACCTATTAAAGAAAAAGATCTTCTGACTAATTCACTTGAAGAGACAAATGAGAGTTATGCGGTAGCAAAAATAGCAGGAATTCAAATGATAAAATCATTCAATCAACAATACAAAACTAAATATACTTGTTTAATGCCGTGTAATTTATTTGGACCAAATGATAACTACAATTTAGAAAACTCTCATTTTTTACCAGCACTTATCAAAAAAATATATATCGCGAGTAAAAAGAAAAAAAATAAAATTGTTAAGTTGTGGGGAACAGGAAGACCACTTAGAGAAGTTTTATATGTTGATGAGGTGGCTAATGCTTGTGAATTTTTTTTAAAAAAAAAAACTAATTCAACATTAATAAATATAGGCTCTTCAACAGAGATGACAATAAAAAATTATGCTAATCTTATTAAAAATAAAATTGATCCAAAAGTAAAAATTCAATTTAATAATGATCCAAAACTAGATGGAGTTAAAAGAAAGAAATTAGACATTGGCTTAGCAAATCAGAATGGCTGGAGATCTAAAATGAACTTTTCGAAAGCACTAGATAACACGATAAAGGATTTTAAAAACTTAAAAAACTAGGTTACATGTTCTTGTTTCAAATCTTTCTTTTTTTAATAACCGTAATTTTATTATCATTTTCTATAAATGGTCATGGAAAATTAGTGACAAAAAATTTTAAAAATGATTTCTTTTTAGATTTTTTTTTCGGACTAATTGTCGTTTCATTTATAGTAACAATTCTTCATTTTTTTTTAAGTATTAATCTTTTAATAAGTAGTTTTATATTTTTGTTTGGACTTATTTTATTTTTTAAGGATATCAAAATTAATAATTTAAAATTTCTTGAAAAAAAAAAAATCATATATTTGGTTGTAATTTTATTGTTAATACCAATGTTTATTTCTCAGAAATATCATGAGGATTTTGGTTACTATCATCTACCCTATGCCTTAGCACTTTTGGAAGAAAAAATAGTTTTTGGATTTGCTAATATAGATAAACCTTATGTTTTTAATTCAATTTGGTTAAATTTAAATTCAATATTTTTTTTACAAGAAAAAAATTTTGACTTTCTCACAATGCCAAGTTTTTTGCTGTTTGTAATTTTTATAATATTTTCAATTAATCAACTAATAAATAAAAAAAGAATTGAAAATAGTGATTATTATTTGCTGGTAATACTATTTTATTTTATATTAAAATTTACAAGAATTTCTGAATTTGGATTAGATCTACCTGCAATTATTTTTTCAATTTTAAGTATATATTATTTTATAAAATTCTTTGAATTTAATGAAATTTACGAAAAAAAAAAAATATTTTATTTTAATTTAGCTTTTTCAGTTTTTTCTATTTTAATTAAGTTGAGTACAGTTCCAATAATAATTTTGACATTTTATTTATATTTTAAAAATTTTAAAGAATTTAAATTTTATATTTTCAGTTATAAATTTTTATTTATTTATTTATTATTCATTATTTTTTTTTCCCAACAATTTATATACACAGGTTGTATTTTTTTTCCAACTAGTCTGACTTGTTTTGATGTAAGTTGGTTTAATACCGATTATATCAATTTATCAAAACAAATTGAACTGATTAACAAAAGTTATTCTAAAGCTTCAGACATATATTTACCTAAAGAGTATTTGGAAAATTTTAATTGGTTCCCTTTTTGGATCAAAAGAAATTATGTTGAATTTTTAGAACACTTGACGACTATAATATTACCAACTTTGTTTTTTATTTTTTTTCTAAATAAAAAAGAAACTTACAAATATGAATTAAAAGAAAAAAAAACTATTTATTTTTTTCTTATCGTTAATCTATTTTTTTGGTTAAATTTTTCTCCAGTTTACAGATTTGGAGTTCATCTATTTATTACTTTTTCATTTATAATTCTTTTAGGTCTTTTGATTTCTAGAGAATTTTCTAAAGAAAAATTTATTATTTTTGTTTTAATATTTCTCATTTTCAGTTTTTCAAAAAATATTTTAAGAATACAAAAACAAGATGAAGTATTTCTAGGAATACAAAAAATTGAAAATTTGTTTTTATTGAACAATAAATTGAATAATGAATATATAAAAATTTATTATCCAGATATTGAAAATAATCAAATTAATGGATGGCAAGGTAGACTATGTTGGAATACACCTTTTATATGTTCATATAATGGTCTGGACGTTAAGAAAAAGAATGGATATTTAATAATTAATAAAATAAAAAATTAACTTATGGTAAATTCAGGGTCATTTAAATTATCAATAATTGTTCCAGTTTTTAATGAAGAAAAAACAATTTTGACAGTGTTAAAAAAATTAAATGACTTAAAAAAACAACATCAAAATATTCAAATAATAATAATTAATGATGGTTCCAAAGATAATTCATTGGAGATTTTAGAAAAAAATAAATTTCTTTTTGACACTTTAATTAGCTACGCAATAAATAAAGGTAAAGGTAATGCTGTAAAGAAGGGACTTGAAAGTGCAGATGGAGATTATGTAACTTTTCAAGATGCAGATTTAGAATATGATCCAAGCGATTTTAAAAAATTCCTAAATTTGATAAATATGTTTGAGCCTGATCTAATTATTGGATCAAGATTTAATTATGCAGATTATTCAAGATCACATTACGTACTTAATAAAATTGGAAATAAATTTATAACATTGCTCTTTAATCTAATTTATAATACTACTTTTACTGACATTTATTCGTGCTATGCATGCTTTAAAAAAAATCTATTATCTAACGTAAATTTAAAAACTGTTGGATTTGAGCAGCATGCAGAAATTCTTTGTAAAGTAGTTAGAAATGGAAAAAAATTTTATGAAGTTCCTATAAATTATAATGGAAGATCTCATGAAGAAGGAAAAAAAATTAAATTTTATCATATGTTTAGTGTTATTTATCAAATATTAGTTGGTAAAATAAAATAAAATTATGAAAAAAATAATTATAACAGGAGCTCTTGGTTATATTGGAACTGAATTGTGCAAACTTTATTCAGGTTTTAGTTGGAAGTATGAAGTAGTTGCTATAGATAATAGATTTATATCAGAAAGAGTAAATGAACTTAAAAGAAGAAAAATAAAATTTGTACAGGCTGATATTTTAAATTTAAGTGAAATAAAAACATATATCAAAGAAGCTCAAATAGTACATCATTTGGCTGGAATAACTGATGTTGCGTATGTTAAAAAAGAGTCAAATCCTGAACAAGATGAAAAAATAAAAAAAGTTGCAATTGAGGGTACTAAAAATGTTCTTAAATCAATGAATGAAAATGCAACAATAGTTTTTCCATCAACCCATGTCGTTTTTGAAGGTTTAAAAAAACCAAAAACAAATGTTGATGAAAATGAGGAAACATCAACTTTTTTAGCTTATTCATCGAGTAAAGTTGAAAATGAGAACCAAATAATTAATTCAGGAAAAAAGTATGTCATATTTAGACTTGGATCTGTTTATGGTTTTTCAACCGATACAATGAGAATAAATATAATGCCAAATTTATTTTCGAAAATTGCCTCACAAGATGGAACTATTAAACTTTTTGGCGGTGGTGTTCAATTTAAAAGTCTTGTTCCATTATTAGATGTTGCTAGATGTTTTAAATTTGTTGAAGAAAACAAAAATTTTAAAAACGGTATTTACAATTTATCTAAAGAAAATACTACTGTAAAAGAAGTTGCTTTTATTTGTAAAAAAATAAATCCTAAATTAAAAATAATTGAAACAGATGATGAAGTTCCAAATAAAGGTTATACGCTTTCTAATAAAAAATTACTAGATACTGGCTTTGAATTTGTTAATAATTTAGAAACTTGTGTTGAGGAAATGATAACTAAATGGTCATTTGAAAAATTTGATAAAAATTTAGAATATACTTTTGGTGGAGTAAGAGAGTTTATAGATGACAGGGGAAAAATAAGTAATTTTGATCTTCCAGAACCTATAAATATGATTGGGTATATCGAGTCCAAAAAAGGAACGATGAGAGCTAATCACTATCATCCTGTTCAAGAACAAAAATGTTTGTTAATAAAGGGTCAGTTTATTAGTATTTATAAAGATCTTGTCGATGAGAAATCAACCAAGATAACTCATCTAGTTAATGAGGGTGAAATGATTGTTACCCAACCAAATGTTGCTCACACAATGGTATTTACAGAAGATACAATATTTTTAAATCTTGTTAGAGGAGAAAGAGAACATGAAAATTATGGCATTACTCATACGATCCCCTATAAATTTGTTGATGAAGAGGAAAAAGAATTATTAAGTTCAATTTATAAGTTTAATTGCAGATGTTGTGGTTCAAAAAAATTAAAAAGAGTATTATCCCTTGGCTATCAACCATTAGCGAACAATCTACTTGATAATATAAATGATAAAAGCAAAGTATATCCATTAGAACTAAATGTTTGTAAAGAATGTTTTAACTGCCAATTATCAGTTTCAGTGAATAGTGATGAAATGTTTTCAAATTATCTTTACCAATCATCTACAACAAAAACTTTTAGAGAACATTTTGAAAAAGCTGCGACAACTTATGTAAAGGAATTTAAGTTAGACAAAGACTCTTATATAATTGATGTTGGTAGCAATGATGGAGTAGGATTAAAACCTTTTCTAGATTTAGGTTTTAAAAATATTCAAGGAATTGAACCAGCAAAGAATTTAGCTGATCTTGCAAATAAAAATGGAATAAATACTTTTCATGGTTATTTAGAAGAAAAAGCTACTAATCCAATAAAAAATGGTGCAGATTTATTATTAGCTTCGAATGTATTTGCTCATGCAGATGATTTAAAATCAATGGCAGAGTCTATGAAAAAATTAATTAAACCCAACGGTAAAATAGTTATTGAAGTTCAGTATCTTTTAAACACAATCAAAGATTTAACTTTTGATAATATTTATCATGAACATACGAATTATTGGTCTTTATCGACATTAAATAAATTTTTAAAAAGTTTGGATTTAATTATATTTAAAGTTGAAAGAATCAATACTCATGGAGGCTCAATTAGAGTTTATATAAGCCAAGACAAAAATATTTCAGTCGATAACAGTGTAAATGAATTGCTTGTAGAAGAAGAGGTATTTGGGTTAAAGAAGTTAACAACTTACATTAATTTTGGAAAAAAAATTCAAAATTTAAAAAAAAATGTAGTAAATAATTTACAGAAATTGAAGAAAAAACATAAAAATATAATTGGATATGGTGCTCCAGCAAAAGCAACTACTGCACTTAATTTTTTCAATATTAGAGAAGAGATTGATTTTATTGTTGAAGATAATAAGCTGAAACATGAAAAGTACATGCCGGGGGTAAATATTCCAATTATTTCAAAAAATAAACTAGAACTTCAAAATCCAATGGTTTTAGTTTTAGCTTGGAATTTTTTCAACGAAATTAAAAAAAATAATAAGGATTTAGCTAAAAATTTCGTAAATATTAAATCTTTAGAGAAAAATTATCTTTGACTATGTTTTTTCTATGGGTATAAATACCCCGCCTGGTAATTATAGCGAAGAGGTAATACCCGATCCCATTCCGAACTCGGAAGTCAAGCTTTTCAGCGCCGATGGTACTTTGTCTTAAGACATGGAAGAGTAGGACTTTGCCAGGCTAAACTCTAAATTTATGAAAATAAAAAGTTCACTTAAATCTATCAAAAAACGAGATCTTAATTCTAAACTCGTTAGAAGAAGAGGTAGAGTTTATATTATTAATAAAACTAACCCAAAATTTAAAGCAAGACAGAAATAATTTTTATGGATAATGAAAACCATAAAAACACATGGAATAATTTTACAAAGTTTGTATTGTGGGGAACCGTCGCAGTTATTGGTGTTTTAGTTTTAATGGCAATTTTCTTACTGTAAGATCAATGTATGAAGATTGCATCTATTTTAGAAAATCAAAAAATTGAAAAAAGAATAGCAATTACTCCTGAGATTGCAAAAAAATATATTTCACTTGGTCTTGAAGTTTCATTGTCTGAAAATTATGGAAGTCATCTTGGAATTAAAGATGAAGAATATATAAAATTAGGAGCATCAATTTTAAAAGATGAAAAAGAAATAATAACTAATACAGATATTCTAACTCAATTAACCTTACTAGATGAAGATAAAAGTTCTTTGTTAAAAGAAAATCAAACTTTTATTGGTGTCTTAAATCCATATGATAATAAGGATAAAATAAGTAATTTAGTAAAAAAAAATATTAATATTTTTTCATTAGAATTACTTCCAAGAATAACAAGAGCTCAGTCTATGGATATATTATCTTCGCAGGCAAATCTCGCAGGCTATAAAGCAGTAGTTGAGTCTTTTGCTAATTTTGAAAAAGCAATTCCGATGATGATGACTGCAGCAGGCACAATCTCAGCTGCAAAGGTATTGGTAGCTGGTGCTGGGGTTGCGGGTTTACAAGCAATTGCAACAGCAAAACGAATGGGAGCAATTGTGTTTGCAACAGATGTTAGAATTGCCTCAAAAGAACAGGTGGAAAGTCTAGGGGGAAAATTTTTAACTGTTGAAGGAGCAGAGAATTTAGAGACTGAGGGAGGTTATGCTAAAGAAGCATCAGATGATTTCAAAAAAAAACAAGAGCAACTATTATCAGAAACATTAAAGAAAATAGATATAGTGATTTGTACAGCTTTAATTCCAGGAAAAAAAGCACCAGTAATAATTAAAGAAGATATGATTAATAATATGCAGTCTGGTTCAATCATTTATGATCTAGCAGCAATTCAAGGTGGAAACACAGCCTATACTAAAGTTGATGAAGTTATAGTAAAAAATGGTGTTAAAATAATGGGGGAGAGCAATATTTTAAACAAACTTCCAACCTCTGCATCAAATTTATATGCAAAAAACGTATTCAATTTTGTTTCAAATTTATATGATAAAGAAAATAAAAAGATAAATATAAATTTAGATGATGAGATAATTGAGAAAACTTTAATAAAATAAGATTATGGAAATAGATCCTTTTATATTCAGGTTAAGTATTTTTATCCTTTCAATTTTTATTGGATATTATGTGGTTTGGAGTGTAACTCCATCACTACACACACCCTTAATGTCTGTAACTAATGCTATTTCATCAGTGATTATTGTTGGGGCAATTATTGCAGGATTAGCTGGAAACTCCGATACTATATTTAACACTTCAAGTATCTTTGGTTTTTTAGCAATATCATTAGCAGCAATTAATATTTTTGGGGGCTTTCTGGTAACTCAAAGAATGCTTGCAATGTATAAAAAAAAGAAAAAGGATAAATAATGTTATCAGCAAATTTATCAGCAGTTTTTTATTTAATTTCAGGAGTATTATTTATTTTAGCTTTAAGAGGACTTTCTTCACCAGAGAGTTCAAGACAAGGAAATTTTTTTGGAATTTTAGGAATGATTATTGCAGTTACAGTTACTTTTTTATCAATTGGTAATTTTTCAACCGGACTAATAGTTGTTTTAATTTTTCTTTTGATCGGAGGACTAATTGGTGCTTTTATAGCTTATAAAATTCCAATGACAGCGATGCCAGAATTGGTTGCTGGTTTTCATAGTCTAGTTGGACTTGCAGCTGTATTTGTTGCAATAGCTGCTTTTTTAAATCCAGAAGCTTTCAATCTAGGATCTCCTGGTAACATTAAGCTTGGAAGCTTGATTGAAATGTCAATTGGAGCAGCAGTTGGTGCAATAACTTTTTCAGGTTCAATTATTGCTTTTTTAAAACTTCAAGGAATAATGTCAGGATCACCTATAACGTTCAAAGGACAACACCCACTTAATGCTTTAATACTAATTTCAATAATAATAATTACTTATTTGCTTTGTTCCACTCAATCATCAAATCTATTTTGGATACTATTGGCTATTTCTTTCTTGATTGGCTTTCTTTTAATAATTCCAATTGGTGGCGCAGATATGCCAGTAGTAATTTCTATGCTAAACTCTTACTCTGGTTGGGCGGCTGCAGGAATTGGATTTACTCTAGAAAATACTGCTTTAATAATTACTGGAGCTTTAGTTGGCTCTTCTGGAGCAATACTATCGTACATAATGTGTAAAGGAATGAATAGATCATTCTTTAATGTAATCTTAGGTGGGTTTGGTGCAACTGAACAATCAGCTTCAGAACAAAATAAAGAACAAAGACCAGTAAAAAGTGGAAATGCAGATGATGCTGCTTTTCTAATGAAGAATGCTTCATCAGTCATTATTGTACCAGGTTATGGTATGGCAGTGGCTCAAGCTCAACACGCTTTAAGAGAAATGGTAGATACACTTAAAAAAAATGACATTAAAGTTTCTTACGCAATTCATCCAGTCGCCGGCAGAATGCCAGGCCACATGAACGTACTACTTGCTGAAGCTAATGTACCTTATGATGAAGTTTTTGAACTAGAAGAAATTAATAATGATTTTGCTAATGCAGATGTTGCATTTGTCATTGGAGCAAATGATGTTACTAATCCTGTAGCAAAAACTGATCCTCAAAGCCCAATTTATGGCATGCCAGTTTTAGATGTTGAAAAATGTAAATCAGTATTGTTTGTAAAAAGAAGTCTATCACCTGGATATGCTGGAATAGACAACGATCTTTTCTATAAAGAAAATACTTTAATGCTGTTTGCAGATGCAAAAAAAATGACTGAAGATATAACTAAAAATTTATAGGTTAATCATTTGAAAACAAAAATATTTTGTGACATCGCAGAACTAGATAAAATTAGAAGATTTAATAAAAAAAAAATTGTTAAAGGTTTCACAACTAATCCTAGTTTAATGAGAAAGGCAGGGGCAAAAGACTACAAATTTTATTCTCAAAAAATTTTAAAGATTTGTAAAAATAAGCCAGTTTCACTTGAAGTTTTTGCTGATGAATATAGTGAGATGAAAAAGCAGGCTTTAAAAATTAATACATGGGCAAAAAATGTCTATGTAAAAATTCCAGTTGTAAATTCAAAAGGAAAATTTATGGGTAAAATTATCAAAGAATTAAATAACCAGAAAATAAAATTAAATATAACTGCAGTATATAATGCAATGCAAACACAAAAGATACTTAAAATGATTGATAAAAAAACTTCAGTTATCATATCTATATTTGCAGGCAGGGCAAGTGACACTGGAAAAGACCCAATTCCAGAATTTATAAAAAGCATTTCTTTGGCTAAAAAATTTAAGAATGTTGAAATTCTCTGGGCGAGTGTAAGAGAACCATATAATTATTTACAAGCTAAACAATTGGGTTGTCACATAATTACAGTTCCTCCTTCAACGATTGAAAAAATCGAAAAATTTGGAAAAACATTTGATCAACTAACTGTAGAGACTGTTAAAACTTTTCTTATTGATAGTAAAAAATCAAAATTTAAAATTTAAGTATATCTTTTCAATATAAAAATCATATTTGATCTTAAAAATAAAAATTTGATATATCTAAATTCACTTCTTATTTCTTCATTTTCTATGAAATTAATTAAATCTGATTTAGATAATAAATTTAAATTTTCTTCTTTTGAATAAAAAGTAAGATTGAAATTTTTTAAAATCTTTCTATGAATTTTTTTTGGAAGCCAATGAATGAAAGGAATTTTAGTATGAAATTCTAATGGATGGTATCTATAAGGGGTAGAAATTATTACCATTTTTTTACTCAACTTGATCATATTACTAACCATTGCTTTTTGATTATTATAATTACCAACATGTTCTATAGTTGCGTTAGATATGACTAGGTCAGACTTAAAATTTTCTATTTCATATTCTGAAAAGTTTTCAATTATCGATTTTTGTAGTTTTTTTTTAAAAAAAGACGAAGTAACTAGTTGATTTGATATTGAGTAAAAATTTTTAATATCTTTTAAATTTTTAATGATAAAATTACTGCTTTCATTTTCAGTATCGCTAGTTGTTCCAATATCCAAAACATCATTAATGTTATTTAAAATTATTTGATCATTAATTATATCAACAATTTCTAATCTTTTTTTTTTAATAATTTTATCAAAGATTTTAAGATGGTTACTAGAGTATATCTTATTATTCTGCATACAATTTGGTTGCGGGGGACGGATTTGAACCGCCGACCTTCAGGTTATGAGCCTGACGAGCTACCAGACTGCTCCACCCCGCGGTATATTTAAATTCTATTTTTTAACTTATTAAGTTTTTTTACTCTTTTTATATTTTCTTGTAGAATTCTTTTTTTTTTCTCTGAAGGCTTTTCATAAGTATTTTTAAGCTTAATTACTTTAAAAAAACCATCTCTTTGGAGTTTTCTTTTTAAAACTCTTAGAGCTTGTTCAATGTTGTTATCTTTGACTTCTATTTTAATAACTACCTCCAAAAAAATGTTTAATTAACATTTTTATATTTTTATGTCTATAGATTTTATTCAAATTTACCTTTTATTTTAATTGCCTGAGTTTTTCTTTATCTTTTTTTTCTCTTTTGATTCTTCTTTCTGCTTTCTCAGTTGCATTGATCAAATCTTTTTGAGAAAATAAATTTAAAGCTACAGGATCTTTAGGGCTTAAATTGTTAAAATTCCAATAACTTTTATTTCTAATAGATGTTACAGAATTTTTTGTAATTCCTACTAATTTTGCAATTTGAGAATCTTTTAGAATAGTATGATGTTTAATTAACCATAAAGCTGAGTCAGGTTTATCTTGTCTTTTTGATAACGGAACATATTTCTTAATTTTCTTTTCTGAGTTTGATATTTTAATATCAGTATCTTTAATTTCCAATGGTCGTGACTCATCTTTTGATGACAGTTCTATCTCTTCTCTTGATAGTTGCCCTGAAATAATTGGGTTATACGCTTTGATTCCTTTTGCAACCTCACCATCGGCAATACCCTGAACCTCAACCTCATGCAGTTTACAAAATTCTGCTATTTGCCTAAAAGTCAATGTTGTATTTTCAACTAGCCATACAGCGGTCGCCATTGGCATTAAGGGAGCATTTGACATTTAATTTTTATTTTCTGATCTAAAGTTTTGGAATTTTTTGTTAAATTTACTTATTCTACCTTTATCCATAAGTTTTTGTTTTCCACCAGTCCATGCGGAATGGGATTTTGGATCAATCTCTAATTTAAGAAGATCACCCTCAGCACCCCAAGTTGATCTTGTTTCAAATTGAGTTCCATCTGTCATCTCAACTTTAATGCTA
Source organism: uncultured Pelagibacteraceae bacterium (assembly GCA_902555725.1). Classification (GTDB taxonomy): domain Bacteria; phylum Pseudomonadota; class Alphaproteobacteria; order Pelagibacterales; family Pelagibacteraceae; genus Pelagibacter. The sequence goes on along the minus strand of CACDTN010000011.1, from coordinate 23,870 downwards.
TGGTAATTTGGGTGTATTTTTTTTTTCATCTCGAGACTTATAGCAAAAGAAACTTTTAAAACAATTAAAAGTTATCTAGTTTTTCAGTTAATTTGCCATTAATTTCTTCAGAAGATGCTAAAATTTTTATATTTTTGATATTAGCAAGATCAATTTCATTAATTATTCCACCTGCTTCTTTTACAATTATAATTCCAGCTGCAATATCCCATAAATGCAAATTATTCTGAAAGTATCCATCGAATCTTCCTGAAGCGACATAAGCCATATCTAAAGCTGCTGACCCTGTTCTTCGATAAGTAAAATCTGGTTTATTATCAATTTTTCCAGTTGCAAACAAACATTCATCAATATTTTTTTTTTTTGAAACTCTTATTCTTTGATTATTAAAAAAGGCACCATTATTTTTTTCTGCATAAAATAATTCATTTTTAATGGGATCAAAAATTAAACCACTAATAATTTCATTTTTAAATTGTAGTGCAATAGATATTGCAAAATGAGGTATACCATGTAAAAAATTAACTGTTCCATCTATTGGATCTATAATCCAAGTATATGATTGATCCTTATTTTTTTCGATCCCATTTTCTTCACTTAAAATTGAATAATTTGGTCTAGCCTTTTTAAGTTCCTCTATTAATATTTTTTCAACCTTAATATCTGAATTCGTAACAAAATCTTGAGGACCTTTTTTTGAAACTTGTAATTTTTCTAATTCACCAAAATCTCTTATCAATACTTTTGAAGCTTTTTCACTTGCTTTAATCATTATATTAAGATTTGCAGAGATAGAATTCATAAGATTATATTTTTTTTATGTATTCCAAGTTTCTTGTATCTACAACAATATCATCTCCAGACTCAATGAATGGAGGAACTTGAATATTTAAACCATTTTCCAAGGTAGCTGGTTTATATGAGGAAGAAACAGTCTGACCTTTTAAAGCCACATCAGTAGTTTTTATTTTACATGTTACTTGATTTGGTAAATCAACTGAAAGAGGTTTTTCATTATAAAAGCTTACAGATACTTCTAGGTTTTCAATTAGTAACTTTCCTTTTTCACCTACCAAATTTTTTTTGATTTCTATTTGTTCAAAAGATTTCGGTTCCATAAAAAAATAATTGTTTTCGTCTTCATACAAAAAATTATAATTTATTTCTTCTAATGACGCTTTTTCAACACTTTCGCTTGATCTAAATCTTTCGTTCAATTTTGTATTTTTGTTAACACTTTTCATTTCAACTTGAGCAAAAGCACCACCTTTACCAGGCTTTACATGTTGGGTTTTGAGAACTTGCCACAAATCATTTTTGTATTCCAGCAACATGCCAACTCTAATTTCACCTGCATTAATTTTCATTTTAATTTCTTAATTGCATCCTTAGGTTTTAGTTTTTTATTTTTCCAAATGTAGCCTGAGATAGCTAAAAAGTTTGCTTTATTCAATAAGAGATTCTTATAATTATACAAGTTAATACCGCCTATCGCTACAATTGGAGTTTTTGTGATCCTTCTAGCTTTTTTAATTAGATTAATTGTTGCCTTATATTTAACTTTTTTAGTTTTTGAGGAATAGAATGACCCAAAAGCTATATAGTCTACTTTATTATTTATAGCAATTTTTGCTAATTTAATTGAATTATGACAAGTAATTCCTATTATTTTATTTCCAATTAACTTTCTTGCTTCAGCAATCTTCATATCTTTTTGTCCTAAATGACAACCATCAGCATTTAATTTTTTTGCGAGATGAACATCATCGTTAATTAAAAACTTTACATTGAATTCCTTACATATTCTCTTAATTTTTTCTCCAATTTGAATTTTTTTTTTGAAACTTTCTTTTTTAAGTCTTAGTTGAAAAAAACTAACTTTTTTTTGTTTAAGAATTTCTCTTAATTCATTATAAAAAGATTTATCAATTTTTAATGGTGAAATTATATAAATAAATTTTTTTTTATTAAATTTCAAGATCTTTAGACCATCTACCTTTGGCTGCCAATGTATTCATTTTTGCACGATGATTAAATACCTTTTGGGTGCCCTCAATATTTCCTGTATCTTTTGACCAAACTTTTAAAGCACTCTGTTGTAGTGCTCTTCCATAAGAAAAGCTCATTATAAAATTAGTATTATTATGTTTATTGATTAGATTCAGATTTTCTGTTGCCTCAATTTCTGATTGGCCTCCAGATAAAAAAGCGATTCCGGGTACCTCTGAAGGCACAGAATTTTTTAAACATTGTAAAGTAAGTTTTGCCACTTCTTCATTCGAAATTTTGTCTTTTGACTTATTTCCAGCCAAAATCATATTAGGTTTTAATATTATTCCTTTTAAATCAACTTTGTTTAAAATTAATTCTTCAAAGCATTTTTTAATTACTTCAGATGTTTTTTCGTAACATTCTTTAGCAGAATGTTCACCATCCATTAATACCTCTGGCTCTACTATTGGGACCATGTTACATTCTTGAACTAATGCAGAATATCTTGCTAATGCATGAGCATTAGACTGCATTGATAGCTTACTTGGGTAACTTTTAGATATGTTATAAACACCTCTCCATTTAGTAAATTTCGCTCCAAGTTTATAGTATTCTCCTAATCTTTCTCTTAATCCATCAAGGCCTTCAGTAATTTTTTCTTTAGGTGAGCCTGCTAAAATTTTAGCACCTGTATCAACTTTTATGCCTGGAAATGATCCCATCTTTAAAATTAATTCTGGTATCTTATTTTTTTTTTTTGTTTCTTGTTTTATTGTTTCATCGTATAAAATGACACCCCCAATACACTCAGTCATACTTGATGCACTAAAAAGAGTTTCTCTAAATAATAGCCTATTTTCTGGAGTTGATGGAACTTTTACATTTTCCAATCTTTTTGTCATTGTTCCATTACTTTCGTCTGCTGCTAAAATTCCTTTTCCATTTTCCAAAATTTGTAGGGCTATCTTATTTAATTCTGACATATTATTTCAGAGCTTTTATACCAGGCAGCTCTTTTCCTTCAAGATATTCTAAAAATGCACCACCAGCAGTTGAAACAAAGTTGAAATCGTTAACTGCATTGATTTGATTTATAAGAGCTATTGTATCTCCACCCCCAACGACTGAGTAAATTGAATTGTTATGATTATTTTTAATAATTGCATTAGCAATTTCATGACTACCAGTTGCAAAATTTGGATTCTCAAAAAAACCTGCTGGACCATTCCATAGAACTGTTTTACTAATTTTAATAATATTTTTAATTTTATTTATTGTTTTAGGCCCAATATCTAGGATTAAATCATCATCAGTAATTTCATCTAATTCTTTGACTTGAGATTTATCATTGATATTTTTTCCAACTAAAACATCTTCTGGGAAGATAATTTTACAAGAGGAATTTTTTGAAGTTTCAAAAATTTCATTAATTATTGTTTCACAGTTTTCTTCCTTAATCGATTTTCCTATTGAATTTCCTTTATGGCTTAAAATATTATTGGCCATCCCACCTACAATGATAATATTATTAAATTTTGGTATTAAATTTTTAATTATTCCAATTTTTGTTGATATTTTTGAACCACCAATAATGCAAGTAATTGGCTTTTTAATGTCTGTAGTAACCTTTTTTAAAGCATTTATTTCTACTTCTAACTGTAATCCAGCAAAGGAGGGTAAAAATTCTGTAATTCTAGATATAGAAGCATGAGCTCGATGAGAACAAGAAAAAGCATCATTTACAAATATGTCAGCCAGTCCAGCTAAATGTTTTGAAAAATTAGTATCATTCTTTTCTTCTTCTTCATAAAATCTTATATTTTCTAAAAAAACTATTTGATCATTATGGTCCTTAAACAAGTCCTCTTTCTTTAATACAAAAATATTATCATTAATAATATTAATTTTTTTACTAATCTTTTTTTCTAAACTTTCACATATTGGTTTCATAGATAGATCTTTGTTTACTTTTCCTTTAGGTCGACCAATATGGGAAATTACTATAATCTTAGAGTTTTTTTTAAGCAAAAACTTTATTACAGGTAAGATTTTATCAATTCTTGTTTGATCTGTAATTACTCCATTTTTTAACGGAACATTTAAATCCAATCTTAATAAAACTTTTTTATCCTTAAGATTTTCATGGTCTTTAATATAATTCATTAAGAGATCTTGTGAAGATATTCTGCTATATCACACATTCTATTAGAAAATCCCCATTCATTATCATACCAAGCAGAAATTTTACCCATATTTTTGCCCACAACATTTGTTAAACTTGCATCAACAATTGATGAAGCAGGATTGTGATTAAAATCTATAGATACAAGTTTTTCTCTAGAGACTTCAAGAATTTTATTTTTTTTACTAAATTCTTCAAAAGCAGAATTTATTTTATCTATATTTAAATCTTTTTTTGTACAAAAAACTAGTTCAACCAAAGAAACATTTGGAGTTGGAACTCTCATAGCAATGCCTTCTAATTTTCCATTAAGGGAAGGTATAATTTCTCCAATTGCTTTAGAGGCCCCGGTTGAAGTTGGTACAATTGATAGGTTCGCAGATCGAGCCCTTCTAGGATCTTTGTGAGAATTGTCTAGAATTCTTTGATCACTTGTAAAAGCATGAATTGTTGTCATAAAACCTTTTTCAATTTGAAAATTTTCATTTAAAACGTATGCTAAAGGTGCAAGACAATTTGTTGTACATGACGCAGCTGAAATAATTTTATCATTTTTTTTTAATTCTTTTTCATTTACTCCAAATACAATAGTTTTATCAGCATTTTTGCATGGAGCTGAAACAATAATATTTTTTGCACCATTGCTTAAATGAGCATTTAATTTGTCTTTTGAATTAAATTTACCTGTACACTCAAAAACATAATCTACATCATATTTTTTCCAATTAATATTTTTCAAATCTGTCTCTTGAGTAAAAGTGATTTTATTCTTATTAATAATCAAATGATTATCATCAAAATCTAATTCAGCATTAAACTTTCCATGAATAGAGTCATATTTTAAAAGATTTGAACAGGATTTAGAATCTGTTCTATTATTTATATGTTTAATTTCTATTTTCTTATTATTACTTTCTATAATAGATCGGACAATCATTCTTCCTATTCTTCCCATTCCATTAATTCCAACTTTTATTTTCATAATTTTTTTTTAATTTTTTCAGTGATTTTTTCCAAATTTAATCCAAAATGATCGTATATTTTTTTATACGGAGCACTTTTTCCAAAATCATCTATCCCAAAATTTAATCCGTTTTTGCCTGTATATTTTTTCCAGTAATGAGTTTCAGAGGCCTCTAAGGACACAACAATTTTAGTTTCACTTAAAATTTTATTTTTATAGCCTTCACTTTGTTGATCAAATAATTTGTGACAAGGCATTGATATTATTTTTGAATAGATTCCATCTGTGGCTAATTTATGACTAACATCACATGCCAAACTAGTTTCTGATCCAGTTGCTATTATTGTTACACTTATGTTGTCTCCAGTTCTTAAAATTTCATAAGCTCCAACAGATGACTCATTTTTGGAGGAATTTTTTACTCTAACAGGATTCATTCCTTGTCTGGTTAAAGCTATTACACTTGGTGTATTTTTACTTTCAAGTGCCAATTGCCAACATTCAAAAGTTTCAATAAGATCTGAAGGTCTAAAAACATTTAAATTTGGAATTGATCTTAGACTTGCTAAATGTTCTACAGGCTGATGAGTAGGGCCATCTTCACCTAAACCGATAGAGTCATGTGTAAATATATATATGACTCTTTGTTTCATCATTGCAGCTAATCGGATTGATGGTTTGCAGTAATCACTAAATATTAAAAAAGTACCACCATAGGGAATCAAATCACTATGTAATGCAATTCCATTCATTATTCCACACATAGCATGTTCCCTTACTCCATAATGAATATAGTTTCCTAAAAAATTACTTGGCTTAATTATTCTATGAAATTTTGTTTTAGTATTATTTGAGCCAGCTAAATCAGCTGATCCACCAATTAAATTTGGTAATCTAGTCACAATGTCTAAAAACATTTCAGAAGTTTTTCTTGTAGCAAGTGGTTTTAAATTTTTTAAATATTCATTTTTTTTCTTTTCAATTAAGTTTTTAAGTGGACCGAGACTACTATTTTTAAAAATTTTCTTATATTTACTCTCGTGTTTTTTTGCTCTCTCTTCAGCTTTTTTTCCAATACTCTTCCATTCATTTAATAAGTTATTAGGTATTTTAAAAGACTCATAATTCCATTTCAGTTTTTTTCTAACTAATTTTATCTCATCTTCACCTAAAGGGCTTCCATGAGATGACGCTTTGCCACCTTTATTAGGAGATCCATACCCAATAGTTGTTTTACAGGAGATTGCTATAGGTTTTTTAGATTTTTGAGCTTTACGTAAAGCTTTTGAAATTTCTTTAAAATTATGACCATTAATCTTTAAATAGTCCCAACCATAACTTTGGAATCTTTTTTCATGGTTGTCAGAGACTGCTAAACTAGTAGGGCCATCTATTGATATTGAATTATTATCAAAGAGTAAAATTAAATTTTTAAGTTTTAAATGACCAGCAAGACTAAGTGCTTCATGACTTATTCCTTCCATTAGACAACCATCACCTGCTAACACATAAGTTTTATGATTAATCTTACTTTTTCCAAATTTTTTTTTCAAAATTTCTTCTGATATTGCAAATCCCACAGCGTTTGATATTCCTTGGCCCAATGGTCCAGTTGTGGTTTCTATTCCTGTATTAGGGTGATACTCCGGATGACCAGCACAAATAGAGTCCAATTGCCTAAAATTTTTGATATCATTTAATGAAACACTTTTATAGCCTGTCAAATAAAGAAGAGAGTAGAGCAGCATAGACCCATGACCTGCAGAAAGAATAAATCTATCTCTATTTATCCAACTAGGGTTTTTTGGATTAAAATTTAAGAAATCTTTATAAAGCACTGTAGCAACATCTGCCATGCCCATAGGCATTCCAGGATGACCTGAATTTGCTTTTTGAACAGCATCAATGGACAAAAATCTAATGCAATTAGCTAATTCTTTATATTGTTTACTCAAAAAATTATCCTGTCTAGACTAAGAAGATTCAATTTAATAATATAATCATATATATATGAAATCTGTGATCGAAAAAGAAAAAAAACTTAATTTAGCCTTAACAAAATTAAAAAATATAAATCTTCAAAATCCTGATATAAAAAAGAATATTGAAAATTTAAGTAATCAAAAAAATCAATTAGAAATTGAAAAACAAGAATTAGAGGAAAAATATAAAAGTTTAATTAACAATTATAACGATTTAACAAAAAAATTAGACAAATTTCAAAATCAAGAAAAAATTGATAAAAAAAAACAAATTCAATTCTCTGAAAAAATTGATGAATTAAATCAAGAAACAGATACTTTGTTAGATGAAATAGATAAATGGCAAACGTAAGTATTAAATTTAATGGTAAAGAGTTTTTGTTGTCCTGTGAAGATGGACAAGAAGAACATTTAGAGGAATTGTTAATCCAAATTAATAAAAAATTCAATAATTTAAAGAATGATCTTGGAAATTTAGGCGAAAATAAACTTTTGTTAATAACTGCAGTTAAAGTGATGGATGAATATTATGAAACAAAAAAAAAAGTTGAGGAAAAAAAAGAAGAATTAAAAAATCTTTCGAATAAATTTAAAGAACTAAAATCCTTAATTTATGAATATAGAGATAATAAAGAAAAGGAAATTTTGCAGTTAAATAATGATCATAATAAATTAAAAAATGAAATCGAAATAAATCAAAAAAATTACGAAAAATTAATCGATGAAGCTGCTGATGAAATTTCAAATTTTGTTGAAAAAGCAAGCTTAGAAAACTTATCTTAGTAAATTCTTGTGAATAAATCTGAAATTAGAAAAAAGATATTAAAAATTAGAAAGCAAAAAAGCTCTGAAAGTTTAAATATTAACTTTGAATATTTATTAAAAATTCTTAAAAAAAATACTAATATTGGAAAAATTATTGGTGGATATTATCCGTATAATTATGAGATTGATGCAATTGAAATCTTAAAAAATTTAGAAAAACAAAATTATAAAATTTCTTTACCTAAAATAAAAAAAAATGCCCAGATGGATTTCTTTCGCTGGTCGTCTCAAGATCCACTTCAAATTAATAAATATGGAATTCCAGAACCAACTTCAGATAAGATGATAGTTCCAAATATTTTGTTAGTACCTCTTGTTGCTTTTGATAAAAATTGCAATAGAATTGGTTATGGTGGAGGATTTTATGACAGATATATAAAAAAGATTAAAAACATTAAAAAGATTATAACAATTGGACTAGCTTATTCTTTTCAAAAAATAAATCAAATACCAGCTAATAAACATGATGTAAAATTAGATTTTATAGTAACAAATAAAAAAATTAAATGAGAATATTATTTTTAGGAGATGTTGTTGGAATTACTGGTTGTTTAAAGATTCAAAACAATCTTTTAGATCAAATTAAAAAAAAAAAAATTGATTTTGTAATTGTAAATGCTGAAAATGCTGCTGAAGAGGGTGTGGGATTAACCAAAGAAATTTGCGGAAATTTTTTTAAAAGTGGTGTTAATGTTATTACTACTGGAAATCATGTTTGGGATCAAAAAGATATAATGAATTTTATCGATAAAGAAAATCGATTACTTCGTCCCAAAAATTTATTTGAACCTGCACCAGGTAATGGATTTGGAGTTTATATGACTAAAGAAAATATAAAAATAGGTGTTTTAAATTTAATGGGAAATGTTTTTATGAAAAAGTGTGATGATGTTTTTGAAATCTCAAAAATATTTACTGAAAAATATGAATTAAAAAAAGATTATGATTTTCTTGTAGTAGATTTTCATGGTGAAATTACAAGTGAAAAAAATGCGATAGGACATTTCTTTGATGGAAAAGCAACTCTTGTAGTTGGAACACATACACACATACCAACCAATGATGCTAGAGTTTTAAAAAATGGTACAGCCTATCAAACAGATGCAGGAATGTGTGGTGATTATGACTCAGTGATTGGAATGAATAAAGATAATTCAATAAATAGATTTTTAAAAAAAGATTCGGTTAAACATTTTCCTGCTAATGGTGATGCTACTTTAAGTGGCGTAATAGTAGATTGTAATAAAGAAACTGGTTTAGCGAATAAAGTAGATAGTTATATTTTTGGTGGTCAATTAAAGGAAACTTAATTTAACTTATGGCGGGACACTCACATTGGGCAGGAATTAAGCATAAAAAAGGTAAAGCAGATAAGCAAAGATCTAAAATTTTCTCAAAATTATCTAAAGAGATAACAGTTGCAGCAAAGCTTGGAGATAAGGATCCAGTTATGAATCCCAGGTTAAGATCAGCAATCCAAGCAGCAAGATCTGCAAATATGCCAAAAGATAATATTGAAAGAGCCATTGATAAATCATCAATTAATAATGAGTTAAACTTTGAGAGTTTAAGATATGAGGGTTTTGGCCCCGATAAGGTGGCAGTAATTGTGGAAACACTTACTGAAAATAAAAATAGGACTGCATCAAATATTAGGACTATTTTTCAAAAAGCTGGTGGAAGTCTTGGGACACAAGGTTCTGCTTCTCATAATTTTACTCAATTAGGTATAATTAAAATAGACAAATCAGAGATAAATGAGGAAGAAATTTTTGAATTAGCAATAGAGGCTGGTGCTCAAGAATGTAAATCAGATGATCTTTATCATGAAATACAATGTACAGTAAATGATATATATAATGTAAAAAAAGAATTGGAAAAAAAGATAAATAACTTTATATCAACTGATATCGAATGGATACCCTTTAATAGTGTTGAGATATCAAAAGAAAGAAGTGATGATTTAGTAAATTTTTTCGAGACACTAGAGGAAGATGACGATGTGCAAAATATTTACTCAAATGCTAAATTTTTAAAATAGATTATGCTAATTATTGGTATAGACCCTGGTATATCTGGATCAATTTGTTTTTTTGAGAATGGTAAAATTCTAGATGTTCTTGAAATGCCTACAATGACTGATGGGAAAAAAAATAAGAAACAAGTAAATGGCGCTCAAATTTATAATGAGATTTCAACAAAAATTAGGGGAATCGAAAAACAAAATCTTAAAGTAATAATTGAGCAAGTATCAGCAATGCCTGGACAAGGGGTGACAAGTATGTTTAATTTTGGTCAATCTTTTGGTATTTTGAAAGGAATATGTTCCGCAATGCAATTACCAATGTATTTTGTGAGACCAACTAAATGGAAAAAATATTTTGGCTTAATTAAATCAGAAAAAGATGCCAGTAGAACTAAAGCTATAGAGATGTTTCCATATTTTTCTTCCCAACTTTCTAAAAAAAAAGACTCAAATAAAGCAGATGCAATATTAATTGCTAGTTTTTATTACGAAACGTATAAATTAGAGGAATAATCTTCAAAATTAAAGACAAATTCATGACACAATTAAGTGTGAGAAGGCATTATGGAAGCTGATATTTCATCTCAAGCAGTAGGATTAGCGTCGAACACTGATTTTTCTCTGTTAAGTCTATTTTTACGAGCAGACATTATAGTTAAAAGTGTAATAATTATACTTATAGTCTGTTCTATTTACTCTTGGGCAGTAATTATAGAAAAGTTTAGATTATTCAAAAAAATAAACCAAACTACAGAAGAATTTGAAACAAAGTTTTGGAATTCTAAATCAGCAGAATCATTTTATAATAACCTTCCAGGAAATATTGAAGATCCAATGGCACTAGTTTTTAAAGATGCCATGCAAAACTTATTGAAAAGAAAATCAAAAATAGATTTACATGAAAGAATGACAACAATGCTGGAAACAGGCATAGAAAAACAAATGTCAAAGATTGGCAAAGGTTACACTTTTTTAGCTACTGTTGGTTCTACAGCTCCCTTTATTGGTTTATTTGGAACAGTCTGGGGAATTATGAATTCATTTCAGTCTATTGCAATTTCTAGAAACACAAGTTTAGCTATAGTTGCCCCTGGTATTGCTGAAGCATTATTTGCAACTGCGTTAGGATTATTAGCCGCAATTCCAGCAGTTATCGCTTATAATAAATTTAATAATGACTCAATTTTATATTCTAAAAAATTGGAAAATTTTTCAAAAAGATTTTTAACAATAATTTAAAAATGGCTTTTAAATTTAATCGTTCATCCAAAGAACCAATGAGCGAAATAAATGTAACTCCATTTGTGGATGTCATGTTGGTACTTTTAATTATTTTTATGGTTACTGCGCCCTTATTAACTGTTGGAGTTCAAGTTGATCTACCTGAAAGTTCTGCTGACTCTTTACCCGAGGAGGCTGAGCCTTTAACTTTAACTATTAATTCTAAAGGTGAAATCTTTATTCAAGAGTCCAAAGTTGAATACGAAAAGATTATTGCAAAAGTTTTAGCTGTTTCAAAAAACAGGACTGATACAAGAATTTATGTAAGGGGTGATAAAACAATTAATTATGGAAGAGTACTTGAAATAATGGGCTTATTGTCTGGCTCAGGTTTTACAAAAGTAGCACTTATATCTGAGCCATATAAAGAGAGGTAAGAAAAGTGAATAGAAGCATCATTATCTCTTCTGTTTTACATTTAGTATTAATTATGATTACAGCTCTCAGCTTACCTTTTCTGGCAAAAAAACCCATTGATTTACCTCCTATAGTGTCTGTTGAACTTATACAAATCACAGATAAAACAAATATTCCATTTGCTCCAAAAGCAAAAAAGATAATTGAAAAGATTAAAGAAAAAGAAAAAAAGTTAGTTTCTGAACAGGCTCCACCAAAAAAAGTTAAAAAAATAAAACCTGAATCAGTCCCAATGCCTGATGATAAAGTAAAAAAAGTTGAAAAAATAAAAGAAGACAAACAAAATCCAGAAAAAATTGATGACGAAGTTAAACAAGTATCTGAATTTGAAAAAAAAGAACTATTTGATCCAAATAATATAGCAGCTTTAATTGATAAATCTAAAATTGAAACTTCTGAAACATCCAAAAAGACTGACAAAATAACTCAAGATCAACAGAAGAGTATTGAAAGTATTGGATTATCTTTAAGTGAGGAAGATGCACTAAAAGCACAAATATTTGGATGTTGGAGTATACCTCTAGGCCTGCCTTATAATGAAAATTTACTAGTGAGAATTAAACTTCAATTAAATCCTGATGGTACAATTTCTCAATCAGAAATACTAGATCACGCAAGAATGAATAAACCAGGCCAGGGTTTTTATAAAGTTTTAGCAGAAAGTGCTTTGCGAGCAATTAAATTGTGCCAGCCTCTAAGAGTGCCTACAACTGGATATGAAAGATGGAAAGAGTTACAACTTAATTTTGATGCAAGAGAGATGTTAGAAGGCTAATATACTTTTATGAAAAAATATTTAACTTTATTTTTAATCTTATTCATACCAACAAATTCTTTAGCATTAATAGAAGTTGATATTACTAGGGGAAATCTAAATCCACTTCCAATAGCAGTCTCTCCTTTGTCAATCGATAATGAATCAAAACAAAATTTTGAAAAAATTTTGAAGAAAAAAAATATAGGTTCAGAAATTTCTTCAGTAATTGAGAACAATTTAAAAATATCAGGATTATTTAATCCTTTAAATAAAGATGCTTTTCTACAAGCACCTGATATAGCAAATTTGAAACCAAGATTTGAAGACTGGAATTTAATTAAAGCTCAAGCTTTAATTACTGGAAAAGTAAGTTTTGTTAATGAAAAGTTAAGAGTTGAATTCAGATTGTGGGATGTGCTCGCAGGTAAAGAAATGATGGCACTTGCTTTTACAACTGTACCCAATAACTGGAGGCGTGTTGGGCATATTATTACTGATAAGGTTTATGAACGTTTAACGGGAGAGAAAGGTTATTTTGATACTAGAATAATCTATGTAGCTGAAGAGGGTCCAAAAACTAAAAGAATTAAAAAACTTGCAATAATGGATCAAGATGGAGCAAATAATAAATTCTTAACATTAGGAAATGAGCTTGTCTTAACTCCAAGGTTTAATCCAACTAGTCAAATGGTTACTTATTTATCTTATTTTAGAAACTTACCCAGAGTATATTTATTAGATATAGAAACAGGTATTCAAGAAGTCGTTGGAGATTTTCCAGGAATGACATTTGCTCCAAGATTTTCTCCAGATGGAAAAAAGATAATAATGAGTTTTGCAAAAGATGGAAATTCAGAAATTTATACAATGGATTTAGAAAATAGAATTGTAGAAAAAATCACCAATCATCCCTCAATTGATACTTCACCATCATATTCACCAGATGGAAAATATATTTGTTTTAATTCAGATAGAAGTGGATACCAGCAGATATATGTAATGAAAAGTGATGGAAGTAATGTAAAAAGAATTTCATTTGGCAAAGGTCTTTATGGTACTCCTGTTTGGTCACCACGAGGAGATTTAATTGCTTTTACAAAATTACATAAAGGCAAATTTTATATAGGAGTTATGAGAACTGATGGGAAAGGTGAAAGATTATTGACAGAAAACTTTTACCAAGAGGCTCCCTCTTGGTCTCCTAATGGAAGAGTTCTTATCTTTTATAGAGAAACTAAAACAGACACCAAAGGGGAAGGTTTTTCTGCTAAATTATGGTCTATAGATTTAACAGGCTATAATGAGAGGTTGGTAAATACTCCAACAGATGCTTCAGACCCATCATGGTCATCTTTATTAAGTAATTAACCTAAAATATCTTGATTTTTATACTTGAAACATCTAATTAGTTGTGAAAAAGTTAACTATAAGAAATATTGACCAAGGAGCATTAATGAAATTAAGCAAAATTCTAAAAAACGCTTTTCTAGTTACAGTGGCGTGTTTAGCATTATCAGCCTGCGCAACATCGAAAAAATCATCAGGACAAATGCAAGGTGATGTATATACTGGTACAGACACAATCGAATACCTAGCATCAGGAGTTCCAGATAGAGTTTTCTTTGCAACAAATGAGTCAGTGTTAACAACTGCTTCAAGAGAGACTTTAAGAAAACAAGCTGCGTGGTTAAGAAAAAATTCTGATATTACTATAGTCCTAGAAGGACATGCAGATGAAAGAGGAACAAGAGAATATAACTTAGCTCTTGGTGAAAGACGAGCTAATGCAGCTAAAGATTATCTTATGACTTATGGAATTTCTTCAGATAGAATTTCAGTTTTAAGTTATGGAAAAGAGAGACCAGTAGATTCAGGTTCTAACCCTCTATCTTGGTCAAAAAATAGAAGATCTGTTTCAGTAAAAGCAAATTAATTTTAATATTTAAAGACCCTTGATCGTTACTTGTTCAAGGGTCTTTTTTTTGCCATTATTTTAATCATAAGTTTAACTATGAAATATTCATCCAGTATTAAAACTGTAATTGTTATTTTTATAATAAATTTTTTTTCAATATTTAATTCATTCGCAGATAATCATAATATTTATGAAATATTAGACCAACTTCAAAAAGATATTAAAACTTTAGAAAAAGCTGTTTATTCAGAGTCAATCGAATTAAACAATAAAACTATTGATAATTCAAACATCAGTTCAGTAGATAATTCTGAAGACGTTTTAACAAGACATCTATTAAAACTTTCAGAAATTGAAAATCAATTTCAACAACTTACAAATAAGTTCGAGGAAATTAATTTTAAACTCGATAAATTATCAAATAGAATGTCAAAAGTTCAAGCAGATAATCAAATTAGATTTCAAGACTTAGAGGTAGGATTATCTTCTGGAGAAACTACAAAAAAAATTACAAAGAAAGATAATGATAATTCTAATGAAGTTTTACCTGGAAGCTCTGAGCCTCAAGATCTAGGATCTATATCATATAAAGATTCCACACCAAGTGATACTACTCAGCAAACACAATCGATTGATACTACTGCTTCTATTGTAACTGAAACGTTTCAAGCTGAGGAAAAAATTCTTCCAGATGAAACACCAGATAAGCAATATAAATTTGCAACGAGTTTTTTAAAAGTCGGAGATTATTCAACAGCAGAGAGAGCCTTTAGGGAATTTGTTAATACAAATCCAGAGCACAATTTAGCAGGAAATGCACAATATTGGTATGCAGAAACATTTAGAATTAGACAGCTTTACACTGATGCGGCTTCAGCATACCTAGAAGGATATCAAAAATATCCAAAAGGAGAAAAAGCTCCTATAAATTTATTGAAGCTTGGTGTATCCATGGTTCAAATAGGGGAAAAAGATCAAGGTTGTAAAATGATTAATGGGGTAGAAAAACAATATCCTAATGCTAATCAATCTGTGATCCAAAAAGCCAAATATGAGTCACAAAAATTTGAGTGTAAAAATCAAAATTCCTAAGTTTTTTATAGATAAATTAAAAGATAAAGAATTAAATCGAATATACAAAAAATTCGAAAAATCTCTAAATATCAATGAAAATTTTGGAGTAGCTGTATCCGGAGGGCCTGATAGTCTAGCTTTAGCTTTTTTGTCTAAATTTTACTCTTTAAAGAGAAAAATTAATTCAAAATTCTTTATTGTTGACCACAAGCTTAGACCAGAGTCAACCAAGGAAGCAAAAGCTGTTCAAAAGATTTTAAAGACAGTTTCTATAAACTTAGAGATATTAACTTGGAAAGGCAAAAAACCCAAAAATAATATTCAGTCTATTGCTAGAAAAATTAGATACCAATTAATGCATGATCGATGTGAAAAATATAAAATTAAAAGTTTGTTAGTTGGACATCATCAAGATGATTTAATAGAAAATTTTTTTATAAGAATGGTGAGAGGCTCAGGATTAAAGGGTTTAGTCTCACTTGATAAAAAAAGTAAAATTGATAAGATGAATATATTCAGACCTTTAATTGATCAAAAAAAAGATGATTTAATTTTAGTTTCTAAAAAAATATTTGATTTTTATGTAAGAGATCCATCAAATAATAATGAAAAATTTCAAAGAATTAGGATTAGAAAGTTAATTGAAGAATTAAGAAAAGATGGTTTTGATAGGAATAAATTTTTAGCAACAATCAAGAATTTAAAATATTCAAATAATGTAATAAATTTTTATGTAGCTGAAAATTTGAAACAAAATACCTTTTTTTCGAATAAGGATAAAAGACTAATCTTAAATAAAAGTTTTTTTCTTAAATCTTACGAAGTAGTTTTTCGAGGACTTTCAGACTCACTAAAAAAGATTGGTGGGAAATATTACTCTGTTCGAGGAAAAAAATTAGATAAAATGATCAATGATATTCAAAATAACAGGCTATTTAGGTCAACATTGGGTGGTTGCATTGTTGAAAAGGTCAATCATACAATAATTATCTCAAAAGAGGTATAAATATTATGGCTTTATACCAAATTGCCACTTGTTAAATTTGTAATAATTCTTATTTTATAGTCATGAACATAAAAAATATAGCTATGTGGGCAATTATAGTTTTTTTAACTATAGGCCTTTATAATATGTTTAAAAATCCACAGTCAAATGTAAGAGGAGCTGACAAAGTAATATTTTCAGAATTTTTGACTTCAGTTGATAACGGTGAAGTCTTAAAAGTAGAAATTCAAGGTAACAATATCAAGGGAGTTTATTCGAATGGGAATAGCTTTACTACTTATTCACCTAATGATCCAAATTTAATTGAGAAACTTTCAGAAAAAGGAGTAAGTATTTCTGCTGCACCATTAGAAGAAAAAATGCCCTCTCTATTTGGAGTTTTACTCTCATGGTTCCCTATGTTGTTGTTAATAGCTGTTTGGATTTTCTTTATGAGACAAATGCAGGGTGGTAAAGGTGGAGCCATGGGTTTTGGAAGATCAAAAGCAAAAATGATGAATGAATTAAAAGGAAAAGTGACATTTAATGATGTTGCAGGTGTCGAAGAAGCAAAAGAAGAAGTTGAAGAAATTGTAGAGTTTTTAAAAGACCCAAAAAAATTTAGTCGATTAGGTGGAAAAATTCCAAGAGGAGCTCTATTAGTTGGACCTCCTGGAACAGGAAAAACATTACTTGCAAGGGCAATAGCTGGAGAGGCAGGCGTTCCCTTCTTTACTATTTCAGGATCAGACTTTGTTGAGATGTTCGTGGGTGTTGGAGCATCAAGAGTTAGAGATATGTTTGAACAAGGAAAAAAAAATTCTCCATGTATTATTTTTATTGATGAGATAGATGCAGTAGGAAGAAGCAGAGGAGCCGGTTTAGGTGGAGGTAATGATGAAAGAGAGCAAACACTTAATCAGCTTTTAGTAGAGATGGATGGCTTCGATACTAATGAGGGTGTTATAATAATTGCAGCAACTAACAGACCAGATGTACTAGATCCAGCTTTGTTAAGACCAGGAAGATTTGATAGACAAGTCGTTGTCTCTAATCCAGATATAATTGGAAGAGAAAAAATTTTAAAAGTGCATGTGAAAAAAATAAAAATGGGTCCTGATGTAAATTTGAGAACTATTGCAAGAGGAACACCAGGATTTTCAGGAGCTGATCTTGCTAATTTAGTTAATGAGTCAGCTTTATTAGCAGCAAGAAAGAATAAGAGAATAGTAACTGTTAATGAGTTTGAAGAGGCAAAAGATAAAGTTATGATGGGAGCTGAGAGAAGATCAATGGTCATGACTGAGGATGAAAAAAAATTGACAGCATATCATGAGGGAGGACATGCTTTAGTCTCTTTTAATATGCCAGTTTATGATCCGATACATAAAGCAACAATAATACCTAGAGGTAGAGCATTAGGTATGGTTATGAATTTGCCAGAGAGAGACAAACACGGTCACTCAATCAAATATTTAAAAGCTAGATTAGCTGTATGCTTTGGGGGTAGAGTTGCAGAGGAAGTTATTTTTGGAAAAGACAATATTTCAACAGGAGCTGGTGGTGGTAGTGGATCAGATATTAATCAAGCCACTCAACTCGCTAGAGCAATGGTAACGAAATATGGAATGAGTGAAGAGATGGGACCTGTAGAATATGGAGAAAACCAAGAAGAAGTTTTTTTAGGCAGATCTGTAACTCAAACACAATCTGTTTCAGAGGAAGTTGCTCAAAAAATAGACAAAGAAATTAGAAAATTAGTTGATGAAGGATATAACAAAGCCAAAGAAATTTTAACTGAAAAAGTTGATGATCTACACAAGATAGCAAAAGCACTTATAACTTATGAAACTTTAACTGGTGAAGAAATTGAGAATATAATTAACAAAAATATATATCCTGCCGACAAACAAGATTTAAAAGTTGAAGATGATAAAGGTTCAGCAATGGGAGCATTGGGCCTTAAACCTAAAATTGTTCATTAATTTTTAATGTCTAGATATTACACAAGGGTGTGTAATTTCTACTATGGTTCTAAATCAAAAGCTTTAATTAAAAAGGCAAAGTCTTTGCCACTCAACGGAAATGATATAATTTCTTTTGATGAAATTGAAATAATTTCAAGAAAATCAACAAAAAAATTATCTATTAATAAGATCAAAGATTTACCTGATGAAATAAAAAAAATTGTTAAAAAAGATATTAAATTTATTACAAAAAAAAAAAAATTTTTTAAAAATCTAAATTTTAAAGCTTTACCCATAATTATGGGAGTTTTAAACATGACACCTGATAGTTTTTCTGATGGAGGAAAATACAATAGAAATTATTTAGCAAAAAAAAGATTAAACTATTTATTTAATAGTGGTGCTAGTATAGTTGATATCGGTGGAGAGTCTACTAGACCTGGTTCTAAACCTATAAGTTCTAAAATTGAATGGAATAGGGTCAAATATATTTTAAATAAGTTTAATAAAAAAAAATTTTTATCTCTTGATACAAGAAAATCAGAAATAATGGAAAAAGGTATTAATTTGGGTGTAGCTTTAATCAATGATGTTTCAGGTTTAAATTATGATAAAAATTCTATAAAAGTTTTAAAAAAATATAAGATACCTTTTGTACTACAGCATTCTCTTGGGAATCCAGATGTTATGCAAGATAATCCAAAATATAAAAATGTATTATTAGATATTTATGATTTTTTTGAAAAAAAAATAAAATATTTAAGAATAAATGGAATTGATCATAATAATATCATTCTTGATCCAGGTATAGGATTTGGAAAAAATTTGAAACATAATTTGAAATTAATTAAAAATATATCGATTTACCATTCCTTGGGATTGCCTATATTGCTTGGAATATCAAGAAAGAAGTTTATTAAAGAATTATCTGGGAAAAATGATAGTTCATCTAGAGTAGGAGGAACGATTAGTTCAAGTATTTATGCTATGATGCAAGGTGTTCAATTATTAAGAATTCATGATGTTAATGAGATTAATCAAAGTCTGAAAGTTTTCAAAGAGCTAACTAAATAATAATGAAATATTTTGGTACAGACGGAATTAGAGGACATGTTAATAGTAAAAACATAAATGGTGATATGTTTTTCAAATTTGGCCTCGCAGCAGGTAAATACTTTACAAATTTAAAGAAAAAAAAACAAATTGCAATTATAGCTAAAGATACAAGGCTTTCAGGTTATGCACTTGAACCTGCTTTAGTTTCTGGTTTAGCATCAGCAGGAATGCATGTTTTTACCTTAGGACCTTTACCGACCAACGGACTAGCAATGTTAACAAAATCTATGAATGCTAATTTAGGAATTATGATAACTGCATCTCATAATCTATTTGATGATAATGGACTTAAATTATTTGGTCCTGATGGATTAAAACTATCTGATAAAATTCAAAAAAAAATCGAGAATTTAATTGATCTAAATTTAAAAAAACATTTATCTAATCCAAAATCTTTAGGAAGAGTAAAGAGATTAGAGACAGGCACAGATGATTATTTAGCTATACTCAAAAAAAAAATTCCAAAGACCTTTAAATTAAAAAATATGAAAATTGTATTAGATTGTGCGAATGGAGCTGGATATAAATCTGCACCTAAAATGATTAAATTTCTCGGCGCTAAGTTGACAATAATTGGAGATAAACCAAATGGTTTTAATATTAATAAAAATTGTGGATCTACTTATCCAAATACATTGCAAAGATATGTCAAAAAATATAAAGCTGATTTAGGCATTTCTTTAGATGGAGATGCAGATAGAATTATAATGTGTGATGAAAAAGGATCTATAATAGATGGTGATCAAATTATAGCTGCATTGGCCGTTTTGTGGAAAAAAAAACGTATCCTTAGGGGAGGCGTAGTAGGAACTTTAATGTCAAATTATGGTTTAGAGAACTTTTTTAAAAGAAAAAAAATTAAATTTATTCGAGCTAATGTTGGTGACAGATATGTTAAAGAAATTATGCAAAAGAAAAAGTTTAATTTGGGGGGAGAACAGTCGGGGCATATAATTCTTGGAAAATTTGCTACTACAGGTGATGGGCTTTTAGTTGCTCTTGAAGTTATTCGTGCGTTAAATAAAAAAATAAAAGCAAGTAATTTTTTTGACGTATTTGAGAAAATACCTCAAGTGTTGGTAAATATTAAAATTAAAGATGAAAACATTTTAAAAAAATTACCTGTAAAAAACTCAATAAAAATTGCTAATAAATTAATCAAAGGTCATGGTAGAATTCTTGTTAGAAAATCTGGTACGGAGGCCAAAATAAGAATAATGGGAGAGAGTAAAAATAAAGTTTTACTTAATAAATGTATAAAAATAATTACCAAAACAATTAATTAAATTGAAGCCAAAATCAAAAATTCTAATTATAGCAGGATCTGATTCCTCTGGTGGAGCAGGAATTCAAGCAGATATTAAAACAGTTACAACTATTGGCTCATATGCTATGACTGCCATAACTGCAGTTACAGTACAAAATACTCAAGGGGTTAAATCATTAATACCAATCCACCCCAATGAAATAAAAAATCAAATAGTCTTTACTTCAACCGATATTAAGCCTGATGCAATTAAAATTGGTATGCTACATTCGTCAGATGTTGTTAATAAGGTCATAAGTTCTCTAAATATTATCAAAATAAAAAAAATAATTCTAGATCCAGTTATGGTAGCAAAAGGTGGCACAAGATTAATAGATTATAAAGCAATTCAAACCTTAAAAAAGAAACTTATAAAAAAAGTCTCTTTAATTACTCCAAATATTCCTGAAGCTGAGGTTTTGACTGGTATAAAAATTAATAATAAAGAAGATATGATATTAGCAGCAAATAAGTTGATAAACTTAGGAGCTAAAAATGTTCTAATAAAAGGTGGTCATTTAAAATCTAAAAATGTGCAAGACGTTTTTATGAATAAGTCAGATTTGAAAGTTTTTATAAGCTCAAGACATAGAACAAGGAATACTCACGGTACTGGATGTACTTTATCTAGTGCTATAGCAACTTTTTTTTCATGTGGAAAAAGTATTAAGAAAGCTTGTGAGCTTGGAATTAAATATGTAAATTCTGCAATATTAACCAACCCTAAATATGGAAAAGGACATGGTCCAATTAACCATCTTAATTCAATGAAAATAAATAAAAGATTTAGATAATGAAGAATATAGTTGTTGTTGGCTCCCAATGGGGTGATGAAGGTAAAGGTAAAATAGTTGATTGGCTCTCTGAACAAGCAGATGTAGTAATCAGATTTCAAGGGGGTCATAATGCTGGCCATACATTAGTTATAGATGGAGTAACTTATAAACTAAGATTATTACCGTCAGGAATAGTTAGAAAAAATAAAATTTCAATAATTGGAAATGGTGTTGTAGTAGATCCTTGGGCTCTACTTGATGAAATAAAAGAAATCAAATCAAAAGGTGTTGAAGTAGATGTTGACAATTTTATAATTTCTGAGTCAGCAAATTTGATATTGCCATTTCATAGAGAAATGGATGAATTAAGAGAAGATGCTGCTGGTAAAGAAAAAATAGGAACCACTAGAAGAGGCATTGGTCCAGCATACGAAGATAAAGTCGGAAGAAGATCTATTAGAGTAATGGATCTAAGATCTGAAAAAAACTTAGATCAAAGACTAGAATCAGTTTTGTTGCATCATAATGCAATTAGAAAAGGATTAGGTAAAAAAATCTTCACGAAAAATCAGTTAAAAAAAGATTTATTAAAAATTGCTCCAGAAATTTTAAAATTTTCACAACCAGTATGGTTAAAAATTGACCAATTTAAAAGACAAAAAAAAAAGATTTTATTCGAAGGAGCCCAAGGTATTTTATTAGATGTTGATCATGGGACATATCCATTTGTAACTTCCTCTAATACTGTTGCATCAAGTGCTGCAACTGGGACTGGTTGTGGACCAAATTCAATAAATTATGTTTTAGGAATAACTAAAGCATATACAACAAGAGTAGGTGAAGGACCCTTTCCAACAGAACTTACAGATGATATTGGAGAATTACTAGGAACTCGGGGCAAAGAATTTGGAACGGTAACGAGTCGTAAAAGAAGATGTGGTTGGTTTGATGGTGTCTTAGTTAGACAAACTATTAAAATTTCAGGAATTGATGGAATTGCACTTACTAAATTAGATGTTCTTGATGAGTTAGATGAGATAAAAATGTGTATTAAATACGAACTTGATAATAATAAAATTGATTATTTACCTGCAGCTGTTGAAGATCAATTAAAGATTAAACCTATATACAAAACTTTTCCTGGATGGAAAACATCCACAAAAGGAATTAAAAATATTGATGATTTGCCTCAAAATGCAAAAAATTATATCTTTGCAGTTGAAGATTTTATTGGAACTAAAATTTCGAGTATTTCTACCAGCCCTGAAAGAGAAGATACAATACTAATCGAAAATCCTTTTGAAATTTAATTAACTGGAAGTAAATTTTTAGACTTGGCTAGTAACAGCATGTGTTTTTGCAATTTTTCAAAAGCTTTATTCTCAATTTGTCTTACTCTTTCTCTACTTATCTTGTATTTTTTACTTAGATCCTCAAGGGTAGTTGGATTATCATTTAACCTTCTTGAGTATAAAATTTCTTTTTCTCTTTCGTTTAAAACTTTAATAGAATTTTTTAATAAATCTTTTCTCTGCTCCATTTCTTCTTGGTGTGCAAATTTGAGATCGTGATCTAATTCTTTATCTACTAACCAATCTTGCCATTCATCACCATCTTCACCTACTTGGGCATTAAGTGAAAATTCTTTACCTGATAATCGTCTATTCATAGAAATAACCTCATCCTTGCTCACATCAAGTTTATTAGCTATTTCATTTACATGTTCATTTCTTAAATCACCTTCTGATCGAGGTGCAATTTGGTTTTTTAATTTCTTTAAATTAAAAAATAATTTTTTTTGTGCAGAAGTTGTACCAATCTTCACCAAACTCCAAGATCGTAAAATATATTCTTGAATAGATGCTTTTATCCACCACATAGCATAGGTAGCAAGTCTAAAACCTTTCTCTGGTTCAAATTTTTTAACAGCTTGCATCAAACCTACATTCCCCTCTGAAATCATTTCATTTACAGGAAGACCATAACCTTTATATCCCATTGCAATTTTTGCTACTAATCTAAGGTGACTTGTGACTAATTTTTCTGCTGCCTTAACATTCCCATTATTTTTCCAATTTTTTGCAAGCATATATTCCTCTTCTGCATCCAACATAGGAAATTTTTTAATCTGTTCTAAATATACAGAAAGACCTCCCTCACTACTTAGAGTAGGTAGATTATTATTTATAGCAGCATTCATAAACAGTTTATCTAATTAATAATTTATTTTTTTCAATAATTTATTTGCTAGTATTTCTTAGCATTTTAAGAATTATTTCAAGTTCTTGTGGCAAAATTGAGTTAA
>CACDTN010000010.1:0-62700 GCA_902555725.1 uncultured Pelagibacteraceae bacterium | reverse complement strand
AGTAATTAATTTAAAAATATGAGTGATTTAAATAAACATTTTCAACCAAAAAACTTTAGTGACAAGGTTGCTTTATCTTTTACCAAATTTTTAAGGTTGCTAGCAGATACTTTTTTTAAAAAAAGATATGGCCATAGAGCTGTGGTACTAGAAACAGTTGCAGCTGTTCCAGGTATGGTTGCTGGAATGTTGTTACATTTAAAATCTCTAAGAAAAATAGAAGATGATAAAGGTTGGATAAAAACTCTTTTAGATGAAGCTGAAAATGAGAGAATGCATTTAATGACTTTTGTTCATATTGCTAAACCAACTGCTATTGAAAGATTTATAATTATGATTGCTCAATTCATTTTTATTTTAACTTATGCAATAATATATTTAGTCTCTCAAAGAACTGCACATAGAATTGTTGGTTATTTTGAAGAGGAAGCTGTTATTAGCTATACAGAATATTTAAATGAGCTTGAAGCTGGAACTATTCCTGATCAACCTGCTCCTGAAATTGCAATAAATTATTGGAACCTGCCTCTACATTCAACACTTAAAGATGTTGTAAGAGTAATAAGAGATGATGAAGCAGGACATAGAGATGTAAATCATCAGTTTGCAGATCTAATTAATATAAAAAAATCAAAAAAAAATATTGTTACAAAAGACAAAATTAAAGAAGAAAAAACTGAAGAAATTTTAAATTAATCCTTAATTTAATATGAATGATAAAAGAAAATTTTTAAAATTATTAGGATTTTCTTACTTATTATTTTTAGCATTACCCTACAGAGTTTTATCATCAGCAACCAAAAAAATTATTAATCCAAATCTTTCAAAAGCTCAAAAAAACATAATGTTTAATGAAGGTACAGAAAGAGCTTTTACAAGTGATTTACTTAAAGAAGATAGAAAAGGATTTTACCATTGTGCAAACTGTAACGCTAAGCTGTTTGCATCTAATTCAAAATTTGATAGTGGGACAGGGTGGCCTTCATTTTCAGAAGCGTTACCAGGAGCGTTTAAAACAAAAATAGATTATTCTTTTGGTATGAAGCGAATTGAATATCATTGTGCAAACTGCGGTGCTCATCATGGTCATGTTTTTTTAGATGGTCCAACTGCTACTGGAAAAAGATTTTGTAATAATGGATTGTGTTTAATTTTTATTCCAGAAAATTAATTAGAAAAACCGTATTTTCTCAGTCTTGCATCACCTGTTCTAGCGTGAGCTTCCATACCTTCGTATCTTGAAATCCTTGCACAGGCTGCTCCAACAGATTTTGTAGACTCTTTTGTCATTCTTTGAAAACTTAATGTTTTAATAAATTTTCCTACAAACAATCCACCTGTATAACGACCAGCACCTTTTGTAGGTAAGATATGATTTGTGCCAGAGCATTTATCTCCATAAGCAACAGTTGTTTCTTCACCAATAAATAGTGAACCATAATTTTTTAATCTTTTATGAAACCATTCTAGATTTTGAGTTTGAACCTCTAAATGTTCAGGTGCATACTCATCACTTATAGTTGCCATTTCCTCATCAGTATCACAAAGTATAACTTCACCATAATCTCTCCATGCTGCTTCAGCACTTGTTCTTGGAACTTCAGGTAATTCAGCAATCAATTCAGGAACTCTTTTTAATACTTCTTTAGCTAGTCTTTTACTGGTTGTGTATAACCAAGCAGGAGAATTATATCCGTGTTCAGCTTGACCAACTAAGTCTACCGCTACCATTTCAGCATCAGCTTTGTCATCCGCAATTACAGCAATTTCTGTTGGACCGGCAAATAAATCAATTCCAACTTTTCCAAATAAAATTCTTTTTGCTTCAGCAACAAACTGATTTCCTGGACCAACTAATATATCTGCAGGTGGATTTTTAAATAATCCATTAGTCATTGCAGCTATACCAGGAACTCCACCTAAATTTAGTATTACATCAGCACCACACAAATCAGCTGTATAAACAATCGATGGATGAGCTCCAACTCCTTCTTTGGGAGGACTACAAGCAATAATATTTTTTACTCCAGCAACTTTTGCTGTTGTTACACTCATAACAGCAGAGGCTATATGTGCGTAACGTCCGCCAGGTATATAACAGCCAGCAGTGTTGACTGGTATTAATTTTTGACCAGCAAATAATCCTGGAGAAAGTTCTACTTCAAAATCTTGACCATAGTTTTTTAATTGGGCTTCAGCAAACTTTCTCACTCTTTCATGAGAAAATTGAATGTCATCTTTTGTTTTTTGATCTAATTCTTTTTTGATCTTTTCAATTCTTTCTTTTGAAACAATAATTTCACCGTCATATTTGTCAAATTTTTTAGTTAAATTGATACATGCTTCTTCTTTTGAATTTTCAATTTCTTTTAATAAATTTTTAACTATCTCAGTAGTTTTGGTATCATCTGTAGATGATGTCTTAGGAGATTTTTTTAAATAAGTAATTGCCATAGTTTTTATTTGAATTAATGGAACTATTTAATGCAAATTAGTTTTTTTTTCAATGAAACTATTAATCTAAAGCTACCACAGCAGCAGCAATCGAGGCTAATCTAGCAGGTGCTTCGTCTGATCGACTTGTAATTACCACTGGTACTTTACCACCAATTACAACTCCAGCAGCACAGGCTCCACAGAAATATATTAACATTTTAACTAAAGCGTTTCCTGTTTCAACACTTGGAACCAATAAAACATCAGCTTCACCAGCTACAATATTTTTTATTCCTTTAATTGATGCTGATTTTTTTGAAATACTATTATCAAAAGCAAGTGGACCAAAAACATCTGCATTTAAATTATCTTCTTTAGCTAGTTTGGTTATTTCAGCTGCTTCTTTTGAACTTGGAACACTATCTAGCACTTCTTCAGTAGCAGAAAGAATAGCAACTTTTGGCTTATCAATTCCGATTCTATTTGAAAAATTTATTACATTTTTCAAAATATGCATTTTTGTTTTTATATTTGGCAATACATTTAATGCTCCATCAGTAATTATTAACGGTTTGCTTTCTTTATCAATAGTCATGTGCCAGATATGACTTAGTCTAGTTTTTCCTAATAAATTATATTCTCTTTTTAAAACTTCTTTCATTAAAACATCAGTGTGAATATGTCCTTTGACAATAATTCTAACTTTTTTTTCACTTGCTAATTTTGCAGCTATTGGTGCAGTATTATTTTCAACAGGTTCGTTTATGATTTCATAATTGGAAATATCCCATTTTAAATCTTCAGCACATTTTACAATTTCTTTCTCATCACCGATAAAAATTGGCTCTATTAAATTTTCATTTACAGCATCTTGTATAGAAAGCATAGGTAGTGGTTTGCCTGCATTAACTATTGCTGATTTAACCCCCTTTTTTTTATGAGCTACATCTAAAAGGTTATTTGGACAGACTATTTCCTTATTTGATAGCATAAATTTAATTCTTAAGTATTTTTAAATCTTTTTTAATTGTTTCTGAAATTTTAATATCCTTTTTTGAGTTCATTTTGAACCTTTTAAATTTATTTTCACCAGGGTACATAATTTTTTTTACACCTTTAATTTTAGGTAATTTTTTGATTGTTTTAATATTATTTTTAATTCTACTACTATAATCCTTCACAAATAAATTTGTTTTAAATGTGATAAATAAATGGCCGATATTTTGAGGACCCGAAAAATCATCAAATGGATCTTTAACTCTGCCAGCATGATTACTACCTGTTAAAACACCACTTAAAATATCAACCATCCAAGCTAATCCTGAACCTCTAAAACCAGCAATAGGTAACTGAACTCCTTTAAGAGCTTTTTTTGCATCTGTTGTGGGTTTACCAAATCTATCTAAAGCAACACCTTCTGGAATTTTTTGATTATTTCTTGCAGCTACTCTTATCTTTCCCCTATTAATCATTGAAATAGAGGTATCCAAAATAAATGGAATCTTTGAACCTGTAGGAGTTCCAAAACAAATCGGGTTAGTACCAAATAAACTTTTTAATGCTCCATGAGGAGCTACTGCTGGTGGTGCACTTGTGTAAATCATAGTAACCAGATTTTTTTTTACTGCTTGTTCTGCATAATATCCTGAAAGACCATAATGACCGCTATTTTTTACTGCAACCATTCCTATCCCTGTTTTAGTTGCATTTTGAATTGCTTTTTTTATAGCAACATCTGCAGCCACAAAACCTATACTATTATTTGCATCTACAAGTGAGATAGATTGTGAAATCTTTTTAATCTTAATTTTAGGTTTTGGATTAATAACTTTTTTAGAAATTCTTTCACAATACATTTTTAATCGTGAAAGACCGTGCCCGTAAGCACCCACTAACTCGGCATTGATCAAAGCATTAGCTGAAATCAAAGCATGATTATTGTTTAAGCCAAATTTTTTAAAGATTTTAACAACTTCTTTTTTTAAAATATCCGTTTTCAAACTATCCTTTTCCGCGCCATGGGATTGTTTTATCTATAATTTTTCTCAAAGTGATATCAAACAATAATCCAAGCATACCCATTATAAATATTGTTATCCAAATCACTTCATATTGAAAATATTTTTTTGCAACATTTTCTACAAATCCAATACCTGTTGTACCTGCTAAAAACTCTGCTGCAACTAAAGTTCCCCAACACATACCTACCGCAACTCTTATACCAGTAAGAATCTCTGGTAATGAATTAGGAAATATTACGTGCCTTAATATTTGTCGTTTAGATGCCCCCAATGAATGAGCAGCATGAATTTTAGAAAGCTGAGTCCCAGAGGCACCAGCTCTAGCTGAAATAATCATAATTGATAAAGAAACCATAAATAAAAGAAATACTTTTCCAGTGTTATCTATACCCAATACAGAAATAATTAGTGGTGCCCAAGCTAAAGGGGGAACAGGTCTATAAAGCTCAATCAAAGGATCAAAAAAACCTTTAGCAAATCTATTTAGTCCCATGAATAAACCTAACGGTACACCAATGATTATTCCAAACACTAATCCTAGAAAAACTCTCAAAAATGAATCCCAAATGTGTCCGTAAGGTACTGGTATCTTAAATAATTTGAAATCACCTGTTACAACTTTTAAAACATTACCTTTGAAATTTTCTTTTACAATTCCATCTTTAGTATGGACTGGATATTCACCAGGTAAAATATCTGCTATCCAATCAGGTAAAATAAATCCAATCATTTTACTGACATCAACCATATCTATCCAAAGAAGAGGTATATCTTTATAACCAACGCTTGGTTTTGACATTAATATAAATTTATTAAAAGTATCAGATGGTTTTGGAAGCCATCTACCAGAACCTTGTTCAGAACAACTTGGACCACTAGCAACTATTGTTCCGGCAGGGAATAATAAAATATCTATAAATCTTAAACCACCTTGTGCCTTTATTTGTGCATTATCAAATTTAATAATAGCATTTTGCATTTTGTTTAATGCATCAGGTGGATATATACTTGCAAATTCTATTCTTCTTGCGATCTTTACAATATTTTTTGCATAGGTAGATGCTACTTCATCACTATCACTCAGATCTTTTCTATAAGATTTAATGTCATCTTTAAGTTGTTTGATTTGATTTTTAAATTGAGGATTATGATTTCTTAGTTTAAAAAATTCATCACTAATTAAGTTCAATTCTTGTGCAGCAGTATGAAATTTTAAACCTCTATCAGTTGCTGGAATTAGAGGTACTTCCATTGTATTTTCTATAGAACCAGTTCCTGATTGTACTTTTACAATTCCCCATCCACCTTCTTCACTTACAGCTTTAAGTCTTTCATTAAGTTCCTGTTCAGTTTCAAATGGATAATCTGGTTTCTGAAAATTTTCAGTTAAAAGGTTAATTTTACCTGTTATATCATTAATTTTTTGCTTGGTTTCATTTTCAATCAAATCTTCATTTGTTAATAATGGAATTAATTGACTTGTTTTGTTTATAAATCCTGCAAGAACTGTTTTTTGTTGGTTATCTATTTCTTCAGAATTTTGTATTTCGTCTAAAATTAGATTTAGGTTTTTGTTTTCTTTTTTAATTTGAGATGTACTTTTGAATTCTCTTTCTTCAATAGGAAATTGATATTTTAAACCTAGTAATGAATCATTTACTTTTGCTACTTGGCAAAGTTCATTAGCAGATTTTGGATAAAATCCTTTTGCAATATCCCATGAATAATAAAGCCAAACTAAAAGAAGAAAGCTACTTCCTACAATAACCCAATGCGTACCACCTAATGCCCTCTCAGGATTTCCAAATACCGCGTCAACTTTCTCAGTTTTAATTAATCTCCTTCCATAAAGAATACAGCCTATGACTGCTACAAAAATTAAAAAAGTTACTATTTGGGTAAGCATCTAATTATCTTTCCCCATAATTTCTTCTTCCATATTCCAGATCATTTCTAATATTTCCTCACGCTTTGCAGAAAAATCTTTATTTTTTTTGATTTCTCTTAAATCTTCTTTCAATCCCATCGAAGCAAAAGGTAGATTATATTCTTTATGTATACGACCTGGTCTAGGAGCCATCACGTAAAGTCTTTCACCAAGTAATAAAGCTTCTTCAACTGAGTGAGTAATTAAGATAATTGTTTTGCCAGTTTCTTTCCAAATTTTTAAAACTAAAGATTGCATTTTTTCCCTGGTTAATGCATCAAGTGCACCTAATGGCTCATCCATTAAAATTAAATCTGGATCATTAATAAGACATCTTGCTAGAGCAACTCTTTGCTGCATTCCTCCTGACAATTGATAGGTTGGAGTATTACCAAATCCTTGTAAGCCAACAATTTCCAACCACTCATCTACTTTTTTTGCAGTTTGTATAGGATCTTCTTTCTTCATTCTTAATCCAAAGTTTACATTCTCAGCAACAGTTAACCACTCAAACAAAGCTCCTTGTTGAAAAACCATTCCTCTTTCAACACCAGGACCATCAATTTCTTTATTATTTAAAGTGATAACACCTGAAGTTGGCCTGATAAATCCTGCAGTGATATTGAGTAAAGTTGTTTTTCCACAACCAGACGGACCAAGAACTGTAAGAAGTTCTCCTTTTTTAAGTGTAAAATTTAAATCTTTTAAAGCATGAACCGTTTCTCCTTTTGGAGTCTTAAAAATCATATTAAGATTTTGAGAAATTAGATCACTCATAAAATGACTTTATATTAAAATTTTTATTAAAAAAATAGGCACCAATTTAATAAAATTGGCGCCTATTTAAATTTTAAATACCTTTAGATTACAAAGGTAAGAAACTAGTATCTACATTTCCTCTTGGAGTTCCCATTCCATCTAGAAACGCCTTAAGATTTCCTTTTTCCATAGACTGTTTAGTTTCCTCTGGTGAAAGAAATTTAAAACCACTTAAAGTTTCTTTCATATCAGCAACTTTCATTTCTGAAGCTTTAGCCATAACATTCATGTTACTTTTACCAGCTTTGTATCTTGCGTTAGCTTCATGAGTTACTTCTATGAAAGTTCTAAGCATTCCAGGATTTTCCTTCATAAACTTTGTAGTTACTGAAGTGATATCAATACCTAGGATACCAGCATCTCTTGCTTCTTGAACAGTAAGTAATCTAGATCCAACAGCAGTAGCAGCTTTAATTGAGTTACCACCAAATAAACATGCCATTACAACATCACCACTTACTAATGCAGCAGCTCCTTCTTCAGGATCCATTTGAATAATATCCATTTTGCCTCTATCAGCTCCAACAACTTTCATACTTTCATCAAAAACGTATTCAGCCATTGTTCCTAATGGAACAGCAACTTTCTTACCTTCTAATTCAGTAGCATTTGCTTTTGTAATTCCAGAAGCATTAGAAGTAACACAAGTTGTTCCTCCCATTCCGTATTCCATAGCAATATCAACTAGTTTAATTGGTGCTTTAGATTTAACAGCATTAATGAAAGGTACTAAACCTTGAGAATAAGAAATATCTATATCTCCTGCAAGCATAGCATCAGTCATTGCTCCACCGTTTGTAAAATTTGTCCATTTAACTGGAACACCAAGAGCTTTAGCGAACGCTTTTTTTTGCATATCCTCTAAATTTGGACTTGGCCATTCTAGAAAATAAGCAACTCTAACTTCATTAGCAGCCGCATTAGCAGCAGAAATACTTAAGTTAAGAGCTACAAAACATCCTAGAAGAAAACTTATTATTTTTTTCATTTATTCCCCTATCTTTAATTATTTAATTGTAGATATTTAAATTCAATTTTGAATAGAAGTAAAACAAATTATATCTGGAACCAGAATTGCAAATTTTTCAATTGTACAATTTAAAGTTGTATTGTATGATTAGTCCAATTTGAGTTTTAATAAATTTCTAGTAAACAAACAAATTTAGTCTATTAATTTAAAAAAACACTTAAATAATAATTAATTATGAGCTCAGAAAATAGAACAAATATTCCTAATTCTCTAAATGAACATTGGATGCCGTTTACATCCAATAAAGATTTTAAAAAAAATCCTAGATTAATTACTGAAGCAAAAGGTGTCTATCTTAAAACACACCATGGAAAAACCCAAATTGATGCAAGCTCGGGTTTGTTTTGTAATCCTCTTGGTCATGGAAGAAAAGAGATAACAGAAGCAGTTACAAAACAATTAGAAACTTTAGATTATGCCCAACCATTTCAACAAGGTTTTGGTGGCTCATTTGAATTAGCTACTAAAATTTCAAAACATACACCAGGTGATTTAAATAAAATATTTTATACTATTTGTGGATCAACAGCAGTTGAAACTGCTCTAAAAATTGCAATTGCGTATCATAGAGCCAAAGGTCATGCAGAAAGATTTAGATTTGTAGGTAGAGAACGAGGATATCACGGAATGAATATAGGGTGTATTTCAGTTGGTGGAATGATTAATAATGTTAAAACATTTGCTAGCGTTTTAATGCCAGGTGTTCAACATATAAGCCATACTCATTTACCAGAACATAAATTTGTTAGTGGTCAACCAGAAACAGGAGATTATTTAGCGAATGATTTAGAAACTATATGTGCAAATTTTGGTGGAGAAAATATTGCAGCATGTATAGTTGAACCTATTGCTGGATCTACAGGAACATTAGTTCCTCCGAAAGGGTATTTACAAAAATTAAGAGAAATTTGTGATAAGCATGGGATTCTATTAATTTTTGACGAAGTTATCACCGGGTGGGGAAGGACTGGATCAAAGTTTGCAGCACATGAGTTCGGAGTTACTCCAGATATAATGACAATGGCAAAAGCAACAACTAATGGAGTGGTTCCAATGGGTGTTGTTGCATGTAACGATTATATTTATGATGCAGTAATGGACTCTTCTCCAATGGGTTCAGTTGAATTATTTCATGGTTATACTTATTCAGGAATTCCTGTTGCAGTGGCTGCTGCATTGGCAGTTCAAGACATTTTTGAGAAAGAAGACATTTTTAATCGAGCAAAAGATTTAGCACCTTATTTTCAAAAAGGTTTATTTTCACTTCAAGATTTAGAATCTGTAGACAATATAAGAGGTTATGGAATGATGGGTGGAATAGATATGAAACTAAATACGAAACCCGGTAAAGCTGGATATGAAACTTTTAAATCTTGTTATGAAGCAGGTGTAAACTTTAAAGCAACAGGTGATTGTTTAATCATTGCTCCACAATTTATATGTGAAAAAAAACACATCGATGAGATTATTGATAAATTAAGAACAGGTATCACTAACTATCAAAAGAACCAGAAGAACTAGTTAGTTTACATTTTTCATATCTATAATTAACACAGAGAGAGATAATGCGGATAGGCGTACCTAAAGAAATAAAACCTCAAGAAAATAGAATTGGGTTAACACCCGAAAGTGTAAAAACTTTAGTATCTGAAGGTCACGAAGTTTTAGTTGAAAATAATGGTGGTTTTGAAGCTGGTTTTGAAAATGATCAATATACAAAAGCTGGTGCTAAAATAGTCAGTAATGCAGCTGACATTTTTAATGATGCTGAAATAATTGTTAAAGTAAAAGAGCCTCAAAAAGTTGAAGTTGACATGATTAGAGAAAATCAAATTGTTTATACTTATCTTCATTTAGCTGCTGCAAAAGAACTTACCGAGGGATTAATTAAATCTAAAAGTATTAATATTGCCTATGAAACTGTTACTGATGATAATGGTAGACTTCCTTTGCTTGCACCTATGAGTGCTGTTGCGGGACGAATGTCTGTTCAAGCAGGGGCGCATTGTTTAGAAAAAAATCAAAAAGGTAGAGGTCTTTTATTAGGGGGTGCACCAGGGGTAACTGGTGGAACAGTAGTAATTTTAGGTGGTGGAGTTGTAGGAGAAAATGCTGCAGTTATAGCAACAGGGATGCAAGCTAAAGTTCATATAGTTGATAAATCGGAGGCAAGACTCAATCAATTAGTTGAAATGTTTGGTGATAAAATTATTCCTGAACAAAGTGATAAAATAGATTTAAATAATTTAATTGCAGAAGCAGATCTAGTAGTTGGAGGTGTACTTATACCCGGAGCTGAAGCACCAAAATTAGTTACAAAAGATATGTTAAAATTAATGAAAAGAGGTTCTGTAATAGTTGATGTTGCAATAGACCAAGGAGGCTGTGTTGAAACTAGCAAACCAACAACTCATGGAGATCCTACTTACATTGTAGATGATGTGGTTCATTATTGTGTAGCAAACATGCCTGGTGGAGTTCCTAGAACTTCAACATTAGCATTAAATAAAGCAACACTTCCTTTTTTAGTAAAATTAGCAAACAAAGGTTACCAAAAAGCTTTAGGGGAAGATAAAAACTTTTTAGCAGGTTTAAATGTTCATAAAGGCCATGTGACTTATAAAGCAGTTGCAGATGTATTTGGACACGAATATCTTGATCCTGGAGAAGCTATCAAAAATTAATTAAATGGAAAAAAAACTACCAAATAGCACTAAGGTTGTTGTTATTGGAGGTGGTGTAGTAGGTTGTTCTGTTGCCTATCATTTAGCAAAATTTGGTTGGAAAGATACAATTCTTTTAGAAAGAGATCAGTTAACATCAGGAACAACTTGGCACGCAGCAGGATTAGTTAGTCAATTAGGTCCAACAGCTGCAATAACTAAGATAAGAAAATATACATTAGATTTATATAAAAAACTTGAAAAGGAAGTTGATCATTCTGCAGGTTTAAGATTAAACGGCGCTCTTTCAATTGCTCAAAACAAAGGAAGATGGCAAGAACTTAAAAGACAAGCAACTACGGCACAACTTTATGATGTTGATGTTAGAATTTTAGATAAAAATCAAATTAAAAAAGATTATCCAATTATTAATACCGATGAAGTTATAGGTGGAATTTTAATGCCTGGAGATGGTGCTGCTGATCCATCAGGTGTTACTCACATGTTAGCTAAAGCTGCAAGAAAAGAGGGAGCACAAATTTTTGAAAAATCTCCAGTAGATGAAATTTTAACTAAGAATGGAAAAATCTCAGGAGTAAAAGTTAACGGTCAAGAAATTGAATGTGAATATATTGTTTTAGCATCTGGAATGTGGTCAAGACAAATTGGAGAAAAGGCTGGAGTAAGTATCCCACTTTATCCAGCGGAGCACTTTTATATTATTACTGAACCAATAGAAAATTTGTCTAAAACATTACCTGTAATTAGAGACTTTGATAATCGAACTTATATTAAAGAGGACGCGGGAAAAATATTAGTTGGTATTTTTGAGGGAAATTCTATTCCAGCTTGGGATAAGACAAATAAAGTACCAGAAGATTTTTCTTTTGGTGAATTTCAAGAGAATTTTGAACATTTTGAACCTTATTTAGCCTCTGCTATTAAAAGATTTCCAGTTTTAGAATTAGCTGGTATTAGAAAATTCTTCTCAGGACCAGAATCTTTTACACCGGATACAAATACATTATTAGGAGAAGTGCCAGAAGTTAAAAACTTTTTTGTATGCTGTGGGTTAAATAGTATTGGCATAGGGAGTGGAGGAGGCGTTGGTAAAGTTACCGCGGATTGGATAATGACTGGCCATATTAATGAAGATATTTTTAGCTACGATATAAAAAGATTTCAAAAATTTCATTCAGAGTTGGGTTTTATTAAAAAAAGGATTACAGAGACTTTAGGGGATTTGTATGGAATGCATTGGCCATTCAAACAACATAAAACCTCTAGAAACATTAAAACTTTACCTCATCATGATAATCTAAAAAGTTTTGGTGCATGTTTTGGTGTTTCAGGTGGCTATGAAAGACCTATGTGGTTTGCTTTGGATGGGGAAAAAGCTGAGTACGAATATAGTTATAATTATCAAAGTTGGTATCCATCTGCTGAATATGAAACAAATAATACAGTTAAAAATGTTGGTTTATTTGACTTAACTCCTTTTTCTAAGTTTGAAATAAAATCAGGTAAAGCACATCAAGAACTGCAGAAAATT
The DNA here is from genome assembly GCA_902555725.1 of uncultured Pelagibacteraceae bacterium. Taxonomy (GTDB): domain Bacteria; phylum Pseudomonadota; class Alphaproteobacteria; order Pelagibacterales; family Pelagibacteraceae; genus Pelagibacter. The sequence goes on along the minus strand of CACDTN010000010.1, from coordinate 50,252 downwards.
TGTACTGCAAACATTAAAAATGAACCTGGTAAATGTGTTTATACACATATGTTAAACCCTGATGGTGGAATAGAGACAGATTTAACAGTTGTATGTATTGATAAAAATCATTTTAGAATAATAAGTTCTGCAGCAACAAGAGAGAGAGATAAATTTCATATAAACAAACACCTTTCAAAAAATATTGAATTAAAAGATATTACAGATGATTTATGTGTATTTGGTTTGTTTGGTCCAAAAAGTAGGGATTTACTTAAAACTTTAAGCAAAGATAATTTTGAAAATGATCAATTTAGATTTGGATTTGCAAAGTTTATTACAATTGATGGGGTTAAAATCTGGACTCAAAGATTATCTTATGTAGGTGAATTAGGCTACGAGCTATATGTAGATCTTAAAGACGCAAAAAAAATATACGAATTACTTATAGATAAAGGTAAAGATTTTAATCTTTCTAATTGTGGAATGCATGCAATGGATATTATGCGAATGGAAAGTGGATTTTTACATTGGGGACATGATATTTCCCCTGAAGAAAATCAATATCAAGCAGGCTTATCATTTACAATTAGTTCAAAAAAAGAAGTAGATTTTATAGGCAAACAAGCTCTTGAAAAAATTAAACAAGATAAAGTTAAAACTAGATTTTCAATGTTTACTTTAAAAGAAAGTGAACCAGGAAAACCATTATTACTCCATGATGAACCAATTTATGATGGTGAAAAAATTATAGGAAGATCAACATCTGGAAATTACTCATTCAATTTTAAAAAGAATTTAGTATTTGGTTATATTAAAAATGACTTATCTAATAAAGAACTACAATCTAAAAATTTATTTATTGAAGTAGAAAAACAAAAATATCCTATCTCTATTCAATCTGAGCCACTAAAACGAACAGATTTTAAAAATCTTTAATCAAGTTTGTCTTCTTAAAATAAAAACAAAAATTACTGAAGTTGCCATCATGATTAGTGCATAAGCGGCGGTTGGAACCATATATATCATATCATTACCAAATAATTGTATTCCCACAAAAACTGCCAAAGTTCCATTTTGGAGACCAGCCTCTAAAGATATGCATCTTCTTTGAGCAACCCCAGTTGCAAAAAATTTAGCAATATAAAAAGCTACAATCATCATTGTAACATTTAAAGTAAAAGCAATCATTCCAGCTTTTTCTAAAAACATAACTATGCTATCCCATTCCTCGATATAGATAGCAATAAAAACAATGCTGAATAAACCAATGGATATTTTATTGATAATTTTCATATTGTTTACAATAAAATTATCTGCAAGTTTTCTAATAATCATTCCAATCAATACTGGAATAGTTACAACCAAAAACATTTTTAAAGATATACTGAGCATAGAAACCTCTTTTTTGACGTATGTAATGTCAAATAATTCTATTGATAAAAAAACCACATAAGGAACAGACACTATACTAATTAAACTAGTAATTGCTGTTAAAGATATGGAAAGCGCAACATCTCCATTTGCAAATTTTGTAAGTACATTTGAGGTTACACCACCTGGTGCTGCAGCTATTAACATCACACCTAATGCTAACTCAATCGGGGTTTTTAAAATAATTATTAAAAAATATGCAATAATAGGAAGCAATACCAACTGACAAATTAATCCAATAAAAAATTCTTTAGGATTTTGAACTACTCTAGTAAAATCTTGAACTGTTAAAGACGCACCTAGTCCCAACATTATTAATGCTAATGCTATTGGCGCTATTGTTGTTACTATTCCCATTTCCCTCTTAATGAAATTAATAATTAATTAACAGTACATTAAAAATTTTTTAAAAAAAAGTTTTTTATGAAATAGTCAATAGATTAAGAACTTTTCTAATGAATTTAGCTTTATTTTTGAAAATTAATTTTTGATATGGCAGAACTCTTCGAACATTAAAACCTGTTAAAATATATTGTTTTTTTTCATTTAATCTTAAGAAATCATTTTTTATTAAAAACTTACATTTTCTAATTACTGTTGCTCGAGGGATTCCAGTCATATCAGAAACAGACATTGCACTAACACCGTTACTTTTAGCTTTATCACCTCTTATTAACTCTTCGTTAAATGTATTATAATCACCTGTAAATAGTTCTTTCTGAAAATCCATATAGCTATGTCTTTGATTGGAGCCGTTCCTTTTATCTAAGGCTGTTTTATAATTAAAAGCTTGGTTCATACAAACTGTTCCCCAAACATGAAATGTTGTTAAGTCTTCAAACATATCATGATATCCAATAATCATTGGAATTTGCATCCTGTAAAACCATCTCCAAGTTATAGAGAAATTTTTCTTTAACACATTTTCAATCATTTTTACTTCAAGTTTTTTGGAGTAAAGTTTTTCTTTAGTAAGTATTTCTGAAATTTTTAAAATATAGCCAGCTGTATATTTCATTTGTCTTTCAGGCTTAATAAAACTAAATGACCTTCGATCAATTATAATTTGTTTTTTCTGTCTTTTAAGCACTCCTAATTTTTCAAGTTCTAAAACTTTTCTTCTAACAGTTTCTTTTGGTAATTGAAGTTTTTCACATAACTCCGAGATACTAAATTTATCTATTTGGAGAAAATTTTTTGAATAATATTGCTCATACGATAATTTAATATTCATCTGATCATAAAATTGTAAAGTTTTTTCAACCAGTGAAATGATAATCATATATTTATAGTGATCCTTGAAAGCTTGATAAACTGCATTCATCCATCTCCACTGATGATTGATCCAATCTTTTCCTAATTGATCATAGTTGGCCATCATATGATCATAAACTTGCTCATCGTTTAGAACTTTTGAAAAATCTATTTGTTGTAAACTCATAATTGTATAAATAGGATTTGAAACCCATAATGGACATGTGTCAACCATATTATGACCCAGTATGAACTTTTACAAAATTGTTAAGTATCTATTTTGTTGGTTAAATGTAATTATGAGTGATAAAGGCTTTGCAGATAATCAAACTAGTATCGAGACCCCAAATGATATTGGAGTTGCTGAAAAGCCTTTATCAAATCAAACTATTTCCGGAAGAGTAGATATTAACGTTCTTAAGTCAAAACTCCAAGAGAGTGAAAGTAAAGAATTTAAAAAGAATATGACTATTCTATCTGCCTTAATTTTAGCTTTAAGTGTTCTAGGTATTTACCTTTCTTTCTAATGTTTGCAAATTTCAAAAATTCGTGGTCTACTAGAATTATGAAAAATGTGGGATTTAGTGTTAAAGAGAAATTAGTTGCTAAATATTTAGAAAAAGATCAAAAATATGTTCAACCTAAAAGCAGCGATATTAATGTTCTTTTAAACAGAATTAAATTGGACAAAAAAAGTGAAAAGAGAAAAAAAATTTATTTTTCAGCAGCAGCTTCCACAGGGTTAATATTATTTGGATTAATTATCTTTTAGTAATTCTTAATAAATCTCATTAAATTTGTAAGTATTTGTTCAATTAATTGATATTGAATCAATTTATTAAACTATTATAAGTCAAAATAATATATGGCGGGGTAGCTCAGTTGGTTAGAGCGCGGGACTCATAAGCCCGAGGTCAGTGGTTCGATCCCACTTCCCGCTACCAATCTGTTATATTTTTAACCATCTTTTATTTTTAAGTGTCCAATTAACAACTTGATCTAATCTTTTATTAATAGAAACTTTAGGTTTCCAACCTAATCTTTTCATAAGAGTTCCATCTAACGCATATCTCAAATCGTGACCTGGCCTACTAGAATGAAAATCAACCATTTTATATCTTAATTTTTTTCCCACCGATTTTGCAATTAATTTTGCTAGTTTTAGATTATCAAGTTCTACAGGGCCAACTAAATTAAATTTTGGACATTTTGCTCCTCCATAATCATTTTTAATTTTTTTGACAATTTTATTTCGATTCTTAATTAAGAACAAACATCCATCAGCAACATCAGAAGCATGAATATAATGTCTACTTCCAGCTTTTGTTTTATTTCTATTAGTGTGAATTTCAACTGATAGGTTATCTCTAGCACTAATTATACATTTTGGAATAAATTTTTCAGGGTGTTGTCTTTCTCCAAAAACATTCATTGTATGAGTTATAAATATCGGCATATGATAGCTATTTTCAAAAGCTACAGCTAATTCTTCACCACCTGCTTTTGTTGCGCTATAAGGATTTGTTGAATTGTATCTTTCTCTTTCTTTATATTTTACTTTATTAGGCGCAGGACCAAAAACTTCATCAGTGCTAAAATATATAAACAATTCTAAATTTTTAGATTTTCTTGCGAAATTTAATATGTTGCAAGTTGCAACAACATTATCATAAACAAATGTTAAAGGATCGGTAATTGAACGATCGACATGACTTGATGCAGCCATATGAAGAATAAAATTAAATTTTCCTAAATCTGCTGCTAACATATCGTTTACTTCGGCTCGTAAATCATGATGGACAACTCTGAGTCTTCTTTTATCTTTTTCAGAAATTTCATTCATCATATCTGAAATCCGATTTAAATTTCCTGAGTAGTCCAATCTATCTAATGAAACAACTTCCCAATCAGTGTGATTTAAGATATGTTTGATGGTATGATGTGCTATAAAACCAGCTCCACCAGTAATTAAAACTCTTTTTTTCATATATAATACAACTATAATATTTTTAAAACTGTAACAATATATTTAATATTAATAATGGACTTAACAATTGTAATTGTTTCATTTAAAAGTGAAGACATACTACATAGGTGTATAAAATCAATAGATAAGAAGTATCCAATAATAGTTATTGAAAATTCTATTGATAAAAAACTTAAGTTAGAATTAGAACAAAAATATCTAAATGTTAACTGTATTTTGCCTAAAGAGAATTTGGGCTATGGAGGAGGCAATAATCTAGGGTTATCCAAAGTGAAAACAAATTACACTCTAATTCTTAATCCTGATGTAATTTTAATGGAAAATTCAATTGAAAATTTTTTTATAACCGTCAGTAAATTACCTAATTTTGGCATTATAGCTCCAATATCTGCTAATGAGAAATATGATAATTTTAACCATGAAAAAGATATCAATATCAAAGAAGTGGAGAATGTTAAGGGATTTGCCATGTTTTTTAATATGAAAAATTTAAAGAAATCTAATTTTTTTGATGATAATTTTTTTCTCTATTTAGAAGAAATAGATCTTTGTAAAAGAGTTCGTTTAATGGATATTAAAATATTTATTGATCCCTCTATAAAAGTAGAACATTTTGGGGGCAGTTCACATGTATCTGAAATTAACAAATCTATGGAATTGTCAAGAAATTGGCATTGGATGTGGTCATCATTTTATTTTAACAAAAAACATTATGGTTATTTATCTGCTTTAATTAAAATTTTTCCAAAATTTTTTTCATCATTATTTAAATTTATTTTTTACTTAATTATTTTTAAAAAAGATAAGAGTGATATATATAAGCACAGACTTTTAGGCATTATTAATTCTGTTTTATTAAAAAAATCATGGTATAGACCATTTGTAAATTAATTTATAAAAATCTTGATAATATTAATTAATCATGAGTAGAAATAAAAAAATTCTTGTTACTGGTGGAGCAGGATTTGTAGGTACAAATTTAATTAAATTAATTCTTGAAAAAACAAAATACAAAATAATTAGCATTGATAATTACTCATCTGGAAAAAAATCCAATCACATTAAAAATCCAAGGGTTAAATATCTTAGAGGTAGCACTGTGAATATTTCAAAATTGATTAAAAATCCAAATCAAATTAAAACGATTTTTCATTTCGGTGAATTCGCAAGAATTTACCAAAGTTTTTTAAAGATGAATGAATGTATAAACTCTAATTCAATTGGATCAAATGCGGTATTTAATTTTTGTCTTAAAAATAATATTAAGTTGATTTATTCTGCTACTTCCGCTTCATTAGGCAACAAGGGAAAAGACAAGAATCTTTCACCCTATGCTTTTACGAAAGCAAAAAATTTAGAATTATTAGAGAATTTAAAAAAATGGTTTAATTTTAAATATGAGGTAATTTATTTTTATAATGTTTATGGACCTAATCAAATATGTAAAGGTAAAATGTCTACTGTGATCGGAATATTTGAAGATCATTATAAAAAAAATAAATCTTTACCAGTAGTTAAGCCCGGCACACAGACAAGAAGATTTACTCATATAAAAGATACTGTAGAAGTTTGTTACGTCGCTTGGAAGAAAAATTTATGCAGGCATTACAGCATAACAAGTAAAAAATCTTACTCTATTTTAGAAGTTGCAAAAATGTTTAAATCAACAATAAAATTTTTACCTAGAAGACAAGGAGAAAGATATGCTTCAGCTCTTACTAAAATAAATTTAACTAATAAAATTTATAAATATTATGGAAAGATTTTACTTAAAAATTATATAGGTAATTTTGTTAATAAAAAGAATATCTATTAAAATATTTTTTTAAATTCATCTAAGTTTATTACTCTTAAATACTCCTTATAATTATTATAGTAATCCTCAAATTTAAGTTCTTTGATATTTCTTTTTATTTTAAGAACAGATGAATTATTTTTTTTTTTAATTATCCCAATACCCTGATCAATTTCACAAGTAAATATTTCTAAATCTTCATTTTGTCTAAGATCAGTTATTGCTTTCCAAACATCTCCGTTCCAAGACATTCTATATCTTGGAACAGCTTGTTTGCTCATACTATCTGGCATACAATCATGCACTAAGATAACACCATTCTTGTTAAGACAATCAACTGAATTCAAAATATCCTTTTTTGATTGCTCGTATGTATGCAAACCATCGATAAAGACAATATCAAATTTATCTTCGTTAACTTGAAAAAAATCATCACTCGTTTTTCTAACGTTGCCTCCACTTTCAGGATCAACACCTTTTTTATTTTTAATTCTAACTCTTGAAAATAATTGATCTTGATCACAGCCAATTTCTAGATAGTTCGAATAATCATTTTTTTTAATTAAATAATCAATTAAATCCCATCGATGATAGTTTTGTGGAAAATTATATATTAATTTATCTTTAAAATTTTCTATACACACTTGATAATAAATTTTTCTGAAAAATTTAGTAAATTTATTAAGTTTTTCCATTTAAAAGACTTTAGTGTCCAGGGAACTCTATTAAATTTTCAACTTTATATCCTTTATTAATTAAATTATCAGATCCATTTAAGTCAAACAAGTTAATTACAAAAATAAAAGCAGCAACATTTCCTTTGGAAATTTCTATAAGTTTTGCTGCAGCCTCTGCTGTACCTCCTGTAGCTATCAAATCATCGATTATTAAAACCGAGTCTTTTTCATTAATAGAGTCTTTGTGAACTTCTATAGTTGCTTTTCCGTATTCAAGCTCAAAATCAACTGAATGAACATCTGCAGGTAATTTATTTTTTTTTCGAAGCATAACAAAAGGTTTTTTAAGTATATAGGAAACAGCTGATGCAAAAACAAAGCCTCTAGACTCAATTGCAGCTATTTTAGAAAATTCAAATTTTTTTGATCTTTCTACAATTTGGTTAATAGTTTCTGAAAATGCATTTTCATCTTTTATAAGAGTTGTTATATCTCTAAATAATATACCTTTTTTTGGGTAATCTGGGATAGATCTAATAAAATCTTTTAAATTCATAATAGTTATTTATAAAAGTATAAATAAATTAATTTAGGAACATGACAATAAATAAATTAGCAATTATTGGTGGTAGTGGCCTTTATGATGTTGAAGAGTTCAAAAATAGAGAACTTTTAGATTTAGAAACCCCCTGGGGAAAACCTTCTGATCAAATTTTAAAAACCAATTATAATAATAAAGAAATTTATTTTTTACCTAGACATGGAAGAGGTCATTTTATTTCACCTACAAAAATAAATTTTAGAGCTAATATTGATGCACTGAAGCAATTAGGTGTAACTGACATAGTATCAGTTTCTGCGGTAGGATCTTTAAAAGAAGATTTACCACCAGGTAAATTTGTTATTGTAAATCAGTTTATTGACAGAACTTTTGCAAGAGAAAAAACATTCTTTGATGATGAAATAGTAGCCCATGTATCTATGGCTCATCCAACATCAAATGGTCTAATGAATGCTTGTGAAGAGGCTATTAAAAAAGAAAAAATTGAGTATCAAAGAAATGGAACATATGTTGTTATGGAAGGACCTCAATTTTCAACATTAGCAGAGTCAAATTTATACAGATCATGGAAAGCTGATGTTATTGGAATGACAAATATGCCTGAAGCAAAATTAGCAAGAGAGGCAGAAATTAGATATGCATCAGTTTCAATGGTAACAGATTATGATTGTTGGCATCCTGATCACGAAAATGTTGATGTTCAACAGGTAATAAAAGTTTTATTAGGTAATGCTGAAAAAGCTAAAAATATGATCAAAAATTTAATAGATAATTTTGAAAATCACATTGATCCTAAAGATCCAACAAATAATTGTTTAGATGTTGCAATTATCACTGCACCAGAAAAAAGAACACAAAAAACTATTGATAAATTAAAAACAGTTGCAGGACGTGTTTTAAAAAGATGAAAATAGAGGGAAAAGAATATAGAACGATCTGGTTTGAAAATAATGTTGTAAAAATAATTGATCAGACAAAACTTCCTCATAAATTTATAATAAAAGAATTAAAAACTGTTAAAGATGCAATTAATGCAATTAAAGTAATGGAAGTAAGGGGCGCACCTTTAATAGGTGCAACTGCAGCATATGGATTAGTTTTAGCGATAATTGAAAATAATGATCAGTCATATTTAAAGACATCTGCAGAAAATTTAATTAATTCAAGACCAACAGCTATCAATTTAAAGTGGGCTGTTGATAGAATGATAAATAAATTATCAGGTGTCAATAGTGATAATATTTTAGAAATAGCTTTGAATGAAGCTAAAGAAATTTGTGAAGAAGATATAAAATTTTGTGAAAATATAGGATTAAATGGTCTTAAAGTTATAGAGCAAATATATAACAAAAAAAAAGATACAGTAAATATTTTAACCCATTGTAATGCAGGATGGCTTGCAACAATAAATTGGGGAACTGCAACTTCTCCAATTTATCATGCTCATAAAAAAGGTATACCAGTACATGTTTGGGCAGATGAAACTAGACCTAGAAATCAAGGAGCTAACTTGACCTCATATGAATTGAATGAGGAGGGCATTAAAAATACAATCATTGCAGATAATACAGGTGGTATTTTGATGCAACGAGGTGAAGTTGATATGTGTATTGTTGGAACAGATAGAACTTTAGCTAATGGAGATGTTTGTAATAAAGTTGGAACTTATCTTAAAGCATTAGCAGCATATGATAATAAAATTCCTTTTTATGTGGCACTTCCAAGCTCAACAATTGATTGGAATATAAAAGATCATAAAGATATTCCCATTGAAGAAAGAAATTCAGAAGAATTATCCCATATAGAAGGTATTGACGAAAAGGGTAATATTACAAAAGTACAAATATATCCAAAAAAAAGTAAAGCAGTGAATTTAGCTTTTGATGTAACTCCAGCAAAATATGTAACAGGTTTGATTACTGAAAAAGGTATTTGTGAAGCATCAGAAAAAGGACTGAAAGAATTATTTAAATGAAAAATTTAGATCAAAGAAATCAAATTATTGAATATTCTCTTAAATTAAATTCTACGAATCTTTCACCATTGAGGTCAGGCAATATATCTATAAGAACAAAAGAAGATGAGAATGATGGATATCTAATTACTCCGTCTGGAAAAAAATATGAAACTTTAAAACCAGAAGATATTGTTTTTATGAGTTTAAATGATGATGCAGAAAATGAAGGTTCATCTAATAAACCTTCCTCAGAATGGAGGTTTCACCGAGATATCTATTTAAACAAAAAAGAGGCACAAGCTATTGTTCATGCTCATTCCCCACACGCAACAGCTGTATCTTCACATGGAAAAACAATACCACCGTTTCATTATATGATTGCTCTTGCTGGTGGTGAGGACATTAAATGTGCTGAATATGCAACTTTTGGAACAGAAGAACTGTCTAAAAATGTCATCAATGCACTCCGAGAAAGGAGTGCTTGTTTAATGTCTAATCACGGACAGGTTGCTTTTGGTAAAAATTTAGAGGATGCATTTGAACTTGCACAAGAGATAGAAAATATTTGTCATCAATACACTATTGCTCTAAAGTTAGGACAACCTAAGATTCTTTCATTTGAAGAAATGAAAAAAGTTTTAGATAAGGCTAAGAATTATAAAAAGGGGTAAGGTGATTAAAGTCGGGGAGCATATTACTTTAGATATAATAGGTACTACAAAAGAGTACGATCCTTCAGTCTATGAAAGAGTTATAAATAAAATAGCTAAAGCAGCTGATGTAACAATTTTAAATATTTCCAAGTATAAATTTGAACCTCAAGGATTTACTATTTTAGCATTATTAGCCGAAAGTCATATCAGCTTTCATACTTTTCCTGAAAAGGGAATAATAAGTTTTGATTTTTTTACTTGTGGTAAAATAAGCCCATCTGTTGCAATCGATATTGTTAAAAATGAATTTGAACACAAAAGAATAGTTAAAAAAGAATTTAATAGAGATACCAGATCTTTTTATCATGATATTTATAGCTCACCTGGTTTACAAAAATCATATGTTGTAAATGAAGTTCTAGAAGATTTTAAATCTAAAGTTGGTCAACATATTGAAATTTTAGAATTAGAACAATTTGGAAAGTCTTTGTTTATTGATGGTGAAATACAAGTAGCGGCATCAGATGAACATTTATATAGCTCAACTTTCGTTGGTGCAGGTCTAAAATTAAATAAAGATAATGAGCGAGCGGCAATCATTGGTGGTGGTGACGGTGGTGTTGCGAGAGAATGTATTTCTAAAAAATTTAATTTTGTTGATTGGTATGAGCTTGATCCTGAAGTAGTTGAAATATGCAATAAACATTTGGGTAATATTAGCAATAAAGCTACAGAAAAAAATTCTGTTAAATGTGTTTGGGGTGATGCTTTTGAAAGCATTAAAGCTGTAGGTGATGATACTTATGACCATATATTTGTAGACTTAAATGATGATCAGTTTTGCATTGATTTAGCTGCAAAAAATATGGACTCACTTGTAAGGATTTTAAAACCAAAAGGGGTAATTACAACTCAAGTTGGTAGTCAAGATAAAAAACCTCTTCAAGTTGAAAATTGGCTAAACGTTTTTAACCATCATTTTGGAAATACTAATTTATCAAGAGTTTATATACCTAGTTTTGATTGCTCTTGGAATTTTTCATCTTCAATCAACCACTAAATTTTTCTTTTTAAACTCTTTATTTTGTGAAATACTTGTTTCAAATTTATTAAAGGAGAAAATAATGAATATATTAAAAAAGACTATTTTTTCGGTTCTTGCTTCTTTGTTAATTATTGGAAATGTTTATGCGTCTGATAAAATAAAGATTGGAACTGAAGGTGCTTATCCTCCATGGAATTCAAAAGATGCTTCTGGTAAGTTAATTGGTTTTGAAGTTGAATTGGCTTGGTCATTATGTAGATACATGGGAAAACAATGTACGATAGTAGAACAAGATTGGGATGGAATGATACCAGCTCTAATCATGAGAAAATTTGATGCGATTATGGCAGGAATGTCAATAACTGCAGAAAGACAAAAAGCTATTAGTTTTTCTCAAGGTTATGCTGATGAAGTTGCATCTTTAGCAGTAATGAAAGGTTCAGATCTAGAGGGAATGGATACTCCTGAGGGTGTTAATCTTACTTTAGGTGGTTCAAGTGTTAACAAAGCTCTTAAAACTTTAACAGGAGCTCTTGCTGGAAAAACTGTTTGTACTCAAACAGCTACAATTCATCAAAATTTTTTAGAATCAGGTGATGTTGGCAAAATAAATTTAAGAACTTATAAAACTCAAGATGAAGTAAACTTAGATTTAGCTTCTGGAAGATGTGATGTTGCATTAGCTGCAGCAGTAGCTTTTACTGATTATGCAGAAAAGTCTGGAAAACCAGTTGTACTTGTTGGTCCAACTTTTTCAGGTGGGGCATTTGGTAATGGTGTTGGAGTCGGTATTAGAAAAGATGATACTGAACTTTTAAAAGCATTTAACAAAGCTATTAATCAAGCAAGAAAAAATGGAGACATTAGTAGAATAGCTACTAAATGGTTCGGTTTCGACGCTTCTATGTAATAATTTATTTGAAATGGCGGTTATTTAATTAACCGCCTTTCATTATGGAACTTCTAGCATTTGGAGATACTGGTTGGGGTGATGAGTTATTTTATGCAACTCTGATGACAATCGCTGTGGCAATAACAGCAATGCTTATTGGTTTTCTTTTCGCTTTAATATTTACACCGCTTAAATTATCAAAAAATAAATTTTTAAATCTAATTGCAAACTCCTACACCACAGTCATAAGGGGTGTTCCAGAGTTATTAGTAATTTACCTTTTATTTTTTGGTGGAACTGGTGCTGTAATGTATGTTGCTTCAATTTTTGGCTATAATGAATACATTGAAATAAATGCATTTATTACAGGAGCATTTTCGATCGGGATCATTTCTGGTGCTTATTCAACAGAAGTTTTTAGAGGGGCAATTCAATCTATTGATAAAGGTCAGTTTGAGGCAGCTAATGTTTTAGGATTAAATAAGTTTGGTAAATTCTTTAAAATTATTTTACCTCAAACTTTAAGATTAGCCATACCAAACTTAAGTAATGTTTGGCAAATTACTTTAAAAGATACATCATTAATTTCAGTAACTGGTTTAGTTGAAATTATGAGGCAATCATATATTGCTGCTGGTTCCACTAGAGATCCATTGTTCTTTTATTCTTTTGCAGCAGTTTTATATTTATTGCTTACTTTTTTAAGCATGAAGTTAATTAATAAATTAGAAGTCAAATATAGTAGGGGATATTAATGGATATTGAACTTATGGTAAGCAGTTTTCCTAAATTATTAGGTGCTACTGTTATAACTTTAAAACTTTTATCAGTATCTTTAGTTATTGGTTTATTTATAGGTTTAATATTTGCAATTTTAAGATTAAACAAAAATATTTTTATTAATCGATTTGCATACGGGTATTCATATATTTTTAGGGGAACGCCTCTTTTAGTTCAAATATTCATTATATATTTTGGCTTAGGTCAAATCGAGTATCTAAGGTCAACGGTTTTATGGGTAATTTTAAAAGAACCATATTGGTGTGCAATTATTGCCTTTGCTTTAAATACTGGAGCCTATACTTCAGAGATTTTGAGATCCGCATTTCAAACAATAAAACCAGGTTTGATTGAAGCAGGTAAAAGTCTAGGTATTTCAAATAAAATAATTTTTTATAAAATTCAAATACCAATAGCAATTAGACAATCTCTTCCAGCATATGGTAATGAAATTATTTTGATGATGAAAGGTACTTCTCTAGCTAGCACAGTAACCTTAATGGATTTAACAGGTGTTGCTAAATACATCATTTCTACAACTTTTAAGCCTGTGGAGGTATTTATTGTTGCAGGAGGTATATATTTATTTATGACTTTTATTATTCATAATGTGATTAAATATTTAGAAAAAAAATATAGCTTTTCTCAATGACGGGATTAACAACTGAGCAATTAGATCATTATAACAGTAAAGGATATATTTCTCCAATTAATGCATTAAACTCCTTTGAAGCTAAAGAAGTTAGAGATGAAATTGAAAAAATTGAAAAAGATTGGCCTGGAGCTCTTGAAGGAATTAATCGAAATTATATTCATCTAATTTCACCTATATTAAATAAAGTCTGTCTTAATAAAAATATTCTTGATGCTGTAGAAAGCATTATTGGTAAAAATATTCTTATTTGTGGCACTACACTTTTCATAAAGAATCCAAATGAAAAAGGTTTTGTAAGTTTTCATCAAGATGCAAAATACATAGGATTAGAACCTCATAATTGGGTTACAGCTTGGGTTGCTATTACTGATGCAAATGAAAAAAATGGATGTATGAGAATGTTGCCGGGTTCTCATAAAGAAAACTTAAAGACTCACGAGCAAAAGTTTGATGAAAATAATTTATTAACACGTGGACAAACTGTTAAAAATGTATCCTTAGAAAAAACAGAGCCTATAATTCTTAAGGCAGGGCAAGTATCACTTCATCATCCAACAATTGTTCATGGATCAGGATTAAATAATAGCAATGATAGAAGAATAGGTTTTGTTATTCAGAGCTACATAGGAACTAATGTCAATCAGGTTATAGGAAAAATGTATGTACAAAAAGCACGTGGAGAGGATAAATTTAATTATCATCAGTACTCCAAGACACCAACAGAGTTAATGGGAAAAAATGAAGTTACTTCTCAAAATAAAGCTAATGAAGAGTTATCTAAAATTTTTTATAGTGGTTCAAAAAAAATTGGAAAATTTTAAACAATAACAAGATCTAATTTTTGTTTTCCAAGCCTTTCATTTCCACTTTCAGTTACCAGATAAGTTTCACCTAAATTCATAGCTAATTGATTTTCTGAGTCCATTAATATCATATGCATGAAGAAAATATTTCCAGGCTGAATGATATAAGGATTACCAGTATAAAGCATTGGCCAGTCCATCCAATTTGGAGAAAATGTAGATCCAAGAGAATAACCACAAGCATTCATTCTCGCTTTATTAAAACCAAGATCATCAAAGGTCTTTGCATGAATGTCAAAAACTTCTCCAATTTTATTTCCTGGTTTTAATTTACTTTCACAATTTTTTAATGCCTGAACACAAGCTTCATGCATTTTAATATGTTTTGGATCAGTTTTTCCTAAAAGAATAGTTCTAAACATTGCAGAGTGATAATGTTTATAAGTGCCAGCCCATTCAATGCTTAATTGATCTTGATTTGATAAATTTCTTTTTTCTGCCTGGTATCTACATAATAAAGCATTATGCCCTGAGCCAATTATATATTCATTTGCTGGGTAATCACCACCTCCTTCTAAAACTATTTTTTGCATTTCAGCTAAAATTTTTGCTTCATTCACACCCGCTTTACAATATTTCCAAGCTTGATCCAAAGCATTATCTGCTAATTCTGCTGCTTTCTTTACATAAACAATCTCTTCTTGAGATTTGATCACTCTAAGTTTTGTTATTAACTCAGATTCATCTTTTAAATCACAGTAATCTTTTAAAGTTTCATTTAATCTTAAAGCGTTACGTCCAGTCATTCCATAAGCTTCATATTCAACACCTACTTTTTTTCCTTTTAATGAGAGTTCATTTAAAATTTTCTTAAGATCTTCTGTTGGGTTTGATTTGTCTTTATCTACCCAAATTCTTATATCTTCAATGTTAGATGTATTTTGTGCTTGTCTTAAATCTGGCGCTCTAGTTAAAAGTATTAAATTTCCATCTTTATCTAAAACTAAAGTTTGGAAAAAGACATATCCAAAGGTATCATATCCTGTTAGCCAATACATCGACTCTTGTCTGAACATCAATAATGCATCTAAATTTTGCTTATTCATTAATTTTAGAACATCATCTTTTCTTTTTTGAAATTCTTCTTTTGAAAAATGAAGTGCCATTAATTAATTAAATATCGACATAGGATCGAGCCTAGTTTGAAACCAATTAACTCTAAAATCTAAGTGGGGACCTGTAGATCTTCCTGTTGAGCCTACTGTTCCAATAAGATCACCTTTATTGATTTTATCACCAACTGAAACCAAAACCGTTTCTAAGTGTGAATATATAGTAGAGATTCCATGACCATGGTCCATTATGATTGTGCCACCTGTATAATATAAATCATCTTCAGCCATTGTTACAACACCAGAACCTGACGATTTAATCATAGTTCCTTTTTTCGCTGCGATATCTATCCCATAATGAGGCCACCTTGGTTTTCCATTTAAAATTCTTTGGCTTCCATAAACACCACTTATTATCCCCTCTACTGGCATTATAAATTGATTTTTAAAAAAAGGTAAATCTGAATTTATGGCTCGAGCCTCACCAATTTTATTATTTTCTTTTTTAATTCTTTTATAAACAGACTCAGGTGGAGTTACTTTACTTTCTTCCAAACCGTCTATTCTTTGAATATTGTATTTTCTCTTTAAAACCCTCTTAATTATTTTTTCTTTTTTTCCATTGTTTATTTTTGTTATTGTAAGATCGAACTTTCTATCTCTATCAATTCCAAATACAAAATATCCATCCTCTGAAACTTTAACATTTTTTTTATCTATAATTATTTTTGATGAAGGATCAGTTACTCCAACTATATAATGGCCTTGAATGAATTTACCCTTAAACTCAACAGCATTAAGTTGAGTTGTAGTTAAAAAAATTATTATTAAAAATAATTTAGAAATTATTTTGCTGTCCATCCGCCATCAACCAATAAAGAAGTTCCCGTTATCATTGATGCCGCTTCAGAGGCAAGAAAAACTACCGCCGATGATATCTCAGATAATTCTGCAAATCTTCCAAGAGGAATATTACTAAGCATATCCCTTTTAAATTTTTTATTTTTTAGAAATTTTTTAGTCATTGGGGTTACAACAAAAGTAGGGCAAACAGTATTTACTCTGATATTGTATTTTGCAAGATCAATAGACATACCTTTAGTTAAACCCTCTAATCCAAATTTGTTCATGTTATATACACTTCTTATTGGTCCACCCACATGTCCCATTTGAGAAGACATGTTTACTATGGATCCACCAATTTTTTTTCGATTTTTAGATTTTATCATTTTTAATGCACACAAGTGAGCAAGATTGAATGTGGCAATTGTATTGATCTTAACCATATATTCCATGTCTTTAGTTTTAACTTTTGTAAAATGTGCTGGAATATTATTTCCTGCATTATTGATCAAAATATCTATTTTAGATTGTTTATTAATAATTTCTTTGATTTCATCATAATTAGTAATATTGCAGACATAAGACCTACATTTTGACTTAAGTTTTTTTATCTTTTTAGAAACTTCATCCAAATCTTTTTTTGTCCTACTGATTATTATTAGATTTGCTCCTGCCTCAGCTAAAGCTATTGCACAGGCTCTTCCAAGACCTTTTCCAGCACCAGTAACTACTGCTGTTTTATTTTTGAGGTTATAATTTTTTAAAAACATTATAAAAATAGTATTTTAATATCTGTATAAATCAACTCTATAGCAACAAAAAGAATTGCCAACAAACCAGCCCAAGCTATCCATTTATATTTCTTAATCCAGTTTGATATTAATGTTGCTGCTGTTGCCATTAATATTATTGACAAAATTAGACCAAAAATTAGCAATCCATAATGATCACCTGCTGCTCCAGCTACACCTAAAACATTATCTAAACTCATTGTAAAATCAGCTAATAAAATAGTCCAAATAGCTTTTAAAAAGTTAGAATTATCTACCTTGATGTTATCTTCGTATGTGGCTCCCTTTATAACATCAACGTAAAGTTTATAGACTATATAAAGAAGAAGTAATCCTCCAATTAATCTTAAACCAGTAATTTGTAATAAATATGCAGTTAATAGGGTAAGAATTATTCTTAATACTACAGCCCCTCCAATACCCCAAAATATAATTTTTTTTCTTTGTTCAGTTGGAAATTTGGAGGCAACCATTCCTATGATAATTGCGTTGTCTCCTGCTAAAACAAGATCAATCAAAATTATTTGGGTTAGTATAGTTAGCTGTTCTGGGGAAAATAAATCAATGAACATTAGCTTTCTAGTATCATATCTGCACCTTTCTCTGCAATCATAATTGTCGGTGCATTTGTGTTACCAGATGTAATGTTTGGCATAATAGAAGCATCAATCACTCGTAAATTCTCAACACCTTTTACTTTTAATTTTTCATCAACTACTGCCAAATCATCTTGTCCCATTTTACATGTTCCTACTGGATGAAATATTGTTTGTGTATAATCTGATCCAGCTTTAACTAACTCTTCATCATTATTAATATTAATTCCAGGTCTATATTCTTCAGGTTTATATTTTTTAAAGGTTTCAGACTCCATCACAATTTTTCTTGTAAGTTTAAGTCCTTTTGCTGCAACCATTCTATCATGATCTGTCGAAAGATAATTTAGTTTTACCTTTGCATAAGTCCTGGAATCTTTATCAACTATATTTACATGACCTCTACTAGTTGGTCTAATATTTGATACAGTTGGTGTAAAAGCATGAAAGTCATGATTCTTTGTTGCTCCCAAGGTGTCCATGCTCATTGGTTGAACATGCCATTGAAGATCTGGTAGTTCTAATGAGGGATCACTTTTAGCAAACATACACATCTGACTTGCCCCCATTGTCATTGGACCACTCCTGTTAAATACATATTCTAATCCGATCATTAGTTTACCAAATAAACTATTAACTTTTTTGTTGAGTGATTTTAGTCCATGAACTTTATAAATAGGTCTAAACATCAAATGATCTTGAAGATTTTCTCCTACACCTTTTAAATCTTGAACAACTTCAATACCTAAATTATTTAGTTTATTTGCGTTTCCTATACCTGAGGTTTGAAGAATTTGAGGAGAACCAATAGATCCTGATGATAAAATAATTTCTCGATTTACAACTAACTTCTTTACTTCGTTATCTTGCCAATACTCTACATCTTTAGCTATTTTATTTTGAAAATTAATTTTTTTAACATGTGCATTTGTAATTATCTTTAAATTTCCTCTTTTTTTAATTGGGTTTAAATATCCAACAGCAGTACTACATCTAAAACCATCTTTTTCAGTAACTTGAAAATAGCCACATCCATTATTATCCCCTGTGTTAAAATCTTTGGTTTTAGGAATACCAAATTCTTCAGCAGCATTTTGAAATTCATTTAATAACGGTAATTGAATTCTTTGATCAGAGACAGATAAAGGTCCACCAGTACCATGAAATTCATTTTTTCCTCTTTCTTGATTTTCAGCTTTAATAAAATAAGGTAAAACATCATCCCAGCCCCAACCAGTGTTACCTAATTGTCTCCAAACATCGTAATCTCTACTTTGACCCCTTATATAAAGAAGACCATTTATTGCAGAACTTCCACCTAATGTTTTTCCCCTAGGATATCGAATAGATCTGCCATTCATTGTTTCATCGGGTTCAGTTTTGTAACACCAATCAACAGAAGGATTATGCATCGTCTTGAAATATCCTACTGGAATATGTATCCAGGGATAGTTATCCTTTCCTCCGGCTTCTATTAGAGCTACTTTATTATTAGGATTTGCAGTCAGTCTGTTAGCTAAAACGCAACCTGCTGATCCTGCTCCAATAATAATGTAATCGAAATTTTCCATCGCTAGTTGAATAGTTCTTAAATTAATTTTATTTAAACATCTTTACACTCATATTTATCAATTGTCACTTGTGTCTGCTTTATTTTTCTGGTTGTATGCTCGAGTTAAATTTAACTAACAAGAGGGAAAATAATGAAAAAAATCATTTCAATGTTATTTGCAACGGTTTTAGTACTAGGATTTGTTTCTAATGCTAACGCTGCAAAAACACTAAAATGTCAGACTGTTCTTAACACTAAGGCTGATGAAGTTAAGATGTTAAAGGACTTTACTGATACAGTAACTGAATTAACGAGTGGATCGTTAAAGTTTGAAATACTTCCTGCGGGAGCTGTTGTTGGAGTTAAAGAAACTCTAGATGCAGTTGATAAAGGATTGATCGATTGTGGATTCGCATGGACTCACTATTGGTCAGGTGATCACCCTGCAGCTATGCTATTTGGTTCTCCAGTAGCTGGTGGTGGAGTAGGTATTGATAACTTAGCGTTCTTATCTTGGTTCCAATATGGTGGTGGTAAAGAATTATACGACCAACTTTGGAAAGAAATGGGAAGAGACATCAAAGGATTTATGTTGCAACCAGTTGGACCTGAAGCTTTAGGTTGGTTTCCAAAACCAATTAAAGATATGGCTGACTTTAGAAAATATAAATTCAGAACTCCTCCAGGAATTCCAGGACAAACTTACAAAGACATTGGTATAGCATCTGTTGCTATGGGTGGTGGAGATATTCTTCCAGCTCTTGAAGCAGGAACTATCGATGCTGCTGAATGGTGTTGTCCAAAACCAGATATGGTATTTGGTTTCCAAAAAGTATTAAAGCACTACTACCTACAAGGTTTACACCAAGTAGTCGTAAATGCTGACTTTTACATTACTGGAAAAACTTATAAAGCTATGAGTGCTCATGAGAAGAAGTCTCTTGAAGTTGCTGCTAATGCTTCATTAGCAAAATCTTTAAGTTACAGAATCTATGAAAATGGAAAAGCTTTACAAACACTAACTACTAAGCACGGAGTAAAATTAGAAGATACTCCATCTGACTACTTTGTTGAATATATGGCAGCTGCAAAAGCTACATTGAATAAAAATGCAGAGAAAAATGCATTTTTCAAAAAAGTATATGACTCTATGAAGGACTTTGCTGATGTTGCAGTTCCTTTCTGGAGTGGTGCTCAAATGTCTAATGCGAAGCTAGGAATGGCTCACGCAGCAACATTAAAGTAATCAGTAATTAATCTTAATATTTTAGAGCGGACTTTTACAGTCCGCTCTAATTTTTTTAACTAAAATTTTATGACTGACGAACCATCAAAATTAGATATTTCAGATGAAATGATTGCCGAAAGGCGAGGTGGTTCAGGCAAGATGCCGGGTGATATGCCGTTATGGATGGCAAAATCTATCGTTAATATTGATAAATTTAGCAAATGGGTTGGAAATATTGTTTGCTGGATTTTAATGCCATTAATTTTTGCGATGACCTATGAAGTTCTAGCAAGAAAATTATTTTTAGCTCCAACAATTTGGGCCTATGACATCAGTAGGTTTTTGTACGGGGCATTGTTTATGTTAGGAGCTGGATATGCACTCTCAAGAGGAGTTCATATTAGAGCCGATTTTTTATATAGAAATTTTAAAACTAAAACTCAGGGAACAATAGACTTTTGGTTATACCTTTTATTTTATTTTCCAGGTCTTATCGTTTTCCTTTATATGACAATTGGATATGTAGGCGAGTCTATTCAAAGAGGTGAAAGAGGAATGGATACTACCTGGATGCCATATATGTGGCCTATAAAAACTTGTCTGTTAGTTGGAATAATATTTTTACTTGTCCAAGGAATTTCAGAATTATTTAAAAGTTATTGGGCTGCTAAAAAAGGTGAATGGCCAGGAGAGTCTAAATGATTGCTGAATTTATGGATCCAGCAATACTAGGTTTTATTCTTGTAGGTGTAATGCTTTTTGCAATATTTGTTGGATTTCCAATATCATTTACTTTGATATTTTTAGGATTTGTATTCGGTTACTTAGGCTTTGGAAAATTAGTTTTTTATTTAATGACACTTCAATTCTCCATGGTAATGACAGAACAAACTCTTGCCGCCGTTCCACTCTTTGTCTTTATGGGGATAATGATGGAACAAGCTGGTTTAATGGAGAGATTGTTTTCAGCTTTTCAATTAATGTTAGCTAAAGTTAGAGGATCATTATATTATGCAGTTTTATTTGTTTCCGTAATATTTGCAGCTGCAACAGGAATTGTTGGAGCTTCTGTTACAATTCTTGGAATTATGGCTGCAAAATCAATGAATAGGTCAGGCTATGATGTTAAACTTGCAGCTGGAACAATCACTGCTGGCGGAACTTTAGGAATATTAATTCCACCAAGCATTATGCTTGTAGTTATGGGTCCTATAATGGAAATTCCTGTTATTGATTTATTTGCAGCAGCTATTTTTCCTGGGATTTTACTTGCAACTTTATACGCAGCTTACACAACAATTAGATGCATGATTAACCCAGCATTAGGACCAGTGTTACCTGAAGATATGAGAGCCGCAAGCATGAAAGAAGTATGGGTAGAGTTTTTTTTAGGTTTAGTACCACCTGCTGCATTAGTTTTTGCTGCATTAGGAAGTATCTTATTTGGATTTGCAACTCCAACAGAGGCTGCGGGCTGTGGAGCAATGGGTGCGCTTTTATTATCTTTAGCTTATAAAAAATTAACATTACCAAAACTTCAAGAAGCTTTGGTTAAAACTCTTGAGATAACTGCTTTAATAATGGTTTTAGTTGCTGCATCAAATTTTTTTGGTGCTGTGTTTGCTAGATTGGGAACTCCTACATTATTAACTGAATTTTTGTTAGGTCTAGAAATGAATAAGTATTTAATCCTGGCAATGATAATGGTTATGATTTTCTTATTAGGTTGGCCCTTAGAGTGGGTCCCTATAGTAATGATAATTATTCCAATTATCTTACCACTAGTAGAGGCTTTAGGTTTTAATTTAACTTGGTTTGCAATATTAGTAGCTGTAAATTTACAGACCGCCTGGCTGTCTCCTCCAGTTGCTCTTTCAGCTTATTTTTTAAAAGGAGTAGTACCTGAGTGGGATCTTAAGGATATCTATTACGGGATGATGCAATTTATGGTCTTACAAGTCATAGGATTAGTTTTAATTATTGTATTTCCCCAAATTGCTCTTTGGTTACCAACTCTCTTATATGGACAGTAGAAAATTTTAGTTTTATATTGTTTAAGTGAGTCAACAAAAATCAAAAAAAACACTTATTAATTGGGATTTAGTTTCAGTAAATCCGAATAACAAAACTTGGGATTGGAAAGATTTATTTTATTTTTGGGGCGTTAACATTCAAAGTATTATTGGATTTTCACTTATTGCATCTCTTTATATTATTTACGATATGAATTCGATGGTTGTTTTTTTTGGTACAGTATTAGGTTCTTTTTTGGTTTATTTATTTTCAAATTGGATTGGAAAACCATCACAAAAATTTGGATTACCGTTTGTTGTTTTATTGAGATCATCATTAGGTTTTAATGGTGCTAAAATTTTTGGACTATTTAGATGTATAACTGGAATTTTTATGTTTGGGGTTCAAACATATTTTTTGTCAAAAGCTATAGTTTACTTAATTAGGATAGGCATTTTTTCATTTAACCCTGAAATATTAAATAAAGAAATTTTTTTAATGTTCTTTTTAGGATTAAATATCATCGACTGGTTCTCGCTTTTAATTACAATCATCGCTCAAGGATTTTTATTCAGTGCAGGAATGATTTTTAATAGGAAGATAATAAAATTTTCTGCAATTACAGTTTATTTAGGAATGATAGTATTTTTCTTTTCAACATTATTAATAGATGTAAAATCTTCATCTTACGCATTTATCAATTCTTTAAATTATCTTAATTTTTTTGATAAAAATAATATTGCTCCATTGATTACAGTCACAGGTACAATGTTTACATTTTTCTCAATAGTAATTATGAATTTTGGCGATTTTTCTAGATATGTTAAAAATGAAAAAGAACTTAAAAAAGGAAATTTGAGTTTATTATTAAACTTAATTATTTTTTCATTTTTTACATTATTTATAGTGACTGGAGCTGATGCTTTTTTAAAACAAGATCCAGATGATTTGAATAGAATACTAACAAATCCGACAGATATAATTGGAAAACTAAATAATTTACTTGTGACAATTTTAGTTTTAATTTTTATTATTATTGCTTCAGCATCCACAAATTTAATTGCTAATTTTATTCCCTCTCAATATTCTCTGATTAATTTTATTCCTTCATCTTTTTCATTAAAAAGTTCTAGTATTACAATAATAATTTTAGCATTTGGGATTAGTATTTTCTGGCTTACTTATTTCAGTCAAATTGGTGCATTATCTTATTTGGATACTATAGGTGCTTTTTTTGGTCCATTGGCTGGAATAATGATATCTGATTTTTATTTTATTAAAAAAGAAAATTTAGTTAATAAAGATATTTATTCTTTAGAAAAAGATGGTGCTTATTATTATTCCAGTGGGTGGCACATAAAAGGAACCTATTCCTTAATTTTAGGGTTTATTTTTTCAGCATCAACTATTTGGAATAGTAATTTAATGTTTCTACAATCTTATTCATGGATAATAGGAGCTTTTATTGCTTCTTTGGTTTATTACCTTTTAGCAAAAGACTAATTTAATGAATAAAAATCTATTTGATTTTAAAAATAAAACTGCGGTAATTACTGGGGGAGCACAAGGATTTGGTTTAGATATTGCAAAAAGGTTTTTAGAAGGTGGCGCAAAAGTAGTTATTTGGGATATAGACTCTAAACTTTTAGAAAAAGTTCTTAACAACATTAATAACGATAATTTAACTTCTAATATAGTTGATGTTTCGAATTATAAAACAGTTGAAGATGCAGTAAATAAGACTCTTAAAAATTCAAATATAGATATACTAATCAATAATGCTGGCATTACTGGACCAACAGCACCATTATGGGAGTATGATGTTGATAAGTGGAATGAAATAGTAAAAATTAACCTATTTGGAACATTCAATTGTTGTAGAGCAATTGTACCTAGTATGATTAAAAATAACTATGGCAGGATTGTTAATGTTGCTTCAGTTGCTGGAAAAGATGGTAATGCAAATGCAAGTGCCTATAGTTCAGGAAAAGCAGGAGCGATTGGATTAACCAAATCACTTGGAAAAGAACTTGCTGATAAGAACATTGCAGTTAATGCTGTAACACCAGCAGGGGCAAAAACTAGAATTTTAGACCAAATGACCAAAGAACATGTCCAAAGAATGCTTTCAAAAGTGCCAAGAGGTAGATTTCTGGAGGTTGAAGAGTTTACCTCCTTAGTTTGCTGGTTATCTTCAGAGGAGAATACTTTCTCTACAGCAGCTGTTTTTGATATCAGTGGAGGTCGATCGACTTATTAACTTCGAGGTTTTTGTTCGATTATCTTAGTTTGATTAAGTTTAGCTCGTCCAAATTTAACATCTTTTGACATAACTGGAGCAAAAATCATTATTGACCAGTAAATTAGTAAAATAAAAATGGAAATTGTCTTCATAATTATTATATACGAATAAAAATTGATTTTAGATTGTTTAAATTTTGTCAAAATAATGTATTAACAATTTTTTTTTAAAAAATTTATGCAAATAATTTTAATATTTTTAATTAATATTCTCTTAATAACTGGAGTAAGTGCCGCTAGTGAAATTAAAGTGTTTGAATTTACTGAAGTTGAACTTTCAGAACTAAAGGTCAGAAAGGTAAGAGGTGCAGATAACAAGACAAATTATTCAATTGGATCAAATGAAAATGGCAATTTTTTAAAAGCCACTGCTGACAATGCCGCTTCTGGTTTAGGAAAAGAGTTAAAAATAGACCTTAACAAGACACCTTTTATCAATATTACATGGAAAGTTGAGAAAGATTTATCTGGTATAAAAGAAGATACTAAGAAAGGACATGATTTTGCCGCTAGAGTGTTTGTAATTAAAAAGACAGGTGCAACACCATTATCTAATAGAGCAATAAATTATGTTTTCTCAAGTAATAATGAAATTGGATTTTATTCTCCCAGTCCATACACTAAAAAATCAATAGATAGTGTTTTGTCTACTACTAAAAATAACCTCAATGAATGGGTTACTGTAAAGGTAAATGTAAAAGAAGATTTTAAAAAATTTCATAATTTGGATGTAAATGAATTAGATGGATTAGCTATCATGTCTGATACGGACAATTCTAAAATGAAATCAATTGCTTATTTTCAGAATATTTACTTTTCTGCAGATTAATTACATTTTAAGATATTTTTTCAAAATTGTTCCAAATAATGAAAGAACAATTGCAACAATCACATCCTCTAATGGACTTGCCTGTGGATAACCAAAGTTCCAAGCTATAACCATTACTAACCATATAACAAAAATATTCACTATCAGTGTTATATCTTAGTTTATATAAAATAGTTATTTTTTTGATATAATTAATTGATGCATGAAAATTTTTTTCATAAGTTAAAAGTTTATTATGAGGATACAGACTCGGGTGGGGTTGTTTATTATGCGAATTACCTTAAGTTTTTAGAAAGAGCTAGAACAGAGGCTTTGTTTTTAATTGGATTTAGTAATAAAAAAATTCAAGAAGAATTTGAAGCATTAATAATAGTTAAATCTTGCAATATTGAGTATAAAAAATCTGCATTTCTAGAAGATGAATTAACTATTAGATCCTTTGTGAAATCTATAACTAAAACATCTTTTTTTATGAATCAAATAATTACAAAAGATGAAAAAATTATTGTAGAGGCTCAAGTGCATTTGGTTTTTATTGATAAAAATGGAAAACCAATAAAAATCCCTGAAGATATATATTCAAAATTTAAACCTTATTTTTGTGACACGATTAAAGCTTAGAAATTTTTTTGGCCTTTCTAAATAATCTATTAATCATAGCATGAGTTACAACTCTGGTATTAACATTTCTTGGACTAGGATGATAACAAGCTATTAAAATTTTATTATCTGGTAATAGATATTTTTTGCCATGTTTAAATTCAAATTTATGATTAATGTTAAATTTTTTTTTGTAAATTTTTACACAATTATCGAATGCTACTTTACCTAGGGTTACAATCACTTTTATTTTTTTTAGATAATCAATTTCTTTTATAAAATAGTTTGAGCATTGAATTAATTCTTCATTCATAGGTTTGTCACCTGGAGGAACGCATTTTAGAATATTTGTTATGTATGTAGACTTTAACTTTAAACCATCATCTTTATTTTCAGAAAAATCTTGATTAGATATTTTGACAGAATAAAGACTTTTAAAAAGAAAATTTCCAGATTTATCTCCTGTAAACGCTCTACCTGTTCTTGTTCCGCCATGGGCTGCAGGAGCTAATCCAATTATTGCTAATTTTGAATTCAATTTTCCAAAACCTGGAACAGGTTTTCCCCAGTAAACTTCGTTTATATTTTGCTTTCTTTTAATTTTACTTATTTTGTGGATAAATTTGACTAATCTTGGACATTTCTTACAGTTAGTTATTGTTTTATTTAAATTGTTTAATTTAGTATTCATAAATGAAATTTTTAAAATTTTTATTAGTAATATTTATATCTTTAACATCGTCTGTTAAAGCAGATTTAAATAAAAATTTGATAGATCAACTTCAAGAAGGTGGAAAATTAATATTTATAAGACATGCTTATGCACCAGGTAGTGGTGACCCAATAAATTTCAATTTAAACGATTGTTCATCTCAAAGAAATCTAGATAAAAATGGAAAAGAACAAGCAAAAAAAATTGGTAATTTTTTTAAGGAAAAAAAAATTCCTATACAAAAAGTAATTTCAAGTCAGTGGTGTCGCTGCAAAGAAACAGCTTTGATTGCTTTTTCCAACTATCAGATAAAAAGTTTTTTAAATTCTTTTTATAGCAAAAAATATAGTAAAAATAGAGAGCCTCAAATTAAAGAATTAAAATTATTCATAAAAAAATGGGATAGAAAAAAGAATTTAATCTTAATAACGCATTATGTTGTTATATCTGAAATTTTAAATTACGCACCATCTTCAGGTGAAATTGTAGTTTCTGATACAAATTTTGAATTGATTGGTAGTATTTCTAATATAAAGTGATTTCTATGATTAAATTTTTAATGAAAACATTTTCGAATACACCATCAGAACATAACTTTGAAAATTGGGAGGTTTTTAATCACAACATATACTTAAAGTCTAATGAAGAAAAAAAGAAAGAAATTAGAAAAGCTACTTGTTTAGCAAGGTATGATATTGAAAAAGACAAAAATTTTTCTTGGATGGAAAATTATTTTTTGTCAAAATTAAGTAGAGACGAATTAAAAGATAAAGTTTTGTTAGATCTTGGATCATTTACTGGAGGAAGACTAATTGCATGGTCTGAAAATTATAAATTAAAAAAAAGTTATGGAATTGACATAAATCCTATTTTTAAAATTGCTTCAGAGGAATTTGCTAGAGAAAAAAATATTGATGCTGATTTCTCAACTGGTATAGGGGAAAAATTACCTTACGAGGATAATTTTTTTGATTTTATAGTCAGCACAGATACTTTTGAACATGTTCAAAGTTTAGAGAAATCTATGGAGGAATGTTATAGAGTGTTAAAACCTGGAGGAAAATTATTAGCAGTTTTTCCACAATTTTTACAACCGTTTGAGTCTCATTTAAATTTTGTTACAAACTTTCCCTGCTTACATTGGTTTTTTAATCCTAAAAAAATTTCAGAAAAATATTTTGAGATATTAAAAGAAAGAGGTTCAACAGCTGAATGGTATAGTGGAAAAAAAAATAATTTAGAAAATTGGGAAAAGCTTCCAACACTTAATGGAACATCTATAAGGGATTATGAAAAAATCCTTAAAAACAATAATTGGTCTAATACTAAATGGATTAAAAGACCCATATTAACAGATGGGAGACGGTCAAAAAAATTAATTTTTAAACTTTTAAGTTTTTTATTTTATCCATTAATACATATTAAATACTTAGATGAGCTTTTTATGGGTCGAATATGTGTAATTTGTGAAAAATAAATTATTGTTATGTCATCAAAAAGAGCAATGAAACAAGCACAAAAACAAGCCTACGCAAAACATAGAAGTAATATTACTAACAGTAGATTTGGATTAAAAAAAAGAAAAGTTTTTACCAAGAAGAAAAAAAATTAACTTTCTTCTTTAAATTTTTCTATCTTTTTACAAGTTGAAATTTTTGAGATGCCCACTTCATCATTTAACACAGTTTTCATGAAAATTTCTTGTTTTCCTTTTTCAAATAAAATTTGAGTATAAAATTGTGGGTAACCATGTTTATGAGTTAATATCCTTCCATTTTCTTCATAAATGTTTCTTACATAAGAATTTTTTTTTTTCACACTTAGATCTGTAATTCTATATTTTTGATATGTTTTTTCTTTATAAATATAATTTCTGGTCATTATAAACTCATTGAGATTGAGAATATATTCATTTTTTATAAACTCATCTTGTTGATCATCACACAAACTCATTATAATTACCTCTGATTTAAGCTGTTTTGCAGGAAATAGTACAAAGAGAATAATTACAAATTTAAAAAAATTATTCTTTTTCATTTTTGTCAGCAAAAAATAATCCTATTAAAAGTAGAGCAGTCCATCCTAAACCTAAAAGGCCCTTGAATATACTGGTATCAGCACTCCAAATATCAAGAAACAAAGCACCAAAAATTAGGCCCAAAATATAAATTGTTATTACAATTGTAACTTTACTCATTTTTTAAATTTTTTTTAAAAAGAGAGATACCATTTTCAATTTTATATGTATAGGACTCTTCGAAACTTTTTAATTGCCATCCCGTTAGTCTTTTTTTGATTGTTATGATATTTTCAAGCTTCCATTCTTCAACCGTTTCTTCTGATTTCCATTTCTGTTTTTCAGCATTAGTTCTTCCACAACCATAACAATAACCTGTCTTGGGATCAGTTTTACAAATACTTATACAGGGTGAAACAATCATACTTAATATTATAGAGGAAATATAATCTAATTTACAATAAATGTCGTTGGACAAATAGTTTCAATAATATATAAAACGTTTTAATTTGTGGGGCGATGGCGGAATTGGTAGACGCGTCGGTCTTAGGAACCGATAGAGCAATCTGTGAAGGTTCGAGTCCTTTTCGCCCTACCATAACTAAATTATGAAAGTTACAATAGAAAATAAAAAAGGTTTAAACAAAGATCTTAAAGTATTCGTAGATAAAAAAACCATGAATACCTACATGGATAACAAGTACGAAGAAATTAAGGGAACAGTAAATTTAAAAGGTTTTAGACCCGGAAAAGTCCCCAGAGAAATTTTAAAAAGACAATTTGGCAAAGCAGTTTTTAATGAAGTATTAGACAAAGTTATAAAAGATACTTCAACTAAAGCATTGGAGGAAAATAAAATTAAACCAGCAGGTCAACCAAAATTAGACTTAAAAACTTATGGTGAGGATAAAGATTTAGAATACATAATTTCTGTAACGGAACTTCCAAAAGTTGAAATTAAGTCAATAGAAAGTATAAAATTCGATCAATACTCAGTAAAAATAGATAATAGCGAGTCTGAAAAAAGAATTAAAGAAATTGCAAAAAATCAACCTAATTTTAAAGATGCTTCAGAAAATACTAAGGCAAAAGAGGGAGACCTTGTAGCTTTTGATTATACAGCAACTGTAGATAACAAACCATTTAAAGGTGGAGAAGGTAAAAACACTCAGCTTACATTGGGTAAAGATTTATTTTTAAAAGGATTTGATAAACAATTATTTGGAGTAAAAAAAGGAGATGAAAAAACTGTAGAAGCTGTATTACCTGAAAATTTTCCTGAAAAAGAACTGATAAATAAAAAAGCAAAATTTGTTTGTAAAATTTTAACCATTAAAAATCCTGAGGAAACTAAGATAGATGATGAGTTTGCAAAAAACTTGGGCGCAAAAGATCTAAAAGATCTTAAATCTTTGATATCAAAACAAATTAACGATGAATATACAAATTCATTAGATCGTCTTTCTAAAAATCAAATATTAAAAGAAATTGAAAAATTTAAAGTTTCTGAGATACCAGAGAATTTAATTGAAGATGAAATAAAGATTTTATCACAAGGAATGTCTGAAGAAGATGCAAAAAAAAGTAGAAAAAATTTTGAAGAAGTTGCAAAAAAAAGAATTAAAGTAGGTTTAGTTTTAAATGAATTTGGAGAAAAAAATCAAATTAAAGTTACAGAACAAGAATTACAAGCTGAAGTTCAAAAACAAATAAGAATGATGCCAGGGCAAGAAAAAATGGTAATGGATTTCTATCAAAAAAATCCGTCAGCACTTTCTAGTTTAAGAGGAACAGTATATGAGGAAAAAATTCTAAAGCTAATTAAAGAAAAAGCTAAGCCTAATAAAAAAGAAATTTCAAAAGATGAAGCAGAAAAAATTCTAAAACAATCTCAATTACAAGAATACAGCCATCCTAATAAGGATGAAAAAAAAGCTGAGGATAAAAAGTTAAGTGGTAATAAAACTAAGCCTAAATCGACAAAAATTAAACCTTCAGTTAAAAAATCAAAAAAAGTTAGCAAAAAGTAATCGCAAGTTGTATAAGTAAAACGAATCAACTTATGACAAACAAAATATCTGAATTTATGAGCACTCTAGTACCTATGGTTGTTGAACAATCAAGTAAAGGTGAACGTGCATATGATATTTACTCAAGACTTTTAAAAGAAAGAATTATTTTTTTAACTGGTCAGATAAATGACAACGTTGCTTCATTGGTAACTGCACAACTTTTGTTTTTAGAGGCGGAAGATCCCAAAAAAGAAATTTATTTGTACATCAATAGCCCAGGGGGATTAGTCACTGCTGGTCTTGGAATATATGATACAATGCAATATGTTAAACCTGATATTTCTACTTTATGCATTGGTCAAGCTGCATCGATGGGTTCATTTCTACTTTCAGCAGGAACAAAAGGTAAAAGATTTTCATTACCAAATTCTAGGATAATGGTTCACCAACCGTCTGCAGGTTTTCAAGGTCAAGCGACTGATATAGAAATTCATGCTAATGAGGTTTTATCTTTAAAAAAAAGATTAAATGAAATTTATTCAAAACATACTGGAAAAACAGTTGAAGAAATTAAGTTAGCTCTAGAGAGAGATAATTTCATGACTGCGGATGCAGCAAAATCTTTTGGATTAATAGATGAAGTGGTAGAGAAAAGATCTTAAAATACCATATATTGATTTTAACTTATTCGAAACTTGATTAGTAACTACTTCTTATAATAAAGTAATTAAACTGATTCGTTTTAAAATTTATGAGTACTAACAACAAAAATATCCTTTACTGTTCTTTCTGTGGAAAGAGTCAACACGAAGTAAGAAAGCTTATAGCTGGTCCAACAGTTTTTATTTGTGATGAATGTGTTGAGTTATGTATGGATATTATTAAGGAAGAAAGTAAAGATACTTTTGTAAAACATCAAGATGGCCTTCCTTCACCAAAAGAAATTTGCTCAGTACTAGACGATTACGTAATTGGTCAAGCACACGCAAAAAAAGTTTTGTCGGTTGCTGTTCATAATCACTATAAAAGATTAAATTATGAAAATAAAACTAGTAAAAATGTTGAACTTGCAAAATCAAACATTCTATTAGTGGGACCTACAGGATGTGGAAAAACTTTACTAGCTCAAACTTTAGCAAGAATTCTTGATGTGCCTTTTACTATGGCTGATGCTACAACACTTACAGAGGCTGGTTACGTAGGGGAAGATGTTGAAAATATTATTCTTAAATTATTACAAGCAGCAGATTATAATGTTGAGAAAGCTCAAAGAGGTATCGTTTATATAGATGAGGTTGATAAAATAAGTAGAAAATCTGAAAACCCTTCAATAACAAGAGATGTTTCTGGTGAAGGTGTTCAACAAGCTTTGTTAAAAATTATGGAGGGGACAGTTGCAAGTGTGCCGCCACAAGGAGGAAGAAAACATCCTCAGCAAGAATTTTTACAAGTTGACACAACTAATATTCTTTTTATATGTGGGGGAGCCTTTGCTGGTCTTGATAAAATTATTTCACAAAGGGACAAAGGAACTTCAATTGGTTTTGGAGCTGATGTTAAAAATACACTAGATAAAAAGACAGGCGAATGGATGAAAGGTCTAGAACCAGAGGATTTATTGAGATATGGTTTAATACCTGAATTTATAGGTCGATTACCAATGATTGCAACTTTAGAAGATTTAGATGAAAAATCTTTAATTAAGATTTTAGAAGAACCAAAGAATTCGTTAACAAAACAATACCAAGAATTATTCAAACTTGATGGTGCAAAATTAACTTTTAAGGATAATGCTTTAAAAGAAATTGCATTAAAAGCAATTAAGAAAAAAACAGGTGCCAGAGGTTTAAGATCAATATTAGAAAATATCCTATTAAAAACTATGTATGATTTACCTAGTCAAGAAAATATTGAAGAGGTAATAGTTGATGCATCTGCGGTAAAAGGTCAATCTCAGCCAATAATAGTACATTCAAAAACTGACAATAAATCTAAGACAAACAAGACCTCAGCGGCTTAATATCCTTAATAAGTTTGAAAAAGGTATTGCAATATAAATTATAATATCCATATTTAAGATTATGGACATTAAAATTTCATTACCGCTACTTCCACTAAGAGACATTGTGGTTTTCCCCAGCATGGTGATACCTTTATTTGTTGGGAGAGATAAATCTATTTCAGCTTTAAATGAGGTGATGAAGAAAGATAAAAAAATAATTTTAGTTACTCAAAAAAATTCTGAAATTGATGACCCAAAAAAGACAGACATTTTTTACTTATGGTTGTGAGGGAAATATTCTTCAGCTTTTAAAATTGCCTGATGGAACTGTAAAAGTTCTAGTCGAGGGTATCAAAAGAGTTAAATTACTAGACTTTAAAGATAACGAAAAATTTATTACTTGTGAATTCACTCAATACAATGACGTGGTCAACAAGGATGAAGATTTGTATCCTTTGGCAGCCACAGCTTTAAGAAGATTAGAAAAGCTCACATCTATAAACAAGAAAATATCTAATGAAACTATAAATACTATCAAGCAATTAAAAGATCCTTCTCAAATTGCTGATAATATAGCATCACACATAACTGCTACAATTTCTGAAAAACAACAAATATTTGAAACTGCTGATGTAAAAAAAAGATTAAATTCAATTGTCAAAATTATGGAAAATGAGACAAGCATTATTGGTGTTGAAAAAAGAATTCGGGGCAGAGTAAAAACTCAGATGGAAAAAACTCAAAGAGAATATTATTTAAACGAACAATTAAAAGCTATCCAAAAGGAATTAGGTGAAATTGAAGATGGTAAAGATGAAAGTACTAGTCTTAATAAAGCTATTCTTAAATCAAAGATGCCTAAAGAAGTTGAAAAAAAATGTTTACAAGAACTTAAAAAGCTAAAAAATATGAGTCCAATGTCAGCTGAAGCAACTGTCGTTAGAAATTATTTAGATTGGATGACAGAACTTCCTTGGCACAAAAAAAGTGAAGTCGACATAGATTTAACTAAAGCTTTGAACGTTCTTGATAAAGATCATTTTGGACTAGAAAAAGTTAAAGAAAGAATAATTGAATTTTTAGCTGTTCAAAAAAGAATGGACAAAATCAAAGGGCCAATATTATGCTTAGTTGGTCCTCCTGGTGTTGGGAAAACATCTTTAGGAAAATCAATCGCTAGAGCTACTAATAGAGAATTTGTTAGGATGTCAGTTGGTGGTATGAGAGATGAAGCTGAAATTAGAGGTCATAGAAGAACTTACATTGGATCTCTACCTGGAAAAATAATTCAGATGATGAAAAAAGCTGGAACAAAAAATCCACTAATTTTACTAGATGAAATTGATAAAATTGGGAATGATTACAGAGGTGATCCTTCTTCGGCTTTGTTAGAAGCTTTAGATCCAGAGCAAAATACATCATTTAATGATCATTACCTTGAGGTCGACTATGATTTATCAGATGTAATGTTTGTCACAACAGCAAATACTTTAAATATTTTACCACCATTACTAGATAGAATGGAAGTAATTAGACTAGCTGGCTATACAGAAGATGAAAAAATTAATATTGCTAACAAGTATCTTCTTCCCAAACAGATAAAAGATAACGGTGTAAAAGAAAATGAGATGAACCTGGGTAATGATATAATTAAAGAAATAATTAGAAGTTATACCAAAGAGTCTGGGGTAAGAAATCTTGAAAGAGAAATTTCAAAAGTTGCCAGAAAAGTTGTCAAAAAAGTCGTTTCTGGTGAGATGAAAGAAGTCAACGTTGATACAAAAAATTTACCTGATTTTCTTGGAGTTCCAAAGTATAAATTTGGAGAACTAGAAACAGAAAATAGAGTTGGAATTGTAACTGGCCTAGCTTGGACTGAATATGGTGGAGAAATTTTAAAAGTAGAGACTGTAACAATGCCTGGAAAAGGTAGAATGCAAATTACAGGTAAGTTAGGTGATGTAATGCAAGAGTCTGTAAAAGCTGCAAAATCATTTGTAAGATCAAAATGTTTAGAGTATGGAATTATTCCACCATTATTTGAAAAGAAAGATTTTCATATTCATGTACCTGAAGGAGCAACGCCAAAAGATGGACCATCTGCTGGAATAGCAATGGTTACATCTATAGTTTCTTCGATTACAACTATTCCTGTAAGAAAAGATGTAGCTATGACTGGTGAGGTTACTTTAACGGGTCAAGTCTTACCCATAGGCGGCTTAAAAGAAAAATTATTAGCAGCACATAGAGCAGGAATAAAAGAGGTTTTAATTCCTAAAGAAAATGAAAAAGATTTAGTTGATATGCCAAAAAAAATTTTAGACGAAATAAAAATCACTCCTGTAGAATATGCAGATGAGGTTTTAAAAATTGCTTTAACAAAAGAACTTAAAAAGACAGAATGGGTTGAGGTTGATCTAACTAAAAAAGATGACAAATCTCAAGCAAGTATACAATAAGAATTTACAATGGAATTATTCGTAATTTTATTGGTTGTAGTTTTTCTCACTTTTTATTTGTTCAGACCAGTATCAAAAAAAGAAGAAGATAATTTTAACTCCAAAAATAATTGGAGAGGTGGATTTTAAAAAATTTTCTACTATTTATAACAATTAATAAATCTTGACGTTATTAGACTGAGAGATATAACCACTATTTTGGTTATGGGCGGTTAGCTCAGTTGGTAGAGCATCTCGTTTACACCGAGGGGGTCAAAGGTTCGAGTCCTTTACTGCCCACCAAAAGAATCAAAAGTGGGGGTGTAGCTCAGTTGGTTAGAGCGATCGCCTGTCACGCGATAGGTCGAGGGTTCGAGTCCCTTCACTCCCGCCACTTAATACCTTAGTCTTGATAATCGTTATCAATAAGGCTGTATATTTTGAATAATGTGACCTAACACCACTTCATCTAGCTTTAAAAAATGATATATATTCCCACATGACTGCGGAATTTTTAAAAGATTATTTACCTATAATTTTATTCTTAATTATAGCTTTAGGACTAAGTTGTGTTTTTATTTTAGTTAATTTTTTCTTATCTCCTAAAAATCCTGATCCAGAAAAGTTGTCTGCTTATGAATGTGGGTTTGATCCATTTGAAGACTCGAGAATGGAATTTGATGTAAGGTTTTATCTTGTTGCAATATTGTTTATAATTTTTGATCTTGAAATAGCATTTTTATTTCCTTGGGCAATTTCACTAGGCTCAATAGGAATTCTTGGCTTTATGTCAATGATGATTTTTTTATTCATACTTACAATAGGATTTATTTATGAGTGGAAAAAAGGTGCTTTGGATTGGGAATAAATAAAAATTTAAATGAATAATAAATTAGATCAAATTCCTGAGGAGTTTAAACAATTAGCTGATGACTTCAGTAAAAATGGATTTATCACTACTTCACTAGACAATTTAATAAATTGGTCAAGATCTGGTTCATTGCATTGGATGACGTTTGGTTTAGCTTGTTGCGCAGTTGAAATGATGCAAACCGCAATGCCAAGATATGATCTTGAAAGATTTGGAGCAGCTCCTAGAGGATCACCTCGACAGTCTGATGTCATGATTGTGGCTGGAACTTTAACTAATAAAATGGCTCCAGCATTAAGAAAAGTCTATGATCAAATGCCAGAACCAAGATATGTAATTTCTATGGGTAGTTGTGCAAATGGGGGTGGTTATTATCATTATTCATATTCAGTTGTTAGAGGATGTGACCGTATAGTTCCTGTTGATGTTTACGTCCCTGGATGCCCGCCATCTGCTGAGTCTCTTTTGTATGGAATTATGCAGTTACAAAAAAAAATAAGAAACAAAGGTTCTTTTAATAGATAAAATGAAAACTTTAATAGATTTAGAAAAAAAAATTAATTCAGAGTTAGCTTCAAAAATTAATACAACGTTAATTAAACATAACCAAATTTATATTGAGATAGATAAAGAGGATTTAATAGATGTAACTTTGTTTATTAAAACAAATAAAGACATGAAGTTTAGACAACTTATTGATATTACTGTAGTTGATTATCCAGAACAGCCACAGAGATTTAAAGTTGTATATTTATTTTTAAGCCACGAGTTTAATCAAAGAATGATTTTAAGTTACTTTATTACTGAAAATGAAGTCATTTCATCTTTAACATCAATTTTTCCATCAGCAAACTGGATGGAAAGAGAAGTTTTTGATATGTATGGTGTTAATTTTAAAGATCATCCAGATTTAAGAAGAATACTAACTGATTATGGTTTTGAAGGTCATCCACTGAGAAAAGATTTTCCTTTAACTGGACATACAGAAGTTAGATATAATGAAGAACAAAAAAAAGTTATTAAAGAGCCTGTCAAACTAGAACAAAACTATAGAAATTTTGATTACGAAAGTCCATGGGAAGGGACTAAATATATTAAAGAACAAACGGATGAAAATGACAAAAAAAATTAAAAATTTAAACCTAAATTTTGGACCCCAGCATCCTGCAGCACATGGAGTTTTAAGACTTATTCTAGAATTAGATGGTGAAGTTGTTGAAAAAGCAGATCCACATATTGGATTACTTCATCGAGGTACAGAAAAGTTAATTGAGAATAAAACATATATGCAAGCTGTTCCTTATTTTGATCGTCTTGATTATGTAGCTCCAATGAACCAGGAACATGCTTTTGCATTAGCTATTGAAAAAATTTTAAAAATTGAAGTACCTATAAGAGCTCAATTTATAAGAGTAATGTTCTGTGAAATTGGAAGAATTTTAAGTCATATTTTAAATGTAACTACACAAGCTCTAGACGTGGGTGCGTTAACTCCCTCTTTGTGGGGTTTTGAAGAAAGAGAAACATTAATGACTTTTTATGAGAGAGTTTCTGGTTCTAGATTACATGCAAATTACTTTAGAGCTGGTGGAGTTCACCAAGATTTACCAGCAGGTTTAGAAGGTGATATTGCAAAATTTTGTGGCAATTTTCCCAAAATTATAAACGACTTAGAGAATTTATTAACTGATAATAGAATTTTTAAACAAAGAAATGTTGATATTGGAATAGTAACTAAAGATGATGCTTTAGATTATTCATTTAGTGGAGTAATGATTAGAGGATCTGGAGTACCTTGGGACATTAGAAAGTCACAACCTTATGATTGTTATGAACAATTAGAATTTAAAGTACCAGTTGGAAAAAATGGGGACTGTTATGATCGTTATTTATGTAGAATTGAAGAAATGAAAGAAAGTGTATCTATTATAAAACAGTGTTTAGACAAGATGGAAAAAGGACCAGTAAAAAGTTTTGATGGAAAAATAACCCCACCATCTAAAAAGGAAATTAAACAATCAATGGAGGCATTAATCCATCACTTTAAACTGTTCACAGAAGGTTATCGTGTACCTAAGGATGAAATATATACAGCAGTTGAAGCACCCAAAGGTGAATTTGGAGTTTATTTAATTTCTGATGGATCAAGCAAACCGTACAAATGTAAAATTAGAGCTCCAGGATTTTCACATTTACAATCAATGGATTACTTAATTAAGGGCCATATGTTAGCAGATGTTCCTGCTGTTCTTGGATCTTTAGATATAGTTTTTGGTGAGGTAGATAGATGAGTTTAAAAAAACCAGCCAAAGATCAACCAGAAAACTTTGAGTTTAATTCTTCATCTCTAGAAGAGGCAAAGACGATAATCGCAAAATATCCTGAGGGTAAACAACAAAGTGCAGTGATGGCTTTATTATATATAGCACAAAGACAAAATGATAATTGGATTCCATTAGCAGCAATGAAATATATCGCAAAATTTTTAGATATGCCTTATATCAAAGTTTATGAGGTAGCTACTTTTTATTCTATGTATAATTTATCTCCAGTTGGAAAATATTTTATACAAGTATGCACCACAACTCCATGCATGATTAGAGGAGCAAATAAATTAGTTGAGGCCTGTAAAGAAAAAATTTCTGAAAATGAGTCAGAGTTATCAAAAGATAAAACCTGTTCATGGATGGAAGTTGAATGTTTAGGAGCTTGTGTTAATGCTCCAATGATGCAAATTAATGATAATTATTATGAAGATTTAGATAAAGAAAAAACTCTAAAAATTTTAGAATCACTTTTAAAAGGTGAAACACCTAAACCAGGCTCTTATAGAGGAAGAATAAATAATGAACCAGAAAATAACAGAAAAACCTTATTGGATTTAAAAAATGCTTAAAGATCAAGATAGAATTTTTAAAAATTTATATAACGACTTGGGATCTGATATCACCTCATCTCAAAAAAGAGGTGATTGGGTTAATACAAAAGAACTTACAAACAAAGGAAGAGATTGGATCATTAATGAGATTAAAGATTCACAACTTAGAGGAAGGGGTGGGGCAGGTTTTCCAACTGGATTAAAATGGTCTTTTGCACCTAAAGAAGTTGGATCTAGACCTCATTACTTGGTTATTAATGCAGATGAATCAGAACCTGGAACTTGTAAAGATAGAGATCTATTAAGATTTGAACCTCATAAACTTATAGAAGGTTGCTTAATAGCTTCATTCGCAGTTCAAGCACATGTTTGTTATATCTATATTAGAGGAGAATATTTTATTGAAGGACAAAAACTTCAAGCTGCAATTGATGAGGCTTATAATAAAAATCTTATTGGGAAAAATGCAGCTGGGACTGGATGGGATTTAGATATTTACATTCATTATGGAGCAGGAGCATATATTTGTGGCGAGGAGACAGCACTACTTGAGAGTATAGAAGGTAAAAAGGGACAACCAAGATTAAAACCTCCGTTTCCTGCTTTAATAGGACTTTATGGGTGCCCAACAATAATTAATAATGTTGAAACTATTGCAGTTGTTCCAACAATTCTTCGAAAAGGCAGCAAATGGTTTTCTTCTTTAGGTAGAGAAAAAAATACAGGTACAAAGATTTTTTGTATATCTGGAAATGTAAACAACCCATGTAATGTCGAAGAGGAAATGAATATACCATTAAAAGAATTAATAGAAATTCATGCTGGGGGTGTAATTGGTGGCTGGGACAACCTGCAAGCAGTAATTCCTGGTGGATCATCAATGCCTTTAATCCCAAAAGAAAAATGTGAAACTTTAACTATGGATTTTGACTCATTGATGGCAGAGAAAAGTGGATTAGGAACTGCTGGTGTAGTCGTAATTAATAAGGATCAAGATATTATTAAATGTATGGCTAGAATTGCAAGATTTTATAAACATGAAAGTTGTGGTCAATGTACTCCTTGTAGAGAAGGAACTGGATGGATGTGGAGAATGCTTGAAAGGATGTCTAAGGGTGAAGCAACTAGAGATGAAGTTGATATGTTAGGTGATGTTACTAATCAAATAGCAGGACACACAATTTGTGCATTTGGAGAAGGTTCTTCTTGGCCAGTTCAAGGATTATTAAGACATTTTAAAAAAGAAATCAAAGAGAGAAATAAATTTGATCCGATAGTAAAAGAAAACAAAAATATTCCTTACTTAGTTGACCAACATTTATTAGATAAAAATGCTTAAATTAAAAGTTAATGATACTGAGGTAGAAGTTGAAGAAGGACTAACAGTTCTTCAGGCCTGTGAAAAAGCAGGTGTAGAAATACCAAGATTTTGTTATCATGAAAAATTATCAATAGCTGGAAATTGTAGAATGTGTTTAGTTGAAATGGAAAAATCTCCTAAACCAATAGCTTCATGCGCTATGCCAGCTGCAGATGGTATGGTAATTAAAACAAATACACCAAATATAGAAAAATCTAGAAAGGGTGTGATGGAATTTTTATTAGCAAACCATCCTTTGGATTGTCCTGTTTGTGATCAAGGTGGAGAATGTGATTTACAAGATCAATCTATGTTCTATGGAATTGATAAATCAAGATTTAAAGAAAATAAAAGAGCAGTTCCAGATAAGAATATGGGTCCTTTAATAAAGACTCAAATGACAAGATGCATTCATTGCACAAGGTGTATAAGATTTGCAACTGAAATTGCAGGTGTTCCTGAATTAGGTGCAATTGGAAGAGGTGAAGACATGCAAATTACTACTTATTTAGAAAAATCAATACAGTCAGAGCTTTCTGGAAATGTTATTGATCTTTGTCCTGTAGGAGCATTAACCTCAAAGCCTTACGTGTTTGAAGCAAGGCCTTGGGAATTAAAAAAGACAGAAACTATTGATGTAATGGATGCGGTTGGATCAAATATAAGAGTTGATACTTATGATTGGGAGGTAAAAAGAGTTTTACCAGTTATTAATGAGGAAATTAATGAAGAATGGATTTCTGATAAAACAAGATATGCATGCGATGGTTTACTTAATCAAAGACTTGATACACCTTATATCAAATATAATAATAAATTTGAAAAAGCTTCTTGGGATGAAGTTTATAAAATCATCAAATCTAAAATTGAAAATACAAAAAAAGAAAATATATGTGGCTTTGTAGGAGACCTAACAAATATGGAAGCAAGTTTTATTTTTAAAGAATTTTTTGATAGAACTATAGATACAAATAAATATGATTCTAAATCTTCTAAAAGATTCATAGATAATTCAGTAAGAGAAAATTACTTATTTAATTCAACAATTAATGGAATTGAAGAGTCTGACTTGATTTTATTGATTGGCACTAACCCTAGATTTGAAGCGACTATGCTTAATGCCAGAATTAGAAAAGCTTATTTAAATAATAAAACTAAGATTATTTCACTAAATAATGTTGGTGACCTTACTTATCCTTATCAAATTCTAAATGGTAAAACTCAAACAATTAAGGATATTATTGAAAATAAAGATGAAATAACTAATGATATATTAAATTCAAAAAAACCTTTAATTGTATTGGGGGAGTCATTTTTAAAATCAAAATCAGCAAGTAACTTATTTTATTCTTTAAAAGAATTTTTGTATAAAAATAATAAATTTACTCAAGATTGGAATCCTCTAAATATTTTATCTACAGATGCATCTACTGTTGGAAGTATAGATTTGGATTTAGTTGACCAAAATAATAATATTTTAGATGATCTTAAACAAAATAAATTTGAAATTATTTATCTTCTTAACCAGGATAATCTTGATTTCGTCAAAAAAGATGAATTTATAATTTATCAAGGAAGCCATGGAGATAAAGGGGCAGAAATTGCAGATATAATTTTACCAGGTGCAGCATATACAGAGCAATCTGGACACTTTACTAATTTGGAAGGTAAAGTTCAAAAAGCCTTCAAAGCCTCATATCCCCCAGGAGACTCAAAAGAAGATTGGCAAATAATTAATGAAATTGCTGAAACAATGAATAATCGTAAACTTTTTAATGATAAAGATGAGCTTGAAAGTAGTATGTTTAATTACCTGAATCTTAAAAAAGAAAAGCAAAGGGAAACTTTGATAACTAATATTGAGACAAATGAATTTGTAAATGAGGATTTAAAAGTTGAATTTAAAGATTATTATTTTTCTAATGTGGTAGCAAGAGCGTCAAAAACTATGCTTGATTGTAATAATTCTAAAATTGAAGTTAAGCGAACAGGTACAGAAGGTTGATAAATGGAATATTTTGATATTATATTTC
Organism: uncultured Pelagibacteraceae bacterium; assembly: GCA_902555725.1. Taxonomy (GTDB): domain Bacteria; phylum Pseudomonadota; class Alphaproteobacteria; order Pelagibacterales; family Pelagibacteraceae; genus Pelagibacter. The sequence continues at coordinate 7,591 of CACDTN010000010.1, read as the reverse complement.
AAGAAGTTTATAAGATTTTATTTTTACTAGTTCCTGTTTTAGTCTCCGTAGCAATGATTGTTTGGTTAGATAGAAGAGTTTGGGCCTTTGTTCAAAAAAGACAAGGACCTAATGTTGTTGGACCTTTTGGATTACTCCAATCTCTTGCAGATGCTTTGAAATATATTTTTAAGGAAATAATCATTCCAGCTAGTTCAAATAAAGTTATTTTTATTCTTGCACCAATAATAACTATGACGTTAGCCTTAATAGCTTGGGCAGTTATTCCTTTCGACGAAGGTCAAGTCCTAGCAAATATTAATGTTGGAATTTTATATATATTTGCTGTCTCTTCTTTAGGTGTTTATGGAATTATTATGGGTGGATGGGCCTCAAACTCAAAATATCCATTTTTAGGAGCTATAAGGTCTGCAGCGCAGATGGTATCTTATGAAGTTTCAATAGGTATAATAATAATAAATGTATTACTATGTGTAGGGTCATTAAATTTAAGTGATATTGTATTAGCTCAACAAGAAATGTGGTTTATAATTCCATTATTTCCAATGTTCGTTATTTTTTTTATTTCATCTTTAGCTGAAACTAATAGACCTCCATTTGACCTTCCTGAGGCGGAGGCAGAGTTAGTTGCTGGATATCAAACAGAATATTCTGGAATGATGTATGCAATGTTTTGGTTAGGTGAATATGCAAATATTTTATTAATGTGTGCATTAGGATCAATTTTATTTTTAGGAGGGTGGTTATCACCCATAGATATATATCCTTTTACTTTAGTTCCTGGAGCAGTTTGGTTAATATTTAAAATTCTTTTTTTGTTTATTCTTTTTGCTTTAGTTAAGGCAACTGTCCCAAGATATAGATATGATCAATTAATGAGATTAGGATGGAAGATATTTTTACCATTATCATTAATTTACGTAGTATTAACAGCAAGTTATCTTTTTTATTTTAACCTTTTGCCAACAAACTAAATGAAAATCACTAGATTTATTAAAACTATATTGATGGTTGACTTTGTAAGTGGATTATTAATTGCTATTAAAGAAGTGTTCAAATCAAAAAAAACAATTAATTATCCTTTTGAAAAAGGAAAAATTAGCCCAAGGTTTAGAGGTGAACATGCTTTGAGAAGATATCCAAATGGTGAGGAAAGATGTATAGCTTGTAAATTATGTGAAGCAGTATGTCCCGCACAAGCAATCACTATCGAGTCTACACAAAGAGATGATGGAAGTAGAAAAACAACTCGATACGATATAGATATGATGAAATGTATCTATTGTGGTTTATGTGAAGAATCTTGTCCTGTTGATGCAATTGTGCAAGGACCAAATTTTGAATTTTCTACTGAAACTAGAGAAGAACTGTATTACACTAAGGAAAAACTCCTTGATAATGGAGATAGATGGGAAAATATTTTAGCTGCAAATATTAAGTCAGATAATCCTTACAGATAATTAATGATAGCTCACGCAATTTTTTTTTATGTTTTTTCTTTAATAGCTATTATTTCTGCAATAATGGTTACTGTCTCTAAAAATACAGTCCATTCAGTATTTTTTTTAATTTTAGATTTTATCAGTATTTCATGTCTCTTTATTATGATTGGTGCAGAATTTTTAGGTATGATCATGTTAATTGTCTACGTTGGTGCAGTAGCAGTTCTGTTTTTATTTGTTGTCATGATGTTAAATGTAGCTCAACAAAAAAATCAATGGTTATTATCTGAGGATAGTTCAGGACATATCCCCATAGGGCTTATTATAAGTGCTTTAATATTCTTTGAATTAATTATTGTTGTTGGCGGTTGGAAGTATAAACCTAATTTATTTAATTCGAATAATTTAGATACATCCAGTGAACTTAGTAATACTCATTCTTTGGGGCAAATATTATATACAGATTATATTCATGTCTTTCAAATAAGTGGAATGATTTTATTAATTGCAATGATAGGAGCGATTGTCCTTACTTTTAGACAAAGAGAGGGTGTCAAAAAACAAAGCTACATTAAACAAATTTCTAGAGAAAGATCTGAAGGAGTGGAAGTTTTAGATGTACCATCTAATAAGGGGGTAAAAATTGATGATTGAAATTGGCCTTGGACATTATCTAACTTTAGGAGCAATAATTTTTACGATTGGCATAGTTGGAATTTTTTTAAACAGAAAAAATATTATTGTAATTTTAATGAGTATTGAGCTTATTCTATTAGCGGTTAATATAAATTTAGTTTCGTTCTCAATATATTTAAATGACTTATCAGGGCAGGTCTTTACTTTATTTATTTTAACAGTTGCTGCAGCTGAGGCTGCTATAGGTTTAGCAATCATAGTTGTTTATTACCGAAATACTGGAACCATCCGAGTTGAGGAAATTGATAATTTAAAAGGTTAATATGGAAATTTCAATTATAGCATTACCTTTAATAGCTTCAATAATATCTGGTTTTTTTGGAAAATTTATTGGTGATAGAAATTCAGAAATTGTTACTAGTCTTTTAGTAACTATTTCTGCGATTTTATCCGCAGTAGTTTTATATGAAGTTATTATCAATCAATATCAAGATAATATAATTATAGCTAAATGGATTAGCTCTGGATCGTTAGATGTAAATTGGTCGATGAAGATTGATCCTTTATCTGCCGTGATGTTAGTAGTTGTAACTTCTGTTTCATCCTTAGTTCATATTTATTCCATTGGTTATATGTCCCATGACCCTCATAAGCCAAGATTTATGGCTTATTTATCTTTGTTTACTTTTGCAATGTTGATGTTGGTAACTTCTGATAATTTTATTCAATTATTCTTTGGATGGGAAGGTGTAGGTCTATGTTCATATTTTTTAATTGGATTTTGGTTCAAAAAAGATACTGCTAATTCAGCTGCTATTAAAGCCTTTTTAGTTAATAGGGTAGGAGACTTCGGTTTTGCTTTAGGGATTTTTTTAATTTTTTATTTGTTTGGAACTGTAAATTATACAGAAGTTTTTGAGCTAATCCCAACTATTGTTGATAAGAATTTATTATTTCTAGGCATTAATATTAATGCTATTGATTTGATTTGTTTGCTTCTATTTGTTGGAGCGATGGGTAAATCAGCTCAAATTTTACTACACACATGGCTACCAGATGCCATGGAAGGTCCAACACCTGTTTCAGCACTTATTCATGCTGCAACTATGGTTACAGCAGGTGTTTTTTTAGTCGTAAGATGTTCGCCTATTTATGAATATTCAGAGCTAGCATTAAATGTCATTACAATTGTAGGCATGAGTACAGCATTTTTTGCAGCGACTGTTGCACTTGTCCAAACAGATATAAAAAAAATAATTGCTTATTCAACTTGTAGTCAACTTGGTTATATGTTTTTTGCTGCAGGTGTAGGTGCATATAATGTTGCGATGTTTCATTTATTTACACATGCATTTTTTAAAGCTCTTTTATTTTTAGGATCAGGTTCAGTTATTCACGCTTTTAAAGATCAGCAAAATATAAATAAAATGGGGGGAGTTTGGAAAAAATTACCTTATACCTATACATTAATGATAATAGGCACTTTAGCTTTAACCGGCTTTCCTTTTTTATCAGGATTTTACTCCAAAGATGCAATTATAGAATTTGCGTATTTAAGAGGAAATACTACTGGATATTATGCAGCGGGGATTGGTATTATTACTGCATTTCTTACATCTATTTATTCATGGAGATTAATTTTTAAAACTTTTCATGGAGATTATAATAATAAAGATATCAAGATTGAAGAAACTCACGAGTCACCCCTGGTAATGTTAATACCTTTAATTTTTCTTTCTGTAGGTGCTATATTTGCTGGTTATGCTTTTAAAGAATTATTTCTAGGTTATGGGGGAATAAGTAATTTTTGGCAAGAGTCAATTTTTTTTCTAGAACCATTAAGTTCAGATCATCCACCTTTTTGGTTTTTAGTATTAACTCCTATTTTAGTAATTTTATCAATACCAGTTGCTTATTACTTATTTGTAAAAAACAAAAATTTATCTAATCAAATAGCTAATGTTAATAAACCTTTATATCAATTTTTAATTAATAAGTGGTATTTTGATGAGCTGTATGATGTCTTATTTGTAATTCCATCAAAAAAAATAGGATTATTCTTATGGAAATTTTTTGATATCAAAATAATTGATGGTTTTGGTCCTGATGGTATTTCATCATTTATTAAAAAGTGTTCTTTAAAAGCTAATAAATTTCAAAGTGGATTTATATATCAGTATGCATTTGTAATGCTACTTGGTTTCTCTGCTTTATTAACTTTTCTAATTGTCAAATAATGAACTTTCCTATTCTTTCTTCTTTAATACTATTACCTGCAGTAGGTGCTCTTTTTCTTTTTTTTACAAGAAGTAATAAAGAAAATAATATCACAGTAAAATATGTTGCATTATTTACCTCATTAGTAAATTTTTTTTTATCAATTTATTTATGGATATTATTTGATCAATCAACATCAGAATTTCAATTTGTCGAGGATAGAGTTTGGATTAAAGATCTAATAAATTACAAAGTAGGTATTGATGGTATCTCAATATTATTTATTATTTTAACAACTTTTATAACACCTCTATGCATAATTTCTGTCAATAACTCTATTAAAAATAGACTTAGTGAATTTCTCATTGCAATCTTAATTATGGAATCTTTTATGATTGGAGTTTTTTGTTCATTAGATTTAGTAGTTTTCTATTTATTTTTCGAAGCTGGTTTAATTCCAATGTTTTTGATTATTGGGATTTGGGGTGGCACAAGAAGAGTTTATTCTGCATTTAAGTTCTTTTTATTTACATTATTAGGCTCTGTATTGATGCTAATAGCTATAATCTCAATATACTTGATATCAGGGACAACTGATGTAGTTCAACTTTATGAATTAGGAATTGATGCCAAATATCAAAATCTTTTGTGGCTGGCTTTTTTCAGTTCATTTGCCGTTAAAACTCCTATGTGGCCTGTTCACACTTGGTTACCAGATGCACATGTGGAGGCTCCGACAGCAGGATCAGTATTACTAGCAGCAATTTTGCTCAAAATGGCAGGTTATGGATTTATTAGATTTTCTCTAGGTTTATTTCCTATTGCATCAGAAATTTTTACACCATTAATTTACACTTTAAGTGTTATCGCAATTATTTTCACATCCCTAATTGCTTTAATGCAAGAGGATATGAAAAAATTAATTGCATATTCATCTGTAGCTCACATGGGTTTTGTTACTTTAGGAATTTTTACAATTCAACAGCAAGGTCTTGAAGGAAGTATTTTACAAATGATAAGTCATGGATTAGTTGCAGCGGCACTCTTTTTATGTGTTGGTGTAGTTTACGATCGAATGCATTCGAGATTAATAAACACTTATGGTGGTATTGTAAGTATTATTCCCAAATACTCAGTTTTATTTATGTTATTTACATTAGCAGCTTTAGGTCTACCAGGAACAAGTGGTTTTGTTGGTGAATTTTTAATTTTAATGGGAGCATTTAAAGATAATTTTTTAGTTGCTGTAATTGCAAGTTTGGGAGTGATAATAGGAGCAGCATATATGCTTTGGTTATATAAAAGGGTAGTTTTTGGTAAGCTAGTTAATTCAGATTTAAAACAAATGGTAGATTTAAATAAATCTGAATTATTTATTTTATCATGTTTAGCAGTACCAACGTTATTTTTTGGATTTTATCCAGAACCTCTAATAAATACCATTGAAGTTTCTATCAGCAACTTAATAAAAGTATATAACTTTAATTTAATTAGTAATTAATAATGACAAATTTAGCTTTAGTTTTTCCAGAAATATTTCTTTCATTATCAATAATGTTTCTTCTTATTTTAGGGGTCTTTAAGAAAAATAGTTCCAAATTGATTCAAAATATTTCATTAATTATTTTACTTATTACTTCTGTAATTACTTTAAATGAAACTTTAGGAATTCAAGAAACGTTATTATTCAACTCTAGTGTTGTAATTGATTATTTATCATCTTTTATGAAAATTGTAACTTTGTTAGCTGCTTTTTTGGTTTTGGTAATCTCTTCAAATTATTTAAAGACTTTAAATATTTTTAAAATTGAATATCCAATTCTAATTTTAAGTTCAGTTCTTGGTATGATGATAATGATCAGTTCAAATGATTTAATTGTATTTTATATGGGTCTAGAACTTCAATCACTAGCTTTATATGTTTTAGCTACTTTTAATAGGGATCAACTTAAGTCCTCAGAAGCTGGATTAAAATATTTTGTTTTGAGTGCATTGTCTTCAGGTTTATTACTTTATGGATGTTCATTAATATATGGGTTTACAGGTTCAACTAATTTTAACATTATTGCTAATCAACTAAATTCAAACGAATATGCAATCACTTTTGGTATAGTCTTTATTCTAGTCGGTCTAGCATTTAAAATTTCTGCTGTGCCATTTCATATGTGGGCTCCTGATGTTTATGAGGGATCACCAACATCAGTTACATTATTTTTTACAATGGTTCCTAAAATAGCAGCACTAACTGTATTTATTAGATTTTTGTATGTTCCTTTTTTAAACTTGATAGATCAGTGGCAAATGATTTTGATTTTTTTATCAATAGCATCAATGCTTTTCGGGGCAATAGCAGCCATAGGCCAAACAAATCTTAAAAGACTAATTGCTTATAGCTCAATAGGCCATGTGGGTTATACTTTGGCTGGAGTAGCAACAGGTTCTAATGATGGAATTCAAAGCTCAGTTATTTACATAACTATTTATATATTAATGAACTTAGGTTTATTTTCATGTTTATTAATGATGAAGAGAAATAATAAATACTTTGAAGATATTGAAGATCTTTCAGGCTTATCAAAAAATCACCCATTAATGTCGTTATCATTGTTAGTGATCTTATTTTCTTTAGCTGGAATTCCACCACTAGCTGGTTTTTTTGCAAAGTTTTATATTTTTAAATCAGTTTTAGAACAATCTATGTATTTTTTGGCTATAGTTGGTTTGCTATCAACCGTAGTAGCAGCTTTTTATTACTTAAGAATAATTAAAATAATGTATTTTGATAAAGAAAAAGAAAAATATGATACTGATCATAGCTTATGGTTAAAGTTATCTTTAATGTTTTCAACATTATTAATTCTAATTTACTTCATATTTCCAAGTCAATTAATTGAAGTTGTTTCTAGAATTAATATTATTTGATGAAATTTAAAATTTTTAGATTTAAAAAAGTTAATAGCACTAATAATACTGCTATTAGAATAATACGAAATTCAAATTTAAATTATGGAATGGTCATTTCAGAAATGCAAAACAATGGTCGAGGTCAATATGGAAAAAAATGGATTTCTTATAAAGGAAATTTATTTATAAGTTTTTTTTACAATCTAGAAAACTTTACTGTTTCTATAAAACAACTGACAAAAATTAACTGTTTATTAGTAAAAAAATTGTTGTCTTTATATTATAAAAATAAGATCATCTTTAAAAAACCAAATGATTTAATAATACATAAAAAAAAGATTTGTGGGATACTTCAAGAAACTTTAATAAAACTAAATAAGAAATATTTAATT
>CACDTN010000009.1:0-67480 GCA_902555725.1 uncultured Pelagibacteraceae bacterium | reverse complement strand
TTTGGTCATCAAAATGTTGAAAAATTTTTACCAAAATTAATTAGAGGAATTAAGAAAGAAGGATTAAATGTTGTTTGGTCATGTGATCCAATGCATGGAAATACGATTAAATCTACTACTGGTTTTAAAACAAGACCTTTTAATGATGTAGTTAACGAAGTAAAAAATGTTTTTGGGGTTCATCAATCAGAAGGTTCGTACGCAGGTGGCTTGCATATTGAGATGACTGGGCAAGATGTTACAGAATGTACTGGTGGAGCTAGAAAAATATCTGATGCAGACTTATCAAGTAGATACCACACTCATTGTGATCCAAGATTAAACTCAGAACAGGCTATTGAACTAGCTTTTTTAATTTCAGATGAGATCAAAAAGAATACGAGCTATTCTAAAAATGCTATTCAAGCGGCATCTTAAGCCATTGTTTTAGGATAAATAATTATTAAATATAATGTCATGAACGCATCTAAAAAAGTTAAATACATATCAAATTGGATTAAAACCTATGTTGATCAAATGCCAAATAAGGCAGAATCTTTAGTTATAGGGATTTCTGGAGGTATAGATTCTTCAGTATCTAGCACCTTAAGTGCTATGACAGGTTTAAAAACAATAGTTTTAACAATGCCAATAAAACAAAAAGAAAATCAACATGATTTAAGTTTGAAACATCAAAAATGGTTAACACAAAATTTTAAAAATGTAGAGGCTCACACAATAAGCTTAGATAACTTGTTTGAAACATTTTCAACAACACTTAACAAATTTGATAATGAACATGGTTATGCAAATTCAAGAGCAAGATTAAGAATGACTACTCTTTATCAAGTAGCCGCTGCCAATAAAGGTATCGTGGTAGGCACAGGTAACAAAGTTGAAGATTTTGGTGTTGGTTTTTACACAAAATATGGTGATGGGGGAGTAGATATTTCACCCATTGCTGATTGTAATAAAACTGAAGTTTGGGAACTGGGTAAAGAATTAGGAATATTAAAAGAAATTATTGATGCTCCTCCAACGGATGGTCTTTGGGATGATGGAAGAACTGACGAAGGACAGCTAGGATTTAATTATAATGAATTAGAAGAGGCAATGATCAATCCCGACTCACCTCATAGAGCAGAATACGAAAAGATAAGAAAACAAAATTTGCATAAAATGGACCCCATTCCTGTATGCAAAATTCCAAGTTAATCAATTAGATTAACAAATCCCAAAATAAGGTATATTTCTTAATCAACTATAATGGATATTTATTTAACAAATAATTTAACTAATAAAAAAGAACAGTTTGTTCCTCGAAATAATAAAGAGGTAGGAATGTATGTTTGTGGCCCAACTGTTTATGATGATCCCCATATTGGAAATGCAAGGCCATTAGTCATATTTGATATTTTATTTAGAGTACTTAAGAATAAATTTAAAAACGTAAAGTATGTAAGAAATATTACAGACATAGACGATAAAATTATTAAATCGTCTCAAGATCAGAATATATCTACAAAAGAATTAACAGAAAAAGTAACAAAAAGTTTTTTAGATGATTGTTCATATTTAAATTGTGAAAACCCATCACATCAACCTAAAGCAACTGAACATATAGATTTAATGATCAAAATGATTAGTGAATTATTAAAAAAGGGTTTTGCTTATGAAAATAACAAACATGTTTATTTTGAGGTTAAAAAATTTTCTGATTATGGAAAATTATCAAATAAAAAATTAGAAGATTTGATAGCTGGTTCAAGGGTTGAAATAAGTGATAATAAACAAAATTCTGAAGATTTTGTCTTGTGGAAACCCTCAAAAAGTGATGAACCCTCATGGAACTCACCATGGGGAAAAGGTAGACCTGGCTGGCATTTAGAATGCTCAGCTATGTCAAAAAAATTTTTAGGTAATGAGTTTGATATTCATGGAGGAGGTATAGATTTGTTATTCCCACATCATGAAAATGAAATCGCACAATCAAGATGTGCAAATGAAACTAGCACTTTTGCAAATTACTGGATCCATAATGCTTTTATAACAATGTCAAATGAAAAAATGGCGAAATCTCAGGGAAATATTTTAAAAATTAAAAATTTTAGAAAAAAAATTAGTGGTCAAGTTCTTAGATTAGCTTTAATGAGCGCTCATTATAAGCAACCCTTAGATTGGAATGATAAACTTTTAAGTGAATGTGAAAATACTCTCGATAAATGGTACCGTGTATACTCAAATAATCTTAAAACTTCCAAAATTTCTGATGAAATTTTAAAACCTTTGTTTGATGATCTGAATACTCCAGGATACATCGCTAATTTACACCAACTTTATGAAAAGGCTTCAAAAGGTCACGATCAGCAACTATTTGTCTCTGCATGTAAATTTGTTGGATTACTAAATGAAGATTATGAAAATTGGCAACAATATAAAAAAGATAAAGCTTCGATTAATGAAACGGACATATTAAATAAAATTGAGTTAAGAAATAAAGCTAGGAAAAATAGAGATTATAAGGAAGCTGACAGAATAAGAAATGAGCTTTTAGACAAAGGTGTTTTAATAGAGGATAAAGATGGTAAAACAATTTGGAAATTTAAATGAGTAAAGAACGATTATACATATTTGATACTACATTGAGAGACGGTGCTCAAACTCAAGGTGTAGATTTTTCACTTGAGGACAAAGAAAAAATTGCGTTTGCTTTAGACTCTCTAGGTGTGGATTATATTGAAGCCGGTTGGCCTGGAGCAAATTTAACAGACACAGAGTTTTTTCAAAAAAAACATAGCTTTAAAAATGCTAAACTTACTTCTTTTGGAATGACAAAAAAAACTGGACATAGTGCAAATAATGATACGGGTTTATCAGCAATATTAAACTCTAATACTCCAGCAGTTTGTTTGGTAGGAAAATCTTGGGATTTTCATGTCGATGTGGCACTTGGTATATCAAATAAAGAAAATTTAGAAAATATAAGTGAAAGCGCTAAACATTTTGTTAAAGCTAAAAAAGAATTTATGTTTGATGCTGAACATTTTTTTGATGGTTATAAAGCAAATTCTAAATATGCGATAGAGTGTATTAAAACGGCTTATGATAATGGTGCAAGGTGGATAGTTTTGTGTGATACAAATGGAGGGACATTGCCGCATGAAGTTACCAAGATAGTCACCGAGGTATCAAAGATTATTCCTGGCAAAAATTTGGGTATTCATGCTCATAATGATACTGGCAATGCAGTAGCTAATTCTTTAGCTGCAGTTTTATCAGGTGTTCGTCAAGTGCAAGGAACTATTAATGGTTTAGGTGAAAGATGTGGAAATGCAAATTTAATGTCTTTAATACCAACATTTTTTTTAAAAAATGATTTTTCATCAAAATTTGAAATTGGGATTAAATCTGAAAATATTAAAGATTTAACTAACTGTTCTAGACTTTTAGATGAAGTTTTAAATCGAAAACCAAATATGCATTTACCATATGTTGGAGCAGCAGCTTTTTCACATAAAGGTGGTTTACATGTGTCTGCTGTACAAAAAGATCCCAAAACTTATGAACATATTAATCCTAAAGAAGTTGGAAATATCAGAAATATAGTTGTTTCAGATCAGTCAGGTAAATCTAATATTATCTCTAGATTGAAAACAATTAACATAGAAATTAATGAAAATGATCCAAAAATTAAAAAACTTTTAAATGAAGTTAAGGATAGAGAATTTATTGGCTATAGTTATGATGGAGCTGATGCTTCATTTGAATTATTAGCAAGAAGAATTATTGGAGAAATTCCAAGATATATATCGATTAATGAATATGATGTTTCTGTAAAAAAAAATAAGTCTGGAGAGATAGTTTCTTCTGCGAAAGCCCAATTAGAAGTTGATGGAGAAAAAATTGTTTGTGAAGGAGAGGGTAATGGACCGGTAAATGCTCTTGATAATGCTATAAGACAAAACGTTGATCGATTAGCAAAATATTCAAAATATTTAAAAGATTTAAAATTAGTCGATTATAAAGTCAGAATTTTAAATACAGGTACTGAAGCTGTTACTAGGGTATCAATTGAAAGCACAGACTCTAAAGGAAAAAATTGGTTTACTATTGGTGTATCTACAAACATTATTGATGCTTCATTCAAAGCATTGATTGATAGTTTAGATTATAAACTATTTAAAGATAACGCCCCTGCTAGTAAATAAATGAAAAATCATATCTCTTTTATTCTTCACAAACCTCAATTATCAGAAAATATTGGTGCATGCGCGAGAGCAATAAAAAACTTTAGTTTTAAGAAATTAATATTAATTAATCCAAAACCAATTTTTCCTAATGACAAAATTTTAGCTACGTCTGTTGGAGCTAAAGATATTATTACTCTGAGCAAAAAGTACGATTCTTTAGAGCGAGCCCTTGATAAAATTGACATTGTTATTGCTACATCAGCAAGGTTTAGAAACAAAAATATTAAACACATTAATTTAGAGGATTTAAAAAAGATAAATTTTAAAAAGAAAATTGCTTTTTTATTTGGCTCAGAGGCATCAGGTTTGTCAAATGAAGAGATCAGTTATGCCAATTATACCTTACAGATACCAACTAATCCTGATTTCAAATCTCTTAACTTGTCTCATAGTTTGATAATTATTGCTCAATATGTAGCTAATGTTATCAAATTAAAAAATATCCCTTTTAAGAAGTCAAAAAAAGTAAAAGCTGCAGGTAAAAAAGAAATTCAATCAATGTTAAATCTTTGTATAAAAAATTTAGATGAAATAGATTTTTTCAAGCCCAAAGAAAAGAGACCAAAAATGCTTGAGAACTTAAGAAATATTTTTTATAAAATGGACTTGTCTGATAAAGAAACACGTATTTTATCAAGTGTATTTGCTAGTTTGAGTAAAAAACGTTGATTGACAAAGTAAGGAGTAAGTTTATAAACCCCTCTATTAAATGACAAAAAGATTAAACTCTAAACATAAAGTAGATAGAAGACTAAAAGTCAATCTATGGGGAAGACCCAAAAGTCCATTTAATACAAGAGCTTACGGACCTGGTCAGCATGGTCAATCAAGACAAGGTAAGCCATCAGATTATGGAATTCAATTGCAAGCCAAGCAAAAATTAAAAGCTTATTACGGTAATATTAATGAAAGACAATTCAGGAATATTTATAAGAAAGCAAGTATGCTTAAAGGTGATACTAGTGAAAATTTGATTGGTTTATTAGAAAAAAGGCTCGACGCAGTAATCTATAGAGCAAAATTCTCCACAACAATTTTTTCGGCAAGACAATTGATTAATCATGGTCATGTAAAAGTTAATGGCAAAAAAGTTAATATTGCTAGTTATTCTGTTAAGGAAGAGGACTCAATTGAAATAAGAGATAAATCTAAACAATTAGCTATCATCGATATAGCCTTAGCTAGTAAAGAAAGAGAAACTCCTGAATATATTCAAATGGATGAAAAAAATAAAAAGTTTAAGTTTGTTAGAACACCAAAACTTGAAGAAGTGCCATACCCAATAGTTATGGAACCTAATTTAGTAATTGAATATTATTCAAGATAAAATTATTTTTTATAATTTATACCTTTATCATCGAAAACTTTTTTAATTTCACCACTCTCATACATTTCTTTGATAATATCGCATCCCCCAACAAATTCTTTCTTTATATAAAGTTGAGGTATAGTTGGCCAATCACTAAAGATTTTTATTCCTTCTCTTAATGTTTGATCTTCTAAAACATTGACAGCTTTAAAGTTAACTTCTAAAATTTTTAGTATATTTGTAACTGCCATCGAAAAACCACATTGAGGAGCATCTGGTGTACCTTTCATAAATAAACAAATTTCATTATTATCAATATGATTTTGTATTAAATTCTTAACTTTATCATCCATTATTGTTCCTTTGTTTTAATTGCTAAAGCATGCAGTTCATTACCCATTTTACCTTTTAATGAATCGTATACCATTTTATGTTGTTCAATTTTACTTTTACCAGAAAATTTTGCAGATGTTATGGTTGCTGAGTAATGATTATTATCTCCAGCTAAATCTTGAATTTCTATCGAAGCATCTGGTAAAGCTTCTTTGATGTGCCTCTCTATTTCTTTTAAATCCATTGCCATTATGCACTCATAAAATTAGTTAACCAATTACTATTATAAGATTTTAATTCGTCAATTGTAACTTTTGTCTTTTGATTAATTATCATATCTTTTTCAATAATGATGCCTAATTCTTCATGATAAACTGAATTTTGATCTAAAATTTTTGTAACTTCTTTTAGATCTTTAGGATTTATCTCTATTATATATCTTCCTTGATCCTCTGAAAAAAGGTAATCAATTTCGTTAATCAAATTTTTAGATTTATTAAATTTAATACCTTTATTACCCTTAATAGCCATTTTGCTCACTGCAGTTATTATACCGCCTAGTGAGATGTCATGAGCACTTTTTATATGACCTTTTTGTATTAAATTTAATAGTGACTCTCCGTTATTTTTTTCATTAAAAAGGTTAACTTCTGGTGGAGGGCCATTTTTTTCATCTAAAATTGATCTAGCAAAAAGGCTTTGATCGATATGTCCTTCAGTTTTTCCAATAACTATAACTATATTATTTACTTCTTTAAAATTCATAGTAACCATTTTGTTGTAATCTTTTATAAGTCCAACTCCACCTATAGATGGTGTCGGTTTGATTCCTATTTCCTTTGTTTGATTATAAAAAGAAACATTTCCTGAAACGACAGGAAAATTTAAGTATTCACATGCTTCTCCGATACCTTGAACACATTCAACAAATTCACCCATGTTATCCTCATTTTCTGGACTACCAAAATTTAGACAATTAGTTATTGCAATTGGCGTAGCACCAACAGAAATTAAATTTCGCCAACTTTCTGCTACTACTTGTTTTCCACCAGTTAAAGGGTGTGCCCAGCAGTATACTGCTGATGAATCTACTGAAGCTGCTATCGCTTTATTTGTACCATGAATTCTTACAACACCAGAGTCCCCACCAGGTTTTTGAATTGTATCACCCATTACTGTGTGATCATATTGATGCCAAATCCATTCTTTGCTACAAATATTTGGATTTGATAAAACTTTTTTTAATACATCTTTAATTTTAAGACCACTTAAAGTGTCCTTCTTTATTTTATTTTTTTTTGGCAATTTAGATTTTTTCCATTTTCGATCATACATAGGTGAGTTTTCAACTAATGTATTAACTGGAATATTTGCAACTTGTTTATTGTCAAAAAATAATTCAATGTTTTTTGTATCAGTAGTTTTACCAATTATTGCAAAATCTAAATTCCATTTATCGAATATTTTTTTTGCTAATTCTTCTTTACCATTTTCCAATACAATCAACATTCTTTCTTGACTTTCAGAAAGCATAATTTCGTAAGGTGTCATCTTTGCTTCTCTACAAGGAACTTTATTTAGATTTATTTCAACTCCTAAATTTCCTTTAGATGCCATTTCAATACTTGAAGATGTTAGACCTGCTGCACCCATATCTTGAATTGCAATAATCGAATCTCCAGCCATTAATTCCAAACATGCTTCTAAAAGAAGTTTTTCAGTAAAAGGGTCTCCAACTTGAACTGTTGGTTTTTTTTCTTCAATCTTTTCATCAAAACTTGCTGAAGCCATACTAGCACCATGAATGCCATCTCTTCCAGTTTTAGAGCCTACATAAATAACTGGTTTATTTAATCCTGCCGCTTTTGAATAAAATATTTTATTTTTTTTAACCAACCCTAAAGTCATCGCATTTACCAAAATATTCCCATTGTAAGAGCTATCAAAAGATGTTTGACCAGCTATTGTTGGTACACCCATACAGTTACCATAACCTCCAATTCCATGAACAACACCTCTTAAAAGATTTTTAGTTTTTTTATGTTGGGGTGAACCAAAGTGAATTGAATTTAAATTAGCTATTGGTCTAGCACCCATTGTAAACACATCCCTCATAATTCCACCTACTCCAGTTGCTGCTCCTTGATAAGGTTCTATAAAAGAGGGGTGATTGTGACTTTCAATTTTAAATACTATAGCATCTCCATCTTCGATATCTATAACACCAGCGTTTTCACCAGGTCCTTGAATGACTTTTTTACCTTTGGTTGGCAATTTTTTCAGATGAAGTCTAGAAGATTTATAGGAGCAATGTTCGTTCCACATTGCAGAAAAGATTCCAAGTTCAGTAATATTTGGAGACCTTTTTAACAGTACACAAATTTTCTTATATTCATCAGATTTAAGACCATGTTCTATGGCGATTTTTTCATTAACTGTCATTATTTTAAATTATTGATTAGATTTTTAAAAAATAAAGAACCATCTTCACCTGATAAACTTTGATCAATCATTCTCTCAGGGTGTGGCATCATTCCTAAAACATTTTTTTCTTTATTGAATATACCTGCAATATTTTTTGTTGATCCATTTGGATTAAACTGGTCTTCTGTTTTTCCTTCATCATTACAGTAATAAACCGCTACTTGGTTATTATCTTCAATTTCTTTTAGTTGGTCTTTTGTACAAAAATAATTCCCTTCATTATGTGCTATATGAAATTCAAACACATTTTTATCTAGATTTTTAAAATAAGAGTTATCTTTATTATTGATTCTAACAAAAATATTTTTGCAAATAAATTCTAAGTATTTATTTCTTAATAAAACACCTGGGACCAGTCCGGTTTCTACCAATATTTGAAAACCATTACAAATACCCATCACCAACCCACCTGATTTCGCAAAATTTGTTACTGATTGCATTATTTTAGATTTAGCTGCCATGCTTCCACATCTTAAATAATCACCATAAGAGAAGCCACCCGGTAATACCACCAAATCACTTTTGGGCAATTCGATGTCATCATGCCAAACCATTTTATTTTTAAATCCAAATTTATTTAGAGCAACATGCATGTCTCTATCACAATTTGAACCAGGGAAGGTTATTACAGATGATTTCATTAATTATTGTGTCTCAATAATTTTATAATTTTCAATGACAAGATTAGCTAAGAGTTTTTTGCACATATCTTCAACTATTTCTTTAGCTTTGGTTGGGTCGTTTTCTTTAACATCAATTTCAAAATATTTTCCTTGTCTTACTTCATTCACGTCCTTAAATCCCATGCCATCTAATGTTTGATTAATTACTTTGCCTTGAGGGTCTAATACATCTTTTTTTAAAGTTATGATTGCTGAAATTTTCATTTACTTTTTCTTTTAATAGATGACAATTTTGTGACATTAACTGCTGAGACATTTGCTTGTTCATGAAGAATACCTAATCTTTTTGCTACTTCAGTATAAGCTGGTATTAAATCTCCAAGGTCTTTTCTAAACCTATCTTTATCAAGTTTTTTATCAGTGATTGAGTCCCACAATCTACAAGTATCAGGACTTATTTCATCTGCTAGAATAATTTCATTTTTACCATTAACCTTTAATCTTCCAAATTCTAACTTAAAATCAATCAGTTTAATTCCAATTCCTCTAAACATGCCAATCATAAAATCATTGATTCTAAGTATCATTTTTTTTACTTTTTCAATTTCTTTTTTATTAGCCCATTCAAAAGCATAAATATGCTCTTCAGCTATTAAAGGATCACCAAGTTTGTCATCTTTTAAACAATATTCAATTAAGGGTTCTTTTAGAACAGTGCCATCTTCGATGCCTAATCTTTTAGTAAGAGACCCAGTTGCAACATTTCTAACTATGAATTCAATAGGAATTATTTCAACCAACTTTATGATCTGTTCCCTCATATTTAATCTTTTAACTAAATGATTTTTGATACCAATTTGAGATAAATTTGAGAGGATATGTTCAGAAATTCTATTATTTAAAACCCCTTTACCTTCAATAGTACTTTTCTTTTGATTGTTAAAAGCCGTTGCATCATCTTTGAAGTACTGAATTGCTAAATCTTTATCTTGAGTAGCGTAAATTATTTTAGCTTTTCCTTCGTATAATTTTTTACCTTTTTTCATTATTTGAAAACTCTCCTAAAAATAAAATTCACATTCTTAAAATGTTTTGAGTAATTAAAAATAGATTTTAACCTTTTAGGTGAAATATTATTCATTATATATTTATCAGATTGAATTACATTAAATAAATCCAGATTTTCAGCAAAACATTTCTTTGCATAGCTCTGAACCATTTTATAAGATTTTTCTCTACTTAAACCAGTTTTTGTAAGTTCAAGCATTAGTTCTTGTGAAAAAATTAAGCCCTTCGTAATATTAAGGTTTTCTAACATTTTTTTTGGATAAACTATCATATTATCTAAAATATTGGTTAATCTTACTAATGCAAAATCTAGAGTAATGTTTGCATCAGGGCCTATATTTCTTTCAACACTTGAATGAGAAATATCTCTCTCATGCCACAAAGCTATATTTTCGAGAGCAGGGTTTACCGCACTTCTAACCATTCTTGAAAGACCTGTTAAATTTTCACTCAATATTGGATTCTTTTTATGAGGCATTGCGGAAGAACCTTTTTGATTTTTTGAAAAGTATTCTTGTAATTCGTAAACCTCTGTTCTTTGCAAATGTCTTATTTCAATAGCAACTCTTTCAATTGAACCAGCAATAATTCCTAAAACTGAAAAATAGAAAGCATGACGATCTCTTGGAATTACTTGTGTTGAAATAGGCTCAATTTTTAAACCAAGCTTTTTTGCTACATGTTTTTCTACATTTGGATCAATATTTGCAAAAGTTCCAACTGCACCTGAAATAGCACACGTTGAAACCTCATCTATAGCAGCAACTAATCGTTTTTTATTTCTTTTAAATTCTTCATAAAAAGAAGCTAATTTTAAACCAAATGTTATTGGCTCTGCATGAATTCCATGACTTCTGCCCATACAAGGTGTAAATTTATATTTTCTTGATTGTCTTTTAAGAACTTTTAAAATTTGATCTAAATCTTTAAGAATTATTTTTCCTGATTGAACCAATTGAATATTAAAACTTGTGTCTAATATATCTGAAGAAGTCATACCTTGATGAAGGTATCTAGCTTTAATTCCAGCTTTTTCAGTAATAGAAGTTAAGAAAGCAATGACATCATGCTTAACTTGGCTCTCAATTTGTTGAATTCTTTTAACATTTATTCTAGCTTTTTTTCTTACTACCGAAGAAACACCTTTAGGTATTTGACCTAATTTCTCCATTGCTTGTGCTGCAGCTACTTCAACATCCAGCCAAATTTTATATTTATTCTCTTCTGACCAAATATCAGTAAGTTCTTTTCGCGAGTATCTTTTTATCATTAATTATAAGTATGGGGGCTTAGAATAACCTTTAACAGATTCTGTAAAGATTTCATAACCATTTTCTGTAATACCTATTGTATGTTCAAATTGCGCTGATAAAGATTTATCTTTAGTTACAGCAGTCCATCCATCATTCAGCATTTTAGTATCATATTTTCCTGCATTAATCATAGGTTCAATTGTAAATGTCATGCCAGGTTTAATTTCTGTTCCTGTATTTTTATTTCCATAGTGCAATATGTTAGGTGGCTCATGAAATGTTGTACTAATTCCATGACCGCAAAAATCTCTTACTACAGAAAATCCTTTATCTTCAATGTAAGATTGAATCTCATGTCCTATATCCCCAAGTTTAATTCCAGGTTTTAAAATTTTAATAGCTCTCATCATAGACTCATAAGTGGCATCGATTAAATTATTTAGTTTAACAGGAGTTTGTCCAACACAAAACATTCTAGATGTGTCTCCATAATGATCATTTATAATTGCTGTAACATCGACATTTACTGCATCGCCTTCTTCTAAAATTCTATCTTTTGAGGGTATACCGTGACAAACAACATGATTTAGTGAAGTGCATAATGACTTGCTAAAGCCACGATAGAATAAAGGTGCTGAGTGTCCTCCATTATCTCGAATGAACTCATATCCAAGTTTGTCAATATAAGATGTCGATATACCTTCTTTAATATTTTCAGTCAGCATATCTAATGTTTGTGCAGCAAGTTTTCCTGCTATCCTCATTTTTTCAAATTTTTCTGAATAATTAGACATCTATAATTTTTAGTTTTTTTTCTATTAAAATTTCTTTAGTACTTATTTTACACCTATAAGCTAAAAAATTAACTCCTGCTTTTTTTGCAGTTATAAAGTTTTTATAATATTCAGTATCTATATCTTTGGCTATCTTAAAATTTTCCATATTTTGAATTTGAACTAGAAATATTAAGTAAGTTTTATAACCTTTTTTTATGGCATCAATAAGGGTAAGTAAATGCTTTGATCCTCTTGATGTAATTGCATCAGGAAATTCAGCAGTCTTTGAGTTTCTAAATAGAGTTACATTTTTGACCTCTATGAAACTTTTTTGGTTTTTTTTTTCAACAAGAAAATCAAACCTTGTGTCCTTGTTGTAAAAAACTTCAGCCTTGATTTTATCATTGTTTTTTAATTCCTTTATTAAATTGTTCAATAAACCATGATTAACAATTTTATTTGCCATATGAGTATTTACACCAACTAAATTTTTTTTTGCCTTTATAATTTCTAAACCATATTTTAATTTTCTTTTTGGATTATTATTTTTAAGGATGTAGACATCATTACCTTCATCCAAAAGACCTTTCATAGAACCAGTATTTGGACAATGAGCAGTAACTGTTTCATTATTTAATTTAACATCAACAAAAAAACGTTTATATCTTTTGATTAATTTGCCTTTTATTAGAGAATTGGTAAATTGCATAATAAAATTATACATTTAAAAATGAAAAATAATACAAAAGTAAATGCCGCTATATTGATAATAGGAAATGAAATTTTATCAGGCAGGACGCAAGATACAAACACTTCTACCTTAGCTAAATGGTTAAACTCAATTGGGGTTGTTGTAAATGAGGTAAGAGTTATTCCAGATATAGAAAAAACAATAGTTGAAACATTAAATATTTTAAGAAAATCAAATAATTATGTTTTTACAACAGGTGGAATTGGACCAACACATGATGATATTACTGCTGAATCAGTTTCTAAGGCTTTCGGAGTAAAATATGAAATTCACAAGGAGGCATTTGAGATTTTAAAATCATATTACAAGCAAGGTGAATTTAATGAAGGTAGACAAAAGATGGTATGGATGCCTAAAGATGCTCAATTAATTTTGAATCCTACTAGTGGTGCACCTGGTTTTAGTGTTGAAAATGTTTTTTGCCTTCCAGGAGTTCCTTCAATTCTTAAATCGATGTTAGGTGGTTTAAAAAATAAAATTGTTGGGGGAGAGCCAATTCTTAGCCATACAATAAACCTTAAAACAGTTGAAAGTGAAATTGCAAATTCTTTAACAAAAGTTCAAGATCAGAACAAAGATGTTGAGATAGGAAGCTACCCTTTTTTTCATGCGGGAAAACTTGGAGTTTCAATTGTAATTCGTTCGGAAAAACAGTCTAAAATTGATGCTTGTAATTCTCAAATTTTGAAATTTGTTAAAGTGAAAAAAATTGAAATTGTGGATCGGTAAATGCTTTATTTTGCTTATGGTAGTAATCTTCATCATTTTCAAATGAGACGTAGATGTAAAGATAGTGTTTTTTTAAAAAAAATTAATCTAAGAAATTTTAGATTAACTTTTAGAAGCAAGTATAGAGCAGCAGACATTGAACCAAAAAAAAATTCAATTGTTCCTGGAGGCTTGTTTGACATTTCAAAAAGTGATGAAAAAAAATTAGATTTATATGAAGATTATCCAATACTTTATAAGAAATATTACTTTAGTTATTATGGTAAAAAAGTAATGACCTACACAATGGTCAAAAAAACTAACTTTACATACCCAACCGAGAGATATCTAAATATTGTTAAAAAAGGCTACTTAGACTGTAATCTTGATAAAAATTTTCTAATAAAGGCGCTAAAAGTATAGTTAGTTTAATTGAGGCATTAAAAAACCAATAAAATAGAGGTTTTTTTTGTTGTAAAATTATCACATAAATACTTTTTTTTTTAAACTAGGCTGATTTATTGGATTTTTTATTTGTAGAATCATCTTTTTTTACTAAAGTGCACCCTGTAACAAATAATTAATTATTAAAGAAAGTATACTATGAAAAAATTGATAGGTATAATTCTCGGAACAGCTTTGCTATTCTCAACATCTGCGCATTCTGATGGTATGATAGGAATAAAAGTTGGTGTCGGAGATTTAGAGGCAACTAAAGCTGCTTATACTGCTGGATCAAATTCATATGCTGCAGAGACTAGATCGAAAGATCATGAGTACGGTGCAGTATTTGCTGAATTAAATATTCCAACAGTAGATGGTTTATCTCTTGGTTTTGAGATAATTCCTTTTACAGCTACAATTATGTTAGATAACGAAAAAGAAGCACAGACGGGTGCTGAAATTAGTGACTATAGAACTTTATATGGTCAATACATGTACAGTATGGCTAACGGTGGAATTTATGTGAAAGCCGGTTACTCAATGGGTGACATTGGTGCTGTTTCACAAACAGGTACGAGTTCAACCACGTCAAAAACTGTAGTTAATTCTCAAAGCGATTCATTAGAAGGTCCAATGATTGGATTAGGTTTTCAATCTTCAGAATTCGGTGATGGTTTTGTAGCGAGAGCTGAAGCAACATATACAGAATTTGATGATGTAAGCGTAACAACTACATCAAATGGTTCTACAAGTGTTAAAAAGACTGCTTCGGCTGAATTAACAACTTTCTCTGTTTCTTTAGCTAAAACATTTTAATTAAAGAATTAAGAAAATATTTAAAAAAGGACCCTTCGGGGTCCTTTTTTTTTATTAAAACTTTTATATTTTTTTAAAATTATTGATTTTATTTTCTAATTCTAAAAATATTACATCCTCAACATCACTCCAATCATTGAACTTTGATTGATTAAAAATTTTTAAACTCGAATAGGGATTAATGGTATTAAATTTACCCCATCTCCAGTCAGGGTGTAAACTTAACATCGCCCATGTTTCTTTATTTAATGATGCTGATAAATGCAATATCGAAGTATCACTTGTTATAACTAAATCTAGATTTTGTATGATCGACGCAACTTCATCAAGTTTATAATTACTATAATCAATTAAATTCAAAGATTTAAAATCATCTTTATCTCTGTCCCAAATTTCATTTTGCAAACAATAAAATCTTGCATCCAATGATAATACTTTTTTAAGACTTTTAAGTGGTATCGACCTGTAGGGTTCATTAGCTCCATTATAACCACCTGACCAAACCAAACCAACATTAAGTTTATCAGATGTTATTTTATCTTTCCATTTTGAGTCTTTGATTTTATCCGTTTGTATAAGATTTTCATGTTCTTCAAGTTTTTCTTTAAAAAAAAATTTTATCAAAGATCCTATTGCAATTTTATAATCAAATTGTTTATTTTTGCATGAGGGCAAATTTTCAATGGTTAAATTTTTAATTTGCCCATTAAAAAGATCCTTTACACTATTTTGAACTACAAATGTGACATGTTGAGCAATTTTAGTAAGGGGTATTATATATTTTGAAAATTGTATTGAGTCACCCAAACCTTGTTCATTAAAAACTACAATTTTTTTTGTATTAATTTTTTCACCATTCCATTCTTTTATATTTTTAAAATGATCTACTGTTTTAGAATTTCTATACTCATAATATTTCCAGCCATCATCAAAATTACCATCATATAACGACTTAAGTGCTAAGTAATTATAGAATTCATGGTCGTTACTAATTCTATCTTTATATGTTATTAAAAGTTTATCTCTGTCATTTTTTTTATTTAGATTAGAATATAAGATTAAGAGAGTTATTAGAAATTTACTAATATCTTTGTTATTTTCTAAAATCTCAATTGCTTCATTTATTTGGTTTTTAAGAATAAGATATCTTGCTTTATTATATCTAAAATCTACAAAATTTTCGTCTATTTTTTCTGCTTTTTTAAAAAACAAGTCTGAATTATCTAAATCTCGCAACATAATGTAACTGTTTAAAAGATTATTAATAATTATTTTATCTTCTCCAAAATTAATTCCTTTTAAAAAAAATTCATTTGCAATTTTTGGTTTGTTTATTTTTAAATACATGCAACCAATATTATTAAAAGCTTGTTTCTTATTTATTCCATCAAAATCTATATACATGTTGTAGTACTTTATTGACTCATCTAAATTATTATTTAATTCAAGAGCGTAAGCTAACTTAAAATTATACTCAGCATTTAATTTATCTATTTCAATCAATTTTTTTGCATAAATTAAAAGATCTTTAAAATGTTTTTTTTTTAAATAAACTAAATAAAGATTTTTAATTGCGTCTTCAAATTTAGGATTTATCTTTAAAGATTTTAAAAAATTTTTTTCACTTAATTCTAGATTTTCTTTAATAAGATATATAACACCTCTAAAATTAGATATGATATGTTGGTTATTAATATCTTCACATACTTCACACAGATCTAATGCCTTATCTAATTTATTTTTTTTTATATTTTCTGCAATTTCTTTTAGATTTGCCATGTCCATTAATAAAAGATTATAGATTATCCTAATAAATAATAAATTTACATATTAGACTTACACAATTATACAAATAAGCATAAACACTTAAATATTAGATAACCAAATAGTTTGGAATGGCTTAAGTTTGATCATTTTATCTAAAATATGATTATTGCTATAATCAAGTAAATTTTTCCATTTTAAAAATTTATAATCTATTTTTTTAGTTTGAATTTTAGAAGACAAATTAGTTATACATATGATAATTTGTTTTTTATCAATACTTTGTCTTTTAAAACAAAATATTTTTGGACCCATATTAATACCTGATCTAAGCCCATTGGGATGAAAAGCTTTTTGTTTTCTTCTTATATACAACAAATCAGTAATACTTTTATAAAAAATACTTTGTTTTGATTTCGTATTCTTTAATTTTTCAGTAATATTATTATGGTTCCATCTGTATCTATTTAGATCCCTATTATTTCCAGTTATTATATATTTAGACTTATCATTAGATGTTCCAAATAATGAATTAAAATATATTGCTGGTACTCCTTCGAAAGAAATCATAATTGAGTGAGCAGAAATAAATCTTTCTAAAAAAAATTTACCTTTAGGATCATAATCTGATTTTTTTAACGCATCAAAAACTGTAATATTAGCCTCATAAACCTTTTTTGATTTATTTTGAACTTTCCTATATGAAAATTTTGATCCATTTTTTTTAAGTCTTTTAATAAACTTATCTTTGTTACCTTTATTTATGATACCTTCAACTGGTCTCATTCCTATACCATCATGTGAAGCGATGAAATTTAAATAGCTATTTCCTTTTTTTGTTTGTGGTAACTTCTTGTTCCAGCTTTTGAGGTAATAGCTATTTTCAAATAAAAAACTATATATTAATAGGGGAGGTAGAGAAAAGTTATAAATCCAGTTAGCCTCATCGGTATTTCCAAAATAACTTATATTTTCTTTTTCTGGTAGATTTGTTTCAGTAACAATAACACTTTCAATATTTAGAAGACTACACACTAATCTAAAAAGCTTTATTATTTCATGTGTTTCTCTTAAATTTATACATTTAGTTCCATTCTCTTTCCAAAGGTATGCAATTGCGTCTAATCTAAAAATTGTTACACCATGATTCATGAGATTAATCATTATTTTTATAAATCTTAATAAAACTGCAGGATTTTTAAAATTCATATCCAGTTGATCTGGACTGAAAGTTCTCCACAAATATTCTGGTTTTTTAAAAATATCTATTTTTTTTAGTAATTGGTGATCTCTAGGTCTAATTACTTTTGATACATCAAAATTAGAATTTACTGTTAAAAAATAATCTTTCCCAGGTTTTTTATCTTTTAGAAAGTTTTTGAACCAAAGACCTCTAGCTGATGAATGATTTATTACTATATCTGCCATTACATCATTTTTTTTTGAAAATTTTTTGATATCTGACCAATTTCCAAGTCTATTATCAATTTTGTAATGATCTTTTACTGCAAAACCACTATCGCTGCTCGATGGATAAAAAGGTAAAAAGTGTATTGTATTAAAATATTTACTTAATTTCTTTTGAAAAAAACTTTGAAAATTTTTTAATAAATGTCTTTGTGAGCTGGAAAAAACACTATCTCCATAACATATAACTATTGATGTTTTTTCTGAAATTATCTTTTTTTTTTTATTTTTCTTTTTATTAAATTTATTAATAATTTTTGTTATTTCTTTGGAACAATCACTAATTTCAATCCCAGATAAATTATACTTATATATACTTTTAAGCTTTAATTTAATTTTTCTTTGATCTATTCGAGATAACATTAGCTATATCTTTTGTTATCTTCATTTACTGTTTCTTTTAGTCGGGTTAAAAAATTTGGAATAGCACTCTTCACTCTACTCCAAGTTGGTATGAATGGTGTATCCATTGGATTTAAAATAAAAGCCTCTCCAGCTTTCATTATGTTAATTGCAAATAATTCAACAGCCTTTTCTTCTGTATGAGAGTCAAATTTAAGCCCATTCATGTCCGCATCACTTCTGTATATATCAATTAGATCTAATGCAGATCTATAATAGGTTGCTTTTAGAGATCTGAATTTTTCTCTACTAAAAGAATTACCTTGAGTAGCTAGTTTTTTGATAAAAGTTTTTATTATATCTATAGACATCCTTGATAAACCTTGAGTTTCATCGTCTATAGATAAAACTTGATGTTTATGATCATAAGTATCAGCTAAATCTACCTGACAAATATTTTGAGGAGAGAAGCTTCTTTGCATTTCAGATAGAATTCCCACCTCAATACCCCAATCTGAAGATATTCTTAGTTCAGGCAAAACGTTACGTCTAAATGAAAACTCACCAGCCAATGGATATTTAAATGATTTCATAAACTCCAAGTAATCACTTTTACCAATGGTTTTTTCTAAAGCAGTTAATAAAGGAAAAACAAGTAATCTAGCAACTCTTCCATTCATTTTATTATTAGCAACCCTTGGATAATATCCCTTACAAAATTCAAAGTTAAAAAGAGGATTTACAACTGGATAAAAGAGTTTAGCTAACATTCTTCTATCATAAGTTTTTATATCACAGTCATGCAGTGCAACAGAACGAGCTGTATCTCTTGCTATTGACATACCAATGCAATACCAAACATTTCGACCTTTACCTAATTCATTAGGTGCTAGATCGTTTTTCTTTAATTCTTTATCAAGTTTTTTCAAACCTGGCCCATCATTCCATAAAATTGAGAAAGGAGTTTTTAATTTTTTAAAAAATTTCCAAGCTTTTTTTGCTTGATTTTCATTAGCCCTATCTAGACCTACGACGATATGATCTAAATATTTGGTCTTACTAATTTCTTCAACTATATTAGGAAGTGCCGTACCTTCTAATTCTGAATAAAGACATGGTAAAATTAACTCCATCTTTCTTTCTTTTGAAAATTTAAGTAGATCTTTTTCAATTTCATTTGTCGACCTTGTACCAAAGTCGTGTAGGGTAGAAATTATTCCATTCTGGGAAAATTCGCTCATATTAAATTTTAATCACTATATCCTATTTTTTCTAGCGCCATTTTTATCACATCAGCCCAGCCCTCAGGTGATGGCTTGTTAGAAAATATAAGATTATCAATATTAATTCTGTCCATTTTAAATTGATCATTAAAAACTAAACATGGTATGTCACTATTTTTTAACATTTCCAGATCATTATAGTTGTCTCCAACTGCAATAGTCTTAATTTTATACTCAGTTTTTTTTAAGATTTTTATTACTCTATTCATTGACTTTATTTTATTAATATTATCACACAGATTTAAAACACGACCACCTTCCTGTAACGATAAAGAATTATAACTTAAGACTTTTAATAATTTATTTTTTTCAGAATTATTCCCATCAAATAAAAAGGGTAAAGTATACTTTCTTTGTAATACATCTTTAAGTTTATCATCTTTTTGTCCAAATATTTTTTCTTGTTCTTTTTTACTTAGTTTAGAAATTTGCACACATTTATTTAATAATTTTTCAGGAGTCTTTTCGTTAAAAATTTTTAGCAATTCCTCTTTTTTCCTACTAAGAATTATTTCGTTTGGAAAATTTTGGTTAATTAAGTCTAGTCCATGAATAGCTGAACCATTTTCTGAAATATAGGGAAGTTCAACACCAAGTTCCTCATTAAACTTTTCAATCTCTTTTTCAGTTTTGCTAGAATTTGGAATTATGATTATTCCACTATTTATTAGACTTTTAATATAGTCTTTGATTGAGTCGAACTTAAAAGTATCTCGATGTAAAAGTGAACCATCTAAATCTGTAAATATTACTACCAAAAGTTTTTATCGATTAATAAGCAAAGTTTTTTTATCTTTTTTAATTTTTACTTCATTTTTTTTATCACAATATCTCTTAAAAGCATAAGCTGTTGATATGCTACCAATTAATACAAATTTTAATATCTTTAATTTAATGAGTGTTTTAATCATGATTAAATTTCAAACTTTTCTAATATGAAGTGAATTATTAAATTGTAGAAAAATACAAAACAAGAAATATAGAATAGGAAAATTATTCCTTTAGAATTAAAGATGTATCCAGTTGAAGTTAAGAGCACAATAAATAGGCTAATTGATAAAGCAAGTTTTGATTGTGCTTTTTTTTTCAAGTGAGATTTAACAATATTTTTTTTCATTAGGCATTATGATAATTATTAAAGATATTTATTCATCATTAATTTTGTCCTACTTAGACATTCCAATTGTTCATTAATATTTGTAAAATATTCAAATAAATAACAATTTTACTTATTACTCTTGTTCAATTATAAATATTAGCATAAACACTCATGAAATTCATTAATGCCCTCGTGGTGAAATTGGTAGACACAAAGGACTTAAAATCCTTGCCGCTTGCGGAGTGCCAGTTCGAGTCTGGCCGAGGGCACCACTCATGATGAAAAATATTCAAATAATTTCTGATACAAATCAAAAATCATTAAAGATTAAGACACAACTATTAAATAAATTTAAGAAAATTCAAATTATTAGACCTAATACAATAATTGTTATTGGTGGAGATGGTTTTATGCTACAAACATTAAAGAAAAATAAGAAATCTAAAAAATTTTTCTATGGCATCAATTCAGGAAATTATGGATTTCTAATGAATAAGTTTTCTTCTAAATCAATTATAAAAAATTTATCAAAAGCAAATATGATTAGCATTTCTCCATTACAGATGATTGTACAGAATAATAAAAATCAAACTAAAGAATATTTAGCAATTAATGAAGTTTCAATTCTAAGACAAAGTAGACAAGCGGCATCTTTATCAATTAATTATGGATCAAAAACTATTATTAAAAAATTAGTTTCAGATGGAGTTTTGGTTTCGACACCAGCAGGGAGCACAGCTTACAATCTTTCAGTGCATGGTCCTATATTGAGTTTGAATTCAAATAAGCTATCTATTTCACCCATAAGTCCTTTCAGACCACGCAGATGGAAAGGTAAAATTGTTAGTGATAAATTAAAAATAAATATAAAAAATTTAAACCCAAAAAAAAGACCTATAAGTGCTGTAGCTGACAACATTGAAGTAAGAAATGCAAAAAATGTAATTGTTAAAACTAATCAAAAAATTATTTTCAATCTTTTATATGATAAAAATAAAAGTCTTCAAAAAAAAATTAAGATTGAGCAGCTTAGAAGAGAAACATCATAAGATGGTGCCCCCGCACGGATTCGAACCGCGGACCTATTGATTACAAATCAATTGCTCTACCAGCTGAGCTACAAGGGCATGCGCATTAATTATTTTGTATTTATAAAATAATCAACTCTTTTTTTTTAAATAATTTAAATGGTGGAATACAATTGCTGCACTATTTGATATATTCAAACTCTCTATTTTTCTATCTATTTCTATTTTAACTAAAAAATCAGCATATTTTGAAGTATGTTCATGCATACCTGAGCCTTCCGACCCAAATAGTAAAACATTGTTTCCCTGCCATTGGATATCTGTGAAATCTTTATCTCCACTTCCATCAAAACCATAAACCCAAAAATTTTTGGTTTTTAAATTTTTTAAGGTTGAATTAATGTTTGAAACCTCAAAAATATTTATATATTCCATAGAACCACTTGCCGCTTTATACATAAGCTTACTTTCATTTGGAAAATGTCTTTCTTTAATTATAATCCCATTTATTCCAAATGATGCTGCACTTCTGATTAATGATCCAATATTTCTTGGATCAGTTACTCCATCTAGACAAACCAAAGTGGAATCATTTTTTTCTTTAATAAAATCTTTAAGAATTGGTTTTTCAAGATGCTCAATCTCTGCTACATAACCTTGGTGTAACAAATTTTCTTTAGTACTGTATTTGTCTAATTCTTTTTTAGTCTTAAAATAAACTTTAACATCCTCTAAAAGATTTTTTTTTGGACTTTTTCGATGAATATTTTTTTTACTTTCTTCAGTTAAAAAAATTCTTAAAACCTTCCTTTTTGGATTTCTTAAGGCTTCTATTACAGCATGCTGACCAATGATAAAAAATGATGATTTGCTCATAAATTTATCCTAGTTTTACACGTTTTTTTCAATATTTTCCTATTAAATCACGTGTTGCATTTGCACAAATAAAATATATAAAACGCATGTTGTTTGAAGCTTTATTGAACAGGGGACACTTCCCCAAAGGAGGGGTTCCAGAGCGGTCAAATGGGGCGGGCTGTAAACCCGTTGACTTCGGTCTTCGAAAGTTCGAATCTTTCCCCCTCCACCATTCAATAAATTTTTGATTAACGCTGGAGTGTTACTCTTGGGGTTGTGCGGGTGTAGTTCAATGGTAGAACGCTAGCCTTCCAAGCTGGATGTAAGGGTTCGATTCCCTTTACCCGCTCCAAGAATTAAGAAATTATTAAAAAAAAAGAAATGTGAGGAATAAAAGTAATGTCAAAAGAAAAATTTGTAAGAAATAAACCGCATTGTAACATAGGTACAATCGGTCATGTTGACCACGGTAAAACAACTTTAACTGCAGCTATCACTAAAGTTTTATCTGAAACAGGTGGTGCTCAAGCTGTAGCGTATGATCAAATTGATAAAGCTCCAGAAGAAAAAGAAAGAGGTATTACAATTTCTACTGCGCACGTTGAATATGAAACTGAAAAAAGACACTACGCACACGTAGATTGTCCTGGACACGCTGACTACGTTAAAAATATGATAACAGGTGCTGCTCAAATGGATGGTGCTATATTAGTTGTTAATGCTGCGGATGGTCCTATGCCTCAAACTAGAGAACATATTCTTTTAGCAAGACAAGTTGGTGTCCCTGCGATATGTGTTTACTTAAATAAAGTTGATCAAGTTGATGATAAAGAAATGATTGACCTGGTAGAAGAAGAAATAAAAGAATTATTAACTTCTTATAAATTTCCAGGTGACAAAACTCCAATTGCTAAAGGTTCTGCACTTGCAGCAGTAGAGGGAAGAGATGATGAAATTGGAAAAAATTCAATTTTAGAATTGATGAAAAATGTTGATGCTTTTATTCCACAACCTGATAGACCAAAAGATAAACCTTTCTTGATGCCTGTAGAGGATGTTTTCTCTATTTCTGGTAGAGGTACAGTTGCAACAGGAAGAGTTGAGTCAGGTGTACTTAAAACTGGTGACGAAATTGAAATAATTGGTATTAGAGAAACTAAAAAATCAGTTTGTACTGGAGTAGAAATGTTTAGAAAACTTTTAGATTCCGGTGAAGCTGGTGATAACGTTGGAGTACTTTTAAGAGGTGTTGAAAGAACTGATATCGAAAGAGGTCAAGTTCTTTGTAAGCCTGGTTCAGTTACGCCACATACTAAATTTGAAGCTCAGGCCTATGTACTTAAAAAAGAAGAGGGTGGAAGACACACTCCGTTTTTTACAAAGTATAGACCACAGTTTTATTTTAGAACAACAGATGTAACTGGAGAAGTAGAATTACCAGCTGGTACGGAGATGGTTATGCCAGGTGATGATGCTAAATTTACAGTTAAATTAATTACACCAATAGCGATGTCAGAAAAATTAAATTTTGCAATTCGTGAAGGTGGTAGAACTGTTGGAGCTGGAGTAGTAACTAAAATTATAGAGTAAGCTCTATATAGGAGTGTAGCTCAATTGGTAGAGCGCCGGTCTCCAAAACCGGAGGCTGAGGGTTCGAGTCCCTCCGCTCCTGCCAATTAAGAGTTAAATTTATATGAAAAACCCGTTTAAATTTATTCAAGAAGTAAAACAAGAAGCTTTTAAAGTGTCATGGCCGACTGGAAAAGAAACACTTCAAGGAGCATTAATGGTTTTTGCAATGGCTGTAGTAATGTCATTATTTTTTTTACTTTTAGATCAGGTTTTAAAATTTTTTCTTGAGATTCTACTTAAGGTGAGCATTTAATGAAAAATTGGTACATAGTTCAATCACATTCAAGCTTTGAAAATAAAGTAGCGGGATTGATTAGAGAAGAAGCTGATAAGGCTAAAATTTCAGACAAATTTGAAGAAATTATTGTGCCTACTCACGATGTTACAGAGGTTAAGAGAGGCAAGAGAATTCAAAGAAAAAAGAAATACTTTCCTGGATATGTTCTGATTAAAAGTGAAATGGATAATAACATTTACCATATGATAAAAAACATAAAGAGAGTTAGTGGTTTTTTAGGAACAAAAGGTATGCCAGTTCCAGTATCTGATAAAGAAATTGACAAGATTTTAGGCCAAATAAAAGATGGTGTAGCTCAGCCAAAATCTGCTATAGAATACGCAGTTGGAGAAAAAGTTCAGGTTATAGATGGACCATTCGCTTCATTTAGTGGGATGGTAGAAGAGATAGATGAAGAAAAATCTAGATTGAAAGTTTCTGTTTCTATATTTGGTCGTCCAACACCTGTTGATTTAGAATATAATCAAGTGGAGAAAGCAAGTTAAAACAATGGCAGCAAAAAAAGAAATAAGTGGATTTATAAAACTACAGATTAAAGGTGGTCAAGCTAATCCTGCACCACCAGTTGGACCCGCATTGGGACAACGTGGTGTAAACATTATGGAATTCTGTAAAGCATTTAATGATAAAACTAAATCATTAGCTGGTAAACCTGTTCCAGTTGAAATTACAGTTTATAAAGACAAAAAATTTGACTTTAAAATAAAATCTCCACCAGCATCATTTTTTATTAGAGAGGCAGCAAAATTAAAAAGCGGTTCTAAAGAACCAGGAAGAAATATAGTTGCATCAATTTCAAAAAAACAAGCCGAGGATATAGCTAAACAAAAGATGGCAGATCTAAATGCAGTAGATTTAGATCAAGCAGTAAAGATTATTTCAGGATCAGCTAGATCAATGGGTATAGAGGTTAAAGATTAATGAAATCTAAAAGATTTAAAAAACTTCCAGAAAAAACATCTGATCTACCATCAGAAATGATTGAGAAACTTCTACCTGTTGTTAAAAAAAATTGTACTACAAAATTTGATGAGTCTCTTGATATTAGTATTCAAATTAATAACAAACAAAAGAAAAATGAAATTAATATAAGAACTGTAGTAAATCTTCCAGGAGGTACAGGTAAAAAAGTTAAAGTTGCAGTGGTCTGTGAGGACGTGAAATCTTCAGAAGCGAAAACTGCTGGTGCTGATATCGTTGGTGGAGATGATTTTATTGAGAAAATAAAAAATGGAGAAATGAATTTTGAAAAACTAATCTGTACGCCTTCGATGATGATTAAATTATCTAAATTAGGTAAAGTTCTTGGACCTAAAGGTTTAATGCCTAATCCAAAATTAGGTTCAGTCACAGAAGATTTAAAAACTGCAATTTCAAATGCTAAATCAGGTCAAGCAGAAATTAGAAATGATAAAGATGGAAATATTGGTGTTAGTATTGGAAAAAAATCTTTTAATGATGATCAACTAGTTAAAAATTTTAATGCTGTGATAGATACACTAGAAAAAGAAAAATCTAACAATACTGTTAAAGGAGATTTAATAAAATCATCATTTATAACTTCAACTATGGGAGTTTCTTATAAATTAAAATTAGGTAAAAATATTTAATATCATGATGAACAAAGAGCAAAAGAAAAACTATATTACTGAGATGACCTCTCAATTTGAAAACAGCAAAGCAGTTATGGTCACTCATTATCAAGGTTTAACAATGGTTCAATTAGATGAATTAAGATCTAAAATGAGAGAACATGGGATTATTTTTAAAATTACAAAAAATAGAATTACAAAACTAGCTTTAGAAAAAACTAAGTGTAAAGATTTATCTAATTTATTTACTGGACCTACAGCTGTTGCTTTTGGTGAAGACGCAATTATGTCTGCTAGAATATTGTCAAAATTTGCTAAAGATAATGAGAATCTTAAATTAATTGGTGGAATAATGGATAATGAGGTTCTAGATCAAGCTGGAGTATTAAATGTCGCTAATTTACCCACATTAGATGAAGCGAGAGCAAATATCGTGGGAATTTTGAATGCCTCTGCTTCAAAATTAGTAAGTATTTTACTTGCACGATCGGAAAAAATGAGTAATTTACCACCAGAAAATTCTGAAACACAACCCAAAGAGTAGATAAAATGCCTGACCTAAATAAAATTATAGAAGATTTATCAAGTTTGACTGTAGCAGAAGCTGCAGATCTCTCAAAACAACTAGAAGAAAAATGGGGAGTAACCCCAATGGCAGCAGCAGCACCAGCAGCAGCTGGCGCAGCAGCGGCGGAAGAAAAAGACGATTTTACAATTATGCTAGTCTCTGCAGGAGATAAAAAAATTAATGTAATTAAAGAAGTAAGAGCAGCTACATCCCTAGGTCTTAAAGAAGCAAAAGATTTAGTTGAGGGTGCACCAAAAGAAGTTAAAACCGGTGTTCCAAAAAAAGAAGCTGAAGAAATAAAAGCTAAGTTAGAAGCTGCAGGCGCGAAAGTAGAACTTAAGTAAATTAATAGGAAATTTTTAATTACTGGTTAATTTTTTTAATCAGTATTTAACATAGATGCAAATATCTTTTACGGAAAAAAAGAACGTTAGAAAAAGTTTTGGTAAACTTAAAGAGAGTTTATCTATTCCAAATCTTATAGAGGTTCAAAAAAATTCATATGATGAGTTAACTTTTTTTGACACTAATGCAGGCGATTTAACTAAAGGTTTTGATAGAGTTTTTAAGAGTATTTTTCCAATAGAAGATCTTAATGATAAGGCTACTTTAGAATACGTTTCATATAGATTAGAAAAACCAAAATTTGATGTTGAGGAATGTATAACTAGAGGACTAACATATTCATCTGCTCTAAAATGTACTTTACGATTGGTAGTTTACGAAATTGATCCTGAAAATAATACTAAAGATATATTGTCAGCTAAAGAACAAGAAGTCTACATGGGTGAAGTTCCAATGATGACAAATAGTGGAACATTCATTACGAATGGTGTTCAAAGAGTTGTGGTAAATCAAATGCATAGAAGTCCAGGTGTATTTTTTGATCATGATAAAGGAAAAACACATGCTAGTGGAAAACTTTTATTTAATTGTAGAGTAATTCCTAATAGAGGATCTTGGTTAGATTTTGAATATGATGTTAAAGATTATTTATATTTTAAAATAGATAGAAAGAAAAAAATCTTTGCTTCAACATTATTAATTGCATTAGGTTTCACAAAATCAGAAATTGCTAATGAATTTTATGACAATGAAAAATACACTTATGATACAAAAACAGAAAAGTGGAAAACTAAATTCAATCCAGAAAACTACAAAGCTAAAAATTTTTCAGAAGAAGTTGTAGATGCAAAGACTGGAAAAGTAGTTATCACTTTAGGTGAAAAAATTAATTTCTTAAATGCAAAAAAACTAGCAAATGATGGTTTAAAAGACATATTTGTTTCAAGAGAGTCAATGTATGGAAAATTTTTACATGAAGATATAAAGATAAGTGATGAAGAAGAGGGAATTTTCAAAATTGGAACTGAACTAAATGACACTGTTATACAACAAATATTGGATGCAAATATTCATTCGTTAAATATTTCAGTTACAAACTCAATTAATAAAGGACCTTATTTATTAACAACAATACTAAACGACAAAAATAATACTAAAGATGAAGCTATAACAGAAATATATAAAATGCTCAGACCTGGAGAACCGCCAACAATTGAAATAGCCGCACAAATTTTTAATAACTTATTTTTTAGTTCTGATAGATACGATTTATCTGATGTAGGTAGAGTTAAAATGAATTCTAGACTTAATCTAGAGTGTTCTGACAAAATTACCATTCTAAGGAATGATGATATTGTTGCTATTATTCACAAAATGTTAGACCTCAGAGATGGTAAAGATGAGGTTGATGATATTGACCATTTAGGAAATAGAAGAGTTAGATCAGTTGGAGAATTAGTTGAAAACCAAGCACGTATTGGTGTTTATAGAATGGAAAGAGCTATCAAAGAAAAAATGACTACTCTAGACATTGAGTCAGCAATGCCACAAGATTTAATTAACGCAAAACCACTTACTGTTTCCCTAAAAGATTTTTTTGCAAGTTCACAACTTTCTCAATTTATGGATCAAACCAATCCACTTTCAGAAATTACTCACAAAAGAAGAGTTTCTGCGTTAGGACCTGGTGGATTAACTAGAGAAAGAGCTGGTTTCGAAGTAAGAGATGTTCATCCAACACATTACGGAAGAATTTGTCCAATTGAAACACCAGAAGGTCCAAACATTGGTTTAATTAATAGTCTTTCTACTTATGCAAAAATTAACAAGTATGGTTTTATAGAAAGTCCATACAAAAGAGTTAAGGATGGGGTAGTTCAAGACAATGTTGAATACTTATCTGCTATGGAGGAAACTAAGTTTACTATTGCTCAAGCGAATACAAAAATTGATAAAAATGGAAAAATTATTGAGGAATTAGTTTCTTGTAGACAAAATTTAAATTTTCTTTTGTCTAAACCAGAAACTATTGATTATATAGATGTATCTCCTAAGCAATTAGTTTCAGTTGCTGCTTCATTAATTCCTTTTTTAGAAAATGATGATGCGAATAGAGCTCTTATGGGTTCAAATATGATGAGACAAGCTGTTCCTCTTTTAAAACCAGAAGCTCCTTTAGTTGGAACTGGTATAGAAAGTGATGTAGCATTAGACTCAGGAGTTACTATTGTAGCAAAAAGGGATGGAGTAGTAGATAAAATTGATGGTAAAAGAATAGTTATTAAAGTTACTGAAGAAACTGATTTTTCAAAATCAGGTGTAGATATATATAATCTACAAAAATTTAAAAGATCTAATCAAAATACATGTATTAATCAAAGACCATTAGTTAGAGTTGGAGATAAAGTTAAAACTGGAGATATAATAGCTGATGGACCTTCAACTAAGCTTGGTGAATTAGCTCTTGGAAAAAATGTTACAGTCGCATTCATGCCATGGCAAGGTTATAACTTTGAGGACTCAATCTTAATTTCTGAAAGATGCGTTACAGATGATGTGTTTACATCTGTACATATAGTTGAATATGAAATTATGGCTAGAGATACTAAATTAGGTGAGGAAGAAATTACAAGAGATATTCCAAATGTAAATGAAGAGGCATTAAAAAATTTAGACGAGTCTGGTGTAGTTTACATAGGAGCTGAAGTTAATGCGGGTGATATTTTAGTAGGAAAAGTAACACCAAAAGGTGACTCAGCATCAGGACCAGAGGAAAAATTATTAAGATCTATTTTTGGTGAAAAAGCAATAGATGTTACTGACACTTCTTTAAGAATGTCTAGAGGTAGCAGTGGTACAGTTGTTGATGTAAGAGTTTTTAATAGACACGGAATTGAAAAAGATGAAAGGTCAATAACTATTGAAAGAGCTGAAATTGAAGAAGTTCAACAAGATAAGATAGTAGAAGAAGAAATTTTAGAAAGAAGTATTAAACAAAGAGCATCTCAAATTTTAACTGGTTCATCTTTAAACAAAAAAATAAAAGATATTGAAGCTGGAACAAAATTAGATTTTGAAACTATAAATCAAATTAATATTAATGATCTTTTTAAGATAACGCCAAGTAACACAAAAGATGAGTCAACTTTAGCTCAATTAAAAGAACAATACACTCAAGCAAAACAAGATATTACTGAAAGATTTGAAGATAAGGTTTTAAAAATCAGAAGTGGGGATGATCTTTTGCCTAGTGTTATGAAAATGGTAAAAGTTTTTGTAGCTATAAAGAGAAGGTTAAGACCAGGTGATAAAATGTCAGGAAGACATGGTAACAAAGGTGTTGTTAGTAAAATTGTTCCTGTAGAAGATATGCCATACAGAGAGGATGGAAGGCCTGTTGATATAGTATTAAATCCATTAGGAGTTCCAAGTAGAATGAACGTTGGTCAAATACTAGAAACACACCTTGGTTGGGCATGTAAGGAATTTGGAGAACAAATTAAAAAATTGGTAAATGAAAATAACAAAAAAATTGAAAGAAATGAAAAAATAGAAAGTTTTTTAAAATCTGTTTACGGTGAAGAAATATTTAATCAAAAGGTTGATAAGCTAAGTAAAACTGAATTTAGAGACTTATGTGAAAATTTGCAAAATGGAATAGCTATTTCAACACCAGTTTTTGATGGAGCTAAAGAACAAAATGTTACAGAAATGCTTGAACTTGCTAATCTACCAAAGTCTGGGCAGACATACTTATGGGATGGAAGAACTGGAGAAAAATTTGATAGACCAGTAACTGTAGGAATAATTTATATGCTTAAGCTGCATCACTTGGTTGAAGATAAAATTCATGCAAGATCTACAGGTCCATATAGCTTAGTTACTCAACAACCTTTAGGTGGAAAAGCACAATTAGGTGGCCAAAGATTTGGTGAGATGGAAGTTTGGGCTTTAGAGGCATACGGTGCATCATATACACTTCAGGAAATATTAACTGTGAAGTCAGACGATGTCGCTGGAAGAGTTAAAGTTTATGAAACTATTGTAAAAGGTGAAGAAAACTTTGAGTCTGGTATACCAGAGTCCTTCAACGTATTAGTAAAAGAAATTAAATCTTTAGCATTAAATGTGGAGTTAAATTAATTAT
Source organism: uncultured Pelagibacteraceae bacterium (assembly GCA_902555725.1). Lineage (GTDB taxonomy): Bacteria > Pseudomonadota > Alphaproteobacteria > Pelagibacterales > Pelagibacteraceae > Pelagibacter. The sequence goes on along the minus strand of CACDTN010000009.1, from coordinate 36,263 downwards.
GAAAAAAGAATTAACAGATCTATTTAAAAATTCAGAAATTTCTGAAGCACAAAATTTTAATAGTATTAAGATATCTTTAGCTAGCCCTGAAAAGATTAAATCATGGACTTACGGTGAAATTAAAAAACCTGAAACGATAAATTACAGAACTTTTAGACCTGAAAAAGATGGTCTTTTTTGTGCTAGAATTTTTGGCCCGATAAAAGATTACGAATGTTTATGTGGAAAATATAAACGAATGAAATTTAGGGGGATCATATGTGAAAAATGTGGTGTTGAAGTAACAAAATCAAACGTTCGAAGAGAAAGAATGGGTCATATAAATTTAGCAACACCAGTAGCACATATTTGGTTTTTAAAATCATTACCTAGCAGAATAGCTCTTGCCGTAGATATGAAATTAAAAGAAGTAGAAAGAGTATTATATTTTGAAAACTTTATTGTTATTGAACCTGGTTTAACTGGCTTACAAAAAAATCAAATTCTAAATGAGGAAGAGTTAGCTAAATATCAAGACGAATATGGTGAAGAATCTTTTACTGCTGGGATTGGAGCTGAAGCTGTTCTTGAAATGCTCAAAAATCTTGATTTAGAATTAGAAAGAAAAAATTTAGCAAGTTATATAAAAGAGACTAAATCAAAAGTTAATGAGGAAAGAGCAATAAAAAGACTAAAATTAATTGAGTCTTTTATTGAGACTGGACAAAAACCAGAGTGGATGATTATGACTGTTGTTCCAGTAATTCCACCTGAATTAAGACCACTAGTTCCGCTTGATGGTGGTAGGTTTGCTACTTCTGATTTAAATGATCTTTATAGAAGAGTTATTAATAGAAATAATCGTTTAAAAAGATTAATGGATCTTAAAGCTCCAGATATAATTGTAAGAAATGAAAAACGTATGCTGCAGGAATCTGTAGATGCATTATTTGATAACGGTAGAAGAGGCAGAGTAATTACTGGTACAGGCAAAAGACCACTTAAATCATTAGCTGAAATGCTAAAAGGTAAACAAGGAAGATTTAGACAGAACTTACTTGGTAAGAGAGTTGATTATTCTGGACGTTCTGTAATTGTAGTTGGTCCGGATTTAAAGTTGCATGAATGTGGATTGCCAAAAAAAATGGCGTTAGAATTATTTAAACCATTCTTGTATGCAAGGCTTAATAAATTAGGTTTAGCGTCAACTATTAAACAAGCGAAAAAATTAGTTGAAAAAGAAACTAATGCTGTATGGGATGCACTAGAGTTAATAGTAAGAGAACATCCGGTACTTTTAAACAGAGCACCAACCCTTCACAGATTAGGCGTTCAAGCTTTTGAACCTAAGTTAATTGAAGGGGATGCAATTGAACTACACCCATTAACGTGTGCAGCATTTAATGCTGACTTTGATGGTGATCAAATGGCTGTTCATGTTCCTTTGAGCTTAGAAGCTCAATTAGAAGCAAGAATATTGATGCTTTCTACAAATAATATTTTATCTCCATCTAATGGAAAACCAATTATTGTACCTAGTCAGGATATGATCTTGGGAATTTATTATTTATCTCAAGAACCAATAACTGATAAACCTTCAGGATATTTTTTAGATGCTGATCAAATAGAGTTTGCATTATCTTCAGGACAAATAAAAGTACACAGTACAATTATATCTAGATTTGAAACTGTTGACGAAAAAGGAAATAAAAAATTTGAAAAATACACTTCTACAGCAGGAAGGTTTTTGTTAGCGAATTTACTTCCAAAAAATAAAGATATTAAATTTTCATTAATTGATAGATTACTTCCTAAAAAAACTGTTTCAGAAATAATTGATATAGTTTTTAGATTTTGTGGTCAAAAAACAACTGTTATTTTCTGTGATAAATTAAAAGATTTAGGTTTCAAACATGCATTTAAAGCTGGAATTTCATTCGGTAAAGATGATCTGGTTATTCCAGCAAACAAAACTCAATTAATTGATGACACAAAAAAATTAATTGCTGATTATGAAACACAATATGCTGAAGGTTTAATCACAAGAGGTGAAAAATACAATAAAGTCGTTGATGCCTGGTCAAAATGTACAGATAAAGTTGCAGGAGAAATGATGAAGGGTATTTCAGCGACAGAAAAAACTTCTGAAGGACTAAAGATTAATTCGGTATTTATGATGGCAGACAGTGGGGCTAGAGGATCTGCCGCACAGATGAAACAATTAGCAGGTATGAGAGGACTAATTGCTAAACCGTCTGGAGAAATTATTGAAAGTCCAATTACTTCAAATTTCAAAGAAGGGTTAACAGCACTTGAATATTTTAATTCTACTCACGGAGCTAGAAAAGGATTAGCTGATACAGCACTTAAAACTGCAAGCTCAGGATATTTAACAAGAAGACTTTGTGATGTTGCTCAAGACTTAACTGTAACAAAAAAAGAATGTGATTGTAAAAATCCAGGATTTATTGAACTTTCTGAAATTTTAGAAGGTGGTAATGTTGTAGTAAGTTTATCAGAAAGAGCCTTAGGAAGAATTACATTTGATGATGTTAAAAATCCACTTACAGGGGACATTGTTATTAAAAAAGCAACAATGATTGATGAAGCTGGTTGTGATAAAATAGATGCAGCAGGAGTAAAATCAATTAAAGTTTATTCTGTAATGACTTGTGGAAGTAAAGAAGGTGTTTGTGCAACTTCATATGGAAGAGATCTATCAAGGGGAAAAATGGTTCATGTTGGAGAAGCTATTGGAATGATTTCAGCACAGTCTATTGGAGAGCCAGGTACTCAATTAACAATGAGAACGTTCCACGTTGGTGGTACAGCTTCAGTAAAACAAGATTCTCAAATAGTCAGTAAAAGTGAGGGTACTTTAAAAATATTAAATTCAAATATTTTGGAAGACTCAAAGAAAAATTTAATTGTTATGGGAAGAAATACTCAGCTTTCGATCGAAGATGATAATGGAGTACAAATAGCAGTTTACAAAGTAGCTTATGGTTCAAAAGTATTTTTCAAAAACGGAGACAAAGTAAAAGCAAATACAAAAATTTGTGAATGGGATCCGTATACAACTCCAGTAATTGCTGAGAAAAGTGGTATTGCTGGTTTTGTTGATTTAATAGATGGTGTTTCAATTCAAGAAACAACTGATGATGCAACTGGTATATCTTCAAAATCAGTTGTTGATTGGAGATCACAATCTAAAAGTTCAGACTTAAAACCAAGAATAACTCTAAGAGATGAAAAGGGTAATGTAATTAAAAAAGCTGATGATAATGAAGCTAGGTATTACTTAGTACCTGACTCAATTTTATCTGTTAAAGATGGTCAAAAAGTTTCTGCTGGAGATGTAATTGCTAGATTGCCAAAAGAAACTACTAAGACTAAAGATATTACTGGAGGATTACCAAGAGTTGCAGAATTATTTGAAGCAAGAAAGGCCAAAGATAGTGCAATTATTGCTGAAAACGATGGACAAGTTGTTTTTGGTAAAGAAGTAAGAGGGAAACAAAGAGTATCAATAGTTCCAGAAGATGGAGCAGAACCATCAAATTATTTAATTCCAAAAGGAAAACATATTAATTTTAACCAAGGTGAAAGAATTAAAAAAGGTGAATACTTATTAGATGGCCAACCTTTACCTCACGATATACTACGTATTTTGGGTATAAAAGAATTAACAGAGTATTTTGTAAATCAAGTTCAAGAAGTTTATCGACTTCAAGGTGTTATAATTAATGATAAGCACATTGAAACTATTTTAAGACAAATGCTGAAAAAGGTTGAAGTTAAAACTACAGGAGACTCAAGCTATCTTCCTGGTGAAATAATTGACAGAATAAAATTTGACAATGTAAATGAGAAATTAAAAGCTGATGGAAAAACCCCAGCAACAGGCGAAAGAGTACTAATGGGGATTACTAAAGCATCACTACAAACAGAGTCTTTTATTTCAGCTGCTTCTTTTCAAGAAACAACAAGAGTTCTTACTGATGCTGCAATTAAAGGTAAAGTTGATCCATTAAATGGTCTTAAAGAAAATGTAATTGTTGGAAGACTAGTCCCAGCTGGAACTGGAAATATTAAGAACAAATGGAATAAAAAAGCCCTTGAAGATGACAATAAATTTCTTTCTGAGCAAGAGAAGATTGAGCAGTCAGAAACGCCTACAAATCAATAGAAATAACACACCAGTTTCTTAGTTTTAGTTTGACAAAGCCAAATTAATAAGTAATTTGGCGATATTTTTGGTTGGAATGTAGTGTTAACTTATCACACTAAACGCTGCCACAAATAACCTGTCAGTTATTTCACTCAAAAATAAACTAATATTTAAAACAGAATTTATGCCAACTATTAACCAGTTGTTAAGAAAAAAAAGAACTAAACCATTAGCAAGGAACAAGGTTCCTGCATTGCAAAAGCAACCTCTTAAAAGAGGTGTTTGCGTTAAGGTTTACACAACGACACCAAAAAAACCAAACTCAGCTTTAAGAAAAGTTGCAAGAGTAAGATTGTCAAATGGCTTTGAAGTAACTGCTTATATTCCAGGAGAAGGTCACAATCTTCAAGAACACTCTGTTGTATTGATAAGAGGTGGACGAGTTAAAGACTTACCTGGTGTTCGTTATCATATTTTAAGAGGAAATCTAGATACCCAAGGTGTTGCAAACAGAAAAAAAAGAAGATCTTTATACGGAACGAAAAAAGGTAAATAAAAATGTCTAGAAAAAAAACTCAACCCAAAAAAAATATCGTTCCAGATCCAAAATTTAATTCAACTATTATTCCTAAATTAATTAATAACATTATGTATGATGGCAAAAGAGGTGTGGCTGCTAAAATTGTATACGATGCTATAGAAAAAATTAAAACAAAATCAAAAGACGAACCAATAAATATTTTTAATGAAGCAATAAACAACATAAAGCCAACCGTAGAAGTTAGATCTAGAAGAGTTGGAGGAGCTACTTACCAAGTACCTGTTGAGGTAAAAAGTAAAAGAGCTCAAGCTTTAGCAATCAGATGGTTAGTAGATTCTGCAAGAAAAAGAAAAGACAAGCATATGTCAGATAAAATTTTTAATGAACTTTATGATGCATACGAAAAAAAAGGTGCTGCAGTTAAAAAAAGAGAGGATGTGCATAAGATGGCTGAGTCAAATAAAGCTTTCGCACATTTTAGGTGGTAATAGATTATGGCTAGAACTCATACATTAGATAAATATAGAAATATTGGTATCATGGCCCATATTGATGCTGGTAAGACAACAACTACCGAAAGAGTTCTATACTATACTGGAAAAAGTCATAAAATTGGTGAAGTACATGATGGTGCTGCAACAATGGATTGGATGGAGCAAGAACAAGAGAGAGGTATTACTATTACTTCAGCTGCTACTACTTGTTTTTGGCAAGATCATAGAATTAATATTATTGATACTCCTGGTCACGTTGATTTTACTATTGAAGTTGAAAGATCTTTAAAAGTTTTAGATGGTGCGGTCGCTGTATTTGATGGTGTAGCAGGTGTAGAGCCTCAATCAGAAACTGTATGGAGGCAAGCAGATAAATATAAAGTTCCTAGAATTTGTTTTGTTAACAAATTGGATAGAACTGGTGCGGATTTTTTTAGATGTGTTGACATGATTAAAGATAGACTAGGTGCTAAACCATTACCAATACAAGTTCCAATTGGTATTGAGTCTTCTCTAACTGGAGTTGTGGATTTAGTTAAAATGAAAGCTCAAGTATGGAAAAATGAAGCTTTGGGAGCTGAATGGGAATACAAAGAAATTCCTGATGACCTAAAAGAAATATCTCAAAAATATAGAACAGAATTAGTTGAAATGGCTGTTGAGCAAGATGAAAAATTAATGGAGTCTTATTTAAATGGCGATGAAATTAAAGAGGAAGATTTAATAAAATGTATTAGAAAAGGAACGCTTAATTTTAGTTTTGTACCAATTTTAACTGGTTCTGCATTTAAAAATAAAGGAGTGCAACCTCTCCTAGATGCTGTAATTAATTATTTACCAAGTCCAATAGATATTGGTTCTATAAAGGGAACAAAACCTGGTTCTGAGGAAGAATTAGAAATGAAATTTGAGGATGGAGCTGGTTTTTCTGCATTAGCTTTTAAGGTAGCAAATGATCCATTTGTTGGTTCTCTGACTTTTATAAGAGTTTATTCAGGTACAATTAAAACTGGAACAGGAATTTATAATTCATCTAAAGAAAAAGAAGAAAGAGTTGGCAGAATGCTTCTAATGCATGCTAACTCAAGAGAAGACATCAAAGAAGCTAATGCAGGTGACATTGTGGCGTTGGCTGGTTTAAAATATACTATTACAGGTCACACTCTGTGTGATGAAGAAAAACCTGTTTTATTAGAGCCAATGGAATTTCCTGATCCAGTAATTGAAATTGCTGTTGAACCAAAAACTAAAGCTGACCAAGAAAAAATGGGTGAAGCTTTAGGTAGATTAGCTAAAGAAGATCCTTCATTTAGAGTAACATCAGACGAAGAATCTGGACAAACTATAATTAAAGGAATGGGTGAACTTCATCTTGATATAATTGTAGATAGAATGAAAAGAGAATTTAAAGTTGAGGCTAATGTTGGAGCTCCTCAAGTTGCATATAGAGAGACATTAGAAAATGCTTCTGAGGTTGAATACACTCATAAGAAACAAAGTGGTGGTGCAGGTCAATTTGCTAAAGTTAAACTTTTAGTAGAACCTCAAGAGCCAGGTGCAGGTCGATCTGTTGAAAGTAAGATTAAAGGTGGAGCTATTCCAAAAGAATTTATACCTGGTGTTGAAAAAGGAATTGAAACTGTTTCTGATGGTGGAATTTTAGCTGGGTTTCCAATGATTGATTATAAAGTAACAATTTTAGATGGATTACATCATGATGTAGACTCTAGTGTCTTAGCATTCGAGTTAGCTAGTAGAGCATGTTTTAAAGAAGCATGCACTAAAGGAACTCTTAAATTATTAGAACCAGTTATGAGAGTAGAGGTTGTAACACCTGAAGACTATATGGGTGACGTAATTGGTGATCTTAATAGTAGAAGAGGACAGATAAGTACTCAAGAACAAAGAGGAAATGCTACTGTGATTACTGCGATGGTTCCCCTTGCTAATATGTTTGGATATATAAATAATTTAAGATCAATGTCTCAAGGAAGAGCTCAATATTCTATGTTCTTTGATCATTATTCAAAAGTACCACAAAACGTTCAAGACGAAGTAACTAAAAAGATTGCAGGTTAATAATGGAAAAACAAAATATTAGAATTAAACTTAGAGCGTATGATAATAAAATATTAGATGCTTCAACAGAGGAAATTGTTAATACTGTAAAAAGAACTGGTGCTACTATCAAAGGACCAATACCGTTACCCACTAGAATTGAAAGATATACAGTTTTAAGGTCACCACACATAGACAAAAAAAGTAGAGAACAATTTGAGACTAGAACGCATAAGAGATTAATAGATATAATTGAACCAACACCTCAAACAGTTGAAGCATTAATGAAACTTGATTTAGCATCTGGTGTTGACGTGGAGATTAAAATTTAATTATGAGTGAGATAGCTTTAATAGGAAAAAAAATTGGAATGACCAGAGAATTTTATAAATCAGGACAGTTAGTTCCTGTAACTGTTTTAAAAATGGAAAAAGCAAGAGTTATCCAAGTTATTGAAGAAGATAAAAGAGGGTATAAAGCTGTTCAACTTGGTTATGGAAAAATTAAAAATTCAAAGTTAACAAAAGCTATGAAAGGGTTTTTTTCTAAAAAAAACACAGAAGCTAAAAAGAAATTGAAGGAATACCGGGTTACAAACACTGAAAACTTTAAAGAAGGAAATGAATTTGGACTTGAGATATTTAAAGACATTAAATTTGTAGATACAAGGTCTAAAACCATAGGTAAAGGTTTTGCAGGTGCAATGAAAAGACATAATTTTGGTGGTTTAAGAGCTACTCACGGTGTTTCTATATCTCATAGATCTCATGGATCAACTGGTCAAAGACAAGATCCTGGAAAGGTTTTTAAGGGAAAAAAAATGGCTGGTCATATGGGTGATAAACTTAGAACTATGCAAAATATAGAGATAATCAAAACAGATTTAGAAAATGAACTTCTTTATTTAAAAGGTTCTATACCAGGATCAAAAAATGCTGAAATCTTGGTTAAAGGATCAGTTAAAAACATTAGTAAATTGACAATGAGTGAAAAAATTAAAAAAGCAGAAGAAGCAAAGAAAACACCAGAGAAAAAGAAAAAATAATGAAAATAGATAAATTAGATTTAAATGGCAAAAAAAAATAGTATTGAAGTTTTAGATAATATCTTTTCTGCAAAAGTTAATAGGAAGTTGGTTGAAACTGTTTTATATAAAACAAATGCTAATTACAAAGGAAGACATGCAAAAACAAAACAACAAAATGAGGTAGCTGGTCCTACATCAAAAATTTATGCTCAAAAAGGTACAGGTAACGCAAGGCACGCAAGTAGAAAAGCTCCAATATTTGTAGGTGGTGGTGTTGCCCATGGACCAAAAGGTCAATTAGCTTATAAAAAAAGAAAATTAAATAAGAGTGAAAAAAAGCAAAGTATAGCATCTCTAATTAGCGATAAAGTTCAAAATAATAACTTATTGGTTTTTAATGATTTCAATTCAGAAATAAAAAAAACTAAAGAAATGGATACTATTTTAAAAAAATTTCAAATAACAAACTCAATAATAATACTAGACAAAACATCAAAAGAAAAAATAGAAAAATCAATAAGGAATATCCCGAATATCAAAGTAACTGATATAAATCATTTTAGTGCTTTTGATATTGTTAAATTTAAAAAAGTAGTATTTACAGAAACTTCAATAAAAGAATTAGAAAAAAGGTATACATAAAATGGATAAAATACATTTATACGATAAAATTTTGTCTCCTCTGGTAACAGAAAAATCAACTAATTTATCTGAGCAGAATAAAATTGTTTTTAAAGTTCCCTCAAATGCAAATAAAAAAAACTTAAAAACTAATATTGAAAAAATATTTAAAGTTAATGTTACTAAAATTAATATTATTAATAAACAGAATAGAACTAAGCTAACAAGAGGAAGAAAAGTAAAAGTTTCAGGATTTAAAAAAGCTATAATTACACTTAAAAAAGGTCAAAGTATCGACCTAACTACGGGAATTTAAAAATGGCATTAAAAACCTTTAAACCATACACAAAATCAACTAGAGGCACTATTCTAGTAGATAGAACAGGATTATGGAAAGGTAAACCTTTTAAATCTTTGGTATCTCCAAAAAATTCAATGAAAGGTAGAAATAATAACGGTCACATTACTTCTATAAACAGAGCTGGTGGACATAAAAAAATGTATAGACAAGTTGATTTTTATAGAAAAAAAATTGATATGCCTGCTATCGTAGAAAGAATTGAATATGATCCAAATAGATCTTGCTACATCATGCTAGTTAAATTTGAAGATAATTCTCACGCATACTATCTAGCTCCTCAAAAAATTAAAGTAGGTGATAAAATAGAAAATGGATCTAAAAAAGAAATTAAAGTTGGAAATTGCATGCCATTACAAGATATTCCTGTTGGTATTGACATACATAATGTTGAAATCCAACCAGGTGCTGGTGGCAAAATTGCCAGATCAGCTGGTACCTCAGTTACTATAAGTGGTATTGATGGTAATTATAGTCTGATAAAGCTAGCTTCAGGTGAGGTAAGAAAAATTGACTCTAGATCTTTAGCTACAATTGGTGTCTTAAGCAATCCCGATCAAAAAAATACTAAAATAGGAAAAGCTGGAAGATCTAGATGGCTTGGAAGAAAACCTCATACAAGAGGTGTAGTTAAAAACCCTGTTGATCACCCACATGGAGGTGGAGAAGGTAAAACTGCGGGTGGAAGACATCCAGTGTCTCCAACTGGTCAATCAGCTAAAGGTCTTAAAACTAGAGATAATAAGAGAACAGATAAATTTATTGTGAGAAGAAGAAACAAAAGGAAGGATACAAAATAATGGCTAGAGCAGTTTGGAAAGGACCTTTTGTTGAAGAGAGTTTAATAAAAAAAGTCGATAAATATAAGACCGATCCTAAAAAAATACCTATTAAAACTTGGTCAAGAAAATCTACTATAATCCCTGATTTTGTTGGAGTAAGTTTTTTAATCTATAACGGAAAAAAATTTATACCAATAACAGTTTCTGAAGATATGGTAGGACACAAATTAGGTGAATTTGCACCAACTAGAACTTTTTTTGGACATACACCAGCAGATAAAAAAGCAAAGCCGGCTGAAGCGGCACCTAAGAAATAATTATGAGTAAAAAAAAGAAAATTGATAAAAATAAAGATAAACTAGTTAAGTCTATAAATAATAATATTAGATCTAGTGTCAGAAAACTAAATCCTATTTTAAAAGGTATAGTTGGAAAAAAAGTTGATATAGCTATTAGAGATCTGCAATTTTCTGAAAAAAGAATTACTCGAGATATAAGAAAAACAATAAGTTCAGCAGTTGCTAATGCAGAAAATAATTTTCAATATGATATAGATAAATTAATAGTTAAAGAAGCCTACTGTGGAAAAAAAATTACAATGAAAAGATTTAGACCTAGAGCCAAAGGAAGAGCGGCACCGATATTAAAACCATATTCAAGTGTTACAATAATTTTGTCAGAAATAAAAAAAATGGAGAGTCATGGGACAAAAAGTTAATCCAGTTGGATTTAGATTAGGTGTTAACAGAGGATGGGACTCTGTTTGGTATGCTAAGAAGAAAGACTTCGGAAACTACCTTATAGAAGACTTCAAGATAAGAGAATACATTAAAAAAAATGTTATAAACTCAGGTGTATCTAAAGTTATGATAGAAAGAACAGCTAATAAGTGTTACGTAACTATTTACACGTCTAGACCAGGATTTGTCATAGGAAAAAAAGGTAGTGATATAGATAAAATCAAGAATAATTTATCAAAATTTACCACTAATGAAGTTACATTAAATATTAAAGAAGTTAAAAAACCTGAGACCAACGCATATCTTGTAGCTGAAAATATTGCTCAACAATTAGTAAAAAGAATTTCATACCGAAGAGCAATGAAAAGAGCTATGCAATCTTGTTTAAGATTAGGAGCAAAAGGAATTAAAGTTTCTGTTAGTGGTCGATTAGGTGGAAATGAAATAGCTAGAACAGAATGGTTAAGAGATGGAAGTATACCTTCACATACATTAAGGGCTGATATAGATTATGCCGAAGCAGAAGCTTTAACGACTTATGGGATAATAGGAATTAAAGTGTGGATCTATAAGGGTGAAGTATTTGCAAGAGAATTTAGTCAAGAAACTAATAAAGTAGTGCCAAAAGAGGATAGAAAATAAATGTTGCAACCAGTAAGAACAAAATGGAGAAAAGCTCATAAAGGTAGAATTCATGGAACTGCCTCAAGAGCTAACTTTATAAACTATGGAGCCTATGCGCTTAAAGCATTGTCACCTGAAAGAGTAACAGGGAAACAAATAGAGGCAGCTAGAGTTGCTCTTACAAGACATATGAAGCGACAAGGAAGAGTTTGGACTAGAATTTTTCCTAATATTCCAGTTTCTAAAAAACCTATTGAAGTAAGGATGGGTAAAGGTAAAGGTTCACCCGAATTTTATGCTTGTAGAGTTAAACCAGGAAGAATTTTATTTGAAGTTGATGGAGTTTCAGAGCAGATAGCTAAAGAAGCTTTATATAAAGCATCTGCTAAATTACCAATTAAAACAAAAACTATTAAAAGATTTGCTTAAAATGAAAAAAAAAGAGATTAAAAAACTATCAAAAGACGAAATTATGAAAAATATTGATAAATCTAAAAAGGACTTATTTAATTTTAGGTTTCAAAAAATTAATTCTCAAATAACAAACCCTGCAAAAATAAGTGAAACAAGAAAAACAATAGCAAGATTGAAAACAATGTTAAAAGGAAAATTAAATGCCTAAAAAAATTTTAACTGGTGTAGTTGTAAGTGACAAACCAAATAAGACTATTACAGTATTAGTAGAAAGAAAGTATTCACACCCTTTATTAAAAAAAGTAATTAAAGTGAAAAAAAAATATAATGCTCATGATGAAAATAATAAGTTTAAATTAGGAGATAAAGTTTCGATTATAGAAAGTAAACCATTTTCAAAAAATAAAAAATTTCAAGTAATGGAGAATTTAAAATAATGATACAAGTTCAAACAGAATTGAATGTAGCTGACAACACTGGTGCAAAAAGAATTGAATGTATTAAAGTATTAGGTGGATCAAAAAGGAGATATGCTAGTATTGGTGATACAATTGTTATTGCTGTAAAGGAAGCAATTCCAAAAGGTAAAGTTAAAAAAGGTTCTGTTCATAAAGCAGTAGTTGTAAGAGTAAAAAAGGGAATCCATAGAGACGATGGGTCAAAAGTAAGATTTGATAATAATGCTGCAGTTTTAGTAGATGATAAAGGTGAACCAGTAGGAACAAGAATATTTGGTCCGGTTACAAGAGAATTGAGAAATAAAGGGCAAATGAAAATAATTTCATTGGCTCCAGAGGTTTTATAATGATTAAAAAAGGCTTAAAAGTAAAAATTTTAGTTGGAAAAGATAAAAAAAAAGAGGGTGAAGTAATAGAAATAGATAGATCAAAAAATAGAGCTAAAGTTAAAGAAATTAATATGGTCAAAAAACACGTTAAAACAACAAAAGAAAAAAAGGGTGGAATTATTTCAAAAGAAAGCTTTATTCACTTATCTAACTTAAAATTAATTACTGAAAAAAATAAAAATAAAAAAACTGAGGCTAAAAAATAATGACTCCAAGATTAAAAGAACTTTACTATAAAGAAATACAGCTTTCATTGAAAAACCAATTTGGTTTTAAAAACTTATATATGGGTCCAAAAATTGAAAAAGTTGTTTTAAATATGGGTCTAGGCTTAGACGGTAATGATTCTAAAATTCTTAAATCATGTGAAGAAGATTTGGCTAAAATTACTGGACAAAAACCGGTTATAACGAAATTTAAAAAATCTGTTGCTAATTTTAAAACCAGAAAAGGTTCAAATGCTGGTTTAAAAGTAACCTTACGAAAAGATAAAATGTATGAGTTTTTAGATAGATTAGTAAATATAGCATTACCCAGGATTAAAGATTTTAGAGGATTATCATCTAAAGGTTTTGATAAATTTGGCAATTATACGTTTGGCGTAAAAGAACATATAATTTTTCCTGAAGTAAGTTTTGATAGAGCTGATAAAGTGAGAGGTATAGATATAATTGTAGTTATTACCTCAAAAAGTAAGGAACATAGTTTCGCGTTATTAGAAAAATTCAATTTTCCATTTATTAAAAAAGGAGAAAACTAAAATGGCTAAGTTAAGTTCAATTAATAAAAATAATAAAAGAATTAAATTATCTAATAGATTGTATTCAAAGAGAGAAAAATTAAAAAAGATAGTTATGAATAAAAAACTTCCATTAGAGGAGAGATTTAAAGCTCAGCAAAAATTATCAAAATTACCTAGAAACTCAGCAAAGGTCAGGGTTATGAATAGATGTCAAATAACTGGAAGACCACATGGGGTTTATAGAAAATTAAAAATATCAAGAATAGCGTTAAGACAACTTGGTTTACAAGGAAAGATACCGGGTTTAGTTAAATCAAGTTGGTAGAAAGGAATATATGAGTTTAAGTGATCCAATTGGAGATATGATAGCAAGAATTAAAAATGCTCAAGTGAGAAATCACAAAAAGGTAGACTTACCCTCATCTAATTTTAAGATGAAAATAGCAGATATTTTAAAAAATGAAGGATTCATAAAAGATTTTAAGATCAATAAGGAAAATAATAAATCAATTTTATCTTTAGAATTGAAATATCATTCAGGTAATCCAGTTATAAGTACTTTTGAGAGGGTTTCTAAACCTGGTAGAAGAATATTTTCAAGTGCTGATAGTTTACCTAAAATTAATAATGGATTAGGTATTGCTATCGTCTCAACTCCAAAAGGTGTTATGACTGATATAGATGCAAGAAAACAAAAAGTTGGTGGTGAAATAATTTGTAAGGTATTTTAATGTCTAAAATTGGTAAAATAAACATATCTATTCCTGAAAAAGTAAAAGTTGTTTTAGCAGGTAATATTCTAAATATAGAGGGCCCACTAGGTAAAAAATCAATAAATATTAATTTAGAGATTTTTAATCTTGATATTAAAGATGGTAAGGAAATTTCCATTAAACCTAAAAAAATTGATCAGGAAACAAAAAGATTATGGGGAATGAATAGAAGTTTAATCAATAATGCAGTAATTGGATCAAGTGCTGGATATGAAAAAATACTTGAATTGATTGGGGTAGGATACCGAGCGGCACTAAAAGGAAATCAGCTTAATTTACAATTAGGATATAGCCACGATATTAATTTTGACATTCCTGAAGGAATAAAAATTGCAGTAGAAAAGCAAACAACTTTAAAAATTACAGGTGCAGACAAACAACAAGTAGGAGCAGTTGCTTCAAAACTCAAAACTTTAAGAAAAATAGAGCCATATAAAGGTAAAGGAGTTAGAGAAAAAGGACAGTATGTTCTAAAAAAAGAGGGAAAGAAAAAATAATGAAATTAAATACAACTAAAAGAAAAAGATTTAGAGTAAGTAACAAGGTTAAAAGGGTCTCTTCAAACGATAGGTTTAGATTAAGTATTTCTAGATCATCTAAAAACATATCTGCACAAATTATTGATGATCTAAAAAATATAACTCTTTTATCAGCTTCATCTATAGAAAAAGATATTAAATCTGGAACAAAGACTAATAAAACCGAACTATCAAAAATTGTTGCAGAAAAGTTAGCAAAAAAAGCACAAGAAAAAAAAATAACAAAGATTTATTTTGATAGAGGTATTTACAAGTATCATGGGAGAGTAAAGATTTTTGCAGAAACTCTTCGTAAAAATGGAATGGAGTTTTAAAAATGGAAAATTTTAAAGACAAAAAAAATGACGATATACTAGAAAAATTAGTCCATATAAATCGTATTACAAAAGTTGTTAAAGGTGGAAGAAGATTTGGATTTTCTGCATTAGTTGTAGTTGGTAATCAGTCAGGTAAAATTGGTATAGCACATGCAAAGGCCAAACAAGTTCCTGATGCTATTAAGAAAGCAAATGAAATGGCAAGGAGAAAATTAATTCACATTCCATTAAGAGAAGGCAGAACTATTCATCATGATGTTAAAGCAAAAGATGGATCAGGAAGAATTGTATTGAGAGCTGCATCAAAAGGGACGGGTATAATAGCAGGTGGCCCTGTAAGAGCGGTATGTGAAGTTTTAGGAGTAAAAGATATTGTTGCTAAATCAATGGGTACTTCAAATGCACATAATGTCATAAGAGCCACAATGAAAGCGTTGTTAAAACAAAACTCTCCAAAACAAATATCATCAATTAGAAATAAAAAAATTTCAGAAATTATTGAAAAAAGAGGATAATGATAAGTTTAAATAACAGAACTAAAAGAAATAAAACAAAAATTAGAGTTGGTAGAGGTATTGGCTCAGGAAAAGGTAAAACATCAGGTAGAGGTGTTAAAGGTCAAAAATCTAGATCAGGTGTTGCAATAAAAAGTTTTGAGGGTGGTCAGATGCCTCTATATAGAAGATTGCCTAAAAGGGGCTTTAATCCAATCAGCAAAAATAATATTGCAATTTTGAATCTAGATAAAATTCAATCATATATTGATAAAAAAAATATTAAGACTTCTGATACTTTAAATTCAGATTTATTGAAAAAGTTAAGCTTGATAAATAAAAATTCAGTAAAATTAAAAATTTTAGGCTCAGGAGTAATTAAAGATAAAATTAATATTGAAGCAGATTTGGCATCTAAATCGGCTGTAGAGAAACTAGAAAAAATTGGTGGATCTATACAATTAAAGAAATAAATATTATTAAATGAGCTCTTCACCCTCAAATAATGATTTAAGGAATAGAATATTATTCACTTTAGCAATTTTAACAGTGTATCGATTTGGTACATTCGTCCCTTTACCTGGAATTGATCCTGAGCAGTTAAAAATTATGATGGAGGGTAATCAAAAGGGATTACTAGGTATGTTCAACGTATTTGCTGGTGGAGCTGTAAGTAGAATGGCTATATTTGCTTTAGGTATTATGCCATACATTTCATCTGCTATTATTGTGCAACTTTTAGCAGGTGTGTCAGATTATTTTAAGAATCTAAAATCACAAGGAGAAACGGGTAGAGCTAAATTAAGTCAGATTACTCGTTATGGTACTGTTTTATTAGCAACTGTTCAAGGTTATGGACTTGCAGTTGGATTAGAATCTTCAGCAGGTTTAGTCATTAATCCTGGAATTTTTTTTAAAATTTCAACAGTTACAACTATAGTTGCGGGTACAATCTTTCTAATGTGGCTTGGCGAGCAGATCACTCAAAGAGGTATAGGTAATGGTATTTCCCTAATTATTTTTGCTGGTATAGTAGCTGAAATTCCAAGAGCTTTAGTAACAACTTTTGAACTTGGTAGAACTGGAGCTGTCTCTACAATTATGATTTTAGCACTATTTGTATTATTGATTGTTACAATACTTTTTGTAGTGTTTATGGAAAGAGCTCTAAGAAAAATACTTATTAATTACCCCAAAAGACAAATGGGTAATAAGATGTATGGTGGTGAGTCATCGCATCTGCCATTAAAAATAAATATGGCTGGAGTTATTCCTGCAATTTTTGCATCAGCACTATTATTATTGCCTGTGACTTTTTCAAATTTCAATATTTCAGATAATGAAACTTTTTTAAATATAAGTTCTTTCTTTACTCAGGGTCAACCTCTTTATATGTTACTTTATGGATCAGGAATAATATTTTTTACTTTTTTTTATACTTCAATTACTTTTAATCCAACTGAAACAGCTGATAATTTAAGAAAGTATGGTGGTTTTGTTCCAGGAATAAGACCAGGTGAAAGTACAGCATTGTATATTGAAAATATTATGACCAAATTGACCACTATAGGAGCAGCTTATTTAACATTGGTTTGTTTAATGCCCGAGTTTTTAATTGCAAACTATCCAATACCTTTCTATTTAGGTGGAGCTTCAATTTTGATTGTTGTTGTAGTTGCGATAGACACAGTTACTCAAATTCAGACAAGATTAATGAGTTCTCAATATGAACAATTAATAAAAAAAACAAAATTTGGTAGATAAGACAAGTGAATTTGATTTTATTTGGACCTCCTGGTGCTGGTAAAGGTACTCAAGCAAGATATTTAGTTGAAAAGTTAAATGGCTTTCAAGTATCTACTGGTGACATGTTGAGAAATGAAATTCAAAACAATACTGAAATAGGAAAATTAATAATTAATGATATGAATGATGGAAAGTTTGTAAATGATGAAATAGTCAACAAACTTATAGATAAAGCTATATCTGATCCACTTAAAAAAAATAAGTTAATTTTCGATGGATACCCAAGGTCGATAAAACAAGCTCAAAATTTAGACTTATTGTTAAGTAATTCAAATCAAAAAATAAATTTTATTTTTTTTCTAAATGTAAATAAAGAGACTATTATTAAAAGAATTGAAAAAAGAAAAGTCTTAGAAAACAGGACTGACGATGAATTAAATATTATTCTTAAGAGGTACGACAAATACATGGAAACAACTAATCCAGTCTTAGATTTTTACTCTAAAAATCCAAATTTTTATGAAATTGATGGCAGCCTTAAAATTGAGCAAATAACTGCCAAAATAGAAGGTTTTCTTAATGTTTAATGCGTTGACTTTGAAAGATCTTCTTATATAAAAGGCTGAAATTTATCACTTATTTATGGCTCGTATTGCAGGAATTAATATCCCACAAAATAAATTAGTTCATATTGGACTTACATATATATATGGTATTGGTGATAGATTTTCAAAACAAATATGCTCTTCTCTTGAAATACCCAAAGAAAAAAGAGTTAATCAATTAACTGACGAAGAGATTTTAAAAATACGTGAGTATATAGACCAAAATTTTAAAGTAGAAGGTGATTTAAGAAGAGATTATTCTTTAAGTATAAAAAGATTAATTGATTTAGCTTCTTACAGAGGCTCTAGACATAGAAAAAAATTACCCGTAAGAGGTCAAAGAACTAGATGTAATGCTAGAACTAGAAAAGGTAAAGCAATCGCTATTGCTGGTAAGAAATTAACCCCACTTAAAAAATAATTATGGCAAAAATTGAAAAACCAGAAGGAAAAGATCAAAACGTAGATAAGTCCTCGAAAAAATCAAATAAAAGTTCTTATTCCAAAAAAAAAAAAATTAAAAAAAATATTTTAAATGGTATTGCATATGTTCAATCTACATTTAATAATACAATTATATCTATAGCTGATACTAATGGAAATGTAATTTCTTGGGCTTCAGCAGGTCAAAAAGGTTTTAAGGGTTCAAGAAAATCAACACCATATGCTGCACAAATAGCAGCTGATGCGGCGGCTTCAAAAGCTTTAGAGTTTGGAATGAAGACTTTATCTGTAGAAGTTAAAGGACCGGGCTCAGGTAGAGAAACTGCCTTAAGAGCTTTACAAGCAAGAGGTTTTAGAATTTTATCAATTAAAGATACAACACCAATGCCACATAATGGTACGCGACCACCAAAAAAAAGGAGAGTTTAATGGAAGTAGAAAATGTGAATATTAAAAATTGGAAATCATTAATCAAACCAGCAAAACTTGATGTAAAAATTAGTGATGATTTGACTCATGCAACTATAGTAGCAGAACCTCTAGAAAAAGGTTATGGACTAACACTTGGAAATTCCTTAAGAAGAATTTTATTGTCTTCAATAAGAGGCGCTGCTGTTACTTCAATTCAAATTGATGGTGTTCTTCATGAATTTACGTCTATAAAAGGTGTAAGAGAAGATGTTACAGACATTGTTTTAAATGTTAAATCTTTAGCTCTAAAATGTACTACTGAAGGAACTAAAAAACTTGTTTTAGATGCAAAAGGTCCTGGTGAAATTAAAGCCTCAGATATTACTTCAGTTGCTGATGTTGAAATACTAAATCCAGATTTAGTTATTTGTAATTTAGATGAAAATACTAATTTTCATATGGAAATGAATTTAAATACTGGAAAAGGTTATGTACCAGCAGATCTTAATAAACCTGAAGAGCCACCTTTAGGTCTAATAGCAATTGACTCATTATATAGTCCAGTTAAAAAAGTTTCTTACTCTGTAAGTACAGCTAGAGAAGGTAAAGCTTTAGATTATGATAAATTGACTATGGAAGTTGAAACTAATGGTTCTATTTCTGCAGAAGACGCTGTGGCTTACTCAGCTAGAATATTCCAAGATCAATTAAAAATGTTTATAAATTTTGATGAACCAGTCGAAGTACCTGTGAAGGAAACATCATCTGAGCCAGAATTTAACAAAAATTTGTTGAGAAAAGTCGATGAACTTGAGCTTTCAGTAAGATCAATGAATTGTTTAAAAAATGATAATATTATTTATATTGGTGATCTTGTTCAAAAATCTGAAGGTGAAATGTTGAGAACCCCCAATTTTGGAAGAAAATCTTTAAATGAAATAAAAGAGGTATTAACTGGCATGTCATTATATTTAGGTATGGAAATTCCTAATTGGCCTCCTGATAATATTGCTGAAATGTCTAAAAAATTAGAGGAAGCTATATAATGAGACACGGAATGGCGAACAAAAAGTTAAACAGGACTTCTGAGCATAGAAAAGCTCTTCTTAAAAACATGCTTAATTCGCTTGTTAAATACGAACAAATTAAAACTACTTTACCTAAAGCTAAATTTTTAAAACCTCAAGCTGATAAATTAATTACTTTAGGCAAAAAAGATACATTACATAATACTAAAATTCTAGTTTCTCAACTACAAGATATTAAATCAGCTACTAAGGTTAAAAAAACTTTATCAAAGAGATATGAAAAAAGAGCAGGGGGCTATACTCGAATAATTAAAGCTGGCTTTAGATATGGTGATAATGCTCCTATGGCAATAATTGAATTCGTAGATAGAGATATTGAAGCTAAAAAAGTTGATAAAAAGAAAAAAGATCCCGCAAAAGAAGTTGAAAAAAAAGAAGAAAAAAAACAAGCTACAGCTTAATATCTCTAAATTAAATCATGATCAAAAGTTATATCGTTGACTCAACGTTTAATAATATGCGTTTTGACAGATGGTTAAGAATAAAATTGGGTAAAGTGCCCCAAGGCTTAATAGAAAAAACTTTAAGATCAGGAAAAATTAAGATTAACAAAAAAAAAGTTAAAAGTTCATTTAAGATAAAAACTAATGATAAAGTTGATATTTTTAATTTTAATTTTAAAGAAGAAGTAAATCAAAAAAAGATTAAATTTTCACCTTCGAATGAAGTGATAAAAGCTAATGAAGATTTAATTATAGATAATAATGATGATTTCGTTGTTTTAAATAAAAGCTCTGGCATTTCAGTGCAGGGTGGAACAAAATCAAAAAAAAATCTGATTGATATTTTTACAAAAAGTGAAATTTTTCATGGAACCAAACCATATTCAGTACATCGTTTAGATAAAGATACATCTGGTGTATTTATTATGGCTAAAAATAGAGAAACTGCTCAATTATTAACGTCATTATTTAGATTAAGAAAAGTCCATAAAACTTACTTAGCCATATGTAACGGAGAATTAGAAAAAAATTCTGGTCAATGGAGCGAAGAATTAATTAGATATGAAAATGGAAAAAAAATTGTTGAAAAAGCTCAAACAACTTTCAAAGTTTTAGATAAAAATTCAAATTCTAGTTTAGTTGAGATGAAGCCTATTACTGGAAGAAAACATCAACTCAGAAAACAACTATTTAACATTGGTCACTCTATTTATGGAGACAAAAAATATAGATCTTCTACTTCTGATAAAGGTATTAACAAAGATTTAATGCTTCATTCTTATCAAATTAGATTCATGATAAAGGATAAAAGATATACCTATAGAGCTCTTATACCTGATTATTTTAAAAAACTATTAAAAACTAAAAGACTTAATTTTGTAGGTTTGAAATAAAATTTTTGATTATTCTATCTTTTAAATCTGTATAATTTTGATTATTAATAGTTTTTAAGTTAGTTATACCCTTATCATTTATTCCACATGGTATTATTGCATCATATTTTTTTAGATCGTTATTTATATTGATTGAAAATCCGTGATAAGCGATCCATTTACTAACCCTCACACCAATAGCTGCAACTTTTTTAATTTCTGAATTATCATCATACCATATTCCAATATTTTCTTTATCAGAAAAAGTATTTATGTCGTATGATTTAAGTGAGTCTATAATAGTCTTTTCAATAATAGATATAAAATTTCTAATATCTTTTTTAATTTTTTTTAAATCAATCACAAAATAACAAATTAATTGACCAGGACCGTGGTATGTAATTTTACCTCCTCTGTTAGTTTTAAATATATTAATAGATTTATCCAATATTTCATTTTCTTTATAACTTGTTCCAGCTGTATAAATATTTTCATGCTCTAAAACCCAAATTAAATTTTTAGTTTTTTTTTGGTCGATTTGTAATAACCTTTCTTCCATTAATCTTAAAGCTTCCTCATATTTTACCAGTTTTTGTGACTTTTTAATTTCTATATTCATTTAAAAATTGTATTCTTTATATTATGTATTAAAAGTTCGATCTGAATAATAGGTAAATTTATGACTTTAATAAAAAAAATCAAAGATAAAAAAGTCAATTTTGAATTTAATAAAGAATATATAAAAGTTGTTACAGACAAGATCTCTAGTAATGATGCACCTTTTATAACAAATTCTTTTAAAGAAATGCATCCAGCAGATGCGGCTGATATTATTGAACATTTAGGTCAAAATGATAGAGAAAATTTAATTAAACTTAACAACTTTAAGATTGATCCAGAAGTATTTGTAGAATTAAATGAGTCTGTTCAATCTGAAATCATTAAATATCTTTCATCTGATGCAATTGTTAGCATTTTAAAAAATCTAGAGTCAGATGATGCAATAGCTATATTAGAAAATGTTGATGAGAAAGATAAAAACTCTATTTTAAGTTTATTACCTCCTAAAGATCGTTTTGCACTTCTAGAGGGACTTAGTTATCCAGAAGACAGTGCAGCAAGAATAATGCAACGAGAATTTACAGCTATACCAAGCAATTGGTCTGTTGGACAAACCATTGATTATCTTAGAGAAAATAAAGATTTACCTCAAGAATTTTTAGAAATTTATATAGTAGATGAAAATTTTAAACCAATAGGTGCAGTTCCATCCTCTAAAGTTTTGCGAACAGCAAGAGAAGATAAAATGTCATCAATCATGGATGACTCTATTTTTTTAGTTCCAGTTGATATGGATAGAGAAGAGGTAGGTAACTCATTTGAAAATTATGGTTTAAATTCAGCATGTGTAGTAGATAAAAATAATAAACTTGTAGGAATGATTACATCTGATGATGTACTTACAGTCTTAAAAGAAGAAGCTGAAGAAGATGCATTAAGATTAGCAGGAGTTGGTGATGAAGAAATTACAGATGGTGTAATTACAAAAACTAAAAGAAGATTTAATTGGCTTTTATTAAATCTATTTACAGCATTTCTAGCAACTTATTGTATTAGTTTATTTGGAGCTACAATAGAACAAATGGTTGTCTTAGCATTTTTAATGCCAATTGTGGCTTCAATGGGTGGTAATGCTGGAATGCAAACTTTAGCTGTAACAGTAAGAACCTTAGCTACAAATGATTTAACAAAAAATAATTTTAATCAAAATATTTTAAAAGAGTTTAATATAGGAATTTTAAATGGGGTTATTTTTGCTGTTATAAGCTCATTTATTGTTCAATTATGGTTTCAAGATTTTTTACTTTCATTAATCATTTCTATCTCGATGATCTTAACAATGGTAGTTGCAGGTTTGTTTGGAATAGTTGTACCAGTGACACTAAAAAAAATGAATATAGATCCAGCAATAGCTTCAAGTGTTTTTGTAACAACAATAACTGATGTGATAGGATTTGTATCTTTTTTAGGAGTAGGAGCCTATTTTTTATAATCCTTAAATATTATCAATTAATCTAATTTTATCTAAATAAAAAGCAATAAATAGTTTTGAATTTTTAGTCTTATTAGTTGCTTTTAAATTTTTTTTGTTTCTTAATTCTAAATACTCAATATCTATATTGTATAACTGAGATAGTTTAATCTTTTGATTATATATATCTTTTTTTAAATCATTAACTTTAGATAAGCTTTTTTTAAAATTCATTAAATTTTGGATTAACTTTTCTGCCATTGATAAAGCACTCTTTTCTAATAATAAATTTCTCGATGATAAAGCTAAATTATTTGAATTTCTTACTGTTTTGCAGGGAACTATTCTACTTTTATATTTTTTTTCGATGTAGTTTTTAACTAAAAACAATTGTTGGAAGTCTTTTAAACCCATAAAGACGTATTTTGGTGAAATCTTATTTACCAATCTATCCATCACATCTAATACACCCTCAAAATGACCAGTTCTGTATTTAGCACATAATATTTTGTCTTTATTTTTTAGTTTTATTTTTTTTGTCCTTTTATAATCATAAATATCTTTAGCATTAGGAAGATATACAAAATCGACATTTAATCTTTTTAAAATAGATAAATCTTTTTTTTTATTTCTAGGATATTTTATAAAATCATTTTTATTATTAAACTGTGTATGATTAATGAATATACTTACTATAGTCTTATTGGTTTTTCTTAAAGATTCTTTTATTAATGAGATATGACCTTTGTGCAAGCTACCCATGGTGGGAACAAAACCTAAATTTTTGACATTATTTAATGCCTCATTTAAATCATTATTATTTAATAAAATTTTCATTTGTATAAAACGATTTAATAAGTAAAACATTTAAATGATTAAACAAGCAATTATTCCATTAGCTGGTCAAGGTACAAGATTATTACCACTTACAAGTGTTTTTGCTAAAGAACTTTTACCAATGAATGGTAAGCCTGGAATTGAGTATATAATTGAAGAATGTATTGACGCAGGAATTAAAGAAATCGTTTTTATAATTTCCAAAAAAAAAGAAATGATTAAGGATTATTTTTATAAAGACAAATTTTACCAAAATATTATTAAGAAAAAAAAAGATCAACGTATTTTAAATGAATATAAAAAAATTCTTAAATATAGAAAGATGATTAAATTTGTTTATCAAAATAAGCCCCTAGGTACAGGAGATGCTGTTTTAAAGACAAGAAAATATATTAAGGATAAATTTTTTCTAATGCTTTTACCAGATGATCTTATTATAAAAAAAAATTGTTCAAAATCTATGATAAAAGTTCATAATCAGTATAAATCATCTGTAATGGCTAGCATGAACGTAAGTAAAAAAACTGTTTCAAGATGGGGAATTTTTAAAACAAAAAAAAAACTTAACAAAAAAAATTTTTTGATAGATGCTGTAATAGAAAAACCTTCTATTAAAGAAGCACCATCAAATAAAGCAGTAATCGGTAGATATATACTTCCTAAAAAAATTTTTTTAAAACTTAAAGGTCAAAAAAAAGGCAAAGGTGGAGAAATTCATATTACCGATACTATTCAGTCTTTAATAAACGAGAAAGAAAAATTTATTGGGCATAGTTTTAGTGGTAAATATTTAGATTGTGGAACAATGAACGGTTATATTAATTCATCAAAAGAAATTTCTAAATTATGAAACTTTGCATGATAGGAACAGGATATGTAGGTCTTGTAAGTGGTGTGTGTTTTTCAGATTTAGGTAATGATGTAATTTGTGTTGATAAAGATTTAGACAAAATTAAATTACTTCAAAATGGGAAAGTCCCTATTTATGAACCTGGATTATCAGAACTTGTTGTTAAAAATTATAAGAATAAAAGATTAAAGTTTTCTAATGATTTAAAAAAATCAGTAATCGAGTCTGATATTATTTTTATCTGTGTAGGTACACCAACTAAAAAAGGAAGTTCGTCTGCTGATTTGACACAAGTATACAATGTTGCTAAAGAAATAAGTAAATCAATTAATAAATATAAAATTATTGTTACAAAATCTACAGTTCCAGTTACTACTGGCGATGAAATTGAAAAAATTTTACAAAAAAAAAATAAAAAAAATAAATTTTCCATAGTATCAAATCCTGAATTTTTAAGAGAAGGAGAGGCTATAAGGGATTTTACTTATCCAGATAGAATAGTAATTGGGTCAAACGATAAAAGATCAAGTAAACTTATGAAAAGTCTTTATAATCCTTTAATATCAAAAGGAGCACAATTTTTGCTAACACAGAGAAGAGCTGCCGAATTAATTAAATATGCTTCAAACTCTTTCTTAGCTACAAAAATTACTTTTATAAATGAAATAGCAAATTTATGTGAGCAAACTGGCATTAATGTTGAAGATATTTCAATAGGTATTGGTTTAGATAAAAGAATTGGAGGACGTTTTTTACGAGCAGGCCCAGCTTATGGGGGATCATGTTTTCCTAAAGATACCAAAGCAATAGTTTCAACTGCTGAAAAATTTAAAATTAATTTATCTTTAGTAAAATCAGTCATTAAATCTAATAAAGATAGATCAAAACTTTTATTAAATCGCATTAATAAAATTTTAAACAAAAAAATAAGGAATAAAAAGATAACCTTTTTAGGTGTTACTTTTAAAGCTAATACTGATGATATGAGAGACTCTTCCAGTTTAGTTATGATACCTTTTTTGTCAAAAAAAGGTGCTTTAATTAAATATTATGATCCCACAGGAAGTAAAAAAGAGCTTGAAAAAATAAAAAATGTTTCTTATGTGGACTCTATTAAGAAAGCAGTTGAAAACTCAGATCTTGTAATATTACATACTGAATGGAATGATTTTAAATCTATAAATTTTAAAAGTTTATCAAAAAGAAAAAAGTTCATTATTTATGATATGAGAAATATTTACTCTCCTAGTAAGATTAAAAATCAAGGATTTAAATATTTCAGTATCGGTAGATAAAAAAATTAATTTAATTCAAATATAGCGTCTACTTCAACAGAAACACCAAGCGGCAAACTATTTGTACTTACTGCAGCTCTAGTATGCATTCCAGCTTCACCAAATATAGATGCTATTAAATCTGAAGCACCATTTATTATTTTTGGTTGGTCTGTGAAATCTTCAGTTGAATTAACAAATCCGGTTAATTTGATGCAAGATTTAACTTTTGATAAATCATTATTACAAGCTTTTTTAACTTGAGCGACTATACTCAATGCACATCTTTTGGCAGCATTATAACCATCATCTGTGCTTAAATCTTTACCTACCTTACCTTTAATCAATTGACCATTTTCATCAATCGATATTTGTCCAGAAATAAAAAGCATATTTCCTGAAATTTTTGTCGCCACATAATTTCCTACAGGGGCTTTAGCTTCTGGTAGTATAATATTAAGTTCTTTTAATTTTTCTTCATAATTCATTTTGACTTCCTTTTTTTAGACTTCTTAGTTTTATCGTATTCTTTTCTTTTCTCAATTAATATTAATGCTTCTTCCATGTTTAATTCTGTTGGATCTTTTTCTTCTGGTATTGTTGCATTTAAAGATTTGTATTTAATATATGGACCATACTGTCCTTTCATAACTCTTACTGGTTTTTTATCTTCAGGGTGCTCACCAAGATCTTTTATCATTGAGGAAGACATTCTACCTGGTTTTGCTTCAGCAATTAAAGTAATAGCCCTATTAAGACCAATTGAAAAAATTTCTTCAATATTTTCAATTCTAGCAGATTTATTTTCACATTTTAAATAGGGACCAAATCTACCAGTGTTTAATGTTATTTCTTTTTGGTTATCTGGATTTATTCCAAGAGATTTTGGTAATGAACATAAAAATTGAGCTTTCTCTAAATCAATATTTTCCAATTCTAAACCTTTAGGGATAGAAACATTTTTTAAAAGTTCATTGACTTCTGATTTTAATTTTTTAGATTTTTTCTTTTTTTTTGTATTCTTTTCAATTTCTAATTCATCTAAAATTTTTTCATATTGGAGATAAGGACCAAATCTTCCATTTTTTAAATATATATCATTTCCATTTTCATGTTTTCCAATAAATTTTGGTTCAGCTAGTTGAGCTTGGGCAGCTGCTTTGGCTTTAGATAATGGTCTTGTAAATTTACACTCAGGGTAATTTGAACAGCCAATAAATGCACCACCTCTAAAGCTATTTTTTAAACTAAGTGTTCCAGAATTACATAATTGACATTTTCTTAAAATATTTCCCTTATCATCTTTATCAAAAACCAAGTCTCCTAGGCTATCATTTAAAAGATCCAAAACTTCTCTTGTTCTTTTTTCTTTTACTTCTGCAACATTGTTGTTGAAGTCTTTCCAGAATAATTCCAAGACTTTAATCCAACTCTCTTTTCCTGAGGTAATTTCATCAAGTTGGTCTTCTAAACCTGCAGTAAAATTGTAATCTACATATTTTGAAAATAATTTTTCTAAAAAAGCGGAAATTAATTTTCCTCTATCAGTAGGAAAAAATCTTTTATTTAATATCTCTGCGTATCCTCTATTAGCAATTGTAGAAATAATACTTGCATAGGTAGAAGGTCTACCAATACCAAGCTCCTCAAGTTTTTTAACCAAACTAGCTTCGGAATATCTTGGTAGTGGCTGTGTAAAATGTTGTTCGTCTAATAAAGCTTCAATATTGACAGGACCTTTTGACATTGAAGGAAGTATATTTTCATCATCATCTTTATTAGGATTATTGTAGATTTTTAAAAATCCATCAAATTTAAGAACCGAGCCACTAGCTTTACAGATAGTATCTTCATTATCTGACATTATAGTAATAGTATTTCTATCAAACTTAGCAGACTCCATTTGAGACGATAGAGCTCTACTCCAAATTAAATCATAAAGTTTATTTTGATCTGTACTTAAATATTTTTTAACACTCTGAGGAGATCTAATGATATCAGTAGGTCTTATTGCTTCATGAGCTTCTTGAGCATTTTTTGCTTTTTTTCCAGAGTAATTTAAAGCATTTTCAGGTAGATATTCATTACCGATTTCTTTTTTAATATAATCTCTGAATGCTGAAACTGCATCTTTAGACAAGTTAGTTCCATCAGTTCTCATATAAGTGATTAATCCTATTGTTTCACCTTCTATTTCTATGCCTTGATAAAGTTTTTGAGCAATTTGCATTGTTCTAGACGCTCCAAATCCTAATCTACTTGAAGCAGTTTGTTGAAGAGTAGAGGTAGTAAAAGGTCCAGAGGGATTCCGATTTATCACTTTGCTAGATATATCGTTGATACTGAATTTCTTTTTATTTATGTTTGATATAGCTTTATTTATTTCATCTTTATTTCTAAAAGAAAATTTTTCGATTTTTTTACCATCTAATTGACTTATACTAGCAGTGATATTTTGCTTTTTTTCATCTCCAAATTTTACGCTCAAAGTCCAAAACTCTTCAGGCACAAAAGACTCTATCTCATGTTCTCTTTCTGTAATTAGTTTTAAAGCGACTGATTGTACTCTTCCAGCTGATTTAGAACCTGGTAATTTTGTCCAAAGTATTGGAGAGATGTTAAAACCAACTAAATAATCCAATGCTCTTCTAGCCATATAAGCATCAACTAATAAAGGCTCTATTTGTCTTGGATTTTCAATTCCATGTATTACTGCTTTTTTTGTAATCTCATTAAATACAACTCTTTCAATTTCTTTATCTTTTAAAAGTTTTTTTTCATTTAAATATTCTTTTACATGCCAAGCAATTGCTTCACCTTCACGGTCCGGATCTGTAGCTAGTATAATTTTTGAGGAGTCTTTTGCGGCATCAGTAATTTCCTTTAAATATTTCTTTGAAAAACTGTCAACTTCCCATTCCATTTTAAAATCTTGATCTGGATCTACAGACCCATTTTTAGATGGAAGATCTCTTATGTGGCCATAACTAGCTAAAACTTTATATTTATCACCCAAATATTTATTGATGGTTTTAGCTTTAGCAGGACTTTCTACGATAACCAAATTCATAGCCTACAAACTACCCAAATGACTTCGATAGTCAAATTAATAAATTTTTGTCTTTGTTTCCTCTTTATTTTTCAATCTTTTAATATTTTCCCTATGTGTAAAAAATATTAAGACAAACATAATTGAAAAAAATAATACGTCATTAAATTGAGATAAAAATAAGAAATAAATCGGAATTGATATCGATCCTATTAATGATGATAATGAAGAAAACTTTGAAATAATAAAAATAAAAAACCAAACAAAAGTAAAAAGTAGTCCTAAATAAATATCTATAACAAACAAAATTCCAACATAAGTTGCAACTCCCTTACCACCATGAAACTTAAGCCATATAGGAAATACATGTCCTAAAAAAACACAAAGTGATGAAATATATATAAATTCTGAAAAATAAAATTTAATATATAATACTGGAATAATAGCTTTTAAAATATCCAAAATTAATGTTGAATAACCTAAAACTTTATTACCTGTTCTTAATGCATTTGTGGCACCTATGTTACCCGAACCAATTTCTCTTATGTCTTTCTTTAAAAAAATTTTTGTTAAAATGAAACCAAAGGGAATAGAACCCATTAGATACGAAATCAAACATATTATAATAATATCCATATTAAAGTTTAAATAATTCTTTTCCTTTTACAAAAGTATTTGTTACTTTTCCTTGAAGTCTTTTATCTTCAATAGAGGTATTTTTTGATTTAGATATTAATTTTTCTTTTTTTACGATCCAAGGTTTCTCAATATCAACAATGCAAAAATCTGCATCATTTCCAATTGAAAGATTGCCTTTATTTATTTTAAGTATTTTTGCTGGATTACATGTGAGTGCTCTAATTATGGTTTCTAATTTGAGTGACTCATTATGATATAATTCTAAACTTAGAGATAATAGAGTTTCAATACCTGATGCTCCAGTAGCAGCCTGTGAAAAGGTAAGTCTTTTAGACTCCTCATCTTCAGGTTTATGATCTGAAACAATGACATCAATTAAATTATCTTTTAATCCTTGAACTAATGCAATCCTGTCTTCTTCTCTTCTAAGAGGAGGGGAGAGTTTTAAAAAAGTTTTGAAATCACCTATGTCGTTTTCATTTAATGAAAGATTATTTATTGAAACCCCCGAAGTAAATTTTACCATTTCTTTTCTATATTTTATTACTTCAAGAGACTTTTGTGATGAAATTTGAGATATATGATATCTACATTTAACTTTTTCTAATAATGTTAAATCTCTTTCTATTAAAATTCTTTCTGCTATTTCAGGTATGCCAGACAAACCAAGTTTAGTTGCAATTATTCCAGAATTAATCATTCCATTTTTTGCAAGCTCATAATCTTCAGCATGTTGCATAATTAAGCAGCCAATATCTTTTGCTGAATTCATTATTCTTGACATTAATCTTGGATTTTGGATTGTCCTAACACCATCAGTAAATGCAATTATTCCCTTACCTTGTAATAGGCCAAACTCTGTCATATTAGTGCCTTCGATATTTTTTGTTAAAGAAGCACAGGGAAAAATATTAATTTTTGATTTATCTCTTCCTCTTCTCCTTAAAAAATCTACAATTGAAACATTATCTATAACTGGATCAGTATTTGGCATGGTTACAACAGATGTAACACCTCCAGATAAGGCTGCATTACTAAGAGTTCTAAAGTTTTCTTTATATTCGTAACCTGGCTCTCCAACAAAAACTCTCATGTCTACTAATCCTGGAAAAATGTATTTACCTTTTAAATCGATTGGTTTTTCTCTGGTAGGAAGGTTATTAGTATTTACTTTTTTTCCTATAGCTTCAATTTTACCATCTTCACTGATTATTAAGCCACCAACCTCGTTTATTGAATTATGAGGATCTAAAATATTAGCATTTATAAAATATTGTTTTTTCATTTATACACAAAACATTTTTAAGCAAGCCATTCTTACAGCAACACCTAGTTCTACTTGTTCTTTAATTACACTTTTATTAATGTCGTCTGCTAATATTGTATCAATTTCAATTCCTCTATTCATTGGTCCTGGATGCATTATCAAAGCATCACTTTTAGCAAACTCAAGTTTATCAGGTGTTAGTCCATAATATTCATAATATTCTCTATTTGATGAAAGAAAAGAACTTGTCATCCTTTCATTTTGTAATCTTAACATCATAACGATATCACAATCTTTTAAACCTTTTTTCATATCAGTGAAAACGTTAACTCCAAATTTTTCAATTTCTTTTGGCATTAGATTTGTTGGTGCAATTATATTCACTTCGGCTCCCAACATATTTAGTAAATAAATATTCGATCTAGCTACTCTTGAATGAAGTATATCACCACAAATAGCAATCTTTAGTCCCTCGATTTTTTTTTTTCGGTTTATAATTGTTAAAGCATCTAACAACGCTTGAGTGGGGTGTTCTCTTCTTCCGTCTCCTGCATTTAAAACTGCACAATTAACTTTTTGTGAAAGCAAATTACAGGCACCCGAGTCCTGGTGTCTAACCACAATTATATCTGGGTGCATTGCATTCAAAGTCATTGCAGTATCAATTAATGTTTCACCTTTTTTAATTGCTGAGTTACTAATGTTCATAGACATTACGTCAGCCCCTAATCTTTTACCTGCTAATTCAAAAGAGCTTTGAGTTCTTGTAGAAGGTTCAAAAAAGAGATTTATTTGAGTTTTACCTCTTAAAACATCTATTTTTTTATTTTTACTCTGATTTACTTTTATAAATGTGTGAGCTTCGTCGAGTATTAAGTTAACATCGTTGATCGATAGATCTTGGATACCTAACAAATGTTTTTGAGAAATTTTAATAGCTTTATCTGTTTTAATTGCCATTAAAACCAACTCTATAACTATAAACCTCTATAATAGCAAGCTTTAATTGTTTAAAAAATCTATAGCACCTTGTAATATAAAAGCAGCAGCATTTTCATCAATTTTTTTTTCTCTTTTACTTACATTTATATCTAATTGACTTGATAAATTAAATGCTCCTACCGTTGATAATCTTTCATCCCATAAGCAAACTGGGATATCAATATTATTTTCAATATAATTAGTAGTATCTTTGATCGATTGAGCAGATCTACCAGAAGATCCGTCCATATTTAAGGGATTTCCAACAATGATTCCTTTTATATTGTTTTCATTAATTAAATTTTTTATCTCATTTATAAGCTCATCAGCACTTGATCTAATTATTGTTTTAAAAGGTGTAGCAATTAATTGCTTTTCGTCACAAATAGACACACCTATTCTTTTAGATCCAAGATCTAAACCTAATAATCTCGACTTATCTGACTGTTTTTTTTTAAATTCCTCCAAGGTCATCATATTGTATATTTTAAACTTAAGTGGTAGTTTGCGACATATTTAAATAGCATATGAGTATAGATCTTAAAACAATAAAACATATATCAAAACTATCAAGAATATCTGTAGATGATAAAAAAGCTGAGAAATTGGCCGATGATTTAAATTCTATTTTCAAATTTATTGAAAAACTTAATGAACTAAAAACTGATAAAGTTGAGCCTCTTACATCTGTAGCTGAAACATCACTAAAATTAAGATCTGATGAAGTAAAAAGTAATAATATACGAGAGCAAATAGTCAAAAATTCTCCTCAAGATAATGAAGACTATTTTGTTGTTCCAAAGGTTATTGAATAATGTCAGACATAACAAAGCAATCTCTCTCAGAATTAGTAAAAAATATAAAAAATAAAAAAGTTTCTTCAGAGGAAATTACAAAAGAATTTGTAAATAGATCTGAAAAATCAAAAGAACTTAATGTTTATATTACAGAAGACTATTCATCTGCCTTAGATAAAGCCAAAAAATTTGATCAAAAACCAAATTTAGATCTTAAATTACCTGGAATCCCAATAGCAGTCAAAGATTTATTCTGTACAAAAGATATTCGAACAACTGCAGGAAGTAAAATCCTAAATAACTTTGTGCCAACTTATGAGTCTACTGTAACACAGAATATTTGGAATGAAGGGGCTGTTCTTCTTGGAAAGTTGAATTGTGATGAATTTGCTATGGGCTCTTCGAATGAGACAAGTTTTTTTGGAAATGTACAGAACCCAATTGATAAAAATTTGGTTCCTGGTGGGTCCTCTGGCGGTTCTGCATCAGCAGTAGCTGGTCAATTAACTCCAATTACTATCGGTACTGACACAGGTGGTTCTATTCGACAGCCTGCTTCATTTACTGGAACAGTAGGTTTAAAACCAACATATGGAAGTTGTTCACGTTATGGAATTGTTGCATTCGCTTCATCTTTAGATCAGGCAGGCCCTATGGCGCAGAATGTAAAAGATTGTGCATTGCTTCAAGAAGTTATTAGCACATATGACTCAAAAGACTCCACCTCAATAAATTTTAAAAGAAATGAATATAGTAAAGAACTAACCAATAATATTAAGGGTAAAAAAATTGGAATACCTAAAGAATATAGAGTTGATGGTATGCCTAAAGAAATTGAAGACCTTTGGCAAAATGGAATTAACTATGTTAAAGATTGTGGTGCTGAGATAATTGATATATCACTTCCTCATACTAGTTATGCTTTACCTACTTACTATATTGTAGCTCCAGCTGAGGCTTCATCTAATTTGGCCAGATATGATGGTGTTAAATATGGATTCAGAGCTAAGGGAGAAAATTTAATAGATATGTACGAAAAAACGAGGTCAGAAGGCTTTGGTGCTGAAGTTCAAAGAAGAATTATGATTGGAACTTACGTTTTGTCATCAGGTTATTATGATGCGTATTACCTTAAAGCTCAAAAAGTTAGAAAATTAATCAAAAATGACTTCGATGAAGCATACAAAAAAGTTGATGCAATATTAACCCCTTCAACTCCAAGCGCTGCATTTAAAATTGGTGAAAAAAAAAATGATCCAGTTTCAATGTATTTAAATGATATTTTTACAGTACCTGTTAATTTGGCAGGTCTCCCTGGTATTTCTATACCAGCAGGTCACGATTCTAAAGGTTATCCTTTAGGACTTCAAATAATTGGAAAAGCTTTTGATGAGCAAAACATACTTAATATTGCCTATGCAATGGAAGAAAAAATTGATTTTAAAAATAAAATTACTGATTGGTGGATAAAATGAGTAAAAATAAATCAGAATATTTAATTTCTAGAAAAGATAATCAGTATGAAGTAATTATTGGACTAGAAGTTCATGCTCAAGTTACTTCTGAGTCAAAACTATTTTCAACTTCGTCAACAAAATTCGGAGCAGAACCAAATACTCAAGTAAGTTTAGTTGATGCTGCTTTTCCAGGAATGCTACCTGTTATTAATGAGTTCTGTGTAAAACAAGCAATTAAAACTGGTATTGGTCTTAATGCAAAAATCAATAAGCGTTCGGTATTTGATAGAAAAAACTATTTTTATGCAGATTTGCCTCAAGGATATCAAATTTCTCAATTTAAAGATCCAATAGTAGGTGAGGGTAATGTTATTTTAGATATGCCAGATGGACAAAAAGAAGTTGGTATAGAAAGATTACATTTAGAACAAGATGCTGGAAAAAGTATTCATGATCTTGACCAACAAAATACTTTTGTAGACTTAAATAGATCTGGAGTAGCTTTAATGGAAATTGTAAGTAAACCAGACCTTAGATCTCCAGAAGAAGTTAGTGTTTATATAAAAAAATTAAGATCAATTATGAGATATCTGGGTACATGTGATGGCAATATGCAGGAAGGGTCATTAAGAGCTGATGTTAACGTATCAGTGAGAATAAAAGGCTCTAAAGATTTAGGGACAAGATGTGAGATTAAGAATGTTAACTCAATAAAATTTATGCAAATGGCTATTGAGTACGAAGCTAATCGACAGGTTGATTTAATAGAGGAAGGTAATTTAATTGACCAAGAAACTAGATTATTTGATACTAAAAAAAATGAGACAAGATCTATGAGATCAAAAGAAGATGCACATGATTATAGATACTTTCCAGATCCAGATTTACTACCTTTAGAAGTTTCTGATGAATTTATTAATAAACTTAAGTCTGACATTCCTGAGTTGCCAGATGATAAAAAGAAAAGATTTATTGATGAATTTAAACTATCACCTTACGAGGCAAATATACTAGTTTCAGATATCGATACAGCAAAATACTTTGAAGAAGTTGTTGCGAAGATGGGCAAAAATAAAGACATAAAACTAGCAGTTAATTGGATTACCGGTGAGTTATTTGCTGTTTTAAATAGCAGAAATATAGAAATTTCTCAAAGCCCAATAAGCGCTAAGAATTTAGCAATTCTGATTAATTTAATTAAAAATGGAACAATCTCAGGAAAAATTGCAAAAACAGTATTTGAGTTAATGATGGATGGAAATAAAGATCCACAAAAAATTGTTGAGGAAAAAGGATTAAAACAACAGAGCGATCCTAAAGCACTTGAGGCTCTAATAGATAAAATAATAAATGATAATAGAGAAAAGGCAGTTGAATACAAACAAGGCAAAGAAAAATTATTTGGATTTTTTGTCGGTCAAGCAATGAAAGCTTCTAGCGGTAAGGCCAATCCTCAATTAATAAATGAGATATTAAAGAAAAAGCTTTAATTTAATGGGTGCAAACCTTGATATCACTGAAAAATTACAAAATTATATTAATGATTTTGGTTTAAAGCTTAATCCAATTCAACAAGAAATAATTGATTATAATAAAACCTTAGGTGACATTAAAAGAATGCAGGTTGATCCTACTCAATGTCATTTTCTTCATTTAATAATCAAAATTTCAAATATTAAAAATGTTCTTGAAATTGGAACCTTTACAGGACTAAGTGCACTTACTATCTCTCTAGCTTTACCAGAAGATGGTAAATTAATTGCATTAGATAAAAATGACAAAACTAATAAAATAGCATTAAGTTTTTTTAAAAAGGCGAGACAGGAACATAAGATTGAAACAATAATTAAACCTGCTCTTGAAACTTTAGAAGAACTGAAGAATAAAAAATTTGATATGATTTTTATTGATGCTGATAAAATGAATTATAAACAATACTATGAAAAATCT
>CACDTN010000008.1:0-84743 GCA_902555725.1 uncultured Pelagibacteraceae bacterium | reverse complement strand
TGTTTATCAACTTATTAAATATGAAAATAAATTTCATTACAAGATAGTCAATCCAAAACCATTATTAATAAAAAAAAAAGTAATCTCCTCATCTCTTATTAGAAATTACTTACAAAAAGGTAAATTAGAAAAAGCCAACAAACTTTTAAATAGAAAATGGTCAATAGAGGGTAAAGTTCAAAAGGGGAGACAATTAGGAAAAAAAATAGGCTTTCCAACTGCGAATATTGATATCAAAGATTATATTTTAGCTTGTCCTGGAGTTTATGCAGTAAAAGCTAAAGCCAAAAAAAACTCCAAATACATTAAAGGTATAGCTAATTTAGGTTATAGACCTACATTCAATGGAAAAAAAATCTTATTAGAAGTTCATTTATTTAATTTCTCTGGAAATTTATATAATAAGTATTTAACTGTTGAATTCTTTAGATTTATCAGAAAAGAAAAAAAATTCAAAAATGTAGAACAATTAAAAAAACAAATTAAAGTAGACTTAACAAAAGCAAAAAAATAAAATGAGTAAAGCACAAATAAATCTTCCAAAAACAACTTTTTCTATGAAGGCTAATTTGCCTACAAGAGAACCTGAAATTTTGGAATTATGGAAAAAAATTGATCTTTATAAAGAGTTAAGAAATTCAAGAAAGGGTGCTGAAAAATTTGTTCTTCATGACGGTCCTCCATATGCAAATGGAAATATTCACATGGGAACAGCTCTTAATAAAATTCTTAAAGATATCATTGTTAAATTTCATCAAATGGATGGTAAAGACTCTGTTTATGTTCCAGGATGGGATTGTCATGGATTACCCATTGAGTGGAAAATAGAAGAACAATATAAAAAAAATAAAAAAAACAAGAACGAGGTTCCTATCGTTGAATTTAGAAAAGAGTGTAGATCATTTGCTGAAAAGTGGATAGGGGTTCACAAAGAACAATTTAAAAGACTTGGTGTTGTGGGAGATTGGGAAAATTATTATTCTACAATGAGCTATGATGCTGAAGCACAAATTGTCAGGGAGCTTGGAAAGTTTTTAAAAGAGGGAAGTTTATATCGAGGATTTAAACCTGTTTTATGGTCTACGGTAGAAAAAACTGCTTTAGCAGATGCTGAGGTAGAATATCAAGATCATAAATCTGATACTATTTATGTAAATTTTCCAGTTAAGTCATCAAATATTAAAGAGCTTGAAAATAGTAATATTGTTATTTGGACCACTACTCCTTGGACAATACCTGCAAATAAAGCTTTAGCTTATAATGAGAGTTTAGATTATTTATTAATTCAGATTAATGATAATGGTGAATTTAAAGATAAAAAAATTGTTATTGCAGAATCATTATTAGAGACAGTTCTCAAGGATTGTGAAATTCAAAAATATAAAAATTTAAAAAGTTTTAAAGGTAAAGATTTTAAAAATACAATTTGTAATCACCCTTTTTTAGATTTGGGCTATGATTATGATATACCCATGCTAGAGGCACGCTTTGTAACTACTGAACAAGGTACTGGGATTGTGCATTGTGCACCAAGCCATGGACCAGATGATTTTAATCTTTGTATCAATAATGGAATTAAAGCAATTGAAACAGTCGATGGAGATGGAAAATATACAAAAAATGTTTCATTATTTGAGGGTATTCATATTTTTAAAGCAAATCCTATTGTGATAGAAAAATTAAAAGAGCAAAAAAAACTATTAAAAAATGGTGAGCTTGTTCATTCTTACCCTCACTCATGGAGATCTAAAGCACCCTTGGTTCACAGGGCAACTCCACAATGGTTTATTTCAATGGAGAGTCACAAACTTAGAAAAAAAGCTTTGAAAGCAATTGATGAAACAACTTTTTACCCAAGCAAAGGTAAAGAAAGATTAAAATCAATGATTGAAACTAGACCAGATTGGTGTGTATCCAGACAAAGGGTTTGGGGAGTTCCATTACCTATATTTGTAAACAAAAAAACTAAAGAAATATTAGTAGATGAGGATGTTTTTGAGACAATTGCTAAAATTTATGAAAAGGAGGGTTCCGACTGTTGGTTTTCTGATGATCCTCAAAAATTTTTAGGAAAAAAATATAAATCAGAAGATTTTGAAAAGCTAAGTGATATTGTAGAGGTGTGGTTTGATAGTGGTTCAACACATTCTTTTGTTTTGGAAAAAAGAAAAGATTTAAAGTGGCCTGCATCAATGTATCTAGAGGGATCTGATCAACATAGAGGATGGTTTCATTCTTCATTATTACAATCGTGTGGAACAAGAGGTAAAGCACCGTTTGAATCCATTCTTTCTCATGGTTTTGTTGTTGATGGAAAAGGTTTAAAGATGTCTAAATCTTTAGGCAATGTAATTGCACCGGAAGATATTTTAAAAAAGTATGGAGCAGACATATTAAGGATATGGGTTGCATCATCTAATTATGCAGAGGATCTAAGAATAGACTATTCAATATTAGATCAACATTCAGAGTCTTATAGAAAAATTAGAAATACCTTTAGATATTTACTTGGAAATCTCAATGATAATTTTGAAGAAAAAAAAATGGAAAATATTGATATTGATCAATTACCAGAATTAGAGCAATACATGCTTCACAAAATTTATTCCTTAAATCTGAAGTTTAAAAAATATTTTAAAGATTATGATTTTCATAATCTTTATAAAGAATTATTAAATTTTTGTACTGTAGATTTATCATCATTTTATTTTGATATCAGGAAAGATGTTTTATATTGTGATTCTAAAGACTCTAAAAAAAGAAAATCTACTTTAATATTATTAAATATAATTTTAAATTCATTATTAAAATGGTTTGCCCCAATTCTCTCTTTCACTACTGAAGAGATTTATCAACTGGTATCAAAGAAAAATAAAAGCATTCATTTAGAAAAGTTTTTAGATTTCCCAAAAAAATTTGAAAATGGAAGAATTAAAAAAAAATGGGATGAATTAATTAAGATAAGAGATATTTGTAATATTAGTATTGAAGAAAAAAGAGCTAGCAAAGAAATAGGTTCAAGTCTTGAAGCTGAGCTCCAAATAAAACTAAATAACAAATTTGAACAAGTTGTTAATGGGATAGATTTATCTGAGCTGTGTATTACTTCTAAAGCAGAGGTCAATTTTGATGATCAAGCTGATGTAGATGTTGTAACAAAAAAATCAACAGGAAAAAAATGCTCTATTTGTTGGAAGATAAGATTAGATCCATGTGAGAGACACCCTAAATGTCAGATTATTTAAATAAGAACTCCATTATCAACTTATTTACAGTACTTATAATTTTTTCTTTAGATAGAATATCAAAATTTTATGTAATTTCACAAAGTGAAAAAAATTTATCTTACGATTTATTTGAATCAAAATTTCTAAATATAAATTTGATTTGGAATGAAGGGATTGCTTTTGGTCTACTTTCATTCGATAAAAACCATCTATATAATTTCTTAACAATTTTAATTATAGCTTTGATTGCCGTAATTTTTTTTATGATCTTAAAAAATAGAGGGTTTAAAAAATACTCATTATTAATGATATTTGGTGGTGCTTTAGGCAACCTTTATGATCGAATATATTTCAAAGCTGTACCAGACTTTATTGATTTTCATATTGGAAATTTTCATTGGTTTATTTTTAATGTATCAGATATATTCATATCCTTAGGAGTATTATTTTTGATTTCTTTAGAATTAATTAACAACAAAAAAGAAAAATAGAATGGAAAAAATTAGCAAATTTTTAATACTTTCAATCTTTATTATAACACTCAATTCTTGTGGATCTATCAAGGAAGGTTTTGTTTCTTCAAAAAAAAATAGTAATGATGAGTTTTTAGTAAAAAAAAAATCCCCACTAGTAATGCCACCTGATTTTGAAGAATTGCCTACTCCTGGAAATGATATTCAAGAGGCAAAAAATAATGAAAATTTAGAAATAAAATCTTTAATCACTGGCTCAGAAAATAAATCCTCTAAATCGCAAAATAGCTCAAATCAAAATACTACTTTTGAAAATTCGATCTTAGAAAAAATCAAAACTAATTAATGATAACATCTGGAATTTTTTTTAAAAATTTTGAATTAAAAAAAAAATCATTAAAAATAAAAAAAAAATTAGAAAAATTTATAATAGAAAATGATCCTATAGCTCGATCCTTGAAAAAAGATTATCAAGATTTTTTTAAAAAAGAAAAACTTAAAAAATATAAAAGCTTTAAAAATATTAGAATAATAGGAATGGGAGGTTCTTCATTAGGAACTCAGGCTATTTATGATTTTTTAAAATATAAGATTAAAAGGAATTTTATTTTCATTAACAATTTAAGTCCTAAATTAAAAAAAAAAAACAATAAAAAAATTTTAAATCTGATTGTCTCTAAATCTGGCAATACAATTGAAACAATAATTAATTCTAATATTCTTGTTAAAAAAAAAGATAGAAATATTTTTATAACTGAAAATAAAAAAAATTACCTCTATTTACTAGCTCAAAAGCTTAAAGCAGAAATTATTCACCATAATAATTATATTGGAGGTAGATATTCTGTTTTGTCAGAGGTAGGAATGTTACCTGCAGAATTAATGGGACTTGACTCAAAAAAATTTAGACAATTTAATAATCTTATAAAAAATAAAAGATATTTAAATGCCCTAATTTCAAATGTAAGCTCTACTCTTTATTTCATTAAAAAAAAAAAATTTAATTCAGTAATCATTAATTATGATGAACAATCAGAAAATTTATTTAATTGGTATCAGCAATTAGTGGCAGAAAGCTTAGGTAAAAAAAACAAGGGATTATTACCAATTATATCAAGCATGCCAAAGGACAATCATAGTGTCATGCAACTATATTTAGATGGTTTTAAAAATAACTTTTTTACTTTCTTTTATGTTAATGAAAAAAATTCTACAAAAATTATTAATAAAGATATTTTAAGTCCATATAATTTTATCAAAAATAAAAGTGTAAGTAATATTGCTTTTGCCCAAAAAAAAGCTACTGAAAATATTTTTAAAAAAAAAAAAATACCGTTTAGAAGTTTTGAAATTAAAAAAAGAGATGAAAAAACCTTGGGGGAATTGTTTTGCTTCTTTATGCTAGAAACAATTTTATTAGGTAAAGCTTTAAAAATTAATCCTTATGATCAACCAGCTGTTGAGACAATTAAAAAAGAAACAAGAAAAATATTAATTTAACTTACAAAATAAAATTTTAGATATTCCGTATTTTTTTTCAACTAAAATCCTTAATTTTTTTGAAAACTGATCCTCTTCTTTTTTGTGTCTATGGATTATGATAATTCCATCATTACTAAGAATTTTGTCTTTAGAAATTTGATCAATAATAAGTGGTAACTTTTTCTCCCTATATGGTGGATCTAAAAAAATAATATCACATTTATTTATTAT
This sequence comes from uncultured Pelagibacteraceae bacterium, assembly GCA_902555725.1. GTDB lineage: Bacteria > Pseudomonadota > Alphaproteobacteria > Pelagibacterales > Pelagibacteraceae > Pelagibacter. Next base: position 79,330 of record CACDTN010000008.1, on the reverse strand, counting down.
TTTTTTAAAATTAATTTTATTAAATACATTCTCATTAATAACCTGATATTTCTCTTCAGTTTCTAGATTTGATAAATTTTTTTTTAATATTGGCAAAACACCGATATAGTTTTCTACAAAAGTCACATATTTGGCACCTCTGGATAAACATTCAAGACCAAAAGATCCAACACCAGAAAATAAGTCCAAAATTATTGAGTTTTCTATATTTATCGAAAATTTATTTGAATGTTTTAATACATTAAATATCGACTCTTTAGTCAAATCTTTCAAAGGTCTAGTCTTCTTATCTTGTGGATTTAAAATTTTTTTACCCTTAAAATTTCCTCCTATAATTCTCATTATTCAATAACTTTATATCCAATATCTTTTCTATAAAATCCATCTAACCAATTAAGATTATTTATAAGTTTATAAATATTATTTCTAGCCTCTGAAAAATTATCAGATAGTGAGACAAAATTAAGTACCCTTCCTCCATTCGATAAAACAGTATTATTTTTTAATACAGTACCAGCATGAAATAAAAAATCATTTGGTTGAAGATTAATAAATTCTATATTCTTAATTTCAATATTTCTTTTATAAGTATCTGGATAACCTTTTGAACACATTACTATACATAAGCTTTTTTTATTATCCCATTTAATTTCAATTTTACTTAATTCATTATTACAGCATGAATTTAAAATTTCAAATAAGTCAGTTTCCAATTTTGGAAGCAAAGTTTGACATTCTGGATCTCCCATTCTTACGTTGTATTCAATTAAAAAAGGTTCGTTGTCAATTATCATTAGTCCAGCATATAAAAAACCTTTATAGACTGTCCCGAGGTCTTTAATTGCTTTTAAAGTTGGATTTATAATTTTATTTAAAATTTTTTTTTCTAATTCACTATTAATCAATCTTGATGGGGAATATGCCCCCATACCACCAGTATTCTTACCTTTATCTCCTTCTAAAACTCTCTTATGATCTTGAGCTGTTCCGAAGTTTTGATAGGTATAACCATCACTAATAATAAAAAAACTCATTTCCTCACCATTTAAAAATTCTTCAATAAGAACATTTTTTGCTTGACCAAATTTACCACCAAATATTTCTTTAATCGCTTCGCATGATTGTTCTTTATTTTCACATATATAAACTCCTTTACCAGAAGCCAAATTATCTGCTTTTATCACAATAGGGAATTTTGATTTGTCTAAAAATTTATTTGAGTCAGTTTGATTTTCAAACACTCCAAAATTGGCAGTGGGTATATTATATTTTTTACAAATGTTTTTTGTAAAAATTTTAGAACCTTCTAATTGTGAAGCAATTTTGTTAGGACCAAAAACTTTTATTTTAAATTTTTCTAAATAGTCTGTAATACCATCTACCAATGGTTGCTCTGGCCCAACAATAACAAGATTTATCCCCTTGTCTAAAATAAAATCTTTTAATTTCTGAAAATTATCTAATTTTAAATTTATATTTTCAGCAATCAATGAGGTACCTGCGTTTCCAGGAAAACAATATATTTTATTAACTTTTTTTGATTTATTTAAAGAATGACAAATTGCATGTTCTCTTCCACCACTTCCTATAATACCAACAATCATGTATAAATATATAAACTATAAATGAATAAAAAATTAGCAAAAATAAAATATTTACCCAATAATTTTAAAGTAATTGAGCCTGGCGATCACGTCATTTGTGCAGTTTCAGGTAAACAAATTAATCTTGAGGATCTAAATTATTGGAATGTAGATCTCCAAGAACCTTATTATTCGTACATAGAAGCCTCAAAAAAAAAAGAACAACTTGAAAAAAAATAAAAATTATTTCCAACGATTATGAGACCAAATCCAATGATTTGGTTTATTTAAAATCATATTTTCAATTATTTCATTTAATTTTTCTGTAATATTATCTATTGATGAATCTTTTGAAAAATAAACTGGTTTGTATACTTTCATTTTAAATTTTACTCCTTCAAACCTTTCCATAAAAATAGGCACAATAGGTATATCAAATTTTTTGACTAATTTTGCCGGTATAGTAGTGGTGAACGCTTTTTCGTTAAAAAAATTTGATTTAATTCCTTGTGTAACTCTTTGGTCAATCATTAAAGCTGTTGAATAGTTATCCTTATTTAATTTAATCAGTTCTTTTAAGCCACCAATACCTTTTTTAATTTGTTTTTTACATATATATTTTTTTCTTATTCTTTCCATAATCTTATTTAGAAAAACATTATTTAATGGTCTGTAGATTGCAGCAATTTTAATTTCATTTTTTTCTAATTGCATCGCCATCAATTCAAAATTACTAAAATGACCTGAAATAAATACAACTTTTTTATTTTGTTTCTTTATTTCATCAAGAACTTCTTTTCCTTCAATAATAATGTTACTATTAAGATTAGAATTCCTAAAATTTTTTATAAAGACATACTCGGCAAACACTCTTCCATAGTTTTCCCACATTGTTGAAGTTAATTCATTTATCTTTTTTTGATTTATATTAGGAAATGCCCTCGTTATATTTTGATGAATTAATTTTCTTGATCTAAAAAAAGGACCAATAACCTGAAAAATCTTACCCCCTAAATAGGAAGATAACCTAACACCCAACAACTTAAAAATGAAAAACATTAAAGTTACTATTAAAAACTGAAAAAAATATTTTACTTTATTCATATAACTTTGATATTACTTTTAAAAATTTTTCTTCATTTATAATCTCTAACTCAGTTTTTACATATTTTATTTCATTAGTTTGACTTGCATCCAATCTAATATAATCTTTTTCAGTAGTGATAATGTTACAATGTAATTCTTTTGAAATACTATTAATTTTTTTAATATCATTTTTTGAATAATTATAATGATCAGGAAATTCTAATTCATCAATAATATTTAAACCATTAATTTTTAACATAGATATGAATGTTTTATGATTTCCAATTCCAGAAAAGGCGAGGTATTTTTCTTCTTTTTTAAATTCATTAATATTCAGTGGAACATACTTAGCTTCATAAATATTAATATTTGGATCAATGTTAGAAATTTTTGTTTTAATGCTTTCTGTGTTTTCCCCATTTCCAATAAGAAACACATTATTATATTTTTTTAATTTTTGTAAATTTTCTCTTAGCGGCCCAGATGGAATAGTTAAACCATTTCCAATCCAATTAGTATTGTTAAAACAAACAAATTCCAAGTCATAATTTAAAGATAAGTCTTGGAGACCATCATCAAAAAGTGCAATTTTATATCCTTCACCAATAGCTTGGTCAGTAGAATTTATTCTTTTTTTAGATTTAAAAAGTTTACCATTATTCTCTAATATTCTTTGTTCATCTAATTGATTTGTATAATATTTTTTAATAAAGCAGCTTTTGATATTTGCTCTATTTAGCAATTCATTAATTTTAAGACATAGTGAAGTTTTGCCAGTACCACCTAAATAAATGTTTCCGATACATATAGTTTTAATTGATGAGAATTGTTTTTTATTTTTAAAATTTGCTCTTAAATAATTTATAAATTTTATAATAAATGATATCGGCCATAGTAAATATGCGATTAAATTTGGTTTTTCGTAGTCCCAAAATTTGGGTTTTTTAAATTTCATTATTGATAGATTTATCTAATTCTTTTAAGGTTTTTTTAAGAATTGTTCTACCTAAGGCTTCCATTTTTTTTACTTTCTTCATATTTTTCTTAAATATTGTTGAATTTGCACATTCTATAATAGAATTTACTTTAGAAGATATTTTTAAAGAATTTAAATATTCATAAACTTCTTTAAAATTCTCTACATTAGGTCCATGTAATATTTTTGCTCCAAAACGAGCAGGTTCAAGAGGGTTTTGTCCACTTCCTCCAAGACTTTCTAAATCTTTTTTTTTAATTAATGATTTACCCAAAAAGACTGTAGTTGCTATTTTATAGAATTTTTCTGACTCTCCAAATGAATCAACAATAAAAATATCAATATTTTTTAATTTTTTATTTTTTGAACTACGTAAAACAGTATTAAGTTTTAATTCTTTCATTTGGCTAGCTATCTGGCTTACTCTACCAATATGTCTAGGGATTATTATAGTAATTAAGTTTTTATTTTTCTTTTTTAATAAAATATGGGTCTTAGCAGCATAAGTTTCTTCAGTGTCATGAGTGCTAGCTGCAACGAATGTTTTGTATTTTTTAAACTGTGAGAATAATTTTTTATCAATTTTATCATATGTTGAGTCAACATTTTTTATAAATTTAATATTGCCAATTGATTTGATATTTTTAACTTTAAATTTTTTTAAAAATTTTTTAGTTTCAAAATTTTGGGGATAAGCAATGTCTATTAAATCAAAAATTGACTCTGAAAAAACTTTTATTATTGACCATCGATTAAAGGTTTTTTTTGTTATTCTTGCATTTAATAATATTAAAGGAATACTTTTATTTTTAATAGATCTAAACATACTTGGCCAAATTTCAGATTCTATAAAAATTGCTACACTAGGTTTCCAGTAATTCAAAAATTTATTTGAGAAAAAAAAATGATCTATAGGATAAAATTGATGAATAGTTTTTTTAAATTTTATTTTATTTAATATTTTAGAAGAACCTAGGGTACTTGAAGTTATTAATATTTTTCTTATAGATTTATCATTATCATATCTTTTAATAATTGGGATTATACTCATTATTTCACCAACACTAGAGCCATGAAACCAAATTAGTTTACCATTACCTCTTGATTTAGATGAGATACAAAATTTTTCTTTTACTCTAAATTTGTCCTCTTTATTTTTTAATATTCTATAAAGAATAATGAAAGGTGAAAAAATTAATAATATTGAAGTTAATAATTGATAAATAAAAAAAATCATTACCTCTGGATTTGTTTCTCATGTAAATTTTTATAAATTTCAGATTTAGCTAAAAGTTCCTCATGTTTTCCATTTCCTACCACTTTTCCAGAGTCTATGACGTAGATATTATTAGAGTTCAAAATTGTTGAAAGTCTGTGTGCAATTACGATTGTAGTTTTATTTTTAGTTAAAATTTTTAATGCTTCTTGAATTTTTGTTTCTGTTTCAGAATCTAAAGATGAGGTTGCTTCATCTAAAAGTATTATTGAACTTTTTTTTAGCATTGCTCTAGCTATAGAAATTCTTTGTTTTTCTCCTCCGGATAACCTTACTCCATCTTCCCCAATTAAGGTCTCATATTTATTTGGAAGCTTATTAATAAATTCATCTGAAAAAGATAATTCTGCTGCCTTATATATCTCCTCCTCAGAGGCATTTAAATTTGCGTATTTAATATTATTTTTAATTGTATCATCAAATAAAGTAGTCTCTTGACTAACTAATGAAATATTATTTCTTAAGGACTCAATCGTTATATTGTAAATAGATTGATTATCAATTTGAATGTCACCTGCAATACGATCATAAAATCTTGGAATTAAATTAAGAATAGTGGATTTACCAGAGCCACTGTGACCTACTAAAGAGGTCATTTTTCCTCCTTCAAAATATAAATCTATATTTTTTAACACTTCACCGTCAGATTTTTTATAACTAAAAACTACATCTTTAAAATTTATATTTGCATTTTTAATATTGATATCTTTTGCGTTATCAGAATTTTTAATTAAACTTTTTGTATCTATAACAGGCAAGATTCTACCAGCAGCTGAAAGTCCTTGGTTTACAATGATATTAAGAGTAGATAAAGATCTGACTGGTTGATATGCCAACATCATCGCTGCTAGAAATGAGAAGAAATTGTTTACACTTAATTCTTCATTAGCAATTAATTTTCCAGAATAAAAAATTAAAACTGCAATCATAATTCCAGTTAGAATTTCCATTATTGGGGAAATTCTGACTATTACTATTCCAATCTTTTTATTCTTCTCTTTTAACTGGTCTAGATATTCATTAGCTCTAATAGTTTCATATTTTTCTTTTTGGAAAATTTTGGTTAGTTTATGATTTTTAAATAATTCGACTAAAAATCTTGTTAGAAAAGCAGACTTTTCTTGAGCTTCAGTTGTTACTTTACCCATTCTTTTTCCTAAAGACCTTGCCGTGGTACTTGCTATTGGTATTAATATTATAGCAATTAAAGATAACTTCCAGTTTTGGAGAAACATCACAGTAAGGAGACCAACTAAAGTTAAACTATCTTTAAAAAGATTTAGAATTCCGTTTGCTAGAAAATTAGTTATATGAAGCACATCATAAGTAAGATTAGATATGAATTTACCTGAATGTTTTTCATCAATGGATTGGGTATCTGCATTTATTAAAGTTCCCAACATATCAAATTGAAGCTTTTTCTTAATCTCTTCAGCTACATTAATCATCATAACTTTAGCTAGATAAAGTGACACTCCCTTGGTTGCAAAAGCGACAATTATTAAAAAAGGTATTATTACTAGTAAAGTTTGATCTTTTTGAATGAATATTTTTTCTATTGCTGGATCTAAAAGCCAAGCAATTGATGAAGTGCTTCCTGCTACTAAAATAGAAAAGAATACTGCCAACATGATTTGCTTCAAATATTTTTTGGTATAATCTTTATAAAGTCTTTTAAAAATTTTAATTTTGTTCATTAAAAAGTTTTGCCTATTATAATGTTAATTAATACTATAAAACCTAAATAATTATTGTTTTTAAAAATCTTCAGACATATACTAGGTTTTTTTGTATTGAATATTTTGATTTGATAATAAAATAATTGTATAAATGGAATTATTAAAAATAAAAAATAAAATAAATTAAACTTCATAAAATATCCACCTAATGCAAGTGAAATTATTAAAATCAAATAACATATTATTAAAAATAATCTTGCTGTACCTTTAAATTTTATCGAAGTTGATTTTAAACCTATTATTTCGTCATCTTTTATATCTTGAAACCCATAAATTGTGTCGTATCCTAGTGTCCAAAATATGGCTCCCAAATAAAAAATTATTGGAATCATATCGAGTTGACCTGAAATTGATGTCCAGCCCAATATTAATCCATAATTGAAAGTGATACCCAAGAATAATTGTGGCCAATAAGTGTATCTTTTCATTAACGGATAGGTGAAAGCTAAAGGCATTGATCCTAATGCCATTATAATTGTAAAATAATTAAAATTTATTAAAACTAAAAAAGCAAAAAAACATAAAGTGATTGCGTAAAAAAGTGCTAAATGAACAGAAATTTTTCCTGATGCAATAGGTCTATTTTTTGTTCTAGAAACTTTTTTATCAAACTTTCTATCCAAAATATCATTAACTATGCAGCCTGCGGATCTCATTAAGATAGATCCCAGAAAAAAAAGAATTAAATAAAAAAAATATTTATCTAGACTTTCAGAAAAATTATAAACTAATGTTAGACCCCATGCACATGGCCAAAAAAGCAACATATAACCTATTGGCTTTTTGAGCCTTGTTAGTTCAACAAATAAGTTTAATTGGTTCATAAATTTTACTTGTAAATAACAAAGGCAGGATTGATAATCAAATTGATTCGTATGAATATAGATTACACAGTTACCGCATTAATGTTTCCAGCTATTCCTCTATTGATGGGTGTTTATAGTAATCGATTTCATTCACTAAGTATCTTAATTAGGCAGCTTCATGACGAACATGTTTATGAAAAACATATTCCAGCAGAATGGAAAAAACAATTTATCAATTTAAGTACAAGAATCACTCTTTTAAGATGGACAATCTTATTTGCGGCTTTTGGCTTTTTGTTTAATATGCTTACAGTATTTGCACTTTACTTAGCTGAGGTTTTTATGGCTAGAGTAATTTTTGGTTCGTGTTGTTTATCTATGATCATTTCAATAATTTTTTTCATTCGGGAAATTCATATTTCTACAAATGCTCTTAAGTTACATATGTCTGATATGGATGTTAATGTTGATTAAGGAATTATTACAGCAGGTCCAGTCAACAGTCTAGCTTCTAGATCCTTATGAGCTTGTGCAGCATCTTTAAGAGAATACTTTTTTGAAATTTCAACAGTAAATTTTTTAGATAAAATAGCATCAAAAACTTTTTTTGCCGACTCAACAAGCTCTTCTCTTTTGACAGTATAATGTGCAATAGATGGACGAGTAAAGAATAAACCTTTAGCATTTATGTCTTTTTTTATATCTAATGTATCTACATAACCTGAGGCATTTCCAAAAGCTACCATCATCCCTCGTATCTTTAATGTCTCGATTGAACCTTTGAATGTTTTAATACCAACACCATCATAAACAACATCAATACTATTTTTTCCAACTATTTTTTCTACTTCTTCAACAAAATCTTTTTCTGAATAATTAATAACGTGATGACAACCATTTTTTTTTGCAATTTCCTCTTTTGCTTTTGATCCAACAGTTCCAATAACCTCAGCACCTAAAGCATTAGCCCATGGACATAAAATTTGACCTAGAGCCCCCGCTGCAGCGTGATATAAAACTTTATCACCTTTTTTTAAAGGATAGGCCCTATGTAATAAATATTCTGCAGTAATTCCTTTTAAAGTAATGCATGATGCTACTTCATCTGAAATACCATCTGGAACTAAAACTAATTTTTCCTCTGGCATAACTTGTTTTTCTGAGTAGGCACCAATAGGCATTGATGCATGTGTAACTCTATCACCCACTTTAAATAAACTTACTTCTGAACCAACTTCTTCAATTTGTCCACAAGCCTCAAGCCCAATACCACTAGGAAGTGGAATAGGGTAAAGTCCAGTTCGATGATAGATATCAATAAAGTTTAATCCAATAGAATTATTTTTTATTAAAACTTCTTTCGGACCAGGTTTCCCGACCTCTATATTTTGTATTTTAAGAACTTCGGGTCCACCAAATTTTTCTAATTTTATAGATTTCATTATTTATTTTACAAAGGTACCATTATGATAGTCTTGAACAGCTTGCAAGATTTCTGCTTTGGTATTCATTACAAATGGGCCACCCCTAGCAATTTCTTCATTAATAGGTTTACCTGAAATAACTAAGAATTTTGCACTAGTTAGTGCTGTGACTTTTAAAACTTCACCTTTTGACAGTAAAATTAAAGTACTATCTTTTACTTTATCATGTTTTTTTTCACCAATTTTTATTTCACCATTAATTAGGTAGATAAATGTATTGTGAGTAGAGGGTAGACTATAACTAAATTCTTTTTCTTTTTTCAGCTCAACATCAAAATAAGTAGGATCCACATTATGTTTCTTAACAGGACCTTCAGCTTTTTCAAATTTACCAGCAATAACCTTAACCTGTTTATCATCATCTTTGTGAATACTCATTTTATTTGCATCAATATAAATGTATTCTGGTTTACTCATTTTTAATTTAGCTGGCATATTTATCCATAATTGAAATCCGTGAAGCTTACCTTCTTTCATTGCAGGCATTTCAGAGTGAATTATTCCACTTCCAGTTTTCATCCACTGTACATCACCAGCAGTCATTCTTCCTTCACCTCCAGTGCTGTCTTTATGTTCAAAGTCACCTGCAAGCATATAAGTAACTGTTTCAATACCTCTATGTGGATGAGGAGGAAAGCCAGCAATATAATCTTCACTATTTTCAGAACCAAATTCGTCTAACATTAAAAAAGGATCAAAATAATTAGGTTCAACACCAATACTTCTTTTTAACTTAACTCCTGCTCCATCAGATGCTGGAATTGGTTCTATAATTTTATCTACTTCAATTGTCATATTTTGTCAGAGTAATTGTTAAATCTGAATTTTCAATGTTACTTTTTGTTATGTGAACCATCACAAAAAGGTTGATTGTTAGTCTGTTTACAAGCACAAAAAAACATTTTTTTGGTTAATTCAGCTTTATATACCACAGGATTAAATTCAGTTCCTTTATGTGAGCCATCACAGAACGGCTGTTTAGAACTCTTGCCACAACTGCACCAATAATAAGACTTCCCTTGTTCAACGTCTATTGCAATTGCTCCTTCTCCTGCTTTTTGTCCTTTAATCATGTTCCTCCTTAAATTAATTTTGTTAATTCATTTAAATTTTTAATTTCATGTTGAGGCCTATAATCCAAATTGTCAAAAATATTATTATTCCTATTTACCCAAATCGAGTTAAAGCCATAATTTCCTCCACCTGAGACATCCCATGTATTTGCACTCAAGAAAGCAACTTCATTTTTTTCAATTTTATATTTTTTAATAGGTAAGTCGTAGACTTTTGAGTCTGGCTTATAAATTCCTACTTCCTCAACAGAAAACAAATCATCAAATAAATCATCTAAATCATTACTCTTAACCAACTCATTTAATAGAGATGGAGTCCCGTTTGAAAGTATAGCTAATTTAAAATTTTTTTCTTTTAATGTTTTTAAAGTTTCTGGAACTTCTTTAAAGGTAGAGAGAACCTTATATAAATTTAACAATTCATTTTTCATTGAAGGATCAATATTAAAAGCTTTCATTGATTTATCTAAACTGTCTTCTGTAATTTGCCAAAAATCTTTGTGTCTTTTCATTAAACTTCGTAACCAAGTATATTCCAATTGAGTAGTTCTCCAATAATTTGCAAAACCTTCCCACTTATCTCCAATTTTATCTTTACATTTCTCAGCAGCTGAATTGACATCAAACAATGTTCCGTAGGCATCAAAAATTATTGCTTTAATATTTTTCATAAACTAACTTAACATAAATGAGCATTATTAGATTATTTTTTTCAGCGGCATTATCTGCTGACATGATTGACAAATTAGATAAGTCTCAATCTCATTATTTAATTAAAGTGATGAGAATAAAAGAAAATGAGGTTTTTTCTTTATTTAATAAAGATGGAGAATGGGAAGCAAAAGTTTTACAAATATCAAAAAATATTGTTGAATTTAAAACAACTAAACAATTAAGACAAAAAGAAAATTTTAAAGAATTATGGTTAGCTTTTTCTCCTATTAAATCAAATTTTCAAAACTTTATGATTCAAAAAGCAACAGAGTTAGGTGTTACAAGATTTTTACCAATTATTTTTGACCGGACAGTGGTTAGAAAAATAAATAAAGAACGCTTAGAAAAAATTGTAATTGAAGCAAGTGAACAATCAAACCGTATTAATGTACCCATAGTTGAGGAGTCTCAAAACTTAAATAATTTTTTAAAAACTACCTCTATAGATTTAATTTTTACAGACTTAAACTCCAGTAATAATAAAATTGATAAATCTAAGCTTACGAATAAACCAGTATGCATTATTGTAGGTCCAGAGGGTGATTTTTCAGAAGCTGAAAGAGAGAAGATTCTTTCATTTAAAGGGGTTCAGCCAATAAAAATTAATCAAAATATTTTAAGGTCAGAAACAGCGGTCATATCTGCAATTTCGATCATAAATTATGTGATTAATTGATAAATTGTCGCGAAAACTAAAGTGTAATTTTTATAAAAGAGCTTTATATAGCTAGATAAATGAAAAAAATTTTATTAATAATTTCAAGCATTTTTGTTTCAGGAAATACATTCGCTGACCAACCTAAAGACTGGCAATTAGGTTTTCAAAATCCTGCATCAGATGGAATGAGAGATATTGTCAATTTTCATAACAATCTTTTACTTCCAATTATAATTGCAATTAGTGTTTTTGTTTTATTTTTGATGTTATATGCATGTGTAAGATTTAGAGCTTCAGCAAATCCAAACCCATCAAAAAGAACTCATAACGTTACTGTAGAAATTCTATGGACTTTAATTCCATGTTTAATTTTAATAGTAATGGCAGTTCCATCATTTAAGATTTTATATAAACAAGATACAATTCCAAAAGCTGATTTAACTATTAAAGCTGTTGGATATCAGTGGTATTGGGGATACGAATATCCTGATGAAAATATTATATTTGACTCATATATGATTGAAGAAAAAGATCTTAAATCGGACCAACCTAGACTACTTTCAGTAGATAATGAAGTTGTTGTTCCAGTAAATAAAGTTGTAAAAGTTTTAATCACAGCTAATGATGTTCTACACGCATGGGCATTACCAGCATTTGGTGTTAAAAGAGATGCAGTCCCCGGTAGAATTAATGAGACATGGTTTAAAGCAGAAAAAGAAGGAACTTACTATGGCCAGTGTTCTGAACTATGTGGAATTAAACATGCTTTTATGCCAATTACTGTTAAGGTAGTAAGTGATGAAGAATACCAAGAATGGTTATCAGAAGCACGAGTAAAATTTGCAAAAGAAGAAATTGGAAATGATAAATTAAGAATAGCGAGTAAATAAATATGTATACACAAACAGCATCACATGACGATCATCACACACCAACAGGTTGGAAACGTTGGGCTTATTCAACTAATCACAAAGATATAGGTACAATGTATTTAATCTTTGCAATTGTTGCAGGGGTAATTGGAACGGCATTTTCAGTTTTGATGAGAATGGAATTGATGCATCCTGGTGATGGCATCTTAGGTGGAAATTATCATTTATACAATGTGTTAGTAACTGGTCATGGTTTAATCATGATTTTCTTTATGGTGATGCCAGCAATGATAGGTGGCTTTGGTAATTGGTTTGTTCCAATTATGATTGGCGCGCCGGATATGGCATTTCCAAGAATGAACAATATTTCTTTTTGGTTGTTACCAGTTTCGTTAACACTATTAATTTTATCAATTTTTGTTGATGGACCTCCAGGCCAAACAGGTGTGGGTGGTGGATGGACTATTTATCCTCCATTGTCATCTAAAGCAGGTCAACCAGGTCCAGCAATGGATTTAGCAATTTTAAGTTTGCACTTAGCAGGAGCTTCTTCAATTCTAGGTGCTGTGAATTTTATCACTACGATTTTAAATATGAGAACACCAGGCATGACATTACATAAAATGCCTCTATTTGCTTGGTCAATTTTAGTAACAGCTTTTTTATTATTGTTATCTTTACCGGTACTAGCTGGAGCAATTACTATGTTGTTAACTGATAGAAATTTTGGAACCGCATTTTTTGAAGCTCAAACAGGAGGTGACCCCGTTTTATTCCAACATTTATTTTGGTTTTTTGGTCATCCAGAAGTTTATATTTTAATTCTTCCAGGCTTTGGAATGATTAGCCATATTGTTTCAACATTTTCTAGAAAACCAGTTTTTGGCTATTTAGGTATGGCATATGCGATGGTGGCAATTGGAATTGTAGGATTTGTTGTATGGGCACACCACATGTACACAGTAGGCTTAAGCACTGATACAAAAGCTTATTTTCTTGCTGCAACTATGATTATAGCTGTTCCAACAGGTATTAAGATTTTTTCATGGATTGCAACGATGTGGGGTGGATCAATATCATTTAAGACACCTATGATGTGGGCACTTGGATTTATATTTATGTTCACAGTTGGTGGAGTAACAGGCGTGGTACTGGCAAACGCTGGAGTAGACACTGCAATGCATGATACTTATTATGTGGTAGCACATTTTCATTATGTTTTATCTTTAGGTGCAGTTTTTGCAATATTTGCAGGTTTTTATTATTGGTTTTCAAAAATGTCTGGCTATGAATACTCTGAATGGCTAGGACATTTACATTTTTGGTTAACATTTGTAGGAGTGAATTTAATTTTCTTTCCTCAACATTTCCTTGGATTAGCTGGAATGCCTAGAAGGTATGCAGATTATCCTGACGCTTTTGCTGGATGGAATTATATATCTTCAGTAGGTTCGTATGTTGCGGTAGCAGGTTTGGCAGTATTTTTTGTAAATCTAATTTATTCATTTGCAAAGAAAAAAGCAGCTGCCCAAAACCCTTGGGGAGTAGGAGCCACTACTTTAGAATGGACTGTACCATCTCCACCAAATTTTCATACATTTGATGAATTGCCAAAATTTGAGGATGATCAGGAAGCACAAAAATCACATAGCTAACATTATAGCTAAGAAAATTAATGAATAATTCAAAGGCAAAAAAAAGAAATTTAAGTCAGGAAGATTTATTTAATTTTTCTGAATTATTTAAGTTAATGAAGCCAAGAGTAATGTCATTGGTAATTTTTACTTGTGCTGTTGGTTTATTAACATCACCAAATCTTGTTTCAACTAAAGATGCTATAATTGGTATTTTATTAGTTTCCTTAGGCGCAGGAGCAGCTGGGGCATTGAATATGTGGTATGAGTCAGACTTAGATGCTTTAATGTCAAGAACTTGTCTAAGACCAATACCGACTGGAAAGGTTAATAGAAACCAAGCGCTTATTTTAGGTGTTACTTTATCTATTATCTCTGTTGTAGCCCTAGATTATTTTACAAACAGAATCTCAGCGGCAATATTACTTTTAACAATTTTATTTTATGTTTTCGTTTATACAATTTGGTTAAAAAGAAGGACACCTCAAAATATTGTAATAGGTGGAGCAGCTGGAGCCTTCCCGCCGGTTATTGGATGGACTATTGCAACAGGTTCTTTGTCAATTGAACCATTAACTTTTTTCTTGATAATATTTTTTTGGACTCCATCTCATTTTTGGGCCTTAAGTTTATATAAATCTGATGATTATAAAAAAGCCAATATACCAATGCTTCCACTGACAAATGGGGTTGAAAGTACAAAAATTAACATTTTTATTTATTCTTTGTTAATGCTCCCGGTAATTATTTTCCCATATTTAATAGACTTTGTAGGATTAGCGTTCTTAATACCTTCAATATTATTAACTCTTTATTATAATTTTTTATGTTATGAACTTTATAATTTTAAGAAAAACAAATTTAACCCTAAAAAAGCAAAAGCAATATTTGGATATTCTATTTTATATTTATTTTTGGTTTTTGTTCTTTTTCTGATAGATAAGATTATATGATAACTCCAGATAAAAAAACTAAAAGAAAAAATATTTTAACAGCCTTAGGTATTATCGCTTTTATGATTTTTCTTTTCTTTTTTACATTATATAACACTGGAGTATTTGATAGAGCGATATGATACAAAAAAAAAACGTAACACCTTTAATATTAGCAGGAATTTTTGTTTTAATGCTGGGATTATCTTATGCGGCAGTACCATTGTATGACTTATTTTGTAGGGTAACAGGGTTTGGTGGAACTACCCAAGTATCTAATAGTGCTCCTAAAATTGTATTAAATAAAATTGTAAGTGTCAGGTTTGATACTAATGTTAATAATTTACCTTGGGATTTTAAGGCTAAGTCCAATGTTATTGATGTGAAAGTTGGTCAGGTTAACAAAATAGAGTTTGAAGTAGAAAATTATGGTAAAGAGCCCACAGCAGGAGTGGCAACTTTCAATGTTTCACCATCTAGTTTTGGAAAGTATTATAGTAAACTAGGCTGTTTTTGTTTTGAGAAACAAGAATTAAAAGCTGGAGAAAAAGCAACATACATAATGACTTTTTATTTAGATCCTGAAATGGTAAATGATCCAACAACAAAAAATTTACAAGACGTTACTATGTCATATACTTTTTTCTCGACAGATTACTATAAACAATCATAATCCAAAAAATGTCAGCTGAAAAAAAACATGATTATCACTTAGTAGACCCCAGTCCTTGGCCTATTTACGTTTCATTTTCATGCTTGGTATTGGCATTAGGATCTGTTTATTATCTTCATACAGATGTTTCGTGGGGAATGTATCTTGGTTTTGCTCTTTTGATTTATGGTGCCTACATGTGGTTTAGAGATGTTGTTATTGAAGCTGAACACCAAGGTCATCACACACCTGTAGTTCAAATTCATCACAGATATGGAATGACATTGTTTATCGCATCTGAAGTAATGTTCTTTGTTGCATGGTTTTGGGCATATTTTGATGTGAGTTTATTTCCAAATGAATTTGTTGGAAATGTTTGGCCACCAAAAGATATTGAAACTTTTGATCCTTGGGATATTCCATTAATCAATACATTGATTTTATTATTGTCAGGTACGACAGTTACTTGGTCTCACCATGCTCTTTTAGAAGATGATAGAAAAAGTTTTATCCAAGGTTTATGGTTAACTGTTATTTTAGGGTTTTGTTTTACTCTTTTGCAAATTTATGAGTACCAGCATGCATCATTTTCTTTTTCAGATCATATTTATGGATCAGTATTCTACATGGCAACAGGATTTCATGGTTTCCACGTGCTTGTTGGAACTATATTTCTAGCAGTATGTTTGTTTAGAGGTAAGAGAGGTCATTTTAATAAAGATCACCATTTTGGATTTGAAGCTGCAGCCTGGTATTGGCATTTTGTTGACGTAGTGTGGTTATTTTTGTTCGCTGCAATCTATATTTGGGGAAGTTAATTTATATTCTTTGAAACATAAGTTTTTATTTTCAGTATTTATAATTTTTTTTATTTTAGTTTTTGTTGCCCTAGGGTCATGGCAAATTATTCGTTTAAATTGGAAGAACAATTTAATATTAGAAATTGAAAATTCTTTAAAAAATCCACCTGTTGAATTAACAAACTTGAACGTAGAAAATTATCTTAGAATAAAAACATCAGGGTCAATAGATTTAGAGAAACAAATTTATTTATACAATCTAAATGATACTGGAACACCAGGCTTTGAAGTTATAAATCCAATTTTAATTAATGATACTAATTATTTGATTAATAGAGGCTGGATACCTTTTGAAAAAAAAAACTCTCAAGAGATTAATGTATTTGATGAAAATGATATAATTGGAACTTTAAAATTACAAGGAAGAAAGAATATTTTTAAACCAGATAATGATTTAGAGGAAAATTATTGGTTTAGTTTAAATAGAGAGGACATATTAAAATTTACAGGAAAAGAATTCTCCGAATATATAATTTATTTAAATGGAAATTATCAAGTTCCTAAACCAAAAAAAATTACTGCCAATATTTCTAATAATCATCAAAAATATGCTCTTACTTGGTTTTCATTAGCGATTTCAATTCTTTTGTTATATTTATATTTTAGAAAAAAGAATTATTAAATGAATTATATTAGTACAAGAAATAATCAGAAAAATTTTACTTTTAAAGATGTTTTCCTTAAAGGTTTGGCAGACGATGGAGGTCTTTTCGTTCCAAAATCAATTAAACAATTTAAAAAAGAGGAATTAAATAATCTAAAAAACCTCAGTTACAATGATTTAGCTGCTGAAATAATTTATCCGTTTATAGGAGATTTTATGTCTAAAGATGACCTAATCTCTATGATTTCAAAATCGTACTCAAATTTCAGATCTAATGATGTTGTAAAAATCTCTGATCTAGGAGATCTAAAGGTTTTAGAACTATTTCATGGTCCAACACTTGCTTTTAAAGATATCGCTATGCAACTAATAGGTAATTTTTATCAATATCATTTAGGACGTGATAAAAAAAAAATTAATATAATAGTAGCAACTTCAGGTGACACTGGAGCAGCTGCGATAGATGCTTTAAAAGGAAAAAGTAATTTAAATGTTTTTGTATTGCACCCAAATAATAAAATTTCACCAGTACAAAGAAGACTAATGACAATACATGAAGAGAGTAACGTATTTAATATTGCAATTGAAGGTAATTTTGATGATTGTCAAAATTTAGTAAAAGCAATGTTCAACGACGAAAAATTTTCTAAAGCAATTAATATGTCGGGTGTAAATTCAATTAATTGGGCAAGAATTATTGCTCAATCGGTATATTATTTTTATGCTTATTTCAAAGTTGGAAATGGTCAACCTTTATCTTTTTCTGTTCCAACAGGTAACTTTGGTGATATTTATGCTGGTTACTTAGCAAAAAAACTAGGTCTTCCAATTGATAAACTAATTGTGGCTACAAATAAAAATGACATACTTCACAGAGCAATATCGGGTGGCGATTATACTCAAAAGAAAGTGGAGGAAACAAATACTCCAAGCATGGATATACAAATAGCAAGTAATTTCGAAAGGCTTCTATATGACATAAATGATAGTAACTCCGAAGTTACAAAAGATGTAATGGCTGAAATAAGAAATAATACTTATAAAATTGATAAAAGTGATTTAGATAGAATTAAAAAGAATTTTATATCTGAGATGCTTGATGAAAACGAGACTGTAGAAATGATAAAGACAATTAATAATGAGCATCAGATGGTAGTTGATCCACATACTGCTGTAGGTATTGGTGCTGTGAGAAAATTAGGATTGGAAAAAAATTGTATTGTATTATCAACTGCGCACCCCTGCAAATTTCCAAAAGCAATAGAAGATGCAATCTCAAAAACTGAAAATTTACCAGATAGTCTTAAATACGTTAATGACAGAAAAGAAAAATTTGAACTTCTTTCAAATGATATTGAAAAAGTTAAAAAATATGTAATGAATTCAATATGAAACTTAAAATAAAAGACCAAATACCTGATACAGATATTTTTCAACTTGTTGATGGAGAACCGCAAAAAAGTAAATTAAGAGAAATCATAGGTGATGGAAAAAATGTTTTGTTTGGTTTGCCAGGAGCATTTACATCAACTTGTTCAAAACTTCACTTACCAGGTTTTGTTGCAAATGCAGATAAAATCAAAGCCAAAGGAATAGAAAACATATTTTGTTTATCAGTAAATGACCCTTATGTAATGAATGGTTGGGGAGAGATTAATAATATCGGAAATAGTATAAAAATGTTATCTGATCCGTATTTGTTGTTCACGAAAGCAATTGGTGCAGAAGTTGATCGGAACGCAAAAGGAATGGGAATTAGATCAAATCGTTATTTAATGGTTATTGAAAACTTCACAATTATTAATATTCATGTTGAAAAAGAAACTAAGGAATGTGGCTTAACTTCAGCAGAGAATTTATTAAATAATTTAATATAGGTAGGGCAGTTCTGTTGCCAGTTGCCTCAATTATAAGTTTGCGGCATTTCTAGCAAGTAAATCTACTTCATTATTTAATTTGTCAGTTGAATGTGCTTTTACCCAATTCCAATTTACTTCAAATTCATTATTTAGTAGATCTAATTCTGTCCAAAGTTCTTTATTACTTACCTCTTTTTTGTTTGCAGTTTTCCATCCATTTTTTTTCCAATTATGTATCCATTCTGTTATTCCAGACTTTACATATTTAGAGTCTGTAAAAATTTCAACTTTGCTGCCTTTTGGAATTTTTTTAAGAGCTTGTATAGGTGCTAATAATTCCATTTGATTATTTGTGGTATCTTTTTCACTTCCTTTTATTTCAGTTCTTTCTCCATGATTTAATATAATTGCTGCCCAACCACCTTTACCTGGATTTCCAATGCATGAACCGTCAGTGTATATCTTAATCATTACTTTATATAATCTTTATAAGTCTTTAAATTATTGTGTATTACAAGTTTTTGATAATATTCTCTTGGATCCTTTATTTTAATGAGTGCTGATTTAGGTGTATTTGAATAGTCAAAAAGTCTAGTTAGAAAATACCTCATGGCTGCACCACGACATAAAATATTTAATGATTTTTTTTCTTTAATTGAAACTTTTTTTACACTTTCATAACCTTTAATTAAATTTTTTACTTTTTTTTTATTTAAGAAAAATTTAGATGCTCTTTTGTCAAAACATAGTGCATTAACACAAATAGCAATTTCATACATAAAATAGTCATTTGCAGCAAAGTAGAAATCAATTATTCCTGATAATTTATCTTTTTTAAAAAAAATATTATCTATAAATAAATCTCCATGAATTATCCCATTAGGTAATTTTTTTGGCCATTTCATTTTGATATCTTTAAAATTTATCTTTAGAAATTTTTCTATATTAGTAAATTTTTTTGATTTAAATTTAATACTGTTTAGTAACGGATTTAGATATTTAATACCCATAGAGTTTTTCCTGAAAAGATTTATTTTTTTTGTTGATAAATGCATTCCAGCAATCATTTTTCCTATTTCGTGGCAATTTTTTAAATTAAGTAACTTTTTATCTTTTCCCTCTAAAAAGGAAACAATACAAGCTGACTTTTTTCTTATTCTGACTAGGTAGTTTCCATTTTTATTTTTTTGAGGTTTTGGGCAATTTATTTTTGAATTATTTAATTGATCCATTAATTTCATAAAAAAAGGTATTTCATTTTGAGAGACTCTTTTTTCAAAGATTGTAAGTATAAATTTTTTATTTTTTGATCTTAATAAATAGTTAGTATTCTCAATCCCTTGTTTAATACCTTTAAAACTAATAATTTTATCTATTTCAAATTTTTTATTGATATAAGAAATATCTTTTTTATTTATTTTTGTATAAACAGCCATTTTAATTTAATTTTTTTGGAGCTTTGAAAACAACGTTTTCCTTAATAATTTCTACCTCATCTATACTGACTGTAAATCTATTTTTTAACTCATTGATAAAATTATCAACCAGTATCTCAGGAGCAGAAGCTCCAGAAGAAACACCAATCGTATTTGCGTTTTTGATTAAATTAAATGGGATTTTACTTTGTGAATGAATTAATATTGAATTGGAGCAGCCAGATTTTTTTGCTACCTCCACTAATCTAACTGAATTAGATGAATTTCTACTACCTATCACAAAAAATAAGTCACATTTTTTTGCAATATTTTTAACTGCCATTTGCCTATTTGTAGTGGCATAACAAATATCCTCTTTCAAAGGTTCTTTTATATTTGGAAATTTATCTTTTAATATCTGGATTATATCTTTTGTATCATCTACTGATAATGTTGTTTGAGTAACATAAGAAATTTTTTTGTTATTTTGAACTTTATAGTTTTTGGCTTCATCTTCATTTTGAATAAGATCAATTGATCCTTTGGGCAACTGCCCCATAGTACCAATTACTTCAGGGTGATTTTGATGTCCTATTAAAATTAAATGATATCCAGCTTTATTTAGATTTTCAGCTTCTCTGTGTACTTTTGACACCAATGGGCATGTAGCATCAACATAAGTCATATTGTAGTTTTTAGCGTCCTCTGGAATTTTTTTTGGAACACCATGAGCTGAAAAAATAACTGGTCTAGTTTTATCTTCTATCTCCTCTAGTTCTTCAACAAAGATAGCTCCTTTATTTTTTAAATCATCTACCACATATTTATTGTGTACTATTTCATGACGAACATATACTGGAGTACCATATTTCTGAATTGATTTTTCAACAATCTCTATAGCTCTTTCTACACCAGCACAAAAGCCTCTAGGAGCAGACAATAATATTTTCAATTCTTTATTTTTCATTTTTTTCTATTAAATATTCGAGCAATATATGTGGAAAGGTTAAGGACGCCAAACCTATAAATATAACTTTTAGAATTGAACTATCGAAATTGTATGAATTATTTAATAAATAAAGCCCAAGTAAACAAAAGGTAGCAGTAAGAATGGTTAAGGGCAGAGCTTTTTTTATGAAAATTTTTAGCCCATTCTTTAAATCATTATTATCTAATTCATGCATCAAAGTAATACCGTGTCTAGTAGAATGTAAAAAACAAAAATAAATTGTAAATGCCATCAGAGGTGACAAATAATAATTTATAATTAAAATTGAAAAATAATCTAAAAAAATAGTAAACTTTTTTAATTCAAATTCTTTGGTAAATAATAAAATACTGGATAATGTGCTTAAAATAATACCAAAAAGTATAAGGTTATTCATTTCAATAA
Organism: uncultured Pelagibacteraceae bacterium; assembly: GCA_902555725.1. Lineage (GTDB taxonomy): Bacteria > Pseudomonadota > Alphaproteobacteria > Pelagibacterales > Pelagibacteraceae > Pelagibacter. Next base: position 57,714 of record CACDTN010000008.1, on the reverse strand, counting down.
AATCTAAAGTTCTATAAAAAGACTCGTTATCAATAAGTAATAATTTAAATATAGATATTGTTTCTTCAAAATGAAAAAACATAGGTGCTAAAATTACGAGCAAACCTTTCAAGAAAAATAATAATTGGTTATAATATGAATTTTCAACTATTAAAAACTGAGTATCTTCTTTGCCAAAGTGAAATGAAGCAACTATTAGAAAGATTGTTAATGAAATTGATGGCATGATTGTCCATAAGACTATTACAGTTGAAGCAATAAAAATATATAGCAAATAAAAAATATACATATTTTTTATTTCAAAAATTTTCAGAAGTTTTTTTCCTTTTATATGATCAAGTGAACCATGAGAAACCCCAATACTTAAAATTAAAAGTAAACAGAATAATGGTGAAAATACTAAACTCTCAAATTTTAAAATTGTTAAAGAAAAAATATTACAAAATAAAAAAAAAATGAAAGAATGATTAAAATTTATTTTTTTTAATTGGTTTTTCATTTTTTTATTAAATTAATAAAATAAAGCCTTAATAAAAGTCAATTTTGGCATTCTAAAAATAATAGATAAATCCTCAAAAAAATTACTTTTATTAGACAAAAATTTTATAACAGTCTTTGGAGAGGCCTTAAACATTTTAAAAAAAATTTCAGGCATTTTTTCTGGGTGTTTTTCAAGAACTCTAAGAAATATCTCATCTAAAAATTGATACTTATTACCAATTTTATATTTTTTAGCATGAGTAATATTCTCGATATTCTCTCTTATATATCTACTGTGTTCTTGAATATTTAGAAAAGTATAACCCGTACTTAATCTCGTCATGCCTCCAGCAGTTCCAATATTTATTTTGTTTTTAACTTTTTCATTTATTGGGTAAAAAAGAGGTATTGCACCCTCTTCTTTGTAAATTATTTTGTAATCTTTTAGATTTAAGTGATTTTCAATATAATCTTTAATTTGTATGTCATAGTCTTTTTGAGAGTCATCATTCATTTTTGATAACCATGTAGTTTCAATTAAAGCCTTAGTCTTTGAATAGGGTAGAGTATAAAAAAAATGCACACTTTCTCTTTGATCACAATCAAAATCCATAAGATTAAAAATTTCATCATCAAAGAATTCGTTTTTAGTTTCAACTTCTATACCACAAAAATGCTGCCAAAGATTACGATGATCCTTTTTAATTGATGGAACACTATTAAAAATAAAAGAATTTTTTGAATTAATTTCGCTCATATCTTTAAAGAAAGAAATATTGTTATTTTCTTTTAATTTATTGTTAATTTTTTCATAGAACAGCCCACTATCAATACTTTGGTATGGATATATGTTACATTCTAAATAATTAGTTTTTTTTGGTATATTAATAGAAAAATTTTCCCAATTTTTTTTAACACAATCATCAAAATTATGTGCTGCTACTTTCCAAAAAGACCAAGTTTTGTCTTTTTTATATTCTGCTCTTGGCTCAATAATAGCTAAAGTTTTATTTTTTAATTTTTCATTGATTTCAAGTTCATACGCAAGTGATAATCCTGCACAACCACCACCAACAATAATATAATCAAATTCTTTCATTTAAATTTATTTCCTGATTTATCAAATTATGATCATGTTGTATTTCATCATCTAATTTATGACTGAACGATAGTCTAATTAAGTCAAAAATTGATAGAAAAGTCTCTAAGACTTTTTCAACATTCGATACATATATCTTTCCTGAATTAAGATAATTTTCTAAATTTTTTTTATTTTTTATCTTATGTCCTATTTTTCTATAAACTCTTCTAGCTACCAGAATAGAAAAACGAAAACTAATAGGTATATCCTTAATTGAATAAAATGAATTTTCATAAAAAGTATCGGCAAGATTGATAGTTGACAAAATTTCTTCAAAGTTTTCATTTATGTAAAAACGATTATTTTTAGAATCTTCAATTACATCTCTCGATATATTAGTAAGTTGCATCGCAATTCCTAGATCGATTGCTGACTTTAGTGAACTTTTTTTATTAACTTTTAAAATTTTTGCCATCATTAATCCAACAGTTCCAGCTACTCTGTATGAGTAAACCAATAGATCTTTCTTTGTATCTAATTTAACTTTATCTTTAATGTCTGATTTTATTCCCATCAGTAAATCTTGAACAATTTTCAAAGATATATTGAATTCTTCAATAAGATCCCACATATTTTTGATAATAGGATCATCAAAGTTTTTTTGATTAAAATTATTTTCAAAATGATTAAATTTTTTTTCTTTATTTTCTATTTTTTCATTATCATCTGCAATGTTGTCTGCGACTCTACAAAAATCATACAAAGCAGAACATTTTTCTAACGTTTTTTTGGGTAAAAAAAAACCAGCCCAACTGAACGATTTAGCATAAACAGATAAGTAACTTTTATTAGACATTATAAAATTTTATCTAATACTTTTGCTGAAGAAAGTACCCCAGGTACGCCAGCTCCTGGATGAGTACCTGCTCCTACAAAATAAAGTCCATCATATATCTCTGACTTATTATGAAATCTAAAATAAGCTGATTGAGAAAATTTTGGCTGGATTGAAAAACCAGAACCGTATTTTGTATTTAAATCCTTTTCAAAGTAATCAGGAGTTAAATAAAAATCTTCAATAATATTTTTTCTTAGATTTGGCATTAAATCCTTTTCCATTTTATCAATTACCAAATTTTTCATTTTCTCTCCTTCAATAGACCAATCAATTTTTGATTGGTTATTTGGAACTGGAACTAGAACATAAAAACAATCTTGCCCTTCTGGAGCCATAGATTTATCAGTAGCAGATGGTCTATGAAGATAGTAACTAATATCATTATTTAATTTTTTATTATTAAATATGTCATCAAGATGTTCTTTGTATTTATTTCCAAACTTAATAGTATGGTGTTCTACATTTTCATACTTTTTTTTTGTACCGAAATAATAAACAAATAAACCCATTGAATATTCCATTCTATTTTTTTTCCACTTAAACATAAGTGAATTATTAGAATTTCCATTTAACATTTTTTCATAAACAGCAGGCGGATCTGCATTACAAATTACATTATTAGTTTCAATATGAGTTTGATTATCTAATTGAATACCAGTTACTTTATTACCATTAGAAATAATTTTTTTAACTTCATGACCTTTAATTATTTCTATGCCAACTTCATTCATCAACTTTTCAAAACCCTTTATAATATTTCCTGTTCCACCCATTGAATAATGGATGCCCCATTTTTTTTCTAAATATAAGATAAGTCCATAGATAGAGGTTGTAGTAAAAGGATTTCCTCCAACTAAAAGTGGATGCATACTTAACATTCTTCTTAATTTTTCATTTTTTATATAAGACGAAACCAATGAATAAACTGATTTATAACTTTTAAGCTTCAATAGAGCTGGCAGTTGTTGCATCATGACCAAAGGTTTATCAAATGGAACATCTGCTAGTTCTGTAAACCCTTTGTCAAAAATTTTTTTCGTAAAGTTAACTAATTTTTCATAACCTATAACATCATCTTTACTCATTTCTGCAATTTGACTTTTCATCTCGTTTTCATTACCTGAATAGTTAAATTTAGAATTATCCTCAAAAACAAATTGATACCAAACTTTGAGTGGAGATAATTTAATATAATTTTTTGGATCTTTTTCAAATAATTCAAATAATTCATTTATTAGGTATGGTGCTGTAATAACTGTTGGACCACCATCATAGGTAAATCCATTTTTTTTAAATACCCTTGCTCTCCCTCCAAGGTCAGGATGTTTTTCAATTAAAGTAACATTGTGGCCTTTAGCTTTAAGACGAAGTGCAGCAGCTATACCTCCAAACCCAGAACCTATTACAACAGAATTCATTGTTATAATTTATAGTTTTTTTAAAAAATTGTAAGGTTATTATGAGTTAATTTTTTTTAACTCTTCTTTAGTTTCATCTAAATTTTTTTGGAATAGTGCATCAAGTTTAGATTTATCAACAGAAGTAGTGATAATTTTTTTAACAGAATCTACAGCAATTTTAATTGAAGTATCTTTAATTTCTTTAATAGCTGCCTCTTTCATTTGACTTATTTTATTTTCAGCAAGATTTTTTTTGATTTCAGAAGTTTTATGGAATTTATCATTAAGCTCAATTACCATTTTATCACTATCTTTTTTAGCCTGCTCTAAAATTTCATCACTTACAGTTTGAGCAGAATCTAATTTTTTTTGAGCATTATCTAATAATGTTTTAGCCTCAGTTCTCAATTTCTCACTTTCATTAATTTCATTTTTTATATCAGATATTAATTTATTTAGAATTTCATTTACTTTTTGAGGAACCTTTAAATATATAAGTGCTCCAAAAAAAATAACGAAAGAAACTGCTACCCAAAAAGTAGAATCAATTACCATAATACTTATCTCCATTTTTTTTTGATAAATCATCTACTATTGCTGAAATACTACTATTGTTTATCTCAGCTCCGATCAGTTTTTTCACTAATTCTGAAGATGCTTCAATTGCAATTTTGTTAATTTTTTCTGGGGCGCTTTTTTTAACTACTTCGATTTCTTTCTCCGCTTTTTTAATTTCTTCGTTAATTTGATTTTCCAAGGTTTCTTTTTTATTATTTATATCCTTAATTACTTTTTCTCTTGAGTCTTTAAAAATATTTTTTGCCTCTAATTTACTTTTAAAAATAATATCATCGTATTCTTTAAGTTTAGACTCGCTATCTTTTCTTTGTTTTTCTGCGGCCTCAATATTATCTTGAATTTGAGATTTTCTTAACTCTAAATTAGCACTTATTTTAGGTAATATAAGTTTTGATAAAACTATATAAAGAATTCCAAAAGTTAGTGTAAGCCAGAATATTTGTGAAATCCAAAATTCAGGGTTTAATTGAGGCATACCTCCACTTTCAGCAGCAAAAACTTCTTTTAAAAAAAAGAAATTAAAAAAAATCGACTGAAAAAAAATTTTTTTAATCATTAAATTTAAAATGCAAATAGAATGATTAACGCTACTACTAATCCAAATAATCCTGTTGCTTCTGCTAAAGCAAAACCTAAAAGCAAATTAGGAAATTGTTTTTGTGCTGCAGATGGATTTCTCATCGCTCCAGACAAATAATTTCCAAAAATTATTCCAATTCCCACTCCGGCACCAGCTAAAGCTATTGCTGCTAAACCTGCTCCGATCATTTTTGCTGCTTCTAATTCCATTATATCCTCCTATGTTGTTTAATGGTGTAAGTTTAATGCATCATTTAAATAGATGCAGGTTAAGATTGCAAAAACATATGCTTGAAGAAAAGCAACTAAGATCTCCAAACCTGTTAAAGCAACCGAAAAACTCAGTGGAAGCCATCCACCGACAATTCCGAGGCTTATTACAAAGCCTCCGAAAACTTTCATCATAGTATGTCCAGCCATCATATTTGCAAACAGTCTTACAGATAAACTAATTGGTCTACTTAAATATGATATAATTTCTATAACCACTATTAAAGGGAGTAGTATAACTGGTACTCCACTTGGAACAAACAATTTTAGGTAACCAAAGCCATGCTTTATAAATCCGATTACTGTTACTCCAATAAAAATAAATGAAGCTAGTACAAATGTCACTATTATATGGCTTGTAACAGTGAAAGTGTATGGGATCATGCCAAACATATTACAGAAAAGTACAAACATAAATAATGAAAAAATAAATGAAAAATATGGTTTTGCTTTTGAACCTGCGGTGTCACTGATCATTTTAGAAACAAAAGAGTAGCTAAGCTCAGCCAATAGTTGAATTTTATTTGGCAATATCGAATTTTTTTTTGAACCCAAATTGAAAATAATCAAAATTGCTAAAGAGCTAATAACCATAAATAAACTTGCATTTGTAAAAGAAATGTCAAATGTACCTATTTTAATTTCTGGACCAATTCTATAAACTTCGAATTGTGTCATCGGATTTGCTGCCATAAGTTTGTATCTATTTTTGCATATTTTTAGCAGATTTGATTACATTTGTTATTCCAGCAATCACACCTACAAAAAAAAATATTAAAATTAACCAGGGTTTAGTACCAAAGGTCTTGTCTAAAATAAACCCAATAATTGTCCCTACTGCTACTGCTGACACTAATTCAGTACTCAGCTTAAAAGCAGTGCCAATTGAGGATGGATTATGTTTCTTGTCCTCTAAATTTCTCTTAGAAACCTTCTTTTTTGCAATCTCTAAGCGAGTTTTAAACGGATCTTTAGACATTTTGTTTATTTATTTAAGCAACCATACTTTCTGCTTTTTGTAAATCAACAGCAACTAATTGGCTAATACCTTTTTCGGGCATTGTAACACCATACAGTCTGTTCATTTTAGACATGGTTAAAGCATGGTGAGTTACAATAATAAATTTTGTATTTGTAATTTTTATAAGTTCTTCGAGCAAGCTACAAAACCTTGTAACATTGGCATCATCTAGTGGAGCATCTACTTCATCTAGCACACAAATTGGTGAAGGATTTGTTAAAAAAACAGCAAAGATTAGTGATAGTGCTGTTAAAGCTTGTTCACCACCAGACAACAAAGTTATCGATTGAAGTCTTTTTCCAGGAGGACTTACTAACATTTCTAAACCAGCTTCAAGTGGGTCCTCGGAATCAACTAATTCTAACTTAGCATTTCCACCATTAAAAAGTTTTGTATAAACTTCATTAAATTTTCTATTTACTTTTTCAAAAGCTTCAATTAATCGCTCTCTACCTTTTTGGTTTAATTCATTAATACTATCTTTCAGTTTAACAATTGCACTCACCAAATCGGCACGATCTTGTTCCATCTTTTTAATTTCCGCCTCATATTTGTTAGTTTCTTCATCAGCTTTTAAATTAACTGATCCTAATTTTTCTCTTTCCTGTCTTTTTTTATCAAGTAAATCCTCTTGATTAACAGCATCAGGAAGATCTTCGGCTCCATACAGACTCGAATTCTCTAGAATATTTTCCTCAGTTAAATTTAGTTCAGAAGTTATTCTATCAATCAAATCACTTTTTCTTTTTTTGAGACCTTCAATTGTTGCTCCAGAACTTGCTTTTCTTTCTCTAATTTGAATCGATTGTTCTTGAACCTCATTTAGTTGTGCTCGTAGAGCATCTATTTTTTCATCTGTAGAATGAATTATAGACTCATTATCTTCCTTTTCTTTTTCAGAAATCCTTAGACCTTCCGAAATTTGACCTTTCTTTTCAGCTTGTAATTTTGGTTGATTATCTAATTTTTCCAATTGCAAATTCAATTTATTTTTTCTATCGGTAAGCTCAGAAACCATTTTTTCAGAATTTGATAATAAATTTTTCCAACTCTCAATTTCCTTATCTATAATGCTAATTCTCTCGTTTCTTTTTACAGAGTCTTTTTTTATATTTTGGTTTTTACTATAGCTATCCGCATATTCCTCAATAATTAATTGACAGTTTTCTAAAACAACTATTGCTTCACTATTTTTTTGTAAATTAATTAATTCCTTAACTTTATCAATTTCTTTTCTTAATTTATTTTTTGAATTATCTAAATCCTCATTAGATTTTTTTTCAGTATCATAATATTTAGAGTCAATTTCAATAAGTTCACTTTTTTCCTCTTTAAGTCTTTTTTCATTCGAATTTGCATCAATGACAATTCCTTTTTCTCTATTGATATCTTCATCAAATGTTCTAAGAGACTTTTTTATATTTTCTATTTCATCTTGAATTCTTGTATTTTCTTCATCAAGTCCTTGTAATTCCAAATTAAGCCTTTGTATTTTTGAAAGATTTTCTATATTTTTTTCTCTTAAAGGGTTTACTTTTTCAGTTTCAGTTTTTATAAAGTTTTCAATTTCTGAAATTTTTTCATTAAAGCCACTCACTTCTCCTTCTGCTTCAGTATTAATTTCATTTTCAATTTTAATTTCTTTATCAATTTCTAATAATTTTAAGTAATATAAACCTGCCTCTATCTTTTTAATCTCATCAGACATATTTTTATATTTAGTAGCCTCTTCAGCTTGTTTTTGAAGATTAGCTAGTTGTTTTTCTTGTTGTCTTCTAAGCTCGTCAGCTCTTTTTAAATTATTTTCAGCAGCGCCTAATCTCAGTTCAGCCTCATGTCTTCTAACATGTAAACCAGATATTCCTGCAGCCTCTTCTAAAATAGCTCTTCTATCTGTTGGTTTTGCAGTTACTAAAGCACCTATACGTCCTTGGCTGATCATAGAGGGTGAGTGTGCGCCGGTTGATAAATCAGCAAAAAACATCTGTGCATCTCTTGCTCTTACCTCTTTATTATTTATATAGAATTTAGACCCTTTATCTTTTTCAATTTTTCTTCTAACGCTTATTTCATCTGAGTCTCTAAACTGAACAGGACCCTCATTATTTTCATTTGCCACGGTGACTGAAACCTCAGCAATATTTTTTGATGTTTTGTTTGAGGTACCAGAAAATATCACATCTTCCATACCTGAACCCCTCATGCTTTTGGCAGACGTTTCTCCCATAACCCATCTTAGAGACTCTACAATATTAGATTTACCACAACCATTAGGGCCAACAATTCCTGTTAAACCGTCTTCAATTAAAAAGTTGGTTTTATCCGCAAAAGATTTAAACCCATTTAGTTGGATTTTTTTAAACTCCATGGATTAACTTATATCAGTTTTTCTAGAGATTTTTTTAAATTTTTATAATTTAGAGATTTTTCAAACTTTTTGTTGTTGATAATTATCGTAGGAGTAGCATTTACTTTAAATTTTTTTGTTCCTTCGATTCGATCATTTAAAACAAAATCTTCAATTTCTTTATTATTAATGCATTTTTCAAAGTCAATATTGAAACCTTCTTTTTCAATAAATTTTTTAAGATTATCATTTACTTCCTCTATTGTACTTCCTTTCACCCAGACTTGTTGATTAGAATATAAACTTTCTAGAATTTTTAAACTATGACCTTGATTGCATTGAGAAATTTTTGAAGCATTAAAAGCAGCAATATCAAGAGGAAAATGTCTAAACTCTATTTTAGCTAATCCAGTATCAATATAATCTTTTTTTAGTTGAGGATAAACATCCTTATGAAAATCAGCACAATGACTGCAAGTTAAAGACTCATATACAATAATAGTAATTTTTGCATTTATATTTCCTGATACTATCCGTTTAGTTTCTGCGCTAATACTTATTGTAGATACAAAATAAAAAACAAGAATGATTATAATTTTTTTCATTTTTCTTTAAAAACTTTCGTTAACTCTAGTAAAGATTTTTTAATTTTTTCATTTTTAACATTACTAATTTTGTCTTTAAATTTATTATTTGTCACATTTAAATTTAAATCATTTTTTTCAACTATAATTTTTCTTTCATCATTAAAACTAGTTAATTTTATTTTCTCAACCACCTGGTCCTCAAAAAAAGTGTTCATTCTAGTAATGATCTCTTTTTTTGAATATTCTAAATCAACCTCATTACCTCTTCTTACCATTATCGTTAAAGTGCTAACACCAAACTTATTAGAATTTTTATACGATTTTGGATAGCAGACTTTGAATAAATTTTCTCCAACGATATGCTTCCAATTATTTAAAGTTTCAGAATAAATTTGACCTCTTTTACTTATAAACTTTTTGATATTTTTTGGCAAAGTGTCTTTGAAGGATCTTAATCCTTGAATGCTTCCGTTTCTCTGCTTAGTATATTTTTTAAATTGCATATGAAAGATCAATTAGTAACAAAAAAAATTCTTAAATGGTACGATTTAAATAAAAGATCATTACCGTGGCGAAAAAATGTTTCTTTTCAAAAAAGACAGTATTACACATTAGTAAGTGAATTTATGTTACAACAAACACAGGTTGCAACAGTTATTCCTTATTTTAATCGATTTATAAAAGATGTCCCAAATTTAAAAGCTCTTTCAAAAGTCCAGAACAAAAAATTAATAAAATTATGGGAAGGACTTGGATACTATTCTAGAGTTAGAAATCTAAAAAAAACTGCACAAAAAATTATTAAAAACTTTAACGGAAAGTTGCCTGATAATTTTGAAGATTTGGTATCACTTCCTGGGATAGGAAACTATACTGCAAGTGCAATTTTATCAATTGCATTTGATAAACCTTACATTCCATTGGATGGAAATATAGAAAGAGTTTTAAAGCGATATTTGTATTTAAAAAAAGATAGAGATATTCAAAAAGATAATCTTATAAAAAAAAAATCGATATTTGGAACGTCATCAAGACCTAGTGATTATGCTCAAGCTTTGATGGAATTAGGAGCATTAATTTGTAAACCAACCAATCCATTATGTCATCGATGTCCTATTTCAAAGAAGTGTAAGTCGTTACTTAAAAAAGATTTTAATTTAACAAAAAAAAATAAAAAAAATATAAACAAGTACTTTCTTTTAAAAGTTTATAAAAAAAATCAAAGATATTTACTGATTAAAAATACTAAGTTTAATTTTTTAAAAAATTTAACAATATTTCCTATGGAAGAGTTATCAAAACCAAAAAATTTTGATGAAAATTTAAACTTTAAAATGTCAAATATGAAAATGAATATAAAAATTAAATATTTGAAAAATACCAAAAAATTTCAATCACCTTATTGGATAAATGAAAAAAAATTAGACAATTACATGCTACCATCATTTACAAAAAAAATTGTGAAATATTTAATGAGAAATTAATGAAAAAAATAGCGATCTTAGGTGCTGGAATTTCAGGATTATTCATTACTAATTTATTCAAAAAAAATCCTAATTATGAAATTACAATCTATGAAAAAAATACCTCAATTAATTTAGATGAGGGTTATGGTGTACAATTATCAGTTAACAGTATCAAACTTTTAAATGAAATTGGATTTGAAAAATTACATAATAATGAAAAATTTGCTCCAGAAAAAATCAATTTTTATTCAAATAAAAGTTTAGATAAAATATGTGAGTTAGATATCACAGAATTCAATTCAGAAGATTGTAAGTATACCACATTGAAAAGATCATCTTTAATAAATTTTTTAAAAACAGATGTGGAAGGTTTGATAAGGACTGGCTATAACATTTCAAAAATAGACCAAAAAGAGGAAAAAATTAAACTTTCTTTTGAAAATTCTGAAGTAAAAGAATGTGATTATTTAATTATTTCTGATGGAGTTTTTTCCAAAAGTAAAAGTCTTATGTCTAAAGATGAGGCAAAACCTAAATATAATAATACATTAGCAATTAGAGGCATCTTGAATAAATCCCCTGAAAATATTGATATTAAAAATATTGCTTTATTTTTAGATTCAGACTTTCATCATGTAATTTATCCAGTCAATCCAAATGGAGACTTAAATTTTATAGCTATAATGAAATACAAACTCTCAGTAGAAGAACAAAAAAATTACTCATTATTCAGTGATAGTTCATTTATCAAAAAAGTATTAGAAAAATTTCCCTCAAGAAATAAAAGCTTTTTAAAAGATCTAAAAGAACTAAAAATATTTCCAGTATTTGTAAGTGAAAATTTCTATAAATTACAAAATAATAATATTCATTTTATTGGCGATGCTTTTTTTGCTTTTCCACCATCATTTGCTCAGGGCGCATCACAGTCCATAGAAGGTGCTTATGATTTATTTAGAAGTATCGAAAATAACACAGAAAGTAATTTTTTTAAGAATAGAGTTAACAAAACAAAAATGGTTAATATCAGATCAAAAATTAATCAGTTTGTTTTTCATTTATCTAATCCTTTAATAATTTTTTTTAGAAACATCTTTCTGAAAAGATTGGTTAAAAACAAAAAGTTTTTAGAATCTTACTTGGGAAAAGTGTATAGAAATTAATCTTTTGAGATTAATTTTTGTCTCAAATGATCGATTGGGACTACAGTGCCATCCAAATTATAGTGCCAATAAGTCCATCCATTACAGCTTTCAGCACCCAAAATTGTTGCTGCTACTTTATGAATTGAGCCCTCTGTTTGAGCGTGTTTAATGCTTCCATCAGCCATGATTTTTGCACTTATTTTCTTTTTATTATCAAAAATAGTTGTTCCTGGCTTTATTATTCCTAATTCTACCAATGAACCAAAAGGTATCCTCGGCTTAGATCTATTATTTTTAATGGCATCTAGGTAATTGTCTTCAATAGGTTCTGTATTTTTTAATCTTTGTTCAGCAGCTTTAAAATAAGTTTTTTCTTTTTCTATACCATAATAATTTCTACCTAATTTTTTCGCAACCGTTGCGGTTGTTCCTGAGCCTAAAAAAGGGTCTAAAACCAAATCATTTTTATTTGAAGTTGCTAATAAAATTCTATGAAGTAAAGCTTCAGGTTTTTGTGTTGAATGTACTTTTTTTCCATTCTTCTTCAGTCTTTCTGCTCCATTACAAATAGGCAAATCCCAATTAGATCTCATTTGAAGATCATCATTTAAGCACTTTAAAGATTGATAGTTAAAAGTATATTTTGATTTCTCTGATTTAGAGGCCCAAATTAAAGTTTCATGAGCATTAGTAAAACGAGTTCCTCTAAAGTTTGGCATCGGATTTTTTTTATTCCAAATAACATCATTTAAGATCCAAAAGCCTAAATTTTGAATTGTAGCACCAACTCTAAAAATGTTGTGATAGCTACCAATTACCCAAATAGCTCCATCTTTTTTTAAAATTCTTTTACATTCACTTAGCCAAGCATAAGTAAAATCATCATATTTTTTAAAACTTTCAAATTGATCCCACTTATCGTTTACTGCATTTACTTTAGATCTATCAGGTCTTGTTAATTCACTTTTTAATTGAAGATTGTAGGGAGGATCTGCAAAAACTAAATCGAAAGATTCATCGGGAATTTTTTTTAATTCCTTTAAGCTGTCACCATTAATTAATTTATTTTTAAAATTAAAATTCATTTGTAAAAATAAATTAGACTCTAAAAAGATTCTTGGGTCAACCTAGGATTGAATTATTTGGATTCGACTTGTATCAAAACTTTTTAAGATAACAAGATATAGTGTTTCTACGTGAAACCTATTTTATTTTATTAATTGGTGAAAACTTTTTTCTATGATGACTTGTAATTCCTAGATCTTTTATGGCTTTTAAGTGATGTTTCGTTCCATATCCATAATTTTGATCCCATTTATAACCTTTAAATTTTTTTGCTAATTTAGTTATCATTTTATCACGTGTAACTTTAGCGATAATTGATGCCGCAGAAATTGAAGGTATTTTTTGATCTCCTTTTATTACTGATTTAAGTTTATAATTTTTTATTTCAGGCAATTTATTTCCATCAATTAGAGTAAGAGTTGGTTTTTTTTTTAGTTTTTTTATAGCTCTTTTCATTGCTAAAAGACTAGCGTTTAAAATATTTAATTTTTCTATTTCTTTTGTTGATGCTTTCCCTATAGCCCAAGCAGAATTTTTTTTAATATGGAGTGCTATAATTTCCCTTTTATTTTTAGTTAAACTTTTTGAATCTTTTAATAATTTTCTATTAATTGATTTTTTTAGGATTACGGCAGCTGCATAAACTGGTCCAATTAAACTTCCTCGACCTACTTCATCAACTCCTGCAATAATTTTCATTAAATCTTAATACTTAAATCTATCATTTTTTGTCTAATTTTTTTTAAATCTTCCCAGGAGTATTTTTTTTTGTCAGGAAATCTAATTAAGTATGAAGGGCTAAAAGTTACTATTAAGGGATACGTTTTATTTTTAAGAATAATTTCCTTCCATTGACCTCTTTCATCTGAAACTTTGTTATTTGATGCCATAACTGCTTCCATAGCGGTTGAACCTAATAAAATTATTATTTGAGGATCTATAATTGAAATATGTTCTTTCAAAAATATTGAATAACGTTTTATTTCTTGAGATGTAGGCTTTCTATCATCTGGAGGTCTAAAGTTAACTGCATACGTAGAATAAATTTTTTCTTTTTTAATATTAATTGCCATCAACATTTTATTTAACAAAGTTCCAACGTCTCCCTGAAATGAAGAACCTGAGTTATCTTCAGCTGATCCAGGAGCCTCACCAATTAGCATGATGCCGCCATTAAAATCTCCATCTCCTAAAATAAGATTTTTGGAATTGTCTTTTAAATTACAATTCTCAATTGAATTAATCTTTTCTTTAAGATCAGATAATTTTTTAATTTTATTGTTGTTATTATTACTATCATTATTTTTTATTGTTTTAAGTCTATTTATAGGTTCATTACTGAAACTAAAATTAGGTTCAATAGTATCTATTAATGTTTGAACAAATTTGGCATTTTGATTTAAGATCTTTTTAGTCATAATGTGTAATTATGTTTTTTAAAAAAATAAAATTTATTTTAATTTTATTATTATTCTACCAGACCCCCTTATATTCTAAAAGTACAACTTTTGACAATTTTAACTCTAAAAATTTATCAAAATATTTTTCTGGAATTGTAGCTTCAGGTAATGAAGATAATTCATCTGCCTTAAATTTTTTTAACTCTACTAAGATATTAACTCTTCAGCACGATCCTTATTTAAAAAAATATGTTAACTCTTTAGTTTTAGAAAATAAAATTTTTCAAGCAATTAATACAATTAAACAAAATAAAGGAAAAAAAAATACTGATTTTTTTGATGCTTATTTATTGTTGTTAATAGATAGCTTAAAGAATAATGATTTTGATTTAGCTTATTATTATATATCAGAAGCTAATAATTTTGTTCAGCAAGATAGATTTAATAAGGCAATTTTAGAGACCTTAAGACAATATGTTTATGTTTTTAAAGAAAAAAAAATTTTAAATAATAAAAAAAATTTTGGTAATTTATCGATTATTTCAGACACTTTTTTAAGGTGCTATCTTGATGATCCTAAAACAGACTCGTATTTTTCAAATTTAATAAATAATAATGAATCAGATTTTACAAGATACATTTATTTTTATCTAAGTTATTTGGTTGAAAATAATAGAATTGATGAAGCAAAAGAAATCACTAAAGGGATTGAATTTATTAATACAACATTATTATTGTCCCAAGGAAAAAGTTGGATTGAAAATGAAAATGAGCAAAGATTAAACGATGTTTTTTCATGTAGAAACCATAATGATTTAATCAGTGAGTTTTTATTTTTAATCTCAAATTTGTATTCCTCACAAAAAGATTTTAAAGCATCAAACTTTTATCTTAATCTCTCAAGTTATCTTAATCCTAAATTTACGTTTAATTTATCATTAGTATCTGAAAACTACTTTCTAAATGAGGAATATGAAAAAGCAAAAGCAGTACTTAAAAGATTTAAAAAAGAAGCAACTTTTTATTATTGGTTTAGATTAAAAAAAGAGGCCCAGATAATAGAAAAACAAAAAAATAAAAAAGAATCTTTAAATTACATTGTTTCAAAATTTAATAAATTAGACGCTCCAAATAAAAAGAATTTGTTTGATATTGCTAATTTTTATAAAAATTCAAAAAATTATAATGAAGCAATAAAATACTATACTATGATCATAGAAGATTTAGATGATAATTCTGATTTGAAATCTGATGTTCTTTACCGAAGGGGAGGGAGTTATGAGAGATTAAAAAATTATGAAGACTCAGATAAAGATTTACTTCATGCTTTAAAGATAACTCCCAACAATGCATATATATTAAATTACTTAGCTTATTCATGGCTTGAAAGAGATTATAAAATTAATCAAGCTATTGAGATGCTTGAAATTGCGTATAAAGCAGAAAGCAATGATCCTTATATAATCGACTCAATTGGGTGGGCTTATTATCTAATAAATGATTTTATTAAAGCTGAAAAATTTCTTAAAAGAGCAGTAGAGTTAATGCCAGATGATCCAATTGTTAATGATCATTATGGGGATATTTTATGGAAATTAGACAGAAAAATTCAAGCTCGTTATTTTTGGAGCAACGTGCTTGAAATGGAGGATGCTGAAGAGGATATGCTCAAAAAAATAAATATCAAAATGATAAATGGTCTTCAAAACTCTTAAATGTCTTTTTCTAGAATCAAATCATATGCTAAATTGAATCTTGCTTTAAATATTGTAGGCAAAAATAAATTTTTACATAAAATTGAGAGTATCATAGCTTTTATTAATTTGTATGACACAATATTGATTAAAAAATCTAAATTTAAAAAACATAAAATTTCATTTACAGGAAAATTTTCTAAAAATATTGATAAGAAAAATACAATTTCTAAATTGTTACAGATCTTAGAAGAAAGAAAACTTATCAAAAACCAAAATTTTCATATTAAAATAAACAAAAAAATTCCCAGTAAGGCAGGTTTAGGGGGAGGCTCAATGAACGCAGCATCTATTTTGAAATATTTCATAAAAAAAAAAATAATTAAGATTAATAAAAAAGAGACTAGTGAGGTTGCTAAGTTAATAGGATCAGATGTAATTTTAGGACTAAACACTAATTACTCAATTTTGACCGCAAAAAATAAAATAAAACATTTTACCAAAATAAAAAAAATTTATGTTTTGATTGTAAAACCTAATTTTGGGTGTTCTACAAAAGATATATATTCTAAAGTAAGAAATTTTGACAAACCTAAATTTAATAAACCTAGTAAAAAGATGTTTAATTATAACAATTTAATAAATATGAAAAATAGTTTAGAGCCCATAGTTTTTAACAAATACCCTAAACTTAAAAGAGTAAAATTGGATTTAGAAAAATCATCAAACCCAATATTTGTTCGAATGACAGGGTCTGGATCAGCTATAGCAGCATATTTTCAATCAAAAGAAAGATGCGAACATGCGAAAAAAAGCGTTATTAAAAAGTACAGAAATTACTGGTGTATAGCTTCAAAAACTATATAAATTTTTTTCTTTTGTGTTATACGAACATTATATTGGGGCGTAGCCAAGTGGTAAGGCACGGGTTTTTGGTACCTGCATCCTAGGTTCGAATCCTAGCGCCCCAGCCAATTATGAAAAAATTTTTAGATATAATTTTTTTAAGATCTAATAACCTAAGTTACATTAGTGACAATATTAAGGATCTCACAAAAAAGACATCAGCAAACAAAATTTTTCAAGCAATCAATTCTTTTACGTCAGAAAGTGAGATCAGATATGTTGGAGGATGTATAAGAAAAATAATTAATAAGGAAAAAGTAGACGATATTGATTTAGCAACTAATTTGGTCCCTGAACAAGTTTGTGAAGCTCTAAAAAAAGAAAATATCAGCTACTATAAAACAGGAATTGAACATGGAACAATTACTGCTGAAATAAATGGAGAAAAATTTGAAATTACTTCTTTGAGACAAGACATTTTTACGGATGGAAGACATGCGAAAGTAAAATTCTCTACAAATTGGAAAGATGACTCCCTAAGAAGAGATTTTACCATTAATTCAATTTATTCAGATGGTGATGGTAATTTATTTGACCCTCATAATGGAAAAAAAGATCTAGAAGATGGTTTAGTTAATTTTATAGGTGATGCAGATCAAAGAATTAAAGAGGATTATCTTAGAATACTACGATATTTAAGATTTTTTATTAATTACTCAAAAAACCCTCATGACACAGAAATAATTAAAAAATTAAAAATGAATATTGATGGGGTTTCAAAACTATCAAAAGAAAGACTGTTAGATGAATTAAAAAAAATTACTCAATTAAGTACAATCGAAAGATTATCAAAGGATAAAATAAGTCTTGAATTATTTAGTATTATTTTCCCTGAGTTAAAAGATATAAAAATTTTTTCAAATTTAGACAGAAGTAAAAAAATGCTTCTGCTGGATGAAGATTTCATTTTCTTTTTATCTCTAATGATAATTGATGATACAGATAATACTGATTATTTTTTATATAAATTTAATTTATCCAAAAAAGATCAAAAACGAATAAAAGTGATCCATAATTTTTATAAAGAAAAAATGCAAAAAAAGATATTTACAGAAAATAGTATGAATACATTTTTTTATTACAACGGAAAGCAAGCTGTAACTGATATTTTAAAGTTCAAGCTTATTAAATCAAAAAAAAATCTTAAAATTTATGAAGAATTAATCAAATTATTTGAAACAAAATCAAAACCTATAATGCCAATCAATGCAGACATGCTTATGACAAAGTATAAAGTTCCTGAGGGAAAGGAGCTAGGTGATAAACTTAAATTAATAGAAAATGAATGGGTAAATAATAATTTTCAAATTTCTGATACAAAATTAGAAAATATCATTAATAATTAAATATATTTTACATCCTTAATTTCAAAATTTTTTATTCCTGCAGGAGTTTTTATTTCAACTAAATCACCCTTATTTTTTCCAATTAGACCTTTACCAATAGGTGATTGGAAGAAAATTAATTTTTGTTTTAAATCCGCCTCATCCTTTCCAACTATTTGGTAATTAATTTTTTCACCATTATCTAAATTTTCTAGAAAAACAGTTGAACCAAATATTACTTTTCCTTCGTTACTTAATTTTTTAACATCAATTACATTTGCTCTAGCGATTATATCATTTATTTCATTAATTCTTCCTTCATTGTGAGATTGTTCCTCTTTTGCAGCATGATATTCTGCATTTTCTTTGAGATCACCATGAGATCTAGCTTCTGCAATCGCTGCAACTATTTCTGGTCTTTTTTTTTCTTTTAAAAAAATTAACTCTTCTTTAATTTTGTTTAATCCATTTAAAGTTATTGGTTCTTTTTCCATTTTATTTCCATTTAGCTAAAGGGGGTAATGACATTAAAATACCATCAACATTTCCACCTGTTTGTAATCCAAATTTAGTTCCTCTATCATATAATAAATTGAATTCTGTATATCTACCTCTTTTAATATATTGCATTTCTTTATCACTAATGGACCATTTTTTTTTCATTTTTTTTCTGATTATTTTTTGAAAAATTAATTGAAATGTTATTCCAACATCTCTTACAAATTTAAAGTCTTTTTCAAAATTATCTTTTTTATAATCAAAAAAAATCCCACCAATTCCTCTAGATTCTTTTCGATGAGGTAAATAAAAATATTCATCACACCATTTTTTATATTTTGTGTAATAACTTTTATTGTGACGATCACACATGTTCTTTAAAATCTTATGAAATTCTCTTTTTTCTTTAAGATCTTTTTTTGATGGAGTCACATCCATTCCTCCACCAAACCATTCTTGGGTAGTACAAATATATCTTGTATTAAAATGCATTGCAGGGATCAGAGGATTTTTCATATGCATAACTACAGAAATCCCTGATGCCCAAAATCTTGGATCTTTATTAGCCCCTAGTATATTTTTTTGAAATTGTTTCGGAAATTTACCATAAACTTTTGAAAAGTTTATACCTACTTTTTCAAAAATTTTTCCTCCTTGCAGTATTCGATATTCTCCTCCTCCTTCATCAACTTTGGTGTTTCTTCTCCAATTTGTTGATTTAAATTTAGTTTTATTTTTTTCAAATTTGATTATGTCATCACAAAAAGACTCTTGAAGTGTTTTAAACCAATTACTTGTTAAGTCTTTTTTAATTTCTAAATTCATTTAAATTAATTTAGTTTGTTTTAAACATTCAGCCAATATAATTGCAACTGAAGATGCAATATTTAGAGAACGTTTATCATTTTTCATTGGAATTTTTAGTCTATTTTTAACTAATCCATGAATATCTTTTGGCACTCCAGCGCTTTCTCTTCCAAATAAAATTGTATCGTTCACATCAAATTTAAAATTTGTATAAGAATCAGATCCTTTAGTAGTCATTAATATTATTCTTTGATTCTTTTTTGACTCAAAGAAATGATCTGAATTTTGATATATTTTAATTTCCCTCTCATCCATATAGTCCATTACAACTCTTTTAAAACGCTTATCGCTTAGTAAAAAACCACATGGCTCAATTATCTCTAATTTTGCACCCAGACACGCACAGGTTCTGATTATTGCCCCGGTGTTCTGAGGAATATCTGGTTCAAATAATGCAATTTTAGGCCCTACATTTATTAATTTCTGTGTCATTCTATCAGTAGTAAATTTAGTATTTTATATTATATGAAACCATATATTTAAGTAGAAAAAATCAATATTGGGTATATTTAATTAGTAATATTAATGTCAGAAAAAAAAACTAATAGAAGAGATTTCTTGTTTACTGCTACCTACGCAGTTGGAGCGGTAGGAGTAGGTGCTACAGTTTGGCCTATGATAGATCAAATGAATCCTGATGCTTCAGTGAAAGCGTTAGCTAGTACGGAAGTAGATGTAAGTTCGTTAACACCAGGAAAAACCATCACTGTTCTTTGGAGAGGAAAACCTGTTTTCATAAGAAGAAGAACTGAGGATGAAATTGCAGATGCGCGATCAGTTAAACTTGACGATTTAAAAGATCCAGAGAAAGATGAAGACAGAGCAAAAAACCCTGAGTGGCTTGTAATGCTTGGAGTTTGTACTCACTTAGGATGTGTACCCTTAAATGATAAGGGAGATTATAATGGATGGTTCTGTCCTTGTCATGGATCACATTATGATACATCGGGTAGAATTAGAAAGGGACCTGCACCTACAAATATGGAAGTTCCGAAATATGAATTTGTAAATGCTAATACGATTAAAATTGGATAAATTATATGAGTGATCACGAATATACACCTACATCAAAAGCTGGAAAATGGTTTAATGATCGACTTCCGCTATTAACTTTAGCAAATCATTTAACCGACTATCCAACACCTAAAAATTTAAATTATTGGTGGACTTTTGGTGGCATACTTACTTTTTGTTTAATAACTCAAATCGTAACAGGTTTAACATTAGCTATGCATTATATTGCTCACGCGGATATGGCATTTGAAAGCGTAGAACATATTATGAGAGATGTTAACTATGGTTGGTTAATTAGGTATATACATGCGAATGGTGCTTCAATGTTTTTTCTAGCAGTTTATATTCATATTTTTAGATCTTTGTTTTATGGCTCTTATAAAGCCCCTAGAGAAATAATTTGGATAATAGGTATTATTATTTATTTATTAATGATGGCTGCAGCATTCATGGGTTACGTGCTGCCTTGGGGACAAATGAGTTTTTGGGGTGCAACTGTAATCACAAATTTATTCAGTGCAATTCCATTAGTAGGAGAGGGGATAGTTACTTGGTTATGGGGAGGTTACTCAGTTGATAACCCAACCTTAACTAGATTTTTTACATTACATTATTTAATTCCCTTTTTAATTTTAGGTTTAGTTGTGTTACATATTTGGGCACTACATGTTCCAGGAAATAATAATCCAGTAGGAATTGATGTCAAAAAACCCTCAAAGGACACAGTTCCATTTCATCCTTATATAGTCATCAAAGATACTTTTGCGTTACTGATGTTTATGATTGTTTTTGCATTTTTTGTTTTTTATACACCAAATATTTTGGGTCATGCTGATAATTATATTGAAGCTGATCCTTTAGTAACGCCTGCACACATTGTTCCTGAATGGTATCTGTTACCTTTTTATGCAATTTTAAGATCAGTTCCTGATAAACTTTTGGGAGTAATTGCAATGTTATCAGCAATTTTAATTTTAGCAGCTTTACCATGGCTTGATACATCTAAAATCAGATCTGCTGTCTTCAGACCTTTGTATAAACAGTTTTACTGGATTTTAGTAGCTGACGTTTTAATACTTGGATATGTCGGTGCAATGCCTGCTGAAGGATTATACTTGTTAGTTGCAAGAGTTGCTACAGCATACTATTTTTTACACTTTCTAGTAATTCTTCCTGTATTAGGTTTAAAAGAGAAAACTCTTCCTATTCCTTTAAGTATTACTGAGCCTATACTTGGTGGTACAGCTAATTTGGCAACTGCAAGAAATAAAGAAAGTTCAATTAAATAAGTGAAAAATTTTTTAAGAATTTTATCTTTAGTTATAGTATTTTTAGCTACTCCATTAAGTTCTCACGCAGCAGAAAAAGTTGAATACTTGAAAACTGATTGGAGTTTCAAAGGTCTTTTTGGAAAATTTGATCGAGGAGCATTGCAAAGAGGCTATCAAGTATACACAGAAGTATGTGCATCTTGTCATTCTATGAAATATCTGAGCTATAGAAATTTATCAGAAAAAGGTGGGCCTGAATTTACTGAACAACAAGCTAAGGCAATTGCAGCATCTTTTGATGTAACAGATGGACCAAATTCAGATGGAGAGATGTTTACAAGACCTGGAAAACTTTCTGATAAATTTGTAATGCCATATGAAAACGTTAAAGCTGCTCAAGCAGCAAATGGTGGAGCCTATCCACCAGATATGTCAGTTTTAGTAAAAGCTAGGGGTGGTGGAGTAGATTATATTTATTCTTTACTTCAAGGATATGAAGAACCACCAGCAGGTATTACTTTAGATGAAGGTGTTCATTACAATAAATATATGTATGGAAATAAAATTAAAATGTCGAACCCATTATCTGATGGATTGGTTGAATATTCTGATGGAACTAATGCAACAATTGAGCAAATGTCCAAAGATGTCACTACATTTTTGATGTGGACAGCAGAGCCTCATTTAGAAACAAGACATCAAATGGGTTTCAAGGCAATATTGTATTTAATTATTCTGACTATCTTAGTCTATTTTAGTATGAAAAGAATTTGGTCACGTGTTGAAACGGAAGTTTAATACATCTCCATCTTTTACAATATAATCTTTTCCTTCCAATCTCATTTTACCATTTGTTTTCGAATTAACCCATCCATTGTTTGCAACAAAGTCTTCATAAGAAATTGTTTCTGCTCGAATAAATCCTTTTTCAAAATCAGTATGAATCTCAGATGCTGCTTTTGGAGCTGTACAGTTTTTAGGAATTGTCCATGCTCGGGTTTCTTCAGGACCAGAGGTGAAGTAAGTATCTAATTCAAGTATTTTGTAACCTCTTTGTATTAATAAATTCAATCCAGTTTCTTTTAAACCAATCATTTCCATGTAATTTTTCTTTTCACTAATATCTAATTCGTTTATTTGATTTTCTATATCTGCAGAAACAATTAGAGTATTTTCATTACCAAATTTATTAATAAATGCCTCAGTATAATTATTTCCATTTTGAATACTTTTTTCATCTACATTACACACAAATATTTTAGATTTTAAGGATAATAGACCACTTTGACTTAGTTGCTTTTTCTCAAATTGAGAATTCAAAATTGAAATATCTTGATCTTTATTAATACAATCCAAAGCAGCATTAAGAATTTTTAATTGATCTTCTTCTACATTTTTTTTATTGTTTTTTTCTAATCTCTTTTGAATAGACTCCAGATCAGCCAACATCATCTCAGTCTCAATAATTTCAAGGTCTCTAACTGGATCTACTGTTTCGTTAACATTTTGGATATCACTTGAGTCAAAGCATCTAACCATGTGAATAATTGCATCAACCTCTCTTATATGAGATAAAAACTTATTTCCTAATCCTTCACCTTTAGAAGCACCTTTAACTAATCCAGCAATATCTACGAATGAAATTGTAGTATTTATAATCTTTTTTGACTCAGAAATTTCTGCTAATTTTTTTAATCTTTCGTCTGGAACAGGAACTACACCAATATTTGGATCAATTGTACAAAATGGAAAATTTGCTGCCTGAGCTTTACTTGAATTTGTTAATGCGTTAAATAAAGTCGACTTACCTACATTGGGTAAACCTACTATTCCACACTTAAAACTCATTATTTGTTATTTACAGCACTTGAAAATAAATCCAATTTTTTTTCAACAAGAATAGAAATAGACTCAGTTATATCTTTAGATATTTTTTCAATACCAATTGACTCATCCTCGTCAAAATTTTGCAAAACATAATCTGCAACTTCAATCCCATTTTTTGGTTTTCCAATTCCAATTCTTACCCTTGAGTAATCTTTACCTATAAATTTATCGATAGAAGCAATTCCATTATGGCCTGCACTTGATCCACCAAATTTAGCTTTGATTTTACCAAATTCTATATCAAGATCATCGTGAAATACTATAACGTCTTCAGCATCTATTTTAAAATACTCAATTAATTCTCTAATACAAACTCCAGAGTTATTCATAAATGTTAATGGCTTTATTGCATAAACTTTTTTGTCTCCAATATTTCCAGTTGTTAAAAGTCCTTTGAACTTGGGTTTTTGTTTTGAAAGACTAAATTTTTTATTGATAGTGTCTATAATTTTGAACCCAACGTTATGTCTATTGTTTTCACTGTCAGGTGTTGGATTACCTAATCCTACGAATAAAAGCATAAATAAATGGAATTAAATTTTCAATTTTGATTGATTATTTTTTTTCTTCAGCAGGTTTCTTTTCAGAAGGCTTTTTTTCTTCACCCTCTTTTTTATCACCTTTAGCTGCATCTGCCGCTGGTTTATCACCATCTGCTGCCGCTGCTGCCTCTGTTCCTTCGGCACCCTCTTCTCCCTCAGCTGCTTCAGCCTCTGCAGGTTTCTCTGGCTCTTTCATAACAGTTGGAGCGGCTAAAGTTGCTATCACGAAGTCTCGTCCTTGTATTGTTGGTGTTACTTCAGAGTCCAGTTTAACTGACGAAATTTTAAAACTTTCACCAATGTCAATACCATCAAGATCTAAAGTTAAACTTCCGGGAATTTTTTCACTTGGGCATTTTAATTCCACCTTTCTTCTAACAATATTTAAAACACCACCTCTTTTCAATCCTGGAGATTTCTCATGATTAATAAAATTTACAGGGACTTCAATTTTAATTTTTACTCCAGGTAAAACTCTTAAAAAATCTACATGGGTAGGCTCGTCACTTAAAATATGATATTTTACTTCTCTAGGCAAAACATTTTGGGGCTTACCATCAATATTCAGGGTAATAATACTAGATAAAAAATTTTCTTTTTCTATTAAAGTTTTAAGTAGTTTTTTTGAAATATGGATTTTTTGGTTCTCATCTTTTCCACCATAAATAATTGCTGGAACATTGCCATTATCTCTTATGGCATTTAGTTGCCCTTTAGTTTTGTTATTTCTTATGTTTGCTTCAAGTGAATTCATAAAACAGAGTTTTTTAACCCATGTTTATAAATAATCAAGGTAATTATTTGAATAAATCAGATACTGATGTTGAATTAGATATTCTTTTAATAGCTTCACCTATTAGCCCTGAAATTGGTAAAACTTCAATATTTTTAACACTTCTAATTTTTTCTGAATTATCAATTGTATCAGTAATAACTAAATTTTTAATTACTGAGTTTTTAATTTTTTTTACAGCATCACCACTTAGAACACCATGAGTGATATAAACAAAAACTTCTTTAGCACCTTTTGTTTTTAATGCTTTTGCTGCATTCACAATAGTTCCACCTGAGTCAATTATGTCATCTACAATAATGCAAGTTTGACCTTTCACATCCCCAATAACATTCATCACCTGTGACTGCCCAGGCTTTGGTCTTCTCTTGTCAACAATAGCCAAGCCTACGTTAAGAAGTTTTCCTAGCGCTCTAGCTCGTTCTGTCCCACCCACATCGGGCGCAACACAAACAATTTTTTTACTTTTAATTTTTTTTCTTGCATGTCTTGCAAATATTGGTGTTGCAAAAAGGTTATCCACAGGAATATCAAAAAATCCTTGAATTTGTCCTGCATGCAAATCAACAGTCACCACTCTATCAGCGCCAGCTTTAGTAATTAAATTTGAAACAAGTTTTGCCGAAATAGATGTTCTTGGTACAACTTTTCTATCTTGTCTAGCATATCCAAAATATGGAATTACTGCTGTTATATTTTTTGCAGAGGATCTTTTAAGAGCATCTATACAAAGCAACAATTCCATCAAATTATCATTTGCTGGAGAAGAACTTGATTGAACAATAAAAATACTATTGCCTCTTATATTTTCATTTATTTCAACGTAAATTTCCCCATCAGAAAACTTTCTTATACTTGAGTTTACAAGTTTTGTTTTCAAATATTTTGCAATATTTTTACTGAGAACTTTATTGCTATTTCCAGTTAATAGTTTCATTGAAAAGTTTAATTAATCATAATTATTGAAATATTTCTACCATAATCCGCATGTTTTAATTTTAAAGATCTTCTTGCACTGAAAAAATTATTTTTTTTATCAAAAGTATCTATATTTATCATATCAATATTTGTAATTTTATTTGATTTTAGTTGAGATTTAACAAAATTAGGTAAATCAAAATAAATAACTTTTTTTTTAGTCATAAAAAATTTTTTGTTTTTTTTATCCTTTTTAATAAATCTTTTCTTAAAATCTTCTTTCACATTGTAGCTCTTTTTTTTAATACAAGGGCCTATTGCAGCGGTAATAGACTTCGCTTCACTTCCTTTCATTATCATAAAACTTATTACTTTATTTATAATACCTTTAAAAGCTCCTCTCCAACCAGCATGAACTGCTGCGATAAAATTTTTTTTACTATCATGAAGCAATATAGGAACACAGTCTGCTGTCAAAATGCCTATAGGTAATTTTTCTTGATTAGTTATAATTGCATCAGCTTCAATTTTTTCCTTTTTTAGTTTTGAGAAATTTTTTATGAAAACTATCTTATTACTGTGAACTTGATGAAGTAAAAAAATATCTCTAGATTTTTTACTAATCTTTTTTTTAACTATTTTTAAATTTTCTTTGACATTATTTCTTTTATCATTTGAGCCAAGCCCACAATTTAAACTTTTATAAATACCTTTTGATTTACCTCCGTTTTTGTTAAAAAAACCATGACTAATTTGTTTTTGTTTCAACAATCTTTTAGATTTAATCAATTTAGAAACCTAATTTAAATTTATTATTCTCGTTTTTAATTAGCATTACTTTAAATAAATGACCCATTTGTTTTTTGTTAATAAGTCTTTCAAGTCGATAGTATATATCTGATTTTTTTGTAAAATTTTTATTTTTAGATATGATCTCTGCTCTTTCTTTTATTCCTAGCTTTGTCAGAAAGTCTTTTTGTGATGTCAAGTTAGTTTTCAAACCATTCATTTGTTTTACAAACTTTTCGAAAATATTAAAATTTATATTATGAGTGATATCTACATTCCCTATATTACTTAAAATATTGGCAAATTTGTGATTAGACACTGCTTGTAATGTATTTTTCATTTTTTTATCTGTATATCCATAATCAATAAGCAATAAACCACCAGTATTTTTTTTTATAATACTGGAGATATCTTTTAAGTAATTTAACCCAAGTTTTGAATATTCGATAAAATTTTGATTTTGTGATATTTTGAATTTAATCTTCTTTTCGATTTTTTTTATATCTGCTCTTTTTTCAAAAAAAAATGGTCTTTTTGAATTTTCTAAATTTACAAATTTTTCAAACCATAAACTTTTTTTTTTAATAAATTGTTTGATTGCTATTGCATCAAAGAATTCATTTGCAATAAATATACTTGGGTCCTTATTGATTTTGTTTATATTTGGAATCCATTTAATATTATTTTTAATCAGTTTTCTTTTTTGAATATTAATTAAAGTAGGACTTTTTTCATGAATCATAAAATTACAAGATTCTAAAAAAAATGGAAAATTTTGAAAACTTTCAATAATTATTTTCATCATTTCTCCATTACCTGCCCCGAGCTCAACTAAATTAAACTTTTTTGGGGATCCTAAGCTTTGCCAAAAACTTATAATCCATATTGCAATCATTTCAGAAAATAGTCTTGAAATATTGGGCGCAGTTATAAAATCACTTTCCTGTCCAAAAGGATTTTTTTTCATATAATAACCAAATTTTTTATCGTAAAGAGAAAAATTTATAAATTTATCTAAAGAAAGACTATTTTTCTTTTTCAGTTTCATATTTATTTATAACTAAATAAGTACCAATTAATAAGAATACAATGCTTATTAACTGTCCCATCGTTAAATTAAAAAATAAGTATCCCAACTGTTCATCTGGGACTCTAAAAAATTCAATTACGAATCTAAATGTTGAATAAAAAATAAGAAATAACCCTGAGATAAAGCCTGGGATTTTCATAAAACCTTTTTTTCTAAAATATAATAAAATAACTAATAAAATTAATCCTTCAAATAATGCCTCATACACTTGAGATGGATGTCGGTATAAGTCATCTATCTGGATGAATTTTACAGCCCACGGAAGATTTGTTTCTATCCCGTATAATTCAGAGTTAATAAAATTTGCAATTCTTCCAAAAAAAATGCCAATTGGAGCCACAATAGAAACTATATCTAAATAACTGAAAATATTTTGATTATTTTTTTTGGCAAATAAAAAACTTGCAAATATAACTCCTATTAGACCTCCATGAAATGACATTCCACCTTGCCAAATTTTAATAACGTCTAATAAGTTATCCGAGTAGTAACTAAAATTATAAAAAAATACATATCCTAAACGACCACCAACAATAATACCTAATATTATATATGTAATAAAATCATCAAATTTTTCTTTTATATTCTGATCAGAAATAAAAATTTTTTTACTTAAAATCCAACCCAGTAATATTCCAACAATATAAGCTAAAGAATACCATTTGATATCGATGGAGAAAATTTGGACTGCAACTGGGTCAAAATTATTAATGAACATTTTTGAATTATAATTGTAAGCTATTAATATAATAGGTTAATATAAATATATATGAAAAATTCAAAATTTGTTATTGATAAATTGGCTAAATTATTTGAACAGGGTTTAGTATCATCTAAAGATCTGGCAAATGAATTAATGAATATTTTAAAATCAAAGAGAGATGAAATTGTTTTTAGAATGAGACTTACAAGTAAGGATGAATTTGAAATTTTGAAGAAAAGAGTAGAAAATTTAGAAAAAAAAACCAGTCAATTTAAAAGTTTAAAAAAAAATAAGTCTAAAAAGGCAAGAAAATCTTAACTGATAAACCATTCATCGAGGATTTATCTAATTTAATATTGCCTCCATGTGATCTTACTATATCTGAAGCTATAGATAGTCCCAATCCTACACTTGCTTTTGTATCTGCTCTGCCTTTATTAATTTTGTAAAAAGGCTTAAAGACATTCTCATATTCACTTTCTGGTATTCCAGGACCATCATCTTCAATTTTGATAAATGAATTATTATTGCTTTTGTTGATTTCAACCTGAACCTTATTAGCATATTTGATTGCATTATCTAATAAATTATTGATACACCTTCTTATTAAATTCTTTCTTCCACTAATATAAAGACGAGGAATTATATCTGTTGAGATATTTTCATTATTATATTTTTCCACAATTTCATTAATTAATTCACTTAGATTGAACTGTTCATTTTTCTCAATATTAGATGAACTTGTGAATTGTAGATATTCATTCAACATTTTTTCCATTTCGTTGATATCTTCAGACATTTTAGTTGCTAATTGTTTATCTTTGATAAAGGCGAGTTGTAGTTTCATTCTTGTTAAAGGTGTTCTTAAATCATGGCTAATTCCAGATAACATCTCAGATCGTTGATTAAGGTGTCTCTTTATTCTTTTTCTCATTCTATCAAACTCATAACCTGCCAATCGTATTTCTGACGCACCTGATGGTTTGAACTCTTCTACTTCTTCACCTCTACCAAACTTTGCGGCAGCTTTAGCAAGATTTGTGATAGGTCTTGTTTGGTTTTTTAAAAAGAGTAAAGAAATAAAAACCATTATAATTGCTGGGACAGTAATCCATAAAGCAAAAATCCTAGCAGATGAACTTGTGACTCTATCTTTAGGAATTAAAAATTTAAAATATCCAGATTTATATTTAATTCTTAAATCTATTAATTCCTTGTATCCTGTTGTATCAAACCAAAATTTTTCTGATTGAAATCTTGATTTAAGCTCTCTTCTCAAAGTTCGATCTATTGGGCTAAACCATCTTTCATCATATTCATAATCAAATTTTTCGTTATCAACATATTCTATATTAAGATCTTGATAGATTGAAAAAAGATTTGTTATTTCATCTTTATTATAAATTTCGTCTTTATAAACTTCTATGAATGTTTTAACTTCATTAATTAGAGCTCTAGTCATTCCTTTGTTTGTCTTAATCCAAAGGCTATCAAAAAAAACAATAGTGATGACTAGTTGCAAAACTATGACTGGGATAGCAACAATTAATAAAGCACGGTAAAATAATTTTTTTGGAAGAATGTTCTTAAAAAAATTACTCAATCCATAAAACATATCCAGCTCCTCTAATAGTTTGTAGAAATTTTGGATTTTTTGGATCAATTTCTATTTTCTTTCTTAATCTCGTGATGATTACATCAATAGATCTTTCTTTATCTAAATCAATTAAAGATCCAATATCATCTCTTGAAAATGTTTTCCCAGGGTTATTGATCATATTTTCTAAAATTTTTTTTTCTGTATTATTAATTTTAAACTCGACATTTTTTTTTAAAATTAATTGTTTATTTAAATCAATTTTAATATTTTCAAATTCAATAATTCTTTTTGGGTCTTTTATTTTGGTTTTTGAAATAATATTTTGAATTCTTAAAATAAGCTCTTTTGGTTCAAAAGGTTTTGGAAGATAATCATCTGCACCAACTTCTAAACCTTCTATTCTTTCATTAGCCTGGCCTTTAGCAGTCAATAATATGATAGGTGTTTTAAGTTTTTTTTGATTTTCTTGAATGAACTCAAGTCCATTTTTTCCTGGCATCATGATATCTAATATTATCAAATCGAATTTTATGATTTTTATTTTTTCATTTGCATCCTCAGCGCTATTAGCGGTTGTAACAAGATAATCATTTTCATTTAAATATTTCTTAACTAAAGATCTAATACCATCATCATCATCAACAACTAATATATGCGCTTTAAAATTATCCATTAATTATTTTTTTTAAAACTTTATCAAAATTAACCACTTCCTCAGAACTTGAATTCAAAAGTGCACTGTGTATCCTTTTTTTTTGTACTTCAAAAATTTCAGTAAATATCTTTTCTCCCTTTTCATTTAAAAATATATGTTTTACTCTTGTATCTTGATCGTTCTTTTCAAAAAAAATAATTTCTAATTTAATTAAATCTTTAAGAACTCTGTTTAAACTCTGTTTGGTAACTTTTAGTCTTTTAAGTAATTCAGAGATGGAAATACCCTCATACATAGATAGCAAATGAATTACTTTTTGGTGTGCTAAACCAATATTGTATTTATTTAGAATTTTTTTAGAGTCTGAGAAAGTTTCCCTATAACTTATAAATAGCTTTTCGATTAGCTCTTTTAATTGATCATCTTTAAGATATAAAAGTTGTTTCATTATTGGTAAGTTATATTGACATATTATAGATACAAAGATATTTTTCAGTAAGAATTTTTAAATTTCATAAAATGATACCTTACGATAAAAGATCCGGCAAAATATGGTACAATGGCGAATTGGTTGATTGGTCAGATGTTAAAGTGCATGTTTTGAGCCATGGATTACATTATGCTAGCTGTGTTTTTGAAGGTGAGCGAGTATATGATGGATCTATTTTTAAACTAGAAGAACATACTTCAAGACTATTTTACTCTGCAAAAAGAATGGGATTTGAAATTCCGTATAGTGAAAATGAAATTAATATGGCATCAAAAAAAATAATCACAACTCAAAAAGTAGAAAATGGTTATGTGAGGCCTGTAGCTTGGAGAGGAAGTGAAATGATGGCTATATCTGCACAACAAACTAAAATTCATGTAGCTATAGCAACTTGGGAATGGGGATCTTATTTTGATCCCAAACTTAAAATTGAAGGAATAAAATTAAATATATCTAGCTGGAGAAGACCAGCACCCAATACAATTCCTTGGGATACTAAAGCATCTGGTCTTTATATGATTTGCACACTCTCTAAACATGAAGCTGAAAAACAAGGATTTACAGACTCACTAATGTTAGATCACGAAGAGAATATTGCAGAAGCAACTGGTGCAAATGTTTTTTTTAAGGACAAAAATGGAGAATTACATACACCAATTCCAGACTCATTTTTAGATGGTATTACTAGAAGAACTGTTATTGAAATTGCAAAATCAAAAAATATTAAAGTTCATGAAAGAAAAATTAAACCTGAAGAGCTTAAAAACTTTGTTGGGTGTTTTTTAACAGGAACTGCTGCAGAAGTAACACCCGTTTCATGTATAGCTGAAAATCAATTTAAAGTTTGTGATTTGATAATAGATTTAAATGAGAGCTATCAATCTGTTGTTAAAAAGAAAAAAACGGCTGCCTAATCTTTATTATCTTCTGATATTGCATGGTCTATTCCTTTACGCATATAATCGTATCCAGTAAAAAGAGTTAAAGCCGCTGAAAGCCATAGAAGAATTATACCAATTGTTTGTGCATTATAATCTTGAAAATTAATAATTTTATTTCCAGTTTCTCCAGAAAGTAAAAGTGCAATAGAAACCATTTGTAAAACTGTCTTTAATTTTGCAAGACTTGAGACAGGAAGTTTAATTTTTCCTTTTGCTAAAAACTCTCTTAAACCAGATATCAAAATTTCACGTGTTAAAATTATTATTGCTGCTATGACTTCATAATGACGTATCGTTCCATCCATTACTAAAAGAATTAAAGCTGTTGCTACAATAATTTTATCCGCGATTGGATCTAACAATTCACCTAGTTTTGACTCTTGTCCAAGCAATCTTGCCAACATTCCATCTAGAAAATCAGTAAATGAAGCAACAATAAACAGAATTAATGCAGTCAAATCTCCATAAAAACCTGGCAAATAAAATGCTAATACAAAAAATGGAACTATTAGTATCCGACCTATGGTTAATATATTTGGTATTTTTCTAAGCATACAAATTTTTATTCATGAAAAAAGTTATATATCTTTTTTGCAACTTTTACCTCAACACCTTCAACAGATTTTATTTCATCAAGACTTGCAGATTCCACTGCTCTAGCAGAGCCAAAATGGTTTAACAGAGCTCTTTTTCTAATAGCTCCAATACCATCAATCTGGTCTAGAAGTGATTTTTTGATACCTTTAGCTCTTTTAGCTCTATGAGAAGTAATTGCAAATCGATGAGCTTCATCTCGAAGTCGTTGCATAAAAAATAGAGTAGGATCATTTTTTTCAAATTTAAAGGATTTTCCATTATAAAAGAATGTTTCATCACCACTATTTCTCATCTTACCTTTAGCAATAGCAATCATTGGTAAATCATGTAATCCTAATTGATTTAAAACCTCTTTTGCTGAAGAATATTGTCCTTTCCCTCCATCTATCAATATCAAGTCAGGTAGTGACAAATAATTTCCCTTCTCAAGTATAGCTCTTTTAAACCTTCTTGATAAAACTTCTTTTAACATTGCAAAATCATCTTGTTCAGAACCCTTAGTTTTAATATCAAATTTTCTGTATCTTTTTTTTATAAAACCTTCACTACCAAATGTTATCATTGCACCAACACTATTTGTTCCTTGAATGTGACTATTATCATATACTTCAACTAAATTTATAACGTTTCTTAAATCAAATTTTTTAGCAACATCCTCAAATAAACTTTTATTATTATTTGTTTCATAAAGTTTTCTATTCAAAGATTCTTTGGCATTTTTTTCAGCCATAGCGATGACTTTTGCTTTAGTCCCTTTTTTTGCCGCGTTGATAGAAATTGTATTATTTTCTTTTTTACTTAAAGTTTCTTCTATTAACTTCTTCTCCGTAATATCAGTATTAATTATTATCAGCTTTGGAACACTTTTATTTTCATAAAACTGCATCAAAAAAGAAGACATAATTTCAGAAATATTTTGATCAGGATCATGTTTTGGAAAATAAGCTTGATTTCCCCAGTTTTGTTTAGATCTATAAAAAAAAACTTGAATACATGTTTTGCCAGACTCTTTGTATGCAGCGATTACATCAGCATCAACTAAGTTTGCCTCATTAATTCTTTGTGAAGATTGAATTATATTTAGCGATTTGATTCTGTCTCTAAAAATTGAAGCTTTTTCAAAATCTAGCTTTTCACTTGCAGCTTCCATTTCTTTAGATAAGTTTTTTTGAATATCTCTAGATTTACCTGATACAAATTGAATTGCTTGTTCTACTGATTTTTTGTAATCATTTTTTTCTATGTAGCCAACACAAGGGCCCGAACATCTTTTAATTTGATAAAGTATACAAGGCCTTTTTCTATTCTTGAAAGTACCATCATCACAAACTCTTAATTGAAATATCTTTTGAAGCATTTTAATAGTCCAGTTTGCAGTGCCTGCTGATGCAAATGGACCAAAATAAAATCCTTCTTTATCTTTTTTTCCTCTATGTTTAGTAACTCGTGGCCATTGATCTTTTTCACCAATAAATATGAAAGGGAAAGATTTATCATCTTTAAGTAAAATATTAAATTTTGGTTTATGTTTTTTAATTAAGTTTGCTTCTAATAGTAGAGCTTCACTTTCGTTAGCAGTAGTTGTGATCTCCAGTTTAAATGTTTGAGACAGCATCCTTTCAGTTCGGATTATATGATTTTTTTCAGAAACATAACTCTTTAATCTATTAGGGAGATTTTTTGCTTTTCCTACGTAAAGAATATCATCTTTATGGTTGAGCATTCTGTACACACCAGGGCTTTTAGGAATTAATGGTAGTTCTTTTTTAATTACTTCTTTTCCGAGCTCAGAACTTTTCATGACTTCTTTTTTTGGTAATTTGAATACCAACTGATGAACATTCTTTTAAAATTTCTAATTTTTCAATTTTTAGCATTATTTTACCTATTCTTTTGTCCTTAAATAATTCATCAAATACGGCTTCAGCAAGAGTTTCTAGAAAATTGTAATGTTTCTTTTTTACCAGCTTAGAAATTAGTTTTACAACTGTACTATAATTTACAATAGATTTGATATCTTTATCGTTTGTTGGTTTTTTATCCTCATAATCAATCTCAAGACTAAATTTTACTTTTTGTGGTTTTTCTTTTTCGAAATCATAATAACCGAGTTTTAATTCCAAAATTAATTCATTAATAAGAATTTTTTTTTCATAGTTAAATAAACTTTTATTTTTATCTATTTTAACAATTTTAAAGTTATTCTTTTTCATTCTTTTCCACTCATTATATCAGGTGTTTGCCAATTCAAATTTTGCCCACTATCTATTGCTAAAACTTGTCCGGTAATAGAACTGTTTTTAATAAAGAAGTCAACAGCATTACAAATCTCAATAACATTTACTTGTTGTCTCAAGGGTGTTGCCAAATATTGTTTTTTGAAATGATTGTCAGTTTGTCTTTTATTTTTTATGGTTGGTCCTGGAGCTATTCCATTAACTCTAATGTTAGGGGCCAAACTCATGGCACTAGTTTTAGTTAAAGTATAAAGACCAGTTTTACTTAGAGTATATGAAAAGAAAAAAGGAGTTAATTTAAAAACTCTTTGGTCGATTATATTGATAATATTGTTGTTTTTACCTTTTGTATTTTTTGCAAATTCTTTAGTTAAATAAGCTGGAGCTTTTAAATTAACATTAAGGTGCTTAGCCCAACTTTTAGACGTAAAATTTCTTAAATTATCATTTTCAAATAATGATGCATTGTTAATCAGACAATCAAAATACCTTAGCTTTGATTTTGAAAACTTTATAATTTTGTTTAAATCTTTTTCTTTTGAGAGGTCACCTTTAACAAGGAAAACTTTTGTATGATTTTTGATTAATTCTCTTTTAAGTTTTTCAGCCTTAGTCTTGGAGTTATTATAATGAATTACAATTTCAACATCTGGGCCAGAAAGTGATTTGGCTATTGCTGCTCCTATTCTTGTAGCAGCCCCAGTAATGATTATCTTATTTGCTTCCATTTTTTTTTACCTTTTTGAGCTCTTGTTCCTGGCAAACCCATAGTTGATCTACCCTTAGGATAAATTTTATTATTTGCACTATATTGTTTTACTTTAGGGTTTAAAACGATTTCTAACTCTGATGCCTCGAGTTTTCTGATTTCGTCTCTTATTTTAGCCGCTTCCTCAAACTCAAGATTGGTTGCAGCATCTTTCATTTTTTTATTAAGAGCTTTTAAATGTTTTTTAAGATTCCCACCAATATTTTCATCAGTACCAACTTTGACATAATCTTTTTCATAAACACTCTCTAAAACATCTCCAATTTCTTTTTTTATACTTGCTGCACTAATTTTATGTTTTTTATTGTAAGCTACTTGAATCGACCTTCTTCTATCAGTTTCTTTAATTGCATTTTTGATACTTTTAGTTTCTTTGTCAGCATAAAGAATTACTTTTCCATCTAAATTCCTTGCTGCTCTTCCAATAGTTTGAATTAACGAAGTTTCAGATCTTAAAAATCCTTCTTTATCAGCATCTAAAATTCCAACTAAAGCACATTCAGGTATATCTAAACCTTCTCTTAAAAGATTAATACCCACCAAGACATCAAACACTCCTAATCTTAAATCTCTCATAATTTCTATTCTTTCAAGAGTATCGATATCAGAATGCATATACCTAACTTTGACACCATTTTCATGAAGGTACTCAGTCAAATCTTCAGCCATCTTTTTTGTTAAAGTGGTTACAAGTACTCTGTAATTATTATCAACAACTTTTTTACATTCATGCATTAAATCATCCACTTGATTTTTTGCAGGCCTTATTTCAACAGGAGGATCAATTAAACCAGTAGGCCTAATAACTTGTTCCACGAATTTATTTTTAACTTGTT
This sequence comes from uncultured Pelagibacteraceae bacterium, assembly GCA_902555725.1. GTDB lineage: Bacteria > Pseudomonadota > Alphaproteobacteria > Pelagibacterales > Pelagibacteraceae > Pelagibacter. The sequence goes on along the minus strand of CACDTN010000008.1, from coordinate 20,974 downwards.
TTAATTCCCATGGCCCAGGAGTAGCAGATACAAAAACTGTTTGAGTTCTCATAGCATCCCATTCTTCAAATTTTAGTGGTCGGTTATCCATACAAGAAGGCAATCTAAAACCATACTCTGCAAGATTACTTTTTCTCGATCTGTCACCTTTATACATCCCATTTAACTGTGGAACTGTTACATGACATTCATCAACAAAAATTAAAGTATTATCAGGAAAATATTCAAAAAGAGTGGGGGGTGGTTCCCCAGGTTTTCTTCCTGATAAAAATCTAGAATAATTCTCAATTCCAGCACAAGAACCTGTTGCCTCGATCATTTCTAAATCAAATTTAGTTCTTTCTTCTAATCTTTGGGCTTCAAGTAATTTATTTTGATCTTTAAACTTCTTTAAGGTCACCTCTAATTCTCTTTTGATTTTAATAATTGCTTGCTCAATAGTTGGCTTAGGAGTTATGTAATGGCTATTTGCATAAACTTTAATTACACTTAATTCGTTAACTAAATCACCTGTAAGTGGATCAAATTCCTCAATTTTTTCCAATTTCTCTCCAAATAAACTTAATCTCCAGGCACGATCCTCTAAGTGGGATGGAAAGATTTCCAAATACTCCCCTCGTGCTCTAAACGTACCTCTGTAAAAATTTTGATCATTTCGTTTATATTGAAGAGCAACTAATGATTTAATTAGTTGTTCTCTATTATAATCGTAACCTGTTTTCAAACTTAAAGTCATTTTACTGTAGGCTTCAACCGAACCTAATCCATAAATACATGAAACACTTGAAACGATAACAACATCATCTCTTTCTAGTAAAGATCTTGTCGCTGAGTGGCGCATTCGATCTATCTGCTCATTGATTGACGCTTCTTTTTCAATATAAGTGTCTGAACGAGGAACGTAGGCTTCAGGTGTATAATAATCGTAGTAAGAGACAAAATACTCAACAGCATTATCAGGAAAAAAAGATTTCATTTCACCATAGAGTTGAGCTGCAAGAGTTTTGTTTGGAGCTAATATTAATGCAGGTCTGTTGGTCTTTTCTATGACTTTTGCCATTGTAAAAGTTTTACCAGATCCAGTTACTCCCAGAAGAACTTGACTTAGTTGATCTTTGTTGGCACCATTTACCAATTGTTTTATAGCTTCGGGTTGATCGCCTGCTGGCTTAAAGTCAGTTTTCATTTGAAACTTTTTGCCACCTTCTAGTTTAGGGCTTATCTCAGGATTTTTATTCTGAATTTCTGTAATTAAATCTTGATATGTATTCTGCATTATTTATAAAACTAATTGATATAATTTTTATTTCAATGAGCATAATATCAAATAGTTTAAAGAGAATTAAACCTTCTCCAACCATTGCGGTAACTCAAAAAGCCAGAGAATTAAGAGCTGCAGGCAAAGATGTCATCGGATTAGGGGCAGGAGAGCCTGATTTTGATACTCCAGATAATATAAAAAATGCTGCAATTAAAGCGATTAGAAAAGGTGATACGAAATATACAGCAGTAGATGGAACCCCTGCATTAAAAAAAGCTGTTATAAAAAAATTCAAAAGAGAAAATAAATTAAATTATTCTACAGATCAAGTAACAGTGGGAACTGGTGGAAAGCAGGTTCTTTATAATGCTTTTATGGCAACTTTAAATAAAGGTGATGAAGTTATCATTCCAGCACCTTTTTGGGTTTCTTATCCAGATATGGTTTTGTTAGCTGGAGGAAAACCAAAAATAATTAAATGCACAGAGCAAGAAGGTTTTAAACTTACAGCAAAAAAACTTAAAAAAGCAATTTCGAAAAAAACAAAATGGGTTATCCTCAACTCACCATCTAATCCGACAGGAGCAGGATATACTAAAAAAGAAATTCAAGATTTAGCAAAGGTTCTAATTAGAAATAAAAAAGTCTATATCTTAAGTGATGATATTTATGAACATGTTAGATATGATAATTTTAATTTTTTCACAATAGCTCAACTTTCAAAACTTAAAGATAGAACACTAACAATGAATGGTGTTAGTAAATCTTATGCAATGACAGGGTGGAGAATAGGGTATGCAGCAGGTCCAAAAGATATAATTAAAGCGATTGGTAAAATACAATCACAATCCACCTCAAACCCTTCTTCTATAAGTCAAGCAGCTGCTGTTGAAGCATTGAATGGAAAACAGGATTTTATTAAAAAAAGGTCTAATGCATTTAAACAAAGAAGAGATTTTGTAGTTAAAAGTTTAAATAATATCAAAGGAATTAGTTGCTTAAAACCAAATGGAGCATTTTATGTTTTTCCAAGCTGCAAAGGTCTATTAAATAAAAAAACAAAATTAAAAACTGATACTGATTTTGTTCAAAAGTTGCTTGAAAAATCGAATGTTGCAGTTGTTCAGGGATCAGCATTTGGCTTAGATGGATATTTTAGAATTTCTTACGCAACTTCAATGAAGAATTTAAAAAAAGCTATGGATAGAATTAAATCTTTTTGTGAAAGTTTAGAATAAACAATTTTATTTTTGGTCTAATATTTTTTTAGCTAAATCAGTTTTTTTTATCCAAGATTTTGGGATAGTATCTAATCCCTTTAAAGCAGCAAAATAAGCTCCAATAAAATTAACTCTAGAACAGTTACAGCCACCAGCTTTAATAGTTTTTAAAATAGCCCCTTTATAATTTGTGGAATTAATAATTGAATGAATTGAGCTATTAAATGTTCCTGGATAGCTACAAGCCATACCCAATTTTTTAACCGCGAGAGGGTGAGGTTTTGATTTTAATCTTTTAACTTTTTTAATATCTTCAACAACACTTTTAAAATATGAATTTTTTTTAAATATATTGATGAATTCGTTTATAGGATCTTTGCTACCTTTTAATGCTAAATCTATTAGATAAAATTTTGCTAAGGCATATTTGAGACTTATTTTTGAAATAGTTACTGTAGAGATAATCTTTTTTACATCTTTAAAATTATAGCCATACAAAAAATATGGAAGAGCAGCACAATAACCATCAGACTCATTTACCTTTTTACCTCCAGTTAATTTTTTTTTAGACTTAATATTTCTTACAGTTTCAATGATATTCTGATGGATCCAAGGTCCTTTTATGATTCCTCGCCAGTCTTTAACTTTTCTGTATTTTGCTCTTAAATTTAAATTTTTCCAGTAAATACTTCCTGGACCAAAATTTTTTGTAATATTTTTTTTAAATCTTTCTTCTATATCTCGATGACCTTCAACTAAAGTTTTGAACATCACTTGACCAACTTCATTATAACCAGAAACTTTGCCAGTTTTGATATTATAAAAAGGACTTTTATTTTTTTTTAAGAAGGTAAAGTCTTGTTTTCCCTTAATATAAGTTAGCAGTTTTTTCTGATTATAAACCCAATGTAATGGCCTAGCTGCGGCATCAGCTACAGTTGCTCCTAAAAAAACATGTAAATTATTTTTCACTTTATTTATGCGAAAGATGCTTTTCAGCCTCAAGTGCAGCCATACATCCCATACCTGCAGCGGTTACAGCTTGTCTAAATGTTTTGTCCTTCACATCTCCAGCAGCATAAACTCCAGGAATATTAGTTTCAGTAGAGTCTGGTTTGGTAATCAAATATCCTTCATTGTCCATTTTCAATTGATCTTTGAATAATGAAGTTGCTGGATCATGACCAATTGCAACAAATAAACCATCAACTTTTATTTCTTCAATTTTATTTGTTTTTACATTTTTTACTTTAATACCTTTGACATTTTTAGGTTCTTTATCACCTATCACGTCTTCAATTACAGTATCCCAAATAATTTCAATTTTTTTGTTTTCCATTAATTTTTTTTGAAGCATTTTTTCTGCTCTCAGACTATCACGTCTATGAATTAATTTGACCTTCGAAGCAAACTTCGTAAGAAACATTGCTTCCTCTACAGCAGCATTACCACCACCAACAACCGCTACTTCTTTTTCTTTAAAGAAAAATCCATCACATGTAGCACATGCGGACACTCCAAAACCTCTAAATTCTTGCTCTGATTTTATGTTTAACCATCTTGCTTGGGCACCAGTTGAAATAATAATACTGTCTGCAGTAAATTTTTGACCACTATCACCAACTGCTTCAAATGGAGTCGATTTTAAATTTACCGATCCAATATGATCCTCTATCATCTCAGTACCAACTGCTTTTGCTTGCTCTTTCATTTGATCCATTAACCAAGGTCCTTGAATAACATCAGCAAACCCAGGGTAATTTTCAACATCAGTAGTTGTTGTTAATTGACCTCCAGGTTCAGATCCATAAACCAAAATTGGGTTTAACATTGCACGAGCTGCGTAAACTGCAGCTGTGTAACCAGCTGGACCGGATCCAATTATTAACACTTTTGTGTGTTTAGTTGGATTTTGACTCATATGAAAGCTATATAGTAATTAATGAACAAATTAAAAGGTATATTATTAACTCAAGGCATGCATGGCATGATCAGCCAAGTAGAGGGTTTAGCAAAAGCTTTAGACATAGATTTTACACACCACACAGTTGAACTAAATAATTTTTGGAAAATGATTCCTCCAAAACTTACTCCAATTTCACAAATAGTTTATAAAAAAGTAAATCTATCTGATTTTGATATGATTATTTCTTGTGGACGCAAAAGTGTAATTCCCTCAATTCATCTTAAAAATAGTTTAAAAAAAAAAGTAATTAGTATTCATATTCAAGATCCAAAAGTAAATTTCAATAATTTTGATTTTATAGTTGCTCCTGAACATGACTCCATAAAAGGTCTAAATGTAATTAATACGAAAGGTGCGATTCACTATCTTACAAATGATGAAATAATAAAGAATAAAAGTTATTTAGATTCATTTATTAAAAAAGATAAAAGAAAAATTTGTACTTTAATTTTGGGTGGTCCAACTAAGCACTATGACTATTCTTTAAAAAATATCAAAAATATTTTCTTTCTTTTAAATAACTTCTTAAAAAAAAATGATTTTCAGCTTGTTGTCATTCCATCTATGAGAACACCAAAAAATTCAATCATTTATGCTAAAGAATATTTTGGAGAAAATCATACAATTATTGATAATATTGATAAAAAAGCTTATTTATCTGCTTTATCAATATCTCAAAGTATAGTGGTAACTTGTGACTCAAGCTCAATGATTTCAGAGGCAGCTTTAACTGGAAAACCTATTTATGTCGCAAATATTTTACCAAGAAAAAATGATAAAAGATTTCAAAAATTTAGAAATTTATTTAGAGAATTAAATATAATTAGAAATTTAGGTGAAGAAGACCAAAATTGGAAGTATCAAAAACTAGATGAAACTAATAGGGTAGCAAAAATAATAAAACAAAAAATTAATTTTTAATGTCTTTTATCAATTCAATTCAAAAACAATCTAAAAAACATGAATTACCATTTGAACATTATGAGTACTATGATGCACTTACTGATGCTGCTATAGAAGAAATTGTTAAAGCTGATATTCCAGATGTCAGTAAAAATAATCTAGATTATGATGGAACAAGAGCAATTGATGGAGGTGCTGCAGAATTTAGAAAAGGAGATTCTTCTGGAGGTAAGGCAATTAAATTTAGATGTTTTATAACGAAAGATAATGCTTCACAATTTCCTCATTTAGTAAAATTTATTAATGAACTACAATCAAAAGAGGTTTATGAAAATATTTCAAAAATGATAAATAAAGATTTATCAAATTCATATGTTCGGTTGGAAGTTATCTGTGATCGAGAGGGTTTTTGGTTGAAGCCTCATTGTGACATTAAAGAAAAACTAATGTCTGGTTTAATTTTTGTAAATAATGCAAATGAATCTGAAGACTTAGGTACAGATTTTTATAATGAGAAATTAGAAAAAGTTAAAACAGTTCCTTATAAGCATAATTATGGATATTTGTTTACTAGTGGACCAAATACTTGGCATGGGATGGAAAAGAAGAAAATAGTTAAAGAAAGAAGATGTATCCAAGTAAATTATGTGACTTTCGAAACTGATTGGAAAGTAATTACTTAAATATCCTGTAGAGAATTGACTTCTAATTTTTTAGTTTTAAGAGATTTAATAGCCTCTAAACATGCAAGTGCAGTTGACATATTAGTACAATATGGAACTTTGTTTTTAAGCGTTCCTCTTCTAAGAGCTATTGCATCATTTAATCTGTGTTCACTATTTCCACCTCCAGTGTTTATTACCAATGCAATTTTCTTAGAGTCTAAAACATCAACTATGTGAGGTGAGCCACTACTGACCTTATTTATAATTTTACATCTCATACCATGTTTTCTGATATACTCTGCAGTTCCCTTTGTAGCACACAGAGAAAATTTAAGTTTTATTAATTCTTTTGCTAAACCAATTCCCTCGTCTTTATGAGAATTTTTTAAAGAAATAAAAGCAAGACCTTGCTTAGGTAAAGAGTTAGCTGAAGCTATTTGACTTTTAGCAAACGCCATTCCAAAGTTTTTGTCAAATCCCATAACTTCCCCAGTTGATTTCATTTCAGGACCCAAAAGTAAATCACTATTAGGAAATTTATTAAATGGAAACACTGCCTCTTTAACAGCAAACATACCATTAGATTTATCTTTTAAATTAAACTTAGATAATTTTTCTCCAGCCATTACTCTTGAAGCAATTTTTGCAAAAGGTAGACCTTTTGCTTTTGAAACAAATGGAACCGTTCTACTTGCCCTCGGGTTTACTTCGATAACATAAATTTCATCTTTTTTGATAGCAAACTGAATATTCATGAAACCTTTAACCTTTAATGCTAAAGCTAATTTTTTAGTTTGATTTTCAATTTCTTTAATTAAGAAAGGCTTAATTGATACAGGAGGTAAGCTGCAAGCCGAGTCTCCCGAATGAATTCCAGCTTCCTCTATATGCTGCATAATACCAGCAACATGAACTTGTGTCCCATCAGATATTGCATCAACATCTACCTCCATTGCATGATCAATAAACTTGTCAATTAAAATTGGGTTATCTTCTGCAGCTTTAAATGCTTCTTGAACAAAGTTTTTAAGTTGACTTTTTTCATGAACAATTTCCATAGCTCTTCCACCTAACACATATGAAGGTCTTACCATCAACGGCAAACCAATCTTTTCTGCTATTTGGATTGCTTGTTTATAAGTTTTTGCAATTCCACTTTCTGCTTGTTTTAATCTTAACCTGTTAAGAAGATTTCTAAATCTATCTCTATCCTCAGCTAAGTCTATTGAAGTATATTGTGTTCCTAAAATTGGAAGTTTATTCTCATATAAAAATTTTGCTAGTTTAATTGGAGTTTGACCACCGAATTGTGCAATAACACCAATTAAATTACCTTTCTCCCTTTCTCTTTTTATTATGTTAAAAACATACTCCTCTTTTAAGGGCTCAAAATATAATCTGTCACTAGTATCATAATCAGTCGAGACTGTTTCTGGATTACAATTAACCATTATAGTTTCAAAACCAGCATCTTTAAGAGAAAAACTTGCCTGACAACAGCAATAATCAAATTCAATTCCTTGTCCAATTCTATTTGGACCTCCTCCCAATATTATAATTTTCTTCTTAGTTGATGGATCAGCTTCACACTCAGACTTTATTGAAAAATTTCTTTGATAAGTTGAGTACATATAGGGTGTAAAGGATTTAAATTCAGCCGCACAGGTATCAACCTTCTTGAATACAGGTAAAATTTTAAGAGCAGTTCTTTTTTGCCTTATTATATCTTCCGAAAGATTTGTTAATTCTGCTAATTTTTTATCAGAAAAACCAATGGATTTTATTCTATTTAATTCATTAAAATTTTTTGGTAAACCTTTGCTTTTGATTTTAAATTCACTATCTATTATTTCTTTTATTTGTTCTAAAAACCAAGGATCAATTTTAGATAATGCAAATATTCTTTTTAAATTAATTTTCTTTCTAATTGCTTCAGCAACTAATAGTAATTTATTAGGAATATTTTCTTTAAGTTTTTTTTCAATTTGTTTTTTATTTAAATCAAAAATTCTATCTAATCCTGAAAAGCCAGTTTCGAGAGAGACCAAAGCTTTCTGAAGCGACTCTTTGAAATTTCTACCTATTGCCATTGCTTCTCCAACAGACTTCATTGATGTACCTAAAGTTACTGGGGAAGTCGAAAATTTTTCAAAAGTAAATCTTGGAATTTTAGTTACTACATAGTCTATACTTGGCTCGAATGATGCTGGAGTTACTTTAGTAATTTCATTTTTTAATTCATCCAAAGTATAACCAACAGCAAGTTTAGCTGCAACTTTTGCGATTGGAAATCCAGTTGCTTTTGATGCAAGAGCCGATGATCTAGATACTCTTGGGTTCATTTCAATCACCACCATACGACCATTTTTAGGATTTATAGCAAATTGAACATTTGAACCACCTGTTTCGACTCCAATTTTTCTTAAACAAGCAATAGAAGCATTTCTCATTACCTGGTATTCTTTATCGGTTAAAGTGAGTGCTGGGGCAACAGTTACAGAGTCTCCGGTATGTATTCCCATTGGATCAACATTTTCAATTGAGCAGATGATTATACAGTTATCTTTTTTATCTCTTACAACTTCCATTTCGAATTCTTTCCAACCCTCTAAACATTCCTCTACTAGAACTTGGCTAACAGGGGATTCGTACAAACCAGTTTTGATAATTTTTAAGTAGTCCTTTTTATTCTTAGCTATTCCTCCGCCTAAACCTCCTAGTGTAAATGCAGGCCTAATAATTGCAGGTAACCCAATTTTTTTTAAAACTTTAGAAGATTGGTTTATGTTATTAACAATTTCAGATTTAGGTAAATCTAAACCAATATCAATCATATTTTTTCTGAACTTCTTTCTATCTTCTGCATTAGCAATAGCTTTAGAATTTGCTCCGATTAGTTCTATTTTGTATCTTTTTAAAATTCCTTTTTTTTCTGCTTCCATTGCCAGATTAAGAGCAGTTTGACCTCCCATGGTGGGTAAGATTGCATCTGGTTTTTCTTTTTTGAGAATTTTTTCTAAAACCTCTAAAGTAATAGGCTCAATATAAGTTTTATCAGCAACATCTGGATCAGTCATAATTGTTGCTGGATTTGAATTAATTAACACAACCTTGTATCCCTCATCTCTTAATGCTTTACATGCTTGGGTTCCTGAATAATCAAATTCACATGCTTGACCAATAATAATGGGCCCCGCACCAACAACTAATATTTTTTTAAGATCTTTTCTTTTTGGCATTTTTTTTCATGTTGTTAATAAATTCTTGAAATAAATACACGCTGTCTTGTGGTCCAGGGTTTGACTCTGGATGGTACTGAACAGAAAACACTGGTTTATTTTTTAATTTAATACCCTCAATACTGTTATCGAATAAAGATTTATGAGTGACCTCAATATTTTTTGGTAAATTTTCTTTGACAACTTCAAAACCATGATTTTGACTAGTAATTTCTACATTGTCATTAATTAAATTTTTAACTGGGTGGTTTGCACCTCTATGTCCCAATTTCATTTTCTTTGTTTTTCCACCTAATGCTAGTGCAAGTATTTGATGACCAAGACAAATACCAAATAAAGGTAATTTTTTTTCAATTAGACTTTTAATTATTTTAATTGCATATTTTCCAGTTGCTGCTGGATCTCCAGGCCCATTTGATAAAAATATACCATTAGGTTTAAGAGACAAAATATTTTTAGCAGATGTCTTACACGAAACTACAGTGACTTTGCATTTAAAGTCAGAAAAATACCTAAGAATATTTTTTTTGATTCCATAATCTATAGCCACTACATGAAAAGAATTTTTAGTATTTTTTTTATAACCTATTTCTTTTTTCCACGTTTTTAGTCCTTTCCAAATATAATTCTTTGGTGTGGTTACTGTTTCTGCAAGATCTAAATTTTTTAATCCACTCCACTTTATTGTTAAGTTTGTAAGCTTACTAATATTAAACTTTCCTTTTTTTGAGTAAGCAATAGTCCCCTTTGGAGCGCCCTTGTCTCTGATAAAATTAGTTAAACTTCTAGTATCCAGTCCTGTAATTCCAACTATTTTATTTTTTTTTAGCCAAGCATCTAAATGTTGAAAAGATCTATAATTTGATGGTGAAGTTATTTCTGAATTAAAAATTACCCCTTTAGTCCAAATTTTATCAGACTCAAAATCTTCTTTGTTGGTTCCAACATTACCAATATGAGGAAATGTAAAGTTTATGATTTGTCCCGCATAAGATGGGTCTGATATTATCTCTTGGTATCCTGTTAATGAGGTATTAAAACAAACCTCTCCAGTTGCTTCTCCTTGGTAACCTATCCCAACACCATTAAAAATTTTCTTATTTTCAAGAACTAAAATACCTGTATTAATTTGAGAATTTTTTGAGTGAGTTTTTTTTACTTTTTTGATCAATTACAACTCATAAGTTAAAGGTTAATACAATAATTGATTTATTATCGCAACAGAGATGTATTATAAAATTGTAAAAAAACAATTTTTCTTTTGAAGATTTTTTTCTTTGCAGTAAATTAAAAATATGCCTTTAAAAGAAACAATTGAAACTGAATACAAAAATGCCTTGAAAGCCAAAGATAAAACTAAAATATCAACTTACAGGTTAATTTTGTCCTCTATAAAGGATCTAGACATAACAAACAGATCAGGCCCAAATAAAAAAGAAACAGATGATGAGGACATTAAAAAGCTTCTAAAAAAAATGTTAAAACAAAGAGCCGAATCGATTGATATTTACAAAAAAAATAACAGAAAAGATCTTTTAGAGGTTGAGCAAAGTGAGTATGATATTCTAACAGGATTTTTACCCAAACAATTAAGTGAAGAAGAAACCAAAAAAATATGCACTGACACAATCGCCAAGCTTGGAGCAAGTTCTGTAAAAGATATGGGAAAAGTAATGGGTGAACTAAAAAAATTGCATTCTGATGAAATTGATTTTTCTAAAGCTGGTCCTCTTATTAAAGAATTATTAAATAGATAATGAAATATCCTAAAGAATATCTTGATGAAATTAAAACAAGATTAAAAGTTTCTACAGTTGTCTCAAAATCAGTTGTTTTAAAAAAAAGAGGCAAAGAGTATGTAGGCTTATCTCCATTTAAAAATGAAAAAACACCCTCATTTACTGTCAATGATGAAAAAGAGTTTTACCATTGTTTTGCAACAACTGAACATGGAAATATTTTTGATTTTGTAATGAAAACTCAAAACCTTAAATTTGGTGAAGCAGTAAAACATTTGGCTCAACTTGCAGGGATGCAGCCTTACATGTTTTCTAAACAAGATGAGGAAAGAGAAAAAAAAGTGGAAGGAATACTTATCTATATATAGTCAGTATGTTAATTATTATCATAATGAGTTATTAAAAAATGATGCTTGTTCCAATGCAAGAGATTATCTAAAAAATAGATCTTTAGGTAAAGAAGAAGTTAAGAAATTTAAAATTGGCTACATAGAAAAAAATCCAAATTTTTTTGATAAACTAAAAGATCAATTTAGCGAACAAACACTAGTTGATAGTGGTTTGTTTTACTTAGATGAAAAAAAGAAAGTATATATTGAAAGATTTAGGGGAAGATTAATTTTTCCAATTAATAATATTTCAGGTCAACCCATCGCGTTAGGTGGAAGAATTATTGAGCAATTAGATTATTTAGCAAAATATATTAATTCTCCTGAAACTATGTTTTTTAAGAAAGGTTCAAATTTATATAATTTAGATTTAGCAAGAAAGTTATCTAATAAATTAAGTAACATTTATTTAGTTGAGGGTTATATGGATGTTGTAGGCTTAAGCAAAAATGGTGTTGAAAATGCTGTAGCTAATCTTGGCACTTCTTTAACAGACAAACAGATATTAACTTTAAATCAGTTTTTTGATGATATAATTATTTGTTTCGATGGTGATGAGAGTGGCTATAAAGCAGCTTTAAGAGCAGCAGAAAATTCTATAAAAGATTTAAATCCTGAAAAACAAATTTCATTTTTATTTTTACCAGACAAAGAAGACCCTGATAGTTTTGTAAATAAAAATGGAAAAAATTATTTCATTGATTTTACTAAACAAAGTAAAATCTCTATACATCAATTCATATTTAGCCATTATAAAAAGCAAACTGAAAATAATCCATCTTCTTTGGCAATTTTTGATAAGAAATTAAGAGCTATAGCAAATACCATTAAAGATGATTATATAAAAAAATACGTTTTAGAGTATTTTTTAGAGAAGATTTCTGAGCTTACTCCACACACTAGTCAAAATAGAAAAAACTTTTATGTTAAAAAAACTAGATCATTAGAGTCTACAAAAAGATATTTTACTGAAAGTCAATCTTTGACCGGGGTTGAGTTAAAAGAATTTTCATTAATTTATCTTGTTATGACAAATCTAAAATTGATGCAGGAAAACATTCATTTGATTGAAAATGTTAAGTTATTCACTGCAGTAAACAAGCAAATTTTCGAAAAGATTATGTTGAAGTTAAGATCTGAACAAAAAATTTCAATAATTGATCTAGATATTGACTCACAATTGATTGATAAAATAAATAAATTTGCTCCAATAAAACATATTTTAAAAAATAAACTTGAAAATGAAAATGCTGTTATTGAAATATTAGAGGATATTAATCGAGATCTTAATAATTATGATTTAGAATATAGAATTCAGGAATTAGAATCGAAGTTTTCTAAAGATTTGAGTGAAGCGACATTTAACGAGCTAAAAGAGTTGAAAAAAAAGCAAAATATCAACTAATCCTTACAAATAAAGAATGGATTTTTATAGATTTGACATTATATAAGACTCTTCAATTTAATTGTTGTGGAAAGAATAATTACTAAATCATTTGCTAGATTAATGGGTCGAGGAACTCACAGGGGTTTCATTACCTATGAGGAATTAAGTAAATCCTTAGGAAAAAGGAATCTTTCTGATGATAATTTAGCTCAAGCTTTTATTCATATCTTAGACGAAAAAATTTCTCTTGTAGAAAAAAAATCAGACTTCAAAGTTTTAAGAAAAAAAGAGGGCTCTTCTAAAGAAGAAGGCAAGACGATGGAGAAAAGTGACGATCCTATCAGAATGTATCTTAGAGAGATGGGTGGAGTTGAATTGCTATCAAGAGAGGGAGAAATTGCTATAGCAAAAAGAATAGAAGCTGGAAAAGATGTAATGTTGATTGCACTTTCACAAAGTCCAATTACAGCACAACAATTTTCAGACTGGAATGAAAAATTACAAAAAGATGAAATTTTAGTTAGAGAAATTATTGATATTGACACTAATTATATGGAGGACGAGTCAACAGGTCCCAGTGCAAAACAAAAAAATGCTGGTGAAACTGATAGTGAGGATAGCTCAGGAGAAGAGACTGATGAAGAATTTAATCCTACGCTTGCTGCTATGGAAACAGAAATTAAACCTAAAGTTTTAAAAACGGTTAATCTACTAACTAAAGATTATAATAAACTTATTAAATATCAAAAAGAAAAACTAGACTGTATATTAACTTCAAAAAGTTTTTCGTCTGCTAAGGAAAAAAGTCACCAGAAAATTGTCCAAGAAATATTAGAAAATATTAAGTCTCTTCAATTATCTCCATCTGTTTTGGAGGAATTAGTACAAAAACATTATGTGGAAAATAAAAAGATTATTTCGCTAGAAGGAAATCTTTTAAGATTAGCTATAGATCACAAAATCCCTAGAAATGAATTTATAAAGTTTTATATTGGAAATGAAATTAATCCGAATTTAAAAAAATTTTTAGATACCAATCCTGTTTGGAAACAATTTTTTTCTAAAAATAAAGATCAATTTAAAGAAATAAGAGAGAGATTAATTGAATTTAGTCATAAAATAGGAATGTCAGTAACTGACTTCAAAAAGTTAGTCAGTAGAGTTCAAAAAGGAGAAAAAGAGTCCAGAATTGCGAAAAAAGAAATGGTCGAAGCAAATTTGAGATTGGTAATCTCTATCGCTAAAAAATATACGAATAGAGGTTTGCAGTTTTTAGATTTAATTCAAGAGGGTAATATTGGACTGATGAAAGCAGTTGATAAATTTGAGTATAGAAGAGGTTACAAATTCTCTACTTACGCAACTTGGTGGATACGACAAGCTATTACAAGATCAATTGCTGACCAAGCAAGAACAATTAGAATTCCAGTTCATATGATTGAAACAATTAATAAAATTGTTAGAACTCAAAGATTGATTTTAAGTGAGTTTGGTAGAGAAGCTACACCAGAGGAATTGGCTAAAAAACTCAGAATGCCATTAGATAAAGTTAGAAAAGTATTAAAAATTTCTAAAGAGCCAGTTTCACTTGAAAAGCCAGTTGGTGATGAGGAAGATAGTAGCTTAGGAGATTTTATTGAAGATACAAAAGCGCTTGCTCCATTAGAACAGGCAATTAAATCTAATTTAGGTGAAGCAACAACCAAAATTTTATCTACTTTAACCCCAAGAGAAGAAAGAGTTTTGAGAATGAGATTTGGTGTAGGAATGAATACAGACCACACACTAGAAGAAGTTGGTTTGCAGTTTTCAGTCACAAGGGAAAGAATTCGACAAATAGAAGCCAAAGCTCTTAGAAAACTTAAGCATCCAAGTAGATCAAAACAATTAAAAAGTTTCTTAGAAAGTTAAAATTTATTAACTTTGGGCCGTTAGCTCAATAGTAGAGTACTGCATTGACATTGCAGGGGTAGTTGGAGCGTAACCAACACGGCCCACCATTTATAAAAAAACAATTAATATCTGGATTTTAATTTTAAAAGTTATAAAAGTTTTAAGATGTTAAAAAAAGGGCCTGTAGCTCAGTTGGTTAGAGCAGTACACTCATAATGTATTGGTCCCAGGTTCGAGTCCTGGCGGGCCCACCAAATACTTTAATTTAATTTTTAGAAAACTCTTCTAAAGTTTTAAAAAGAGCATTAATATCATTATCATTTGAGTTTAATATTGAAGAAAACTCCTCTTTTTGAGTTCTTGCTAAACTCAAACCTTCAATAATTAAATCTCTAATTAAAGGATTTTCAGGATTTTTTGTATAAATTCTCCAATCAATTTTTACCTCTGGTCTTTCTGCTGTCCCCTTTAAAAGACTATTAACAATCGTATAATTCTCACTTAATATTTCTTTGGATTGGACATCAATTTCAGGATTTGTATATTCTGCTAATCTACTTGAAAAACTTTTAAGAAAATATTCTTCAAATAAGATTGCATATCTTTTCTTTTGGTCGTCGTTGAGGGTTTTTCTCACTGAACCAAGAGTATAAAATCCTATACCTCTTATATCCACAGTTTTTTTAGCTATTAATCTTAATTCATCCATTTTTTTCTCTTTTGAAATATTTTCAGATAATATTTTTGAGGCTCTATTTACAGTTGATTGCACAAATATCTCAGGTTCTATAGAATATGAATAATTGTAATTAAAAAGATATAAAAAAACTACGACAACAATTTTTTTTATTTTCATAGTTTTTTTTAATTATTGGCTGATTTCTTCCCAATCGCTGTCATCTTGAGTGTCAATAATTTTTTTCGTATTAAGAATTCTTTGCTGTCTATCTTGTAAATACAAACTTTTAACTGAAGCGTAAAAATCTAAAGAATTTTTTTCTAAATTCTCAATAGAGTCAAAGTTTTTTGCTCTGAAATCAACTCCTGAAACTCCTTTTGAGGAATAGTAATTAGCCTCATTAAAATAGTGAGTATCATTTCTTACAGTCACGTTGTACCAAGGGTCACCACCAAAAAAGTTTAAAGTTGATCCCACTGTATCTCTTGCAGTACTAGGTCCTAAAATTGGAAGTACAATATAGCACCCAGGGCCAACACCTAAAGTAGCTAAAGATTGACCGTAGTCTTCTTTTTCAAAACCAGTTAAACCCAAATGTTGAGCCACATCGAAAAATCCTAAAACACCAATAGTTGTGTTTACTAAAAATCTCCCAGTATTTACTCCAGCTTGTTTAAAATCTCCTTGAATAAGATTATTTGGAATAGTTACAAGATGAGAAATATTTTCAAGTGAATTACTCACTCCTGTTTTAGCAGGTGAAGGTAGTTTTCTGTAAACTGAGGCTATAGGTTGAAAAATTACACCATCTAGTGCTTGGTTAAATTTAAAAGTTGCTCTATTGAAATTTTCTGAACAATCTTCAATTTCTGCTGGATCATTTTTTTTTAATATCAATTCTCCATCATCGCTAGCAATAACATTTACTGTTAGCGCATAAGTTGTAAAAATAATTATTAGTATTTTTTTGATCACTGGTGTCGTTATAATATATTAAATATTAATGTAAATTAACTATTTATCTAAAATGTATCGAAAAATAGGCATAAAATTGACCACTAAATATTCATATAACTTTAGTATTCCAAAAAGATCAAAAAAAAGAATTAAGTTTATAATAATTCACTACACAGGGATGAAAGCAGAATCAACTGCAATCAAAAGATTGCAGGACCCCAAGTCAAAAGTAAGTTCACATTATTACGTCAAGAAAAATGGAAATTTACTTAACCTAGTTCCTGATTTATATGAAGCTTGGCATGCTGGGAAATCAAGGTGGAAAAATTTTGAATCATTGAATAAAAATTCTATTGGAATCGAGATCACGAATCCAGGTCATGATTATGGATATAAAAGTTTTTCGTCAAAACAAATTACATCACTGAAAAAACTTTTAAAATATCTAATTAAAAAATATAGAATAAATTATAAGCATATTCTCGGTCATTCAGATATATCTCCAGATCGTAAAAAAGATCCAGGTGAAAAGTTTCCCTGGCGTGAACTAGCTCAAAATAGATTAGCCTGGTGGCATAATTTAGATCTAAAAAAAATAAAAAAATTTAGAAAAATCAGACTTTCCTCAAAGAAAGAAGAAAAAAGTTTTACTAAAAATCTTCATAAAATAGGGTATGTGAAAATTAGTCAAAAAAGATCAAAAAAAGACCGGTTGATAATTAAGGCGTTTCAAAGAAGATTTAGACAAGACTTAGTAAACGGTATAGTTGATAAAGAGTGTTTTTTAATAAGTAAAAATCTTATACTTTCTTAAATTATTAAACTTGAATTTTTAAAATTTCATAATAAATTAGCATTGCCAGATAAATGACTTGTCGCTTTAAATTAGTTTAAAGAGGAAAGTCCGGGCTCTACAAGGACACAGTGCCAGGTAATACCTGGCAGGGGAAACCCTAGGGATAGTGCCACAGAAAATAAACCGCCATAACATGGCAAGGGTGAAAAGGTGTGGTAAGAGCACACCGGTTCTATTGGTAACAATGAACGCTGGAAAACCCCACTGGGAGCAAGACTAAGTAGAGATGACACTGTTGAAAAACTAAAAGCCGTCCTTGGCTAGTCATCAGGGTTAGTTGCTTGAGCTTAAGAGTGATCTTAAGCCTAGACAAATGATAAGTTTAAATGACAGAACCCGGCTTATAGTTTATCTGGCAAATCTTCTATAAAAATTAAAACAAATGTTCACGTTTTGATTCACTTTTTTTTGCTCAAATTACTCATAATAATAAAGAACACAAGGTATTGACTCTATTATCAAAAACCCATAATATCCCATATATTCCCAAATAAAGGGTATATAGAAATTATGGTTTATGTTTTTAGCGAGCTACGAAAACAAATTAGACAAGAAAGGAAGGGTATCAGTGCCTGCAAGTTATAGGTCTTATTTATCCAACCTTGGGTATAATGGAGTAATTTGTTACCCATCTTTCAATCACCAATCAATAGAAGCATGGCCACAAGATAGAATAGAAAAAATTTCAAATACAATCGACTCACTTAATCCTTTTGAGGAAAAAAGAGATTATTTTGCAACTTCAATATTATCTGAAAGTATAAATTTACAGTTTGATAGTGAGGGAAGAATTTCACTCACTACAAAATTATTAAAACATGCAAAAATAAAAAATAGGATGTTGTTTGTTGGCCAAGGAAAAACCTTTCAAATTTGGGAACCAACAGCTTTTGAAAAATTTAAGGTTAACGCAAAGAAAAAAGCAAATTTAAATCGTGCTAGCCTTAAGTGGGAGCTTCAACTTAACAAATAACGGGGGATAATAAAATGACAATTAACTTAAGAGCACCAGAGATAAAAGAGTTACAACCAAGACTTCTAGTAATGGGAATTGGAGGCGCAGGAGGAAACGCAATTAATGAGATGATTGATAACGGAATGCAGGGAGTTGAATTTATAGCTGTAAATACTGATGCTCAAGATTTAAAACATAGTAAAGCAAAATCAAAAATTCAAATTGGTTTAAATTTGACGAAGGGATTAGGTGCAGGTGCTAAGCTTGATATTGGACAGGCTGCAGCCGATGAATCTTTAAATGAAATTGTAAATATTTTGCAAGGCGCAAATATGGTTTTTATTGCTGCAGGAATGGGTGGTGGAACTGGAACTGGTGCAGCACATGTTATCGCTAGAGCAGCAAAAGAATTAAATATACTCACTGTAGGTGTAGTAACACTTCCCTTCCTATACGAAGGGCCTTCACGAATGAGAAGAGCTCAAATTGGTCTTGAGGAATTAAGAAAACATGTAGATACAATTATAGTAATACCAAATCAAAATTTGTTTAAAATAGCAAATGAACAAACAACATTTGAGGAGTCATTTAATCTTTCTAATAATGTTTTGATGCATGGGGTACAAAGTGTAACTGACTTAATGGTTAGACCTGGAATAATTAATCTAGATTTTGCTGATGTTGAAACTGTTATGGCATCAATGGGTAAAGCTATGATGGGCACAGGTGAAGCCGAAGGCGAAGGTAGAGCTATGCAAGCTACAGAAATGGCAATTAGTAATCCTTTAATAGATGATTATACGCTTAAAGGAGCAAAAGGTTTATTAGTTAATATTACTGGTGGAAAAGATCTTAAACTTTTTGAAGTTGATGAAGTAGTTAATAAAATTAGATCAGAAGTTGAAGCAGATGCAGAAGTTATTATAGGCGCAATAACTGATGAAGCTCTTGCAGGCAAAATAAGAGTTTCAATAGTTGCTACATCATTAGATAATCAACAACCTGAATCTAAGTCAGTTGTTAATATGGTACATAGAATACAAAATCGAAATACAGGTTATTCTGATTTTGGATCAAATAATGCCACTACATCATTTTCTTTTTCTAATACGGCTTCTAATATAGCTACACATGGAGCTAATGCATTGAAACTTGAAAATGAGGTTGTCACAGAAAATCAAAATGAAACTATAGATGAAGTTAATAATCAGTATCATGAAGAATTGCTCAAAAATCAAGAAGTTGAGAGCATAGTTGAGAACACATATGAAGAGAATGAAGTTTCTTTTTCAGAAGAAGCAATAAACTCATCAGATAAAGAAGAAGTTTCAGGAGATTTAAAAGAATTTGGCGTTGATATAGATGAGCCAGATTTATTTAATTCAGATATTGAAACAAAAAATTCAGAAGACTTATTAGGATCATCTGAAGAAGATCAAGAAGATGACGATCTTGAAATTCCGGCATTTTTGAGAAGACAAAAAAATTAATGGTCTTCAAAAAAATAAATGCAAGCCACCATGCAATCGGATATTGTAAAACACTATCCGGTTCTGCTAAATGAATTAATTAGCATTATTACCCCTCAGTATGGTGGCACATTTATTGACTGTACCTTCGGTCAAGGTGGCTACACAAAAAAAATTTTAAGTTATCAAAATACTCAGGTCATTGCTTTAGACAGAGATCTAGAAAGTAAAAAAAAAGCAGATAAAATTTCAAAAGAGTTTCAAGATAGATTTATTTTTAAAAATAAGAAATTTAGTCAATTAGATGATTTGAAAATTAAAAATACCAATGTAAGGGGAATAATTTTTGATTTGGGTTACTCAACCACACAAATTAAAGATCCAAAAAAAGGTTTATCATTTAATTCTTTGGGAGATTTAAATATGCAAATGGGTTTAAATGATTTTTCAGCAAAAGAGGCAATAAATAGATTAGATGAAAAAGATCTTGAAAAGATATTTAAATTTTTTGGGGAAGAAAAATATGCAAAAAAAATTGCCAGTAGTATTGTTAAGCAAAGAAGTATAAATAAAATTGATACAAAAAGTTTAGTAGAGTTAATTGAAAAGAACAAAAAGAAAAAAAACTTTAAGATCCATGGTGCCACAAAAGTTTTTCAAGCATTGAGAATCTTTGTTAATAAAGAAATTACGGAGCTTATCTACGGATTAATAGCTGCAGCAAAAGTTTTAAAAAAAGATGGTATTTTAGCAGTTGTTACTTTTCATTCACTAGAGGATAAAATAGTTAAACATTTCTTTAAAAGTTTGTCAGAAAAAAAAAGTATATCAAGATATGTTCCTAAAATTGAGCAGTCTGACACGTTATTTCGTATGTTGGAAAAAAAACCTAGGACTCCCTCTAAAACAGAACTTAAAGAAAATTTGCCATCAAGATCAGCAAAACTTAGATATATTATTAAAAAAGATGATTTTTATAATTTCAAAACAGATATTTTAGAGAAATTTGAGCATTTAATAGAGATAGAAAATTTTGGAAACAAGCTATGAAGAAATTTTCAGTCATTTTTTTAGTAGTATTTTTAATCTTATCTACAGCAATTATAAAAAACTCAACAAAAAGAACTGATGATGAGATTTTTACAATAAAGGAGAATATTAGGGCATTAAAAAAGGATCTTGAAAATATTAAGTTAGAATATGAATTTTTAAGTTCAACAGAAAAATTACTTGAATTTCAAAATTTATACTTTGATGATGAATTAGTTAAAAAAGATATAAATGAAATTAAGATAATAGACCAAAGCACAAAAAAGCTTCAAATAAATAATCTAATATTAGGTAATGAATAATAGAAATTCTAAAATCATTTTAGAAGATCATCAAGATGATTTTT
>CACDTN010000007.1:0-91139 GCA_902555725.1 uncultured Pelagibacteraceae bacterium | reverse complement strand
TTTTAAATTCAATTAAATCTAAAGTATCAAGTGCTAAAAAATTAATTATTTTTTCACTAAAGTTTTTTCTTCTCTTTTCGTAAGAAATAAATGAATCAAATAAGTTATATTTTTCAAATAAATTTACATTTACGTAAGTATAATTTCTTAAACAATTCAAAAAAATTGATCTAACCATAAATGAAATATTTGAGCCTGAAATAATATTAAGATTTACTTTTTTAAGATCATTTTTTTCAATTTTTTTTTTATTTTGATATAAGTGATTTGATAAATTTATTTCATCTTCATCGCTTAAATTGCAGTTAATTAAACCATGATTTAATGATAATCTTAAATTTTTCTTAATCTTTTTAATTATAATATTTTCTGATTTAGGAAGCCATTGAAGGGATTGGTAATAAATCATAATTTAATGTATACATAAATGATTTATTTATGAAAAACAATTTAATTATAATTGGTGCAGGAAGTTTTGCTTTTGAAATTTTAAATTATATTTATGAAATATTTGGACCAATTAAAAAAAAAAAAATCTTTTTTTTAGGTAAACCAATAAATAAAAATGAACTAAAGAAAACTCATAAAAATTCTATATTTATTAAAAAAATACCTAATTATTTAAAGAAAGATAATACAAACTTTGTAGTTGGTCATGGTAATGAAAATTTAAGAAGTAAATATTTCAAAAAATATATTAAGAAATTTATACCATTGAAACTAATTCATCCTTCTGCATATATATCACCTTCAGCTAAAATACTTGATGGTGCTATAATAGGCCCAAAATCTATTTTATCTCCTGGATGTATTATAAAAAAAAATGTATTACTAAATTCAGGGTCTCAAATTGGTCATCACACAATCATAGGAGAAAATACAATTATTAGCACTGGAGCAATTATAAACGGAAAAGTAAGTGTGGGTTCAGAATGCTTTATAGGTTCTAACAGCACCGTGATGCAAAACCTCAAGATCTCAAATTTGTCTAAGGTCACCGCTAATTCAGCTTTATATAACAACTTAAAATTTAAACATATTGCACATGGTAACCCAGCTAAACAAAAAAAATTAAACTTTGATTAATTGATCATAATTATAATTTTTTTTTGATTTTAATCCTAATATTTTTTCAAATAATTTTGGCGATAAACCAACTCCAGGACGTTTTAATTTTATATTCTTATTTGTAAATATCTCACCTTTTTTAATTTTTGAATTTGAATAAATTGATTTTCTAATAATTTTTCGGTTTATTCTCTCACTGCTTGTAACAAATTTACCATACGCACCAAGTGCTTTTTCAGTATTTCGAATAGACTTAACAAATTCTTCAAGTTGTTTTGGATTTAAACTTATTTTATGATCAGGTCCACTCATTGAATTAGACAATGTAAAGTGTTTCTCAATAACATTTACACCTAATGCTACAGATGCTATGGCAGCATTAATGCCCAACGAGTGATCTGAAAAACCTACAGATAATTTAAGTTTATCTTGAAGATATTTTATCGCTAAAAGATTTACATCACTCATTGGGGTTGGATAAGCAGAATTGCAATGCATAATTGTAAGGTTTTTTCTTTTTAAGCCGTTTTTTATCAAATAATCTATGGAAGATTTTATTTCTAGGATTTTAGATGCTCCAGTTGATAAAAGAATTTTTTTATTAAGATTTGCAACTGATTTTAATAATTGGTAGTTATCGATTTCTCCAGACGGAATTTTTATATAGTCTAATCTTAATTTTTTAATTTCTCTAATCCAGCTACTATCAAAAATAGATGTTAAAAACTTAATTTTTTTTTTTTTACATCTTTTTATGAGTAAAGGATGAATTTTTGACCAATTCATTTCTAGTTTTTTTATCATTGAAAACTGACTTTCAGTTTTATTATTTTTATCAATTTGATATTTGGCCTTTTTAGCATTAAAAGAAATTACACTTGCATCAACTATTTGAAATTTAATATAATCAGCTTTACATTTAGCTGCTACATCAATTAATTTATAAGCATTCTGTAAACTACCATTATGATTCACTCCTGCCTCGGCTATAATAATTGTCTTATTATTATTCATTGTTAAAAAAAATACTTACTTAATTAATTCCATTTTCTTACTTACATTTTCTTAAAGTAATTTAAAATAACGTTGCAAACTATTGAATAAATAATAATAGTTTGTTTAAACTTTTATCTATATTATTATACAACATTAATCTCTATGTAAATTCTTTATTAAGAAATATTAATTTATTTATGAAAACTATAAAAATTTTAATTTCTGTTCCATTAGATAAAAGAAATTTTGAAAGATTTGATATCGACATATATTTAAATTTCTTTGACAAAATTGAAATTTATCACATTCATGAAGGAATAGATTTTAAAAAAGATAGAATTTTCAATAATAAAAAGATAAAGATTTTTAATATAAATAACTATTTACAACTATTAGGATTATTATTAATTGACAAAGGAACAATTTATCTTGATTATACGCTTCCTGGACTTAAGTCTTATACACTAAAAACTATACTATATTTTAAAAAATATAAAAAAATTGTTTTTAAATTAGGGAATCAGCCAACACTTAAAGTAAAGAAAATTAGTTCTAAAATTAAAATTTTTCGAATTCTTAAATTCATTCACATAAAATTATTTGAACAATTAGAGGATAGATTATTTACAAAACGAAATATTTATTTTTGTGCTGGAAAAAAAATGTATGAAAAATATAAAAGAAAAAATATGATAAATTGTCATTCATATGACTTAAATCAAAAATTAAAATTTAAAAACCACAACAAAAAGAAGAATTATTTTTTATATTTAGATCAATACGAACATAATCATCCAGATTATAAATTTGCTAGATATGATAGGGTCAATCCAATAAAATTTTATAAATCTTTAAACAATTTTTTTGAAAGATTAGAAAAAAAATATAAAAAGAATGTTATAATTGCTGCACATCCTAAAGCTAAAAAACACTCATATTTTAAAAATAGAAAAGTTATTTCAGACAAAATTGTAGAGTTATCACAAAATTGTTTCTCAACTATTGCACACACAACAACCTCAATCTCCTTTTCAATAATTTTTAATAAACCAATTATTTTTATTGTTAATAATGAAATGTTACGAGTTGATACCAATAAAAAAAATAAAATATCAAATATCGCAAATGAGTTAAAATTAAAAGTTTTTAATATAGATAAAAATAATTATATAAATAATATTAATGACCAACTAAAAAATATTAATGAAAAAGAGTATATAAATTACTATAAAAATTATATTAGCTATAAAGTAAATAATGATAAGAGAATTGGAGAAATTATTTGTGGTATTTATTCTAAAATTAATCTTAATTTCAATTAAATTATAATTATTTTTATAACATCTACTGATTTATTTTAATTTTTTTTGAAAATATATATTTCCCTTATCAATTCTAATTATAGTATCAAAATTTTTTAGCAATTCAGGCTTATGAGTACTAAAAATAATTGTTTTACCTTTAATTTTTAAAATTTGATTAATAATTTTATTAGAATTATCATTATCTAAAGAGCTTGTAATTTCATCTAATATTAGAATTGGTAAACTGTTATATATGGCTCTGGCTATACCAATTCTTTGTCTTTGACCTTGGGATAATTTAGATCCTGCTTCACCTACTTTACTCATTAATTTTAGTGGTAATTTTTTTATAAAATTATCACAATTTGAATATTTTAAACTTTCATTAAGTAATAAACTATCCTTGGACTTATCATACTCACCAAAGGTTATATTTTCTAAAATAGTCCCATCAAAAATATATACTGATTGTGGAACATATGAGATTAAATTTTTAAGATAAATACTTTCAATTTTTTCTTCATTAAAATATATCTTTCCTTTATTTGGAGTGTAAAGGCCTAAAAGCAGATTCATTAAAGTTGTTTTTCCTGATCCAGATTCTCCAAGAATACCAATTTTTTCACCTAATCTAATTTTTAGATTAAAATTAATTCTAAAGTCATTTTTAGGAAACTTGAAAAAAATATTACTAAAGTTTAAATTTTTGAAAAATTTTATTTTTGTTTTTTTTCTAATTCGTTTATTTTTTGTTTTAATACCTCTTGCAATTGTATTTCCAATTGAGATTGAAGCTGGATAACTGTATCTCACTGCATTAAAAGAAGTTACAATTTTATTGATTGAAGGTAATAGTCTGAGAGAAATAGCAACAAAAATTGTTAATATTGCAACAAATTCATCATTGCCAGTTCCCCCCAATAAAACAATAATTGAAAATGCTGAAATTGCAATGATTGCTAAAGTCTCAAAATATATCCTGGGTAATTTTAAAAAAAAATGGATCTTGTAAAAAACTTTTATTAATTTAAAAATATATTTATCATAAATTTCTCCAAAATATTTTTCTTTTTTAAAAGAAATTATTTCAATTATCCCGCCAATGCTTTCCTGAATTTTTTTTGTTTTAAGATAATCATTTTTTTTTCTTTCTTCACCAATTTTTTTTATAACTTTATTTGCAAATATATAAAAAAAATAAAAAGAAATTATAAAAAACGGTAAAATTTTTAGTAAATTTGCTGGTGAAAAATATAACAATATAAATATCAAGCTAATAAAAATAAATATTTCAGAAATAATAGACAACAATCCATGAAATAAATTTTTAATATGATTTAATTCTATGTTAATTTCAGCAGCTAATTGAGCTGAGTTTTCTTTTATATGGTCGCTATAATCTTTATTTAAATATTGTTTGAATATTTTAGATGATATATTTTCAGAAACTGAGTAAATAAATTTTCCTTCGTGCCAGTAAAAAATTGCTAATAAAATATTTTTTAATATATAAATTGAAGAAAATATTAAAAAAGTAAATATTAAAAAACCTTGTTTGGTAAAATTATTAAAACCATAATTATTTAAAAAAATAACTATTTTTGAATAAAAATCGTCAGAAATTAAAGTATATATTATTGGAATTATTAAACTGATACCAAACAACTCAATAATTGATGCTATTACTAAACCAAAACTTATAATTAAAAATAATAAAATTTCATCTTTGGTTAAAATTTTTTTGATATTTTGAAAGAACCTCATTAAAAATTACATTAGTTTATTTGATCTAGTTATTAAATTTATTTGTCTATTTTGTGTTTTTATAGTTTTAAAGAAAAAAGTTAAAAATAAAAGAATTTATTTATAAGTTTACTAAATATACAAATAATTGTAAGAAACTAAATATGAATAGAATAATGATAACAGGTGGTGCTGGATACATAGGCTGTGTTTTAACATCAATGCTGTTAAAAAAGGGTCATCAAGTTTTTTCTTTAGATAATTTAAAGCATTCAAAATTAAAATATCTGAGAAAATTTAATAAATATAAAAAATTCAAATTTTTTAAATGTGATATTAACAATTTAAGTCAAACTGAAAAATTCATTAAAAATAATAAGATTAATACTATTGTCCATTTAGCAGGAATAGTTGGCGATCCAGCCTCAAAACTACAAAAAAAATTAACAAAAAAAACTAATTTAGAATCTTCAAAAAAATTATTTTTTTTATGTGAAAAGTATAATATAAAAAAATTTATCTTTGCTTCAACATGTTCTAATTACGGAATAGTTAATTCTAAAAAGTTAGCAGATGAAAAAACAAGACTCAAACCATTATCTTTATATGCAAAAACAAAAGTGGACTTTGAAAAATTTATGATAAGTCAAAATAGTAAAGTAAAGATGCAAATTCTTATTATGAGATTTGCAACAGTCTTTGGAGTATCTGATAGAATGAGGTTTGATTTAACTATTAATCAATTTACAAGGGATATATTTAAAAAAAGAAACTTAGATATATTTGGTGAAAATACCTGGAGACCTTATTGTCATATTAAAGATGTTAGTAGAGCAATATTATATGTTTTAAAAGTAAAGAAAAAAATAGAAATTTTTAACGTAGGAAATTCAAAACAAAATTATTCAAAAAAATTTGTGATAAATGCCATTGGAAAGTATTTAAAACTAGAAAACATTACATATTCTAAACAAAATATAGTTGATAAAAGAGATTACAAAGTCAACTTTAATAAAATTAAGAAGAATTTAAAGTTCAAAACTTTGTATAATTTAGATTATGGTATCAAAGAAAATCTTGTTTTCTTAAAAAAGAATAAAAAAAAAAAATTATTCTTAAAAACTTTCACTAACTCTTAAAATGGAAATTAACGGTAATTTATATAGAAAAATTTTTAGTGTTATCAAAAAAAAAACTGGATTGCATGAGCCTGTATTTGATAAAAATGATATTAAGATAGTCTCAGATTGTATTAATTCATCTTTTGTATCCACATATGGTAAATTTGTAATTAAATTTGAAAAATTACTAAAAAAAATTACTAAATCAAAATATGTAATTGCTACAAATACTGGGACCGCAGCTTTACATATCGCCTTAATGTTGGTTGGAGTTAAAAAAAATACTAATGTGATATTACCGACTCTCTCATTTGTTGCTACTGGGAATGCTGTTTTATATAATAATGCAATACCAATATTTTTAGACTCGTCTACAGATAATCTTTGTCTGGATGAAACAAAGTTAGAGAAATTTTTAAAACTTAATACATTTTCATTAAATGGAAAAAGATATTCCAAACATAACAGAAAGATCATTTCTGCAATAATTATCACACATGTATTTGGAAATTTTTGCGATATGAAAAAAATATTAAAAATATCAAAAAAATACTCTATTCCTATCGTTGAAGATTGTGCTGAGGGGCTAGGCTCTTTTTTTAAAAAAAAACATTTGGGTACTTTTGGGGATGTTGGTATTTTAAGTTTTAATGGAAATAAAATTGTAACATCCGGTTCTGGAGGAGCAATAATTACAAACTCAAAAAAAAAATATCTTCAAGCACTCCATCTAGTATCTGTGTCCAAAATAAAACATAAATGGAAATTTTTTCATAATCAATTAGGATGGAATTATAGAATGAGTAGTTTATCAGCCTCCCTAGGTTATTCTCAACTAAAAAAAATAAAATCACTAATTAATAGAAAAAAGAAACTTCATAATAATTATAAGAAAATATTCAAAAATGATAAAGACTTTCACATAATAAACCTAGATGAAAACACAAACTTTAAAAGCAATTATTGGCTTAATGCCCTTCGAATAGATGGTAAAAATATATCTAAAAAAAAAATTTTAGATTACTTAAATGATAATGGTATTTTATGTAGACCAATTTGGGATTTGCTCCATACTCTTCCACATTTTAAAAAATTTAAACATTATGATATTGATGGATCAAAAAAACTATTTGATAAAACAATATTTTTACCAAGCAGTCCCAGTTTAATCAAAAAATAAACTATTTTTTTATTTTATATAGAATAAAACACAACAATTATTTAATTAAATTTTTTATTAGTTTTACATCAAAATAATCATCAATTTGTATTGAATGTTTTTTGTCCATTATGTAAGCAGTCGAATTTTTTTTAACTAAATTTGGATCATTTATATAATTTTTTCCATTTAAAATATAAATACTTCCATTTACATATAGGGTTTTTTTAAATTCTTGTCGATTTTTATTTAAAAAAGATTTTCCGAAAGGAAATAATTTTTTTCTTTTCATATAAACAAAATTGTTGGGGCTAGAGATAGGTTCGCTAAAAGAAACTAATGGAAATTTTTTTTTTTTTTTAAATAATCTTATCGCATTATCAATATCGATTGCTTCTCTTTGAGGTGATGTTGGTTGCAAAATAATAAGATAAATTTTTTTTAGATCAAAGCCTTGTTTTAAAAACTTTAAAAAATCTAATATTACATCTTTCATTAATGTTTTTGAAGTTGAGAGGGTATTTTTTCTTTTAATAAACTTAACTTTTTTATATTTTTTTGTAATTTTTAAAACTCTATTATCATTAGAAGAAACATATGTCTGATCTATAAGTTTTGATTTAGAAGCCTCTAAAAGAGTATATTCTATAAGATGTTTGTTATTTATTTTTATAACATTTTTATTTTTAACTCCTGTTGAGCCTTTTCTAGCTGGAATAAAAGCAAAAAATTGTTCTTTTTTATTTATCATTAATTTCATATTAATTGTAAGTTTTACAAAATATCTTCTGCTTTTTTATAGTCCTCCCAATTTCCTACATCAGTCCATTTTGTAATATCAATTGGATATATTCCAATCTTAATTTTACTTTTAACACAATTCTTAATCAAATCAGTGGTATCAAAATATTTATTTTTTGGAATTTTTTTTAAAATTTTTTTATTCATAACATAAAAACCTGTATTAATTAAAAAACTTAAATCAGGTTTTTCCTCTATAGTTTTCAGCTTATCATTATTATCTGTTCTACACACACCATAGTTTATTTTTTTTTTATATAATGCAGATACAATTGTAACAAAATTTTTACTTTGATTATGGAAATCAATTAAATTTTTATAATCTAAATCAATAAGAGTATCACAATTGGTTAAGAAAAATACATCAGAAATTTGTTTTTCAATTTTTTTAACTCCTCCGATAGTACCCAATGGAATTTTTTCCTTAGAAAATTTAATATCTTTTTTCTTTTTAGAAGAAAAATATTTTGTTAAAATATTTGACTTAAAACCAGTTGTGATAAAAAAATTACAAAAACTTTCTTTCCTAAAT
This sequence comes from uncultured Pelagibacteraceae bacterium, assembly GCA_902555725.1. GTDB lineage: Bacteria > Pseudomonadota > Alphaproteobacteria > Pelagibacterales > Pelagibacteraceae > Pelagibacter. The sequence goes on along the minus strand of CACDTN010000007.1, from coordinate 82,415 downwards.
TTTTTAATTATCTCTTCAATTATAGTTGAATTACTAAAAGGTAGCATTGCTTTTGGAAATAAGTTTGTAAAAGGTCTCATTCTTAGACCTCTACCACCAGCCATAATTATTACTGAATTAGGATAAGTTTTATAATCTAAAAAATTTTTTTTTGAGTAAATTTTAATAATTTTATTTTCTTTATTTACTAATGGTATAATTGAAATTTGTTTTTTTGTTAATATTTCGAAGATTTCATTTTTATTTAATTCCCTGTTAACTTTATAAGGTTTTTTTTGATAATATTTTTTAATTTTATCATTTAAATTAAAGTTTTTTAAAATAGCTCTTCTAATATCTCCATCAGACAAAGTTCCAATTAATTTTTTATTTATACTTACTACTAAAAGTGTACTTTCTCCAGTTCGATTGATAAGCTCAAGACATTTTTTAATTGTCCAATTTGGAGTAACTGACAAACTGTTAACTTTATATTGCATAATATTTTTATTTTATTAATTATTACTTACTATATATTTCAATAAAATACTGAGAATGTTAAGTTTTAAAACAATATTGCAATTAAAAATAGTCTTTACTCCTCCAAAAAGATCTAAAATCTTAATATATGACAATCATAGTATAACTAATGGTAATGTAAAAGTATTATTTGGAAATACAAAAAAGGAAGTTTTTTTTTGCAGATATGAGAAATTAAACTTATATATATTATTTAAAGCTCTTTTTTTCCCTAAATACAATAATTTAAAAGATAATTATAAATATCATTATTTAAAAAATGTTTCTCCAAAAATAGTATTTACTGCCATTGATAATAACCCGGCATTTTATTTATTAAAGGATATATACCCAAGTGCAACCTATATTGCCGACCAGAATAGTGTAAGAGATAACAATTTTTACGATTATTGTTTGAGGGAAAAAAATAATAAAAACATCAAATTTAAATGTGATTTTTTTTTTGTTTTTGGAAAATATGAAGAAAATAGAATAAGAAGAATAATTAATACAAAAGTCATCACTTTAGGTAGTACTATAAATAATTTTTATTTTAAAAAGGAAAAAAGAAAGAAAGAAAAAACACTCAAAAGAGTAATTTATATTTCAAGCAAAATTAGATTAAGACCAGCTTTAGAAAAAAAATATTTTAGCCATTTGTTAAATTTTTGCAAAAAATTTAATTACAAATTGTTTTTTTTAGACAGAGTATCAGTTAAAGGAGATCCTATCTTTACAAATAACAAAACCTTAATAGAAAAAACTTTTGGAAAACAGAATTGTAAATATTTACAAATAAAAGACTATAAAAAAAAAATGAATTTTTTAAAAAATTCAGAATTAATTACGTTTATGCACTCGACCTTAGGTTATCAATGTTTAACAAATGGATTTAAAACATTTTCGTTTGGTCATCATAAATATAATTACTCGGGTCAATTAAGAATAAAAAAAGAGGGCTTATTTTGGTATAAAACTGACAATTACAATATCTTAGAAAAAAAACTTTTAAAAATTCTAGCCATTAAAAAACCCAAGTGGGAAAAAATTATAAATAGATATTCAAAAAATATTCTTATCTTTAAAAAAAATAATAAAGAAAAATTAATGATTATAAAAAGTATTTTAAAAAAAACTAATTTGAATTAGATGCAAAAATTATTCCAAATATTAAAAGCTTCTTTCATATTCAAAAAACCTATGAAAAAAAAGGTACTGATTTTTGATAGAGCAAGTATAGACAATGGAATGGGTGTGAAATTTTTTAAAAGTAGTGAGTATGAAATCTTAGATATACGTTTTGAAAGTTTAAATATTTATGTTTTTTTTTATGCCATTTTAAAATTTGGATTTAATGGATTGAAATTTAATTACTTTAAATCGTATATGGAAATTGTTGAACCAAAAATAGTATATACAGGTATAGACAATAAATTAGATTTTTTTAAATTAAAAGACTATTACGAGAATGCATTTTTTATTTCAGATCAATTTGGTATTTCTAAAAACCCATATGCTTCGCATAAAGGTAAAATAAAAAAAGATTTTTTCTGGCATTGTAAAGAACATTTAAAAAAAACAAAAAAAAAACTTAGAGCAGATATACTTTTCACATTTGGCAAGAATGAAGCTAGAAATATGTCAAGATTTATACATGGAAAATACTATCCTCTTGGAAGCACAAAAAACAATTTTAATGTGTATAAAGGAAAAAAAATTAAGAAAATTAAGAAGATTACTTTTATTTGTGGTGGTATATATCCCGCTACTATAAATGATGAAAAGAAAATTTTTAGGAACTTAGTCATGTTTGGGAAAAAAAATAATTATGAAATTAGTTTTTTAAGTAGATTTGACTCCGATAAGGAAAATTTTTTCCGCGAAAATTACATTAAGGATGGATGGAAATATTTACCAAGAAAAAATTTAAATAGTAGTTATAACTATTTAAATAATTCTGAATTAATTGTTTTCACACATGGTTCATTGGGATTTGAAGCATTATCAAAAGGAATAAGGGTAGTTTCATTTTACTCAAATTTTCCTGAAAAAAGCTCTTGTATTAATTACAATAGAAAAGGACAATTTTGGAGTAATTCCTCAAACTATTCTGATTTTGAGAAACTTGTTAAAAAAGTTATAAATTATTCTGATAAAGAATGGAATAAAATAAGAAAAAGGTTTTCAGGACAAATAATGTTTTACGATAAGAACAATAAACTGAAAAAAAAGATAATAAGTCAAATTAAAAATAAGAATTTATAATGTGTGGTATTTTTGTTGTTATAAATAAAAAATCAAAACCACTTAATTTGAAATATTGCAAAAGCGCTCTTGATATAATGAAAAAAAGAGGGCCTGATTGGGATTTACATAAAAAGATTGCTCCAAATATCTTTATGGGTCAGGTTGTGCTATCTATGACTGGCAAAGTTAGAAAAGATATAAATCAACATTTTTCATATAATAAAAAGAAATTCATCCTCTTCAATGGTGAAATTTATAATTATAAAGAATTATCACAAAGATATCAAAATTCAAAAACTCAAAATGATGTTTCAGATACGAGTGTTCTTGTAAATTTAATAGATAAAAATGGTATTAAAAATATAAACAATATTCTTGATGGTATGTATGCTTTTATTGTTTATGATCAAGTCAAAAATCAAATCATAATTAATCGAGATCCACAAGGTGAAAAAATTATCTATATCTTTGAAGATGAAAATGAAATAATTTTTTCTTCAGAAATAAATTCAATTATACATTACAAAAAAAATATAAAACTTAATATCAATATTCTAAAAAATTATTTTTATACAAGACACTTCACTCAATTTGATAAAACAATTTTCAAAAATATAAAAATTTTAGAACCAGGTTGTTTAAAAATTTTAGACTTAAAAACTTTTAGATTTAAAATTCATTCAAAGTTTTCATTAAATGACTTAGTAAATCCAGTCGAATATAATCAAAATGATAAAAGAAAAATAAATGATTTGACTGAGGAGCTAGACTTTATTTTAGACAAAAATACTAAACAAATGATTCCTGAAAATAGAAAATTTGCATCTGTCGTAAGTGGTGGGATTGACTCATCTCTTATATCTCATTATGTATGTAAAAATTCAAAACCAACAAATCTAATTTGCTTAAATCATGTTGGTAAAGACAATCTAGTTAATAGTATAAAGTTTTTTGAGCAAGAATTAAAATTTAAAATTAGTCATCATAAAATTTATGAGAAAGATTATTATGAAAATTTGCTTGATGCTCTCCGCTTATGTAATGGACCCATAAATTCACATTCATTTGTTGGCCAATTAATTTTGTCTAAATTTGTAAATAAGATTAATTGCAAAGGTTTATTTATTGGAGAGGGGGCTGATGAACTGTTCGGTGGATATGATACTTACACGCAAAAAATATTGAGTCCAAAAATCAATCAATCAAACTATACTAAAATACTTAACTCAAATTTTTTTAAAAAAGATCAAGAATACTTTGATTTTAAAAATAATCTAAATAAACATTGGGAGGCTTCACTCAATACTTATTCATTTATCAAAAATAAAACAAAAAGAAATAGGTTGGCCATGATGCTTATGGACTCCACTGTTCAATTAAGTTCAAATGGATTGAGAGGAGCAGACTCAATGGGTATGAGTAATTCTGTTGAGTCTAGAACAGTTTTTTTAAGAAGAGATATAGTTAAATTTGCATTAAATCTTCCATTAAAATTTAAAGTTAATTTAGATAAAAGTAATTTAATGAATACAAAAATAATACTCAAGAAAGTTTTTTTAAAGCATTTTTCAAAAAAGTTGATCCAAAAAAAACAAGGATTTTGTGGTTTTCCCAATGAAACTTCCAAATATTTAAAAAACAAAAATAATTATATGTTAAAAAAAATATACAAAATTAAAAATTATCAAGAAAAAATAAGTAAATGTGATAGAGCAACTGAGTGGAAGCTCATAAATACAGAGATGTATTTATCTAAAATATTTAATCTAGATAAAAATATTAAGCTTTAATTACTTGATCATGTAATTTATTAGTGCTAGTGCACGAAAAAATTAAATATTAAATGAATAAAAAAATTTACATTGGTTTTGATTCTAGAGAGGCTGTAGCAAGTGAAGTTTGTGAGTTTTCTTTAAAAGAAAACTCAAATACAGAGTTAAACATTAAACATATCAAAACTGACGAAATGAGAAAAAAGAATATTTATAAAAGAGAAAATGATAAGCTTGGCTCAACAGAATTTACATTCACAAGGTTTCTAGTTCCACATTTAGAAAATTATAATGGATGGGCTCTATTTTGTGACTCTGATTTTTTATGGCTTAGTGATGTTAACGAATTATTTTCATTATGTGACGATAGATATGCTGTCATGTGTGTTCATCATGATTACAAACCTAACAAGAATCAAAAAAAAATTGGTGAGGCTCAACATCTTTACCCAAGAAAAAATTGGAGCTCTATGGTTTTGTGGAATTGCTCTCACCCAAGTAATAAAATTGTAACACCTGATTTAGTAAATACTCAAACTGGTAAATTCATGCACCGATTTGGTTGGTTGAAAGATGAGGAAATCGGAAAAATAAATCACGAGTGGAATTGGTTAGTTGGTTGGTACAAAGAACCTATTAATGGTAAACCAAAAACGTTACATTTTACTGAAGGTGGACCTTGGTTAGGATCTCAATACGAAAAAAAAGAATATTCAAATATTTGGAGTAGTTACTACTCCAATTTTAGAAAAAAATTATAATAATTTTATAATCTTAATAAATAGTTAAAGTTGAGGATTAACTAAAAAATTAATTACTAGGGAAAGCAATTAAATATAATATCTAATTCAAAAAAAATTTTTTTCAGTGCATAAATCAAGCCAATTGAGCTATTAGTACTGGTCAGCTGCACGCATTACTGCGCTTCCACATCCAGCCTATCAACGTGGTGGTCTACCACGGCTCTATAGGAAGAACTAGTTTTGAGGTGAGTTTCCCGCTTAGATGCTTTCAGCAGTTATCTCGTCCATACTTAGCTACCCGGCACTGCAGCTGGCGCTACAACCGGTCCACCAGTGGTATGTTCAACCCGGTCCTCTCGTACTAGGGTCAACTCCTCTCAATTCTTCTACACGCATAGCAGATAGGGACCGAACTGTCTCACGACGTTCTGAACCCAGCTCACGTACCACTTTAATTGGCGAACAGCCAAACCCTTGGGACCTGCTCCAGCCCCAGGATGTGATGAGCCGACATCGAGGTGCCAAACACTGCCGTCGATATGAGCTCTTGGGCAGTATCAGCCTGTTATCCCCGGCGTACCTTTTATCCGTTGAGCGATGGCCCTTCCACTCAGAACCACCGGATCACTATGACCGACTTTCGTCTCTGCTCGACTTGTCAGTCTCACAGTCAGGCAGGCTTATGCCATTGCACTCTACGAACGATTTCTGACCGTTCTGAGCCTACCTTCGCACGCCTCCGTTACTATTTGGGAGGCGACCGCCCCAGTCAAACTACCCACCATACAATGTCTTGATGCCGGATTACGGCTATCAGTTAGATATCAAGAAAAACAAAAGAGGTATTTCACTGGTGACTCCACAAAAGCTGACGCCTTTGTTTCAATGTCTCCCTCCTATGCTAAATATGTTTTTCCTAACACCAATGTAAAGTTGCAGTAAAGGTGCACGGGGTCTTTCCGTCTAACTACGCGAACTCCGCATCTTCACGGAGAATTCAATTTCACTGAGTTGATGTTGGAGACAGCGGAGAAATCGTTACGCCATTCATGCAGGTCGGAACTTACCCGACAAGGAATTTCGCTACCTTAGGACCGTTATAGTTACGGCCGCCGTTTACTGGGGCTTCAGAAATGAGCTTGCACCCATCGCATTAACCTTCCAGCACCGGGCAGGCGTCAGACCCTATACATCCACTTACGTGTTAGCAGAGCCCTGTGTTTTTGATAAACAGTCGCTTCTCCCTAGCTTGTGCCACCTTTTTATAGTTGCCTACAAAAAGGTCTTCCTTATTCCGAAGTTACGGAAGCATTTTGCCGAGTTCCTTCAACATCATTCTCTCAAGCGCCTAAATATACTCTATTAATCCACCTGTGTCGGTTTAGGGTACGGTCTAATGATGGAGCTATTTCTTGGGACCTTTTCGCGGCAAGCTCAATCCATTAAGAACTTACAACTTACAAGATCCGTCACTACCATCTGGTTAAGGAATATTAACCTTATTTCCATCGACTACGGCTTTCGCCCTCGCCTTAGGTGCCGACTAACTCTGCGCGGATTAACCTTGCGCAGAAACCCTTGGATTTTCGGCGAAGAAGTTTTTCACTTCTTTTATCGTTACTTATGTCAGCATTCGCACTTCTGATACCTCCAGGATCCCTCGCGGGTATCCCTTCGCAGGCTTACAGAACGTTCCGCTACCAGTTACAATTTTCGAAAAAATTGTAAATCCACAGATTCGGTATATGATTTTAGCCCCGTTACATCTTCGGCGCAGAAACTCTATTAGACCGGTGAGCTGTTACGCTATCTTTAAAGGATGGCTGCTTCTAAGCCAACCTCCCGGCTGTTAAGGAATTTCCACATCCTTTCACACTTAATCATAATTTGGGGACCTTATCTGGTGGTCTGGGCTCTTTCCCTTTCGACCATGGACCTTAGCACCCACAGTCTGTCTGCTGAAGAACAATGTTTAGCATTCGGAGTTTTATTAGGTTTGGTAAGAATCTCTTCCCCCTAGCCCATTTAGTGCTCTACCTCTAAACATCTATTTATTCAACGCACTACCTAAATAGTTTTCGCGGAAAACCAGCTATCTACGAATTTGGTTGGCCTTTCACCCCTTACCACAAGTCATCCAAAGACTTTTCAACGTCAACTGGTTCGGTCCTCCGGCAAGTGTTACCTTGCTTTCAACCTGCTCATGGTAAGCTCATTCGTTTTCGGGTCTAATTCATTTAACTATTCGCCCTATTAAGACTTGCTTTCGCTGCGCCTACACCTAGATGGCTTAAGCTTGCTAAATAAATTAAGTCACTGACCCATTATACAAAAGGTACGCCGTCACTCTAAAAAGAGCTTCGACTGATTGTAGGCATGCAGTTTCAGGTTCTATTTCACTCCCCTAATAGGGGTTCTTTTCACCTTTCCCTCACGGTACTAGTTCACTATCGGTCACTGAAGAGTATTTAGGCTTAGAGGGTGGTCCCCCTATATTCGAGCAGGATTTCACGTGTCCCGCTTTACTCAAGAGTTTTAATAAACGTTACTTATACGGGACTATCACCCTCTGTGGTTAGCTTTTCCAAACTATTCAAATTTTTTTATCAAAACTGCTGGCCTAGTCCGTTTTCGCTCGCCACTACTAACGGAATCTCAATTGATTTCTTTTCCTCTGGTTACTTAGATGTTTCAGTTCTCCAGGTTGTCTCTTTAAACCTATGTATTCAGTTTAAAGTACCACATAAAGTGGTGGGTTTCCCCATTCGGAAATTTTCGGATCAAAACTTACATACAGCTCCCCGAAACTTATCGCAGTATATCACGTCCTTCTTCGGCTTTCAGTGCCAAGGCATCCGCCACACGCCCTTAAACGCTTGATTTATGCACAGAAAAAAATTCTGTGTTGAATCAAATTTTTATTTTGAACATTAGCTAATAACATTACTAATGTTCGGATATAGATATTGATATTAATTATTATTTTATTTACAATTTTTTATAACTAAGTGTTTTTTGGTGGAGGATAGCGGGATCGAACCGCTGACCTCCTGAATGCAAATCAGGCGCTCTCCCAGCTGAGCTAATCCCCCATGATCTTAAATTGGTGGGCCGAGAAAGACTCGAACTTTCGACCCCACCCTTATCAAGGGTGTGCTCTAACCAACTGAGCTACCGGCCCCCATGCAAGAGAAACACTACTTTAAGAAGAGAAATGAGGACGGTCAACATTACCTGTGTATATTATTTAGAATGAAATTTTATTTTCATTCATCCTTAGAAAGGAGGTAATCCAGCCGCAGGTTCCCCTACGGCTACCTTGTTACGACTTCACCCCAGTCGCTGACTATACCGTGGTCAAGGGTTTTAAACCTTGCCTTAAGGTAGAACCAACTCCCATGGTGTGACGGGCGGTGTGTACAAGACCCGGGAACGCATTCACCGTGGCACGCTGATCCACGATTACTAGTAATTCCAGCTTCATGCACTCGAGTTGCAGAGTGCAATCCGAACTGAGGTATCTTTTAAGGATTTGCTTAACATCGCTGTTTTGCTTCCTGTTGTAGATACCATTGTAGCACGTGTGTAGCCCAACACGTAAGGGCCATGAGGACTTGACGTCATCCCCACCTTCCTCCAGCTTATCACTGGCAGTTCTTTCAGAGTGCCCAACTTAATGATGGCAACTAAAAGTGAGGGTTGCGCTCGTTGCGGGACTTAACCCAACATCTCACGACACGAGCTGACGACAGCCATGCAGCACCTGTGTTTCGTCCGGCCGAACCGAAAACTTTAATCTCTTAAAGTCGCGACGAACATGTCAAGTGTTGGTAAGGTTCTGCGCGTATCTTCGAATTAAACCACATGCTCCACTACTTGTGCGGGTCCCCGTCAATTCATTTGAGTTTTAACCTTGCGGTCGTACTCCCCAGGCGGTGTGTTTATCGCTTTCGCTGCGACACTGAAAATAAATTTCCAACGTCTAACACACATCGTTTACGGCATGGACTACGAGGGTATCTAATCCTCTTCGCTACCCATGCTTTCGTTCCTCAGTGTCAGTAATGATCCAGAAAGCTGCCTTCGCAATTGGTATTCTTTCTAATATCTACGAATTTCACCTCTACACTAGAAATTCTGCTTTCCTCTATCAAACTCTAGCTGAAAAGTTTTGATGGCAGTTCCAGAGTTAAGCTCTGGGATTTCACCACCAACTTTTTCAACCACCTACGAACTCTTTAAGCCCAGTAATTCCGAACTACGCTAGGTCCCTTCGTATTACCGCGGCTGCTGGCACGAAGTTAGCCGGACCTTCTTATTCGGGTACAGTCATTTTCTTCCCCGACGAAAGAGCTTTACAACCCAAGGGCCTTCTTCACTCACGCGGCATCGCTGCATCAGAGTTTCCTCCATTGTGCAAGATTCCCCACTGCTGCCTCCCGTAGGAGTTTGGGCCGTGTCTCAGTCCCAATGTGGCTGATCATCCTCTCAAATCAGCTATTGATCACAGTCTTGGTAGGCCATTACCCTACCAACAAACTAATCAAGTGCGGGCTCATCCAATGGTGCATAAAGCTTTCTCTGTAAAGACTTATCCGGTATTAGCACAAGTTTCCTCGTGTTATTCCAGGCCAAAGGGTAGATACCCACATGTTACTCACCCGTCTGCCACTAAGTATTGCTACTTCGTTCGACTTGCATGTGTTAGGCGTGCCGCCAGCGTACGTTCTGAGCCATGATCAAACTCTCAAGTTTAAAAACGGCGCACACTAGCTTTTATATAAATTCTAAGAATAAAATTTATATAATGTTGAAGTGTGTACGACAAATTTTGGTAACCTTAACCGTCCACACTTCTCTTCTTAAATTTTTACTTTTTAAATAGCTAATTGAGCAAAAAAGGCTCAATAATTCTCACTTATTTATTGTGAAACAATAATTTCATTGAGAAAGTTGATGCTTATAGGCTAAAATTTTAGGAAATCAAGCTTTTATGAATAAAAAAATAGATTAAAAGGCTCGATTTTAAAGGGTTTTTTTTGATTTTTGATAAATCCTGATCTAATAATACATAGCTCAATAAATTCTAATGATGAAGAAAATAAAAATAAAAATTAATAAAAATTTAGAAATTTTTTGTTTAATTTCAGTATTGCTAATAACAGTAATTTTTACCTCCTACTATAACTATAATAAAAAAATAATAATAAATAACTATGGGGATTTATTAGAAAACGTTTATTTAAAAAAATCTATTAATCATTTATTTAATAACTTAGAACCTAGATTTAAAAAAATTGAACATGTTGTCAATATTGGAGAAACTTTTGATAGAATAATGGAACAATATTCTGTCAATAAATTTGAGATACAACAAATTAAGAAAGAATTATCAAAAAAAATAGATATTAACAGACTTAAACTTAACCAAAAATTTCATTTTACAGTAGACCAAACAAGTTATTTAGTTAAAGAATTTATATTTCAGGTCTCTAAAACAGAAAAGATTTATTTAACGAGAAATAATTTTGATGCTAAGTTTGATCAAAAAATTGTAGTTACTAAACTTAATAAAAAGATAATTTATGATGAAAATATTATATTAGAAAGCCTTTATAGATCAGCTATAGAGGAAAAAATTCCTGCTAATATAATTATTGAATTTGCTAGGATTTATGGATTTCAGGTAGATTTTCAAAGAGATATTAGAAAAAAAGATGGTTTTCAAATCATGTATGAAGTTTTTTTAGATGATAAAAATAATATTATTGAAACTGGAAATATTCTTTATGCAAATCTAAAATTAAGTGGTGAAAATAATTCTTTATATTATTTTGATTCAAAAGATAGTGAAGGTCACTACGATAAAAGTGGTAAGAGTGTTCAGAAAGCTTTAATGAAAACACCTATAAATGGTGCAAGATTATCCTCATCTTTCGGTATGAGAAAACATCCAATTGACGGTTTTAATAAAATGCATAAAGGAACTGACTTTGCAGCACCAATGGGTACTCCTATTATGGCATCTGGTGATGGAAAAATAAAAAAGGCTGGATGGTGTGGTGGAGGAGGCAACTGTATTGTTATAAAACACAATTCTACATATCAGACTGTTTATGCTCATATGTCTAAATTTGCTAAAGGTATAAGAAGTGGAGTTAGAGTTAAACAAGGTCAAACTATTGGATACGTTGGCTCGACCGGAAAATCTACAGGTCCCCATTTGCATTATGAAGTTATTATTAATGGAAAAAAAGTAAATTCTCAAACACTAAAATTACCTTCTGGTAAAATTTTGAAGAATGAAGAGAGAAAACTTTTTGAAACTAAAAAAATTAAGTTAGATGTTCTTAAATCTGAAAAGATTATAGGGTTAAATTAATTGGGTTCTGACTGAGTCTCATCCAAGTTACCAATGTTTTTTTCTGTAGAACTTTTATTTTCTATATTATCAGTGGGGTTATTCAAGACTGCAGAACTTCTGTTGTTAAAGATTTTTTTTTGAGTTTCTTTTTCATTTAAGATTCTAGTAAAATGATCTGCATGTTGGAAATAATTCTCTGATAGAATTTTATCACCACTAGATAATGCTTCCCTAGCTAAGTTATTGTATTTTTCAATCAGTTTTGGGGCATTATGATTGTTTCTTCCTGGTACTTTTCTTTGAAAATTATCACTGTTTGAAAAGTTATTACTAAACTTATTTCTATCCCCATTAGATTTAAAGTTTCTATCATTCCTTCTAAAACTGTTTCTTCTGCCGTTATTGTTATTTCTAAATGTTACCATTGTATTCTATTAAATTTTTATACTGACTATGCAGCGATCATTATTAGATAAATCTCTTACAATCTTTTTAATATAAAATCCTCTATTTTCTAATATTTTTTTTACTTTCCATTTTTGATTAAAACCAATTTCTAAAATCAAAAAACCTTTTTTTTTTATCAGCTCAGATGACCTATTAATAACTTTACTGATTTCTGATAATCCATCTATTCCTCCATCCAAAGCTTGCCTAGGTTCAAAACCAATTACATCTTTTTCCAAATATTTAAGCTTATTTTTTTCAATATAAGGAGGATTAGATATAATTAAATCATATTTGTGAAAATGAAAATTGTCAATATCTGATTTGAATAATTTTAATCTATTAATAACACCAAGATTTTCGCCATTAATTTTACAAGTATCCAATGATTCTTTGCTTATATCAATTCCTGTGCCATAAAAATTTTTTTTATCCTTTAAAATTGAAATAAGTATACAGCCTGAACCAACCCCTATATCTAGTAAATTTAAATTATCTTTATTTTTTGTTAATTTCAAAACCTCCTCAATCAAAACTTCAGTATCTGGCCTAGGAATTAAAACATCTCTATTTACGGTAAACTTATATTTCCAAAAATATTTTTTTTTAACCAAGTAGGCTATTGGTTCGCCCCTAGCACGTTGATGAATGAGTTTATTAAAATATTCAAGGCTTTTGTTTGAAATTTCTTTATCAAAATTAAAAATTATAAATTCTTTTTCTTTTTTAAGCACTTCGGACATTAAAATTTGGCTATCTAAAATTGGGGTTTTTACATTTTTTTTCTTTAAAAATAGTTGCGCTTTCTGAACAGCAGTTTGAATATTCATAATTAGAGTTTACTAAGACTTTCTTCTTGAGCTTTTAGAGATAAAGACTCAATTATTTCATCAAATGCCTCTCCCTCTAAAAATTCTTCTAATTTATGCAATGTCAGATTTATTCGGTGATCAGTTACTCTGCCTTGAGGAAAATTGTAAGTTCTTATTCTTTCTGATCTATCACCAGTTCCAATTTTACTTTTTCTATCTTCAGATCTTTCCTGATCTATTCTTGATCTTTCTAGTTCATAAAGTCGTGCTCTTAGTATTTTCATTCCTTTAGCTTTATTTTTATGTTGGGATTTTTCATCTTGTTGTGACACTGATAACCCTGATGGTATATGTGTAATTCTTACAGCACTATCAGTTGTATTTACTGATTGACCACCCGGACCTCCAGCTCGAAAAACATCAATTCTTAAATCAGACTCATTTATTTTCAAATCAACCTCTTCTGCTTCAGGTAAAACTGCAACTGTAGCAGCTGATGTGTGAACTCTTCCTTGAGTTTCAGTGTCAGGAACACGCTGAACTCTATGAACTCCACTTTCATATTTTAAAGTAGAGTAAATATTTGTTCCTTTAATAGAGGCTATTACCTCTTTTAATCCTCCAGCTTCACTTTTTGAAATAGATATCAATTCTAAAAACCATTTTTTTTTATGGCTTATTTTTTCATACATTTTAAAAAGATCAGCAGCAAATAAGCTTGCTTCCAGTCCTCCAGTTCCTGCTCTAATTTCAATAATGGCGTTTTTTTTATCAGCCTCATCTTTTGGTAATAAAAATAATTTTAATTTTTTTTCATTTTTTTCGTACTGTGTTTTTAGATTGATTAATTCAGTTTGTGCCATATTAATTAGTTCTTGATCGGTATTTTGATCTTGTAAAATTTTTTCTAATTCAATTTTATCTTTTTCATAAGTAATATATCTTTTTGCATCCTCTACTATTTCATTTAAGTCTGAATATTCTTTTGATTTTTCAGCAAAAATTTTTTTATCAATTGTGCCAGAGGATAAATCTTTTTCTAAAATTGAGTGTTTATTAATCAATTCCTTAATTGTTTTTTCAGGTATCATTTTTAGTTGTTTTCTATTTCAGAGACTTTTTTTTCAACTTCACTGACTACTCTATTAATCATGTCTTTGGTCAAAACTTTTTCTTTTTGCATACCAGAAAGATAAAGCATATTATTTCCATTTCTGCCTCCCGTAATTCCTACATCTGTAAGTGCAGCCTCCCCTGGGCCATTTACGACACATCCTATAACTGACAAAGTTATTGGTGTCTTAATATGAGAGAGTTTTTCCTCTAATAATTTAACAGTTTCAATTACCTCAAAACCTTGTCTTGCACATGACGGACAGGAAATAATCTTGACACCTCTATTACGTAAATTTAAGGATTTTAATATTTCATTTCCAATTTTTATCTCTTGAACTGGATCATCTGATAGTGAAATTCTGATAGTGTCACCTATGCCTTCTAAAAGTAATGTTCCTATACCTATAGAAGATTTTATACTACCAGAAACATAACTACCTGCTTCTGTAATCCCTAGATGAAGTGGGTAATCTATTGCTTTTGAAAGCTGTCTATAGGCTTGAATTGTCAAGAAAACATCTGAAGACTTTACACTTGCCTTTAAATTAAAAAAATCCTCATCCTCTAAAATTTTGATATTTCTAATCGCACTTTCAACTAAGGCTTCAGGACAAGGTTCCTTAAATTTTTCTAAAATATCTTTTTCTAAAGATCCTGCGTTTACTCCCACTCTAATTGAACAATCATAGTCCTTTGCGGCTGCTATAACCTCTTTTATTTTTTTTTTATCTCCAATATTTCCTGGATTTATTCTTAAACAGCTTGCACCACTTTCAGCAGCTTCAATAGCTCTTTTATAGTGAAAATGAATATCAGCTATTATTGGTATATTCACATTTCTTACAATTTCTTTTAAAGCTTTTGATGAAGCCTCATCTGGACATGACACCCTAACTAAATCAGCACCTTCATTTTGAATTTCATTAATTTGTTTGATAGTACCTTTTACATCGGTTGTTAATGTATTAGTCATAGACTGAACTGATATGGGGTTATCACCACCTACTTTAACATTTCCTAGATTTATTGTTTTTGTTTTTCTTCTCTCAATATCTCTAAATGGTCTAATACTCATTTTTATTTTTCTAACTTAAATTCTTTATGTAAAACTATTAAAGCCTTTTTAACATCTTTACTATTTATCAAAACTGAAATTTTAATTTCCGAAGTAGAGATTACTTGTATATTGATATTTTTGCTTGATAAAGATTGAAACATTCTGAAAGTAACTCCAGGTGTAGTAATCATACCAACACCTATTATAGAGATTTTAGAAACTCCTTTTTCAAACAATATTTTTCTAAAATTAATTTTTTTGTTTTCCTTAATTATTCTTTTTGTTTTATTAAGATCATCTGTTTTAATAGTAAAAGTAAGATCTGTTTCCTTACCATTAGCAGAAATATTTTGAACTACCATATCTACATTTATTGAATTAATTGACAATGGTTTAAAAATAGATGCTGCAACACCTGGTCTATCTTTTACTCCAACTAAAGTTACTTTTGAGTCATTGTGAGTTGAAGAAATTCCTGTAATAATTTTATTATTTGTAATATTTGATTTTTTTGTGATTAGTGTTCCTGGTTTATTTGTAAAAGATGATTTAACCTCGATATCAATTCTATTCAATCTTGCATCTTGAATTGAAACCGGTTGCATAACTTTTGCACCTAAAGATGCCATTTCTAGCATTTCCTCGTAGGAAATAACTTTAATTTTTTTTGCTTTACTTAATTTATTGGGGTCCGTTGTAAATACACCTTCCACATCAGTATAAATTATACATCTTTTAGCTTTAAAAAACTTTGCAAGCATTATAGCGCTTGCATCTGATCCTCCTCTTCCAATTGTTGTAATTCTGTTTTCTTGATTTATTCCTTGAAAACCAGCAACTATTGGAATTCCTCCTTCTCTTAAATATTTAATAATTTTACTTTTGTTTATTTTATAAATTCTAGAGTTTTTATGAGGTCCATAAGTGTATATTGGTAGCTGCCATCCTAACCAAGATCTAGATTTAAATCCATTATTGATTAACCTCCCCGCTATAAGAGAGCAAGCCATTTGCTCACCAGAAGAGACTAGAACATCATACTCATTTTCAGAAAAATTTTCACTTATAAGTCTAGATTTTTTAACTAACTCATTTGTCACACCACTCATTGCTGATGAAACCACGATAACTTTGTATTTTTTTTTTTTAAATTCACTAATAATACGGGAAACTTTTTTAATTTTTTCTATTGTCCCAACTGATGTCCCACCAAATTTAAGTACTACAATTTTCATGATAAAATATTATCTTAAAGTTAAAATATATTGATAAAATACATCTTGAATATAAAGTCAAATTTCTTATGAAAAATAACACAATTAATAAAGAAGAAATAGAAAAATTTTCAAAAATCGCGGAGGAATGGTGGAATCCAACAGGTAAATTCAAACCATTACACAAATTTAATCCCATAAGAATTTCATACATTAGAGATAATATAACAAGCTCTTTTAAACTTAAAAATAAAAGAAAACCTCTCGAAAAGGTTAAAATTTTAGATATAGGCTGTGGAGGAGGATTGTTATCTGAACCAATGAGGAGATTGGGCGCAGAGGTAGTTGGAATTGATGCTTCAGAAAAAAATATTCAAATTGCAAAACTACATGCCAAAAAAAATGGTTTAAACATTAAGTATCATTGCACTTCTCCAGAAAATTTTATTACAAATACAAAATTTGATGTGATTTTAAATATGGAAATCGTCGAGCATGTTGAGGATGTAGATCTTTTTTTAAAATCATGTTCTAAACTTTTAAAAAAAGAGGGCATAATGTTTGTTGCAACAATTAATAAAACTCTAAAATCTTATGTATTTGCAATTATAGGTGCAGAATACATTATGCGATGGCTTCCTATCGGAACTCATGAATGGGAAAAGTTTGTAATACCAGAAGATCTAACTAAAATTTTAAAAAAATATAATCTATCTCTAGAAAAATTAAATGGGATGAAATTCAATTTAATAACAGATCAGTGGTCTATTAGTTCAGACAAGTCTGTCAATTATATTGCAAAATTTATCAAAGATTAGTTACTTTTGTCTTCTATCCAGGGTATTATTTCCGTTTTAATACCTTCTTCCTTAAGTTCTTTAATTTCTTCTTTTGTAGCCTCTCCATAGACACCTTTGTTATTTTTTTTACTATTGTAGTGAATAGATCTTGCCTCATATGCAAAATTTTTTCCCACAAACTCGAAATTATTTTTAATAAATTTTTGGTATTCTTTAATTTTATTGCTAATTTTTTTTAATTTCAAATGTTGGTTATCAAAACCTTTTGAAATAGGTTTGTTTATAAATTTTGGTGCCATCAATGATTTTTCTACTTTCTGTGAATTACAAACATGGCAATTTAATAAATTTTTTTTTTTGAGTTTCTCATATTCTTTTGATGAGGCAAACCAACTATCAAATGAGATTTCACAACTTTTACAGCTAAGTTTATATTTAATCATAATTTATATTTAATAATTCTTTTTAAGAATTCAATAAAATTTATCTTAGCTTCTATAATCTGCATTAATTTCAATATATTTTTTAGTTAAATCCATTGTATACGCTGTAAAATTTTTTGATCCACTTGAGATACTTACAAAAATATCAATACTGTCATTTTTCATGTACTCTGCAGCTTCTTCCTCTTTATAATTAGGATTAACTTTGCCATTTTGAACTATTATTATAGTTCCAAACTTAATAGATAATTTTTCATAATTTAGTTGAACGCCGGCTTTTCCTATTGCCATAATAATTCTTCCCCAATTGGGATCTTCGCCAGCAATTGCTGTTTTTACTAAAGGGGAATTGGATATCGAAAATGCAATTTTTTTAGCTTCAATATCATTCTTACATTCTTGGACATTAACAGTAATAAATTTGGATGCTCCTTCTCCATCAGCCACAACTCTCTTAGCTAAATTTAGTAAAACTTTATTCAATGCATTATCAAAGTCTTTTAGTTTTTCATCATTTAAACTGTTAATTTTAGGATGTTTTATTTTTCCTGTTGAAAAAATAGAAACCATATCATTTGTGCTAGTATCACTATCACAACTAATTGCGTTAAATGTTGTTGCTATATTTTTCTTTAAAAGTTTCTTTAAAATATCATTTTTGATATCCGCATCTGTAAATATATAACCTAAAGTAGTTGCCATATTTGGCTGAATCATGCCAGAACCTTTGGCAACCCCAAATATTTTAATTTCACTATTTCCGATAAAACATTTTTCCATTGCCATCTTTGGTTGAGTATCAGTTGTCATTATTCCTAGTGCTGCCTTCATCCAAACTAATTTGTTCTGTGTATATTTTAATTTATTTATTAGTTCAGGTATTTTTGATTTTATTTTATCTTCTGGAAAATTTTCTCCAATTGTACCTGTACAGCCAAAAATTATCTCTTTTGATTTAATTTTTTTTGGTTCTTCATCATCTTCTTTTTGTTTTTCTGTTAATTTTTGAGAAGCAATCTCAGCAATTTTTTCTAAACCTTTGTAACCTTGTCTTCCAGTAAAACAGTTAGCATTTCTTGTATTAATTAATAATGAAAATATTTTTTTAGCTTTTTGATTTAAATTCCATTTTATATTTTCAGAAATTATTTTTGACTGAGTGTATACCGAGGCACTATTTGCCCCATCCCTGAAATAAAACATAACTAAATCATCTCTCGAATTATTGTATAAATTTGCACTAACTGTTGAAATTGATACACCATCAATATGATCTAAATCTTGAAATTCCATCATTCTCTTACTTTTTGATTTAGAAGATAAAAAATTAGTTAAATTAATACCCATAGTATTTAAAATAATTATTTCATAATTATATTAAAGGATATATGTAAATAATATATCAAAAAGTCATGTTAAATCCGCTCAACTTATTCTCAAAATTCATAAAATCTAGTAATCAAAGAGAATTAGATAAAGTAGGGCAAATTGTTAAAAAAATTAATTCTTTAGAAGAGTCTACAAAAAAACTAGCTGATTCGGATTTTCCAAAAAAAACTCTTGAATTAAAACAAAAAGTTAAAAATGGTGAAACTCTTGATGAGATACTTCCAGAGGCTTTTGCTCTTGTAAGAGATGCCTCTAGAAGAATGAGAAAAGAGAGACATTTTGATGTCCAATTAATTGGTGGTGTAGTTTTACATCAAGCCAAAATTGCTGAGATGAAAACTGGAGAAGGTAAAACTTTAACTATAACACTCGCTGCGTATTTAAATGCTCTCTGTGAAAAGGGTGTACATATAGTCACTGTAAATGATTATTTAGCTAAAAGAGACTCGCAAGAAATGGGAGTTATATATAATTTTCTTGGGCTTACATCTGGTTATATAAACAACGATCAAGATGATCAGCAAAGAAAAAAAAATTATAATTGTGACATAACTTATGCAACTAACAGCGAGCTTGGATTTGATTATTTAAGAGATAATATGAAATATTCAAATGAAGAAATGGTTCAAAGAGAACATTTTTTTTCAATTGTAGATGAAATAGATTCTTGTTTAATAGATGAAGCTAGAACCCCTTTAATCATTTCAGGTGAAGCAGAAGATAGAACTACTCAGTATCTTGCTATTGATAAATTAATAAAAAACTTAAATGAAAAAGATTATGAGATAGATGAAAAAGAAAAAAATATTCTTCTAACTAATGAAGGAATAAATAATGTTGAAAAAATTTTTTCAAATGCTGGTATACTAAAAAATAATAATTTTTATGATCCTGAAAACTTAAGTTTAGTTCATCATGTTAATCAAGCTTTAAGAGCTAATCATCTATTTCAAAAAGGTAAAGATTATATTATTCAAAATGATGAGTTAAAAATTATTGATGAATTAACTGGTAGAATTTTAGAGGGAAGAAGATTTGGGGATGGTCTACATCAAGCCCTAGAAGCTAAAGAGAGAATCCATATTGCAGTAGAGAATCAAACTTTAGCATCAATTACATATCAAAATTATTTCAAGCTTTATAAAAAAATTTCTGGTTGCACAGGTACAGCCGTAACAGAGTCTCAAGAATTTTTTGAGATATATAATTTACCAGTAGTAGTCATTCCAACTAACAAAAAGATGATTAGAAATGATTTCAATGATCAAATTTTTAGAACTGAGAGTGAAAAAAATAATGCTATAGTATTAAAGATTAAAGAATGTCATAAAAAAGGTCAGCCATTATTAGTATTTACATCAAGTGTAAATAAATCTGAAATATATTCTAATCTTTTAAAAACAGAAAATATTAAACATCAGGTACTGAATGCAAAAAACCACGAGAACGAAGCAGAAATAATTGCTAATGCTGGAAAAGAAAATTCTGTAATAATTACAACCAGTATTTCTGGTAGAGGGGTAGATATTCAACTAGGTGGAAAGAAAGGGTCGATAGACGAAGATCAGCTTAAAATAAATAAGGAAAAGATAAAATCTCTTGGAGGTTTATATGTGATTGGCACCGAAAGAATGGAGTCTCGTAGAGTAGATAATCAGGCTAGAGGAAGATCGGGAAGACAAGGTGATGAAGGAAACTCAATTTTTTATGTAAGTCTCGAAGATGATTTAATGAGAATTTTTGGATCAGAGTCTATGAATAATATTTTAGAAAAACTTGGTTTGAAAGATGGTGAAAGTATTGACCACCCATGGATAAACAAAGCTTTAGAGAGAGCACAACAAAAAGTTGAAGCAAGAAACTTTGATATTAGAAAAACTTTAATAAAATTCGATAATGTATTGAATGACCAAAGATATGTAATTTTTTCTCAAAGAAAAGATGCTATGAATAGTGATAAAATTTTTCAATATTCTATAGATTTTTTAAATGAGATAATTGAAAGTTTAATACCATTAAAAATACTGAAAAAATCTAATCCTAAAAGCTCTGATTTTGACAATAAGATTAAGGGGATTTTGGGTAAGGATTTTTTAGAGTCTGATTTAAAAAGATTGAATGAATGTAGTGATAAAGATCTTAGAGAAATATTAAATATAAAATTTAATGAATCTAGAGATGAAAGAATAAAACTTTTAGGTGAAGAACAAGCAAAAGATATAGAAAAAAGAATTTTCTTACAATCAATTGATATCAATTGGAAATCACATATTCAATATTTAGAACAATTAAGACAAGTTATAGGACTAAGATCTTATGGACAGAGAGATCCTTTAGTTGAGTATAAAAAAGAAGCATTCTATTTATTTGAAAATTTATTAAATAAACTAAAATTAGATTTTATAACAATTTTAATGAATTTAAAAATAGTTCAGGAAGCTCCAAGTGTAGAGAAGACTAAAATTAATTCAAATGATCCCAAATGTTTATTAGTGATAAATGAGGGTAAAAAGATTTCTAGAAATGAAAAATGTGAAGCAACAGGAAAAAAATTTAAAAACTGTTGTGGTGCATTATAAAAAATAAATTAGTGAAGTTAATAAAATTACTGATACTCCAAGAGCTATAATCAATGTTTTTTTGGATTTTAAAATTTGATTAAAATTTTTATCTAATCTTGAAGTACTTAAGTTATCTAAATTAGTTGTGAAACCTTTACCTCTACCAATTTTTAAAAATTTATTTTTTCTATCATTATAAATTTCCTCTGGTGACATTGATTTAAAGCCCTCCAAATTTTGACTGATTGATATTTTCAGATTTCTAAGCATTAAATTTTTATCCCTATGTGCCCCACCAAGAGGTTCGGGAATTATTTCATCAATGATTTCCAGATTTAATAGATCTTTTGCTGAGAGTTTCATTGCTTTAGCTGCATCTAACATTTTTTTTGGATCTCTCCATAAAATAGTGGCACATCCTTCAGGTGAAATCACAGAATAAATTGCATTTTCTAACATTGCTACTTTATTAGAAGATGCTAAAGCAATTGCCCCTCCAGAACCACCTTCTCCAATTATTATAGCAATTGTAGGAACTTTTAATTTCATACAGCATTCAATTGATTTGGCTATAGCTTCTGCTTGACCTCTTTCCTCTGCTCCTACGCCCGGATAAGCTCCAGGAGTGTCAATAAATGATATTATTGGTAAGTTAAATTTATTAGCTAATTCCATTAAACGAATTGTCTTTCTATAACCTTCAGGTCTCATCATCCCAAAGTTTCTTTTTATTCTAGAATCTAAATCATCTCCTTTTTCTTGGCCTATAACTAAAACTGATTGACCTTCAAATTTAGCAAAACCAGTTAGGACTGAATTATCTTCACCATAATGTCTATCACCAGATAGTGGAATAAAATCCTCAAACAAATTATCAATAAAAAATTTTGATTTTGGTCTATCTTCATGTCTAGCTACCATTGTAGTTTGCCATGGATCAAGATTAGAATAAATCATTTCCAATTTTTCATCTATATCACTTTGAATTTTGGAAATTTTTTGTGTGTCAACTTCAGAAACTCCACTTTGATTAAAAGGGTCTTTTAATTTTTCTATTTCTGTTTCTAATTCTTTAATATCAGTTTCAAAATTGAGATAATTTTTCATGTAAAATTTGATAATACATAAGTATGGAAATTGACAAGAAAATGTCAATGCTACTATTAAATATTTGACTTAATTTTACAAGGGTTTTAGATATATTGTTAATGAACAAGAAATACCAAAATGTTAACAATCTTAAAGTTTCTGATGAGTTATTGTCATTTGTAAATGATGAATTGTTAAAAGAAACTTCAATTTCCCCAGAAAAATTTTGGCAAGGATTTGATAATATAGTTCATGAATTATCACCACTAAACAAAAAATTAATTGAAAAAAGAGAAATTTTACAAAAAAAAATAGATGACTGGCATATTAAAAATAGAGGAGCTGAAATTAAAATTGAAGAATATAAAAAATTTTTAAAAGAGATTGACTATTTAAAGGATGAAGGATCTGACTTCAAAATTGAAACAAGTAATGTAGATGATGAAATTGCTCAAATAGCGGGGCCGCAATTAGTAGTGCCAATAATGAATGCTAGGTACACCCTCAATGCTGCTAATGCAAGATGGGTAAGCTTATATGATAGTCTTTATGGAACAAATATAATTGAGTCTGAAGAAGGTGGAAGTGAAAGATATGATCCGAATAGAGGGCAAGAAGTAATAAAATATGTAAGAGAATTTTTTGATAAATGTATTCCAATTCAAGGGACAAGCTGGAAAAATATTGCAGCTTTAAAAATAATTAACAAAGAACTTGTTATTTTTAAAGATGATTATGAATATAAATTAAAAGATAAAAGCAAATTTGTAGGCCACAGAGGTGATGCAAATAAACCAGAAGCAGTAATAATCAAAAATAATAATCTACATTTTGAAATAATAATTAATCCTAAAGCATTTAGTGCTGCTCATGATATTGCAGGAATAAGCGATGTTATTGCTGAGTCAGCTGTTTCAACAATTTGTGATAATGAAGATAGTGTAGCAGCTGTTGATGCTGAAGATAAGGTTGCTTGCTATCGAAATTGGTTAGGATTGATGAAAGGTAATTTAAAAATTCAATTTGAAAAAAATGGAAAAAATTTAGAGAGAAAACTTAACCCAGATCGAAGTTATATCTCGAAAGAAGGTATTGGTTTGAAATTGCATGGTAGAAGTTTACTTTTAATAAGAAATGTAGGCCACCTTATGACTAATTCATCTATAATTTTGAAAGATGGAAATGAAATTCCAGAAGGAATTATGGATGCGTTTTTAACAACTGCATGTGCTCTTCATGATTTAAAGAAAAAAAGAAATTCAAGAAAAGGGTCTGTTTACATCGTAAAACCTAAAATGCATGGTCCTGAAGAAACAAAATTTACTGACTTAATATTTTCTAAAGTTGAAGAGCTGCTTGGATTAGAAAAATATACATGCAAGATAGGTATAATGGATGAAGAAAGAAGAACTTCAGCAAATTTAAAAGAATGTATCAGAACCTTAAAAAATAGAGTTTTTTTTATTAATACAGGTTTTTTAGATAGAACTGGAGATGAGATGCATACATCAATGGAAGCTGGGCCTATGATTAAAAAGGGAGAAATGAAATCATCTAAATGGATTTCAGCTTATGAAAATAACAATGTGGATATTGGTCTAAAGTGTGGTTTCTCTGGTAAAGCTCAAATCGGAAAAGGTATGTGGGCTATGCCAGATAAAATGAAAGAAATGATAGACGAAAAAATTAATCATTTAAAAGCTGGTGCTAATTGTGCTTGGGTACCTTCTCCTACTGCTGCTTCTTTACATGCTCTCCACTATCATCAGATAAATATTTTTGATGAGCAAAAGAAAATTCAAACTAGAGAACAAGCTAAAATAAATGATCTTTTAGAAATTCCTATTGCTGATAGACCCAATTGGTCTGTAGATGAAATTAACTCTGAAATTTCAAATTCTGCACAAACATTATTAGGGTATGTAGTTCGGTGGATAGACCAGGGAGTTGGCTGTTCAAAAGTTCCAGATATAAACAATGTAGGATTGATGGAAGATAGGGCAACCTTAAGAATTTCCTCACAACACATAGCGAATTGGGTACATCATGGAGTTACAACAAAAATTCAGGTTTTAGAAATAATGAAAGAGATGGCCAAAATTGTAGATAAACAGAATGAAAATGACAAAAATTATGAAAAAATGAGTGACAATTATGAAAAATCTGTAGCCTTTAAAACTGCTTGTGATTTAATTTTTAAAGGAAAAGAGCAACCATCTGGATATACAGAGCCACTTCTGCATCTAAATAGAATTTTAAAAAAATCTAATCAGAATTAGAATTTAATTTTGACCTATTTTTGAAAGCAGAAAATAAAGTTCCATCATCTAAACTTTCAATCTCTCCTCCAACTGGCAATCCTTGAGCAAGTTTTGTGACTTTAACTTTTGTATTTTTAAGACTATCTTGGATATAATATGCAGTAGTTTGACCTTCAACGGTTGCACTAGTTGCTAAAATTACTTCTTCAATATTATCTTTATTAACTCTTTCAACCAAAGAGTGGATTAATAAATCCTCTTTTTTTTGGCCAACTGATGAAATTGTACCGCCTAAAATGTGAAAATATCCCTGATATATACTTGAGCTTTCAATGCTCCATTGATCAGATATGTTTTCAACTACACAAATTTTGTCGTACTTTTTTCCTACAATACTACAATTGTCATAATTACATTCCACAGAAGAAGACTTTAATAGACCACAAATTTTACACCTAGAAATATTTTTATAAACTTCAGCTAAAGCTTTTGCCAATGGCTTTACAAGTTCATCACGATTATTAATTAATTTTAAAACAATACGTTTAGCTGATTTAGGACCTAAACCTGGAAGTCTAGAAATTAATTTTATAAGTTCTTCAATCTCACTAATATTTTGCATTTCCTATAAAGGCCATTTAAAACCAGGTATTCCAAAACCTCCTGTGGCTTTTGAAATTTCTTCTGAAGTTTTTGATTTAAGCTGAGATTTAGCATTGTTATGCGCTGCAACAATCAAATCTTCAATTATAGCTTTGTCTTCATGCATTATTTCATCAGATAACTTAATTGTCTGCATCTCTCCTTCCCCATCTAGAGTTATTTTAACTGAGTTTGATCCTGAAGCCCCTTCAACTCTTATTTCTTTAATTTTTTTTTGACTTTCCTTCATCTTAGCTTCTAGCTCTTTAGCCTTATCTAAAATTTTACTAAAATCAGTCATGATCATTACCTTTATCTTTTGATTTCACATTTATTAATTCAGCATCAGGAAAATTATTAATTACATCTTTATAAATTTCTGATTTTTTAGAATCCTCAATTAATTTTTCTTTAATATTTTTTTGCTGATCTTTAATTGATCTTTCCCCTTTTAATTGACTAAATGTAATTATCCATCTTTCATTAGTCCATTCAAAAAGTTTAGATGATAATTCTTTTACAAAATCTTTATTTAGACTTTCATTAAAAGATACTTCAATTCTATTTTTTTCAAATTTTACAAGATTTACATTTTTTTCAAGTTCATATTTTAATTTTATTTCCTTTTTATTTGAACAAATCTCAATTAAATCATTAAATGACTTTATAATAAAATTTTTGTCAGCTTTAATTTCAGTTTGAACTTCTGGCTTAGTTTTTTCTTCTTGAGAGACATTCTTTATTTGATTAATCATTTTAGAGGAAATATTAGTTTCTTTATTTTCAGTAGAATTATCAATTTTAATTTCTTCTTCAAAATTATCTTTTAATTTTAAAGAACTAAGGTGAATCAGCCTTATTAAAAACATTTCAATCGATAAATTTTGATTTGAGACAATATCTAGCTCTTCAAGAGTTTTTATAGTGAACTGCCAAAATAAAATTAGTGTTTGATTTTCTAAACCTTCAGAAATTCCTTTAATTTTTACAAATTGATCATCATTTAAAGAAAAATTTGTACTTTCTAAACTTAACGAATTTATATTTTTTAAATAATAAAGTATTTCTAAAAAATCATTAATAAAAATTTTAGGCTCAACTCCCTGGTCATAAATTTTTCTATAAATTGAAATAACCATTTTTTCATTTCCTTCAAAAATTAGTTTAAAGAGATCTATTAGTTGTGACTTATCAAAATAACCAAAAATTTTTTGAGCCGCCTTTAAGTCTAATTCAGTCCCTTTATCCAAACTTAATAGAGCCCTATCTAGTAAAGATAAAGCATCTCTAACTGAACCTTCTGATATTTTTACTATTAATCTTAAAGCCTCATCTGAAGCTTTACCATTTTCTTTATCTTTAATCTTTTTTATAAATTCAAATAATTCAGATGATCTTATTCTTGATAAATCAAACCTTTGACATCTTGATACTACAGTAATTGGAATTTTTTTAATTTCTGTTGTAGCAAAAATAAATTTAAGATACTCAGGTGGTTCCTCTAATGTTTTTAACAAAGCATTGAATGCTTGTTTGCTCAACATATGAACTTCATCAATTATAAAAATTTTATATTTTGCCATAGTGGGTCCATATCTTGAGAATTCAATTAAATCCCTCACATCATCAACACCAGTTTTACTTGCGGCATCCATTTCCAAAACGTCTATGTGATTTGAATTAGTTATGGCATCACAGTTTTCGCATTTTGTTTTGCATTGATTATCAAGTGATTTTGAACAATTAATAGATTTTGCAACAATTCTTGCAATTGTTGTTTTTCCTATGCCTCTAATTCCAGTAAATAAATATGCATTTGGGATTTTATCAGCTTGAATAGAATTTTTAATAGTCTCTGAAACAACATCTTGACCAATAAGATCCTCAAAAACCTGAGGCCTATATTTTAAAGCTAATACCTTAGAATTATTATTCATATAAATTTTTTTAAGGAGACTAGAACCTGAATAACTGTCTCTACGACTGCTTCCGTTAAGATCTGGTCGGGTTCAAGCAGCACCCACCTCTAGCCTCCAAAAGTATTATAGCAGTAATAATTTCTAGTCTACAAGAAAAGAATAGAATTTTATTTTTCTCGTTGTTTGTCAGCTTCAAAAACACCTAGGACGTGAAAATCTTGACAATGTAATCCTAATTCTTCTAAAGATTTTTGCACTTTTTGATCTTCAATATGACCATCAAGATCACATAAAAAAAAGAAAGAATCAAAACTATTCTTTTCAGGATAGCTTTGCAATTTTGTTAAATTAACTCCGTTAATAGCAAATCCACCTAAAGATTGATATAAAGCAGCTGGTTTACTTTTAAGTTTAAATAAAAATGAAGTAATATATTTTTTTTTCCCAAACTCTGGTTGAGAGATATTTTTTCCCATAATTAAAAATCTAGTTAAATTTCCATTTTCATTTTCAATGTTTTTTTTTATTATTTCTAAACCATAAGTTTTTGCACTTAATGAAGATGCAATTGCAGCTTTTTTATTATCTTTATCTTTTGAAATCATTTCAGCTGACCCCGCAGTATCTGCTCTTACATGTTCAACTAAATTATTTGATTTTATAAATTTAGAACATTGAGATAATGCTTGACCATGTGAATAAACATCTTTTATATCAGAAATTTTCGTACCAGGAATACCCAATAAATTATGTTCAATTTTTTGAAAATATTCTGAATAAATGTTTAGCCTGTATTTAAAAATCAGATACTCAATACCAATGTTGCCTGTAATTCTATTTGACTCAGGAATTATAATTTTAGAATTTGGATCCTTTGATGCTTTTAAAAAACATTCATCAAATGTCTTACACGGTAAAATTTCTGCTTTAGGACTTATTGATAGTGCTGCTAAGTGTGAATATGCTCCAAAAGTTCCTTGAAAATATATTTTACTCATTTTGATTTATATTCCATTATTTTTTTTATGGCTACAAAATCCTCTTTAGTATCAACCCCTATTGGGGAAGATTTTGCAAATGCAACGTTAATCTTTATTTCATTATCCAGTGCTCTTAATTGTTCTAATTTATACTTAATTTCATTTACAGATTGATTAAATGAAACAAATTTTTCAAGAGTTTTTAATTTGTAACAATAAATCCCTAAATGTTTATAAATATTTTTAGGTTTATCATTAAGTTTTCTTGTAAAATTAATAGCCTCCGGAAATTGACTGTTATCTAAACTCTCTTTAGTAATAACTTTTACTACATTTAGATTATCATATGATTCTTGATCTGTAATATTTGATGCTAAAGTACCCAATTCAAATTTTGTTTTAACCATTTGAGTGTGCAACTTTTGAATATCTGCTACATTCATAAGTGGTTCGTCTCCTTGAAGGTTCATAATTAATTCGACATCAGTCCTTCCAAGTTTTTTAATTGCTTCATTTATTCTATCAGTGCCAGTTTTGTGATTTTTATTAGTTAATATTGCCTGACCACCGTTTTTTTTTACATCATCAATAATTTCTTGATCTTGAGTTGCAACAAAGACTTCACCAATATTTGTCTCCTCAGCCTTTTTAAAAACATGTGAAATTATTGATAAACCATTAATTTTAAGTAATGGTTTGCCTGGTAATCTGGTTGCTGACAATCTAGATGGAATAATAATTAATGTTTTCATTCTATTTTTTATTTAGTTTTAGATTATAAACAGAGGCAAAATTGTACATTAAAATATAAGCAATTTTTAATTTATAGTGTTATACGTTCAAAATATATTTTTATAAAATGGATTCTTTTGAAATTAATAAGGTGATTGCAGCTATTTTAATGGTTGCTTTGCTAATTATTGGATTAGGTAAGATTTCTGAAGTCGTTTTTCATGTTGAAAAGCCTGAAACCCCTGGCTACAGCGTTGAAGTAGATCAAATTACTACAGCTGTTGCTTCTACAAATGAAACGACAGAAAAGGTAGTTGATATTGCTGCATTAATGTCAATGGGTGATGTTGCTAGTGGAGAAAAAATATTTAAAAAGTGTGCGGCTTGTCACTCTATTGTAAAAGGGGGAAAAAATAAAATTGGTCCAGCTTTGTATAATGTAGTTGGTAGAAAGGTTGGAGCCGTAAGTGATTATAAATATTCAAAAGCACTTGCAGGATATGAAAAATCATGGACCTTTGAAGAGCTTAATGGCTATCTTATAAAACCTGCTAAATGGATTAAGGGAACAAAGATGGCTTTCGCAGGACTTAGGAAAGAAAAAGATAGAGCTTCAGTTATCAAATATCTAAACCAAAATTCTGAAAGTCCTTTATCTTTACCTTAGTTTTCCAAAACAATACAACAAAATACTTTTTTGAACATGCACTCTATTAAGAGCTTGTTGCCAAACTTTTGATTGTTTGCTAAAAAAAACTTCTTCTTCTACCTCTGATCCTCTTGGTAAACAGTGTAAAAATATACAATCACTTTTTGCTTTTTCCATTAATTTTTTTGTAATCCTAAAATTTTTAAAATCATTTAATTTTTTCTTTTTGTTCACTTTATCATTTAAAGATATAACTTTATCTGAAAATATTACATCTGCTTTAAATACTGCTTTAACTGCATTATCAAAAATATTAATTTTATTTTTAAAACTCTTAGTCCAATCTAATACTAGTTTACTAGGGGAATATTTTTTTGGGCATCCAATGCTTAATTGAAAATTAAATTTTATAGAGGCTGCTATTAAACTATTTAGCACATTATTTGAGTCTCCTACCCAGGCTATGTTCATTTTTGATATTGGTTTTTTTTTAACTTCCTCTACCGTAAAAATATCAGATAAAACTTGAGTTGGATGAGAAGAAGGACTTAAGCCATTTATTAATGGAATTTTTAGAAATTTTTTAAAATTTTCCAATTTTTTATCTTTATCTGTTCTTAACATAAAGCCATCACCATAAGTTGATAAAATTTTTGCTGTGTCCTCTAGTGTTTCTCCTCCTGAGCCTAAGTGAAGTTCATTGGCTCTCAAAGTTAATGTGCCTCCCCCTAATTGCTTTATTGCTAAATAAAAACTCAGTCTGGTTCTTAAACTTGATTTTTCAAACATTTGCACAAGAAGCTTACCTTTTAGAGGTGATCCTTTGTCTGTCTCAAGAGTATTTAGTGAATTTCTTTTTTTTTTTCTTTTTTTAGCATCTGATAAAATTTTTCTTAGATCTTTTGATGAGATGTCTTTAAGATTAATAAAATGTTTCATTAGTTATATTTTGAACAAACCATCTGAATTATTTTAATAGCTTTATCAATTTCAGTTTTTTTTACATTTAAAGGAGGCAAAATTCTAACCACATTTTCAGCAGCTTTAATAGTTAACAATTTACTATCCATAAGTTGTTTTATAAATTTTGTTTGGTCTTTATAAAGTTGCAAGCCAATTAGAAAACCCTGACCTCTTACCTCTTTTATAACATTTGGGAACTTTTCTTTAATTTTCATCAAATGAATATGGAAGTATTTAGAGTTTAATTTAACTTTATTTAAAAAGCTTTTTTTTGATATAATATCTAAAACTGTAATACCTACTTTCATTGCAAGTGGATTACCTCCAAAAGTTGATCCATGTGTTCCTGCTGTCATGCCTGAGGCGACTTTTTTATTCATTAAAACTGCCCCTATAGGAAAACCACCACCAATTCCTTTTGCAATGGGTACTATGTCTGGCTTCACTTTAGAGCTTTCAAATGCAAAGAAATCTCCTGTTCTACCTATTCCACACTGGACTTCATCTAATATTAATAAAATTCTTTTTTTATTGCATAGTTTTCTTAATCCTCTTAAGCAGTAATCTGGAATTTTTTTAATTCCGCCTTCCCCCATAATTGTTTCAACCATAATTGCAGCTGTTTTTTTGGTAATTAATTTTTTTAATTTTTTATGATCTCCAAAATTAAAATGATCAAAACCCCCAACTTTTGGGCCAAAACCTTCAGTCATTTTTTTAGAACCACTAGCGTGGATTGCAGCTATAGTTCTTCCATGAAATGAATTTTTTATACAAATAATTCTAGTTTTATTTGGTTTTCCTATTGAAAAAAAATATCTTCTTGCAACTTTTATAGCAGCTTCAGTAGCTTCTGCACCACTATTTTGAAACATAATATAATCAGCAAAAGTTTTTTCCGCTAATTTTTTTGCAAGCTCTTCACCTTCAGGTATTTCAAATGCATTGGATACATGCCAGAGTTTTTTTGATTGTTGGTTTATAGCTTTAACTAATTGTGGATGAGCGTGGCCTAATGAATTGACAGCAATTCCCTGAACAAAATCTAAATATTTGCTACCATTTTTAGTATAAAGGAAACTTCCTTTTCCTCTAACAAATGATAACTTTTTTCTATTATAATTTTTAGCTAAATAACTCATTTTTCTATTCTATAAACTTTTTATAAACTAAAAAATTAAATACAAGTTACGATTGAATAATAAATAGAATTTTTTTTATAATTTTTGTGCATAACTGATAAAAAATCCTTGTTTATTTTTAATATATATCAGTATATTGTGTTAATTACATATATTAACACATTATATAGTTAAAATGAGTTGGACTGAGGAAAAAGTATCTAAATTAAAAGAATTATGGGGAAAAGGAAATACTGCGAGCCAAATAGCTGAGATAATTGGTGGAATAAGTAGGAATGCAGTAATTGGTAAAGCTCATAGACTTAATTTATCAGCAAAAATAAAAACTAGAACAGCAACCTCAAATGAAAGTTTTGAAAATGCAGTAAATGACAAAAATATTAAATCTAAAAAGGGTCGAAGGAGTAAATTTAAATCATTAATAATTGAAAAAGATTTTGAACCAGAAAATCCTAAAACTTTAGAAGAATTAGATGAGAATTCTTGTAAATGGCCGATAGGTCATCCTGATGAAAAAAACTTTTATTTTTGTGGACGATCTTCTCTAAAAGATTTTTCGTATTGTAAACTACATCTTCTATATGCATATCAACCAAAAGGTAAGAAAGAGGATGTAACTGATAAAGAGGAAGTCCCAGAATTTATTGAAAAAAAAATCAAATCAGCTTAGTTTTTATTTAATTTTTAATATAGGTTTAATTACTTTTTTTTTCACTTTTGTTTATTGAGAACTGACCTCCTTCTCTCCACATATAACAATATTTTTCGACCTCTTTTTCAAAAAAACATTTTGCAGGACATCCTATATCAAAATTAGTTTTATAATTTCCTGATTTTATATTGTCGTATTTCAATAGTACTAACTGATCTTCAGTGAGTAAAGGTTTGGGGAAAAGTTGAAAAAATTTCGCTGATAATTTAGCTAAAGGAAGTGGAAAAAATAATAAAAGCCTTTTTTTATTAATTAAGAGTAATAGTTTTTCTAAAATTTGTTTTAATGTAATTGTCTCTGGACCGACACACTCTATAATTTGAGAGTAAATATTTTTGGAAATGATATTAAAAATTACATTAACTAGATCTGAGGAATGTATGGGCATGAACTTTGTTCTACCTGAGTAATAAAGTGGAAAAATTGGTAATCTATTAAGTAAAGTCATAAAATTTGTGGTGAAGTTGTCATCTACAGAATAAACTATTGATGGTCTCAAAATCGTAGATAAAGAAAAATTTTTTAAAATTTCTTTTTCTCCTTCCATTTTGGTTTTTGCATATTTTGAGTCAATTGCTTCATTTATTCCTAGTGCTGATATATGAATAAAATGTTTTAAATTATATTGTTTACAAAGTTTTGCTAAAATTGATGGAAATACTGTATGTATATTTTTAAATGAATTTCCTCTTTTTTTTTCAAATAATATTCCTATTAAATTTATACAAATATCTGCCTCCTCAAATAATTTTTTAATTTTAGTCTCATCAAAAATATTTGCCTCAACAATATTGATAAATCCTGCATTTCCTTGAGTTTTAATAATGTGCCCTTTTTGATGAATATTCCTAGTAACTACAGTTACTCTATAGTTATTTTTGGTTAACTTTCTAATGAGATGTCTTCCTATTTGACCACTACCACCAAAAATTAGACAATTTTTTGCTTTCATATATATATGATTAAATAATGAGTATTGATATCAAACTTCACAAAAATGATTTACCAGATGATTTGGATTTAGGCAACGTAATAGCTGTTGATGGAGAGTTCATGGGTCTAAATGTCAGACGTGATCCTTTGTGTTTAATCCAATTATCTTCAGGAAATTCTGACGCTCATATTATACAGCTCGATAGATCAAAATATGAAGCTCCAAATTTATCAAAAATATTATCTGACAATGATATTATAAAAATTTTTCATTACGGCAGAGCTGATATTGCTCATATAAAACATTATCTCAAAACTGACACAAATAATATCCTTGATACTAAAATTGCATCTAAACTTGCAAGATCATATTCTGATAGCCATTCATTAAAAGCACTTATAAAAGAATTTGTAAATATAGATATAAGTAAACAATTTCAAAATTCAGATTTTGGTGGAGAATTAACACCAGCCCAAATAAAATATTGTGCCAATGATGTAATCTATCTTCACAAAATACATGATGAATTAAACAATATCTTAATTAGAGAAAAAAGGATTGATTTATACAAAGATTGTCTTAAATTTTTAAAAACAAGAGTCGAACTTGATTTGGCTTTTTTTAAAGATGATATCTGGTCTCATTAAATGAAAAAAAAAAATTTTATAAATATTGGTAAAGCTGTAATTAATCTAGAGATCAAAGCATTAAATAAATTAAAAAATAGTTTTAGTAATTCATTTAATTTAGCTGTTGAGCAAATTGTTAAGTGCCAATCAAAAGTTATCCTGTGTGGAGTTGGTAAAAGTGGATTAATTGCAAATAAGATAGCAGCGACTTTTTCATCAGTTGGGACCCCCTCATTTTATCTATCAGCAAGTAACTCTTCTCATGGAGATTTGGGAAGTATTTCAAAAAAAGATATCTTAATCTTAATTAGCAATTCAGGAGAAACTAAAGAATTAAAAAATATTATACAATATGTAAATAGAAACAAAATTTTACTGATAAGCATTGTTTCAAAAAAAGATTCTGTGCTTTATAGATCCTCAGATATTAAATTGTTAATACCAAAAGTAACTGAGGCAGGAAGTATTATTCCGACTTCTAGCACAACATCCCAACTTGCCTTAGGTGATGCGTTGGCAATTGCTACTATGAGACAAAAAAAGTTTAATAGTAAAGATTTTAAAAAAATTCATCCTGCTGGAAGTTTAGGAGCACAATTAAAAACCGTAGAAGATATAATGCTTAAGGATAAAGCTATTCCTTTTGTTAATGAAAATTTAAAGATGAAAGATGCATTAAAAGTTTTAAACTTAAAAAAGTTAGGTTTTTTACTTGTGAGAGATAAAAAAAAGTTAACAAAAGGAATAATTACTGATGGAGAATTAAGAAGATTAACTCAAAAAAAACAAAATTTACATAATTTGTTAGTTAAGCAGATTATGACTAAAAACCCAATAGGAATAGATAAGAATGAACTAGCAGCAAAAGCCCTTTCTTTAATGAATAATAAAAAAATTACTTCTTTGTGTGTTTTTAATAAAAAAAATAAACTTAAAACAATAGGCGTACTACATATTCATAATATTTTGCTGTCAAATATATCTTAAATGAGAAGAAGTTTTTTTTTAAGAGCATCATTTATAATTGCTATTTTAATCCTATTACTGTTGATCATATTTAATTTAAATCAAAATAATAAAGAGTTAATAGAGGAAAAAAAAGAAATTACTCAAGAAGAAATAAATGACTCTAATATTATTAAAGATGTTGAATATAAGTCTAAAGACTCTAGTGGTAATGAATATATTTTAAAAGCATCTGAAGGAACTATAGATCAAAATAACACTAATGTTATTTATTTAACTTCAATTAAAGCAACTATAAGATTGAAAGATTATAATTCTATAGATATATCCTCTAACTTTGGTAAATATAATATTAACGATTTTGATACTATTTTTTCAAAAAATGTAATGATTAAATATCTAGATAATACAATTACGGGAGATTACCTTGAGTTTTCATTAAATAAAAATTTAATGACAGTTTCTAGAAACGTAGTTTTTAATAACAATAAAAGTTCATTAAAAGCCGATGTAATAGAGGTAGATATTAAAACAAAAGATATTAAGATTTCTATGTATGAAGAAAATAAAAAAATAAATATTAAATCTTTAGATTAAAAAAAATGGCAGTAATTAAAAAGTTTAGAATTAAATCTTTTAAAAAGATTAAGTCTATAATTGAATTTGAGAATGTATCTCTTGCATATGGTAATAGGTTAATTCTGGATAATATAAGTTTTAAAATTAATGAAGGTCAAATTTTTGGCATGCTTGGTCCAAATGGTGTAGGTAAGTCAACTATTTTTAATCTTATAACAGGACTAATCAACCCTAAACATGGAAAAATTAAAATAAACGGTGAAGAAGTATCCCGGTATCCTATTTATTTAAGAACTAAAAAATTTAAAGTTGGATATGTGCCGCAATATGGTGGCTATTTTAACGATTTATCACTTCAAGATAATCTTAAAGCTATAAGTGAAATTGTAATACAGAATAAGAACTTAAGACAAGAAAGAATTGACTATTTACTTTCAAAATTTGAATTAGAAAATGTTAAAAATATTAAAGCTAAATTTTTATCAGGTGGTCAAAAAAAAAAATTAGTTATTTCATTGTCTCTATTGAGTAATCCAAAAGTACTACTTTTAGATGAATGTTTTGCAGCCTTAGATGTATTAACAATTAAAATGTTGCAAGAAATTATTGTTAATCTTCAACAAGAGAATCAAATAACAATTTGTATCTGTGATCATCAGGCAAGAGATCTTTTAGCTTGTGTAGATGTTGCTATGATTTTAAGTAATTGCAAAATAGTTGCTCAAGATACTCCATCAAATCTTGTAAAAGATATTAATGCAAAAAATGCTTATTTTGGCAATAGTTTTAAATTCAATTAATTGTTAATGTCCAATAAGATAATTTTAAACAAAAGAATAAATACTTTTAATAAAAAAATTATAATCCCTGGTGATAAAAGCTTAAGCATCAGATGGGTATTAATTTCATCTCTATCTAAAGGAGTTTCAAAAGCCCAAAATTTACTTTTTTCTGAAGATGTTCTGGCTGCTATACAGGCTGTAAGAAAACTTGGAATAAAAGTTATTATTAATAATAAGATATGTAAAATTTATGGCAAAGGAATTGATGGATATAAATATAAAAAAAACCTTACCATTAACGCAAAAAACTCTGGTACACTTGGTAGACTAATTCTTGGAATTTTAATTGACTCACCAGTAACCATCAAGATGATAGGTGATAAAAGTTTATCAAAAAGAGATTTTAGAAGAATATCTGATCCACTAAGTAAATTTGGTGCAACGTTTAGGCTCAATAAAAACTCTGGATTACCATTAACTATTAAGGGATCTAATAATTTAAAGCCAATTAAATATTATGAGAAAAAAGGATCTGCCCAATGCAAAAGTAGTATTATGTTTGGAGGAATTAAGACCAATGGAAAAACAATCATAAAAGCAAAAAAATCAAGAAATCACACAGAACTTTTATTTAAACATTTAAATTTTCCAATAAAGATTAAGAATAAAAAAAATTTTGATTTAATTGAGATAAATCAAGTAAAAAAAATTAATGCAATAAATTATAAAATACCATCTGATATAAGTTCAAGTGCTTTTTTTATCGCTCTCACTGTATTAAGTGAAAGTTCAAAACTATTAATAAAAAATGTAAATATTAATCCATCTAGGTCTGGAATACTAATTATTTTAAAAAAAATGGGAGTTAATATCTTATTTTCAAAAAAAAAAATTTATAAAGGGGAGATGGTAGCTGACATTTTTATTAAAAGTCCAAAAAAATTGAGATCTATCAATTGTCCCTCAAAATTAAATAGTGCAGCTATTGATGAATTTTTAATTATTTTTTTAATAGCAGCAAAAGCAAAAGGTATTTCAACTTTTAAGAATTTAGAAGAACTTAATAAAAAAGAAAGTCCAAGATTAAAATGGGGTTCAAGTATTCTAAGAATGATGGGTATAAAAGCTATTACGACCAAAAATTCAATTAAAATATTTGGAAACCCAAAGTTAAGAATTAATAAAAAAATTGAAATTAAGAACTATCTAAAAGATCATAGAGTTTTCATGACAAGTGCTATTGCTGCATTATCTTTTGGAGGGGAGTGGCATATACATGATAAAGATTCTATAAAAACTTCTTTCCCCTCATTTTTAGAAATTATCAAAATGTTCACAAAATGAAAAATAGAAAAAATATATTAAAAATTGCAGTTGACTCTCCAGCAGCGGCTGGTGCTGGAACTTTATGTAAAACAATATCAAAATATTATAATCTTTTATATTTAGACACAGGAAAAATTTATAGAATGATAGCTTACCTAAAGATAAGCAACCAAAGTAAATATAATAAAAATTTTATAAAAAAAGAAATCAAAAATTTAAATTTGAATAAGCTTAAAAGCAAAAAGCTTTTAACTGACGAAATTGGAACTGAGGCTTCTATAGTTGCAAAAGATAGAAATATTAGAAAATTAGTCCACTCATTCCAATTAAAGTGCGCATATAATCCACCAAAAAAGTTTGATGGTTCTTGTTTAGACGGTAGAGATATTACTTATAAAATTGTCCCAGATGCAGATTTAAAATTTTTTATAACAGCAAATATTAAAACTAGAGCTTTAAGAAGATATAATGAGCTAAAAGGACTTAATAAAAGAATTAATTTTAAAGAAGTACTAAAAAACATTAAAAAACGTGATAAAAGTGACTATAATCGTAAAGTTTCCCCATTAAAGAAAACTAAAGATTCTATATTGATTAACACGTCAAATTTATCTAAAAGAGCGTGTTTTTTAAAAATAAAAAAAATTATAGACAGAAGAATTAAATATTAATGGAAATTTATAAAGATCTATCAAGCCCTGAAACTCAAGAATTCGAAAAATTACTAAATTCACAACTCTCAAAAATTCAAATCGAAGAAGGTAAAATAATTGAGGGTAAAATAAATAAAATTACTGACAAATTTGTATTCCTTTTTGTTGAGGGATTAAAAAGTGAGCCTGTTTTAGATATTAATGAACTTAAAAGTATGGGTCTGGGAGAAAAAATTAAAATAGGTGAAAAAATATCCGTACTGCTAGAAAAAATTGAGGATAAAAATGGAGAGGTTTTAGTCTCAGCAAATAAAGCTCAAAAAATAAAAGGCTGGGATAAGTTAGTTCAAGCTTACGAAAAAAATGAACCGATAATGGGAAAGATAACTTCAAAGTGTAAAGGTGGATGTATTGTGGAGCACATAGACACTGGTTCTTTAATGTTTTTACCAGGATCACAAATTTCAGATAAACCACTTAAAGATATTTCGCATCTTATGAATGAGCCACAAAAGTTTGCTTTAATAAAATTGGATAAAGTGCGTGGGGCGGGTCCCCCCAGCCTTTAGGCTGGGGGGAACTCGCCATTTTGGAAATGCATGTGTATCAAGAAGAGAAATTATTTCATCCTTTAAAAAAGAGGACAAAGCTAAGATAATAGAAAAATATAAAGTAGGAGATATTATTAAAGGTGCTGAAGTAAAAGGTTATAGTACTTTTGGATGTTTCTTTAACGTTAATGGGGAGCTAGACGTTTTGGTCCACCTTCAGGAAATAAGTTATAGTAGAGTTAATCACCCTGATGAGGTTTTCAATATCGGAGAGAAACATGATCTAAAAGTAATTTCTGTAGATAAAGAAAAATTACAAGTTGGTTGTTCAGTAAAACAATTATCTCCAGATCCATTTGAACATATAGAAAACTATGCACTAAACAAAGTTTATAAAGTTAAGGTTGTAAAGATTATGGATTTTGGAGCATTTTGTGAATTAGAACCAGGTTTAACTACATTGCTTCATTCAAGTGAACTAAGTTGGAGTAAAAAAAATGCTACTGCTAAAAAAATGTTTAAAGTAAATGATGAAATTGATTGTGTTATAACAGAAATTGATAAAGAAAAAAGAAGAGTAGCAATCTCACATAGACTAACTTTAGAAAACCCTTTTGAGACTTTTGAAAAAAAATTTCCTGTAGGTACAATTGCAGAAGGTGAAGTAATTAATAAAAATGAATATTCATTATTTGTAAAAATTGAAAACATTGATATTGATACTTTTTTACATTGTAATGATTTAACTTATTCAAATAATGGTGAGGAAGAACTAGCCAAATATAAAAAAGGTGACAAAATAAAAGTTAAAGTTTTAGAAATAAAAGTTTCAGATCAAAAAGTTAGAGTTGGCTTTCGTCAAACTCAACCAGATCCTTTTGATTGGTTTAAAGATAAAAAAATTAAGCAAACAATAACGGTTAAAATAATATCTACAGATAATAAAGGACTTAATGTAAGGCCTGAAGGATGTAATCTTGATTTACCAATTAAAAAATCAAATATTGCATTAAGTGCTCAGGACCAAAGAAGTTCAAGGTTCACTGGTGGGGAAAGAATTGATTGTGCTATTGCAGAATTAGATATTGAAAAAAGAAAAGTTGTTCTAAGTATTAAACTTCTAGAAGAAATAGAAAAAAAAGAGGCTCTAGAAAAATATGGATCTGAGGGCTCGGGTAAAAATTTACCATTTTCATCTTTATCGGAAGATTTAAAGAAAAAAGATAAAAATAAAGATTAAAGTAAAAAATTGGCAATTGTAAAATCAGAGTTAATAAAGCAGTTAAAAAAATCTTACCCTAATTTTCTATCACGTGATTTAAATAAGCTAATTGATATAATTTTAAAAGAAATTAAAAATACTCTTTATCGAGGTGAAGGTGTAGAATTAAGAGGATTTGGTACATTCCGTACAAATATTCAGAAAGAGTCAATAAGAAGAAACCCTAAAACAGGTACAAAAATTAATGTCCCAAAGAAAAGAACAATAAAATGGAAAATGTCAAAAGACTTGTTTAAAAAGTTAAATAATGAAAAAGAATAAAATATTTGTTGCTTGTGACACTAACAACATTTCAAAAGTTAAAGAAATTATCAAAAAAACACAAAGTTCAAAACTTAAAATTGGCTATAAATTTGGATTAGAGTTTCTTAATTCAATGAATGGTAGAAATTTTTTATCAAGATTAAAAAATAAGATAACTTTTGCAGATCTTAAACTTCACGATATACCCAATACATGTATTTCAACAATTAAGGCAATTAAAGATTTGAAAGTTAATTATTTGACAATTCATATAAGTAGTGGGCTTGACGCCCTAAAGGCTTGTAAAAAAGTTTCAGGAAAAACTAAATTAATTGGAGTTACAATTTTAACATCTCTGGATAATAAAGCATTAAAAGAAATTGGTTTTAACAAAGACGTTAGAAAATTAGTTTATCATCAAGCTAAATTAGCAAATAAAGCAAAACTTGATGCCATAGTATGCGGTCCTCAAGAGGTAGCTATAGTTAAAAAAGTATTTAAAAAAGAAATAATTACCCCTGGAATTAGACTAAATCTAAAATCCCATGACCAAAAAAGAGTTTTAACACCCAAGCAAGCATTTAAAAATGGAAGTGATTGGCTGGTAATAGGTAGGCCTATAACTAAAGGTAACATCAAAAAAAATATTTCATCTTTAATCAATCATTTAAGTCAATGATTCTTAAATCAAAAATTTGTGGTGTCTCTGATGCCAAAACTTTAAGATATATAATCAATCATAAAAATCCTCCTCAATTTATAGGTTTCATTGTTAATTACCCAAAATCAAAAAGGTATATTGATATAAAAAAATTAAAAGAGTTGACTGAGATTGATAAAAAAAATTCTTTATATGTTGCAGTTCTAGTTAATCCTGAAAAAAGTATTCTTGAAGAAATTAAAAATTTACCCTTTGATTATTATCAGCTCTATGACTGTAGTGTAGATAAAATACGATCTATAAAAAATACGTATAATAGAAAGATTATAACCGCATTAACTATTGAAAATTCTGAAGATGTTGAAAACTATCAGTTATATAAAGATGTTTCTGATATTTATTTATTTGATAGTAAAGGATACGAAAAAAGTATGTCATTCAATCATACTTTAATTGAGAATATCCAGTCTAATAAAGAACTAATGCTAGCAGGAAATATTCAGATCAATGATGATCTTGAAAAATATAAAAAAATAGCAGATATTATTGATATATCTGGAGGGTTGGAAACTTCTGGATTAAAAGATATTAACAAAATAGAAATTTTCTTAAATAAATTAAGTGATTTAAATAATGAAGCTTAAAAAAAATATTCCTTTAATTGATCAACACGACAAATTTGGATTTTGGGGAGGTAAATTTGGTGGAAGTTTTATTCCAGAAACACTTAAAAAACCTGTAGAGGATCTTACAAAAGAATTTCATAAACTGAGAAAAAATAGAAATTTTATTAAAAAAAGAGATTTTTATTTTAAAAATTACGTAGGATCTCCTACATCATTTATTAAATTAGAAAATTTATCTAATCATTTGGGTGGTGCACAAATTTGGGCAAAAGTTGTTTCAGAGGCAAATGGTGGAGCTCACAAAATATATAATGCAACTGTTCACGCCTTAATCTGTAAGGCAATGGGTAAAAAATATATAGTAGGTGATACAGGTGCTGGATATGCGGGAAAAATGCTAAGTATGGCAGCAAAAAAGTTTGGACTAAAATGTAAAATTTTTATGGGAG
The DNA here is from genome assembly GCA_902555725.1 of uncultured Pelagibacteraceae bacterium. GTDB lineage: Bacteria > Pseudomonadota > Alphaproteobacteria > Pelagibacterales > Pelagibacteraceae > Pelagibacter. The sequence goes on along the minus strand of CACDTN010000007.1, from coordinate 40,182 downwards.
CTAAAGATATTAAGAGACAAAAACCAAATTGTGATGCAATGAGAAGAAATGGTGCAGAGATTGTACCAGTATATTCTGGAAGTCAAACTTTAGTAGATGCAGTGAGTGAATGTATGAGATATTGGGTTTCGAATTGTGATAATACCCACATGTGTGTGGGTTCAACTGTTGGCCCTAACATTTTTGTTAAAATCTGTGGATGGTCTACAGCTCAAATCTCAAGAGAACTTAAAATTCAATTGAAAAAAGAATTTAAGAAAGTTCCAAAAAAAATAAAATTAATTAACTGTGTTGGAGGTGGAAGTTCAGCTTATGGTTTTTGGAGCGAATTTATTGATTATGATAAAAAGCATATTGAATTAATTGGAGTAGAAGCTGGAGGACCTAAGAAATCAAAATTACATGCAGCTCCTTTAAGTAGAAATGCTAAGATTGGAATTTTGCATGGTGCCGCGTCTTATGTGTGTCAAAATAATGAGGGACAAATTCAAGATACAGAGTCAATCAGTGCTGGTCTTGATTATCCTGGAGTTAGTCCGATTCATTGTTTTTTGAAAGATACCAAAAGAGCGAGATATACGTATGCAACAGATGAAGCTGCTTTAAACGCATATAAGATGGTAACAAAATTTGAAAAACTAAATCCAAGTTTAGAACCAAGTCATGCTTTTGCTGAAGCCATAAAGATTGCACCAAAATTAAGTAAGGATACAATTCTAATAGTCAATTCCTGTGGAGACGCCAAAAAAGATAGGGATATCTTAAAAGATAGGTTGGGTAAGTATTGATGAAAAATTCCTTAATTAATCAATCTTTTGAAAAAGCCAAAAGAGAAAATAGACCTGCTCTTCTTACTTATACTGTAGCAGGTGACAATACTAAAAAAAAATCATTAGAGATTTTAAGCTCAATCTCAAAATATGCTGATATTTGTGAATTAGGATTTCCACATAACACCCCTATTGCAGATGGAGGACAAATTCAAACAAGTGCTTATCGTGCAATCAAAAATGGGATTAAAATAAACGATGTCTTTTCGATTGTAAGCAAATTTAAGAAATTAAGAAAAGATAAACCAATTATACTAATGGGCTATTATAATATGATTTATCAATACAACGAAAATAAATTTATTAAAAGATGTAAGAAATCAAAAGTTGATGGCCTAATCGTTGTAGATCTTCCTCATCCAGAAAATAAAATTTTTGCCTCAAAATGTAAAAAAAATAAAATTAATTTTATTCAGCTTATTTCGCCTACTACCTCTAAATTAAGATTAAAAAAAATTATCAAAGACTCTCATGACATGATATATTATATTAGTATGTTATCTACTACTGGTGGAAAATTAAAAGTTTCACCAAAAAAAATAATTCAAGAATACCAAAAAATAAAAAATCAGAATAAATCTAAGAATGTAGTAATTGGATTCGGTATTACTGAAAAGACTATAAAATTATTGAAAAAAGCTGATGGATTAGTTGTTGGAAGTGCAATTTGTAAGGAAGTTACAAAATCAATTAAAAAAAGACAAAATACTGTCACAAATGTTACTAATGTAGTAAGGAAATTAAAAAATAAAATTAAATGAATTGGATTACTAAAATAATAAAAGCAGGTGAAAAAATTAAAACTGCTATACATAGAAGAGCATCCAAAGAAGATATAGCTAATAGTGACTGGACGTCATGCTGCAAAGGTCCAATCTTAAAAAAAGATTTAGAAGAAAATCTTTGGGTATGTCCTGATTGTAACAAACATCATCGTATAAAACCAAGACAAAGATTTGATATTTTTTTTGGAAAAAATAATTATGAGATTTTTAAAACACCTATTCCAAAAGATGACCCTTTAGAATGGACAGACTCAAAATCATATAAAGATAGATTAAAGAGTGCACGAAAAAAAACTGGAATGAATTGTGGAATGATGGTGGTAAGCGGATCAATTAATAATATTAAAATTACTGCAGTAGCATCTGACTTTGATTTTTTAGGAGCTTCAATGGCTGCTGCTGAGGGAGAAGCTTTTTTATATGGTATTCAACATGCTATAGAAAATAAAACTCCATTTTTATGTTTTAGTAGTGGTGGCGGAATGAGGATGATGGAAAGTTTAATCTCATTATCTCAAATGACTAGAACAACTCTTGCAATTAATGAGCTTAAGAAAAATAATCTTCCATATTTAGTATGTATTACTGATCCAACAGCTGGGGGAATCACTGCAAGTTACGCAATGTTGGGCGATTTACATATTGCAGAATCAGATCATGCTTTGATAGCTTTTGCCGGAGCAAAAGTTATAGCTGGAACTATTAACGAAGATCTGCCTGAGGGCTTCCAAAAAAGTGCGTACGTTCAAAAAACAGGTTTTGTGGATTTGATAGCAGATAGAAAAGAAATCTCAGATAAAATTGGAACTTTATTATCAATATTGTTAAAGAAAAATTCTGCTATAAGCACTGAAGAAAATGAAACTACAGAAAATACTCAGTCGCTTTCTAAAGTTGCATCCTAAAGAAATTGATCTAAGCCTAGATCGAATTTTAAATCTTTGTGAAAAACTTGGAAATCCACAAGACAAGATTAAAGCTATAAATGTTGTAGGTACAAATGGAAAAAATTCAACCATTCAAGCATGTTATTCCATCTTAAAAGAGGCAAATATAAAATGTAATGTTTACACTAGCCCTCACATTCAAAAGATAAATGAAAGGTTTGTATTTAATAACCAGGAGCTGAAAGATGATGAGCTAGCTGACCTTTTTGAAGAAGTGGAAAAAGTTAATAACAATCAGCCAATTACTTTTTTTGAAATAATTTCAGCATGTTACTTTTATAAAGCTGCTCAATATCCAGAAAATATTAACTTAGTCGAGTCTGGATTATTTTTTAGATTTGATGCCACTAACATATTAAAAAAAAATTTAGCAACTATCTTAACATCTATAAGCAAAGATCATTTAGATTGGCTCCCTAAAAATGAACAAACTATTGAGAAAATTGTGTTTGAAAAAACTTCAAATCTTTTAAATTCAAATATCATAGTAGCAAAACAAAATCAAAATACGATGAACTATATCAAAAGGAATATTTCTAAGAATCAATCAAACAAGATTTTTTTTAATGAAGACTTTTCATTTACAAATGGAGAAAATGGTTACTTTTATTATGAGGATAAATTTGGTGAATTGAAATTACCAGAACCAAATGTTCTTGGTCTGTATCAATTAGAGAATATTTCAACTGCTATAGCAACTTTAAGAATGTTAGATTTTAACATAAAAGATGAAGACATTAAAAAGGGCATTCAAAACATTAATAATATTGGAAGACTGCAAGAGATTACTGCTGGAAATTTAAAAAATTTAGTTAAGGATAATCTATTTTTAATATCAGGAGATCATAATGAAGATGGCGCAAGGGTATTAAATGATTACCTCCAAAGTTTAGATTGTAATAAACATATTATAGTTGGCATGATGGCCAATAAAGACCATAAAAGTTATATTAGATATCTAAAAAATATTTCATCAATCACAACTGTTGATATTCCTAATCAACCAAATGCTATTAGTGGTAAAGAATTAAAAGATAAATTTAAACACTTACCAAATGTAAAGTATGCAGAAAATATTGAGGATGCTATTAAATCAATAGAAATGAACCAGGGAGATTTATTATTAATTACTGGATCACTTTATTTATGTTCAGAAGTTTTAAACTTAAATTAGATATTTTTCTCTAAAAATTCTTTCAGGTGGCTTTCTGGAACTCCACCAACTTTTCTATCTACTTCAACACCTTTTTTATAAATTACAAAAGTTGGAACACCTCGAACACCAGCTGCGGAGCCAGTGTTAATTCCACCATCTTCTATATCTGCGTAATAAAAATTAGCTTTATCTTTATATTCTTCACTTAATTTTTCAAGCAAGGGTCGCATAACTTGGCAAGGTTTGCACCAAGCTGCTGAAAATTGCAAAACACTTACATCCTCATTTTTAACTTTATTTTCAAAGTCTTCGTCTTTAAAATCTATAAGCATATTTCCTTTCTATTAATAAGTACTCTAAAGTCAACTAGGCAATTTCATATTTTTTTTCAATAGACATAATAAATTCATTAATTTCGTCTAATTTTTTAAGTTCTTCTTCATCATCTTTGTTATCTGCTTGATCTCGCAATATATCGATTTCATTATAAGCCATTCCTATTGTTTGCCACTTTTCTTTATTTTTACTTAAAATTCGTCTAGCAATTTCACTTTTAATATTTTTGTATAAATCTGGTGGTAAAATCTGTGGTGCTTCTTGATATATAATTTTTTGTCCAAACCAGCTACATCTTTTATCTTGAAATTTATCTAACATTCTTAATTTGTCTTCCCAGGAGGAGCTGTGCCATATTTTGAATAAAGCTGTATCTTTATTAGGGATAAATTTTTCATAAAGAGTTTCCTCAGGTAATAAATCTTCTTGAGTTTTAGTTTGTTCTTTTTCATCCTCAATCTCCCTATAAATTGTTTGAATATTTCGGCAGAAATTTTCGCTATTTCTCACTAATTTAGCTCTTTTTTTAATTAATTCTGAATCAAAACTTGAATAAGCTTTTTGTTTTAAAGCAAACTGTTCATCTACAATTACTGGTGCTTTGTTAATTTTCAGTACTCTAATACATTTTGGACTAAAACTCTTTATTGTAGATTTTAATTGATTTATGGGCATGTTTAGTAAAGGTTCTGGATCTCTTCTTAAATCAAATACAAATTTATCGTTTGATTTTTTAGGATGTGAATGTGAATAATATTCTGGATGCATTGTACAAACAAGATAAGTCATATTCTTTCCTTTAACGTTTTCAAAAATAGAAAATATTCCTTCCTTATTCAAAAGAGTGTCAACTCCAACTTTTGTAGAAGTTTTTAGAAATGTGTCCCAATTTTTTTTGTGTTTATCTCTTACGATTCTGAGTATTTGTAGGGCATTTAATGAATCTATATAAGCTGTATGAGATTTTGATGTATCAAATCCTTGCATTCTACTTAAACCTTCTAAAGCTAATGACTCGTTTCCTGCTTCTGTTAATTCAGTTTTCAATGTTTTAGGATTTATTGTCTGAGCGGCTCTTGCTATGTGCAAACCATCATGTTCACAATTAGGTGATGAGTGGGTAATATACGGGTATCGATTTGCCTTAAAAAAATTAAAATGGAACATTCTCCGATCAAAATTTAAATTTGACCAGCCCATAAACATTGCAGGAGCTGCTTTCGAAAAAAAATTTTCAACAGCACCTAAAAAATCATAATGAGAATAATTGCCTTTAGTTAACAAATCAATGCTTGTAGAATTTACTAGAAGTGCTTTTGCACTTGGCACTTCTCCTTCTGGCATTCTGCCTCTGATATTTAATTTTCCAATTTCCTTAAGATTTTTATCAACTACTACTGCACCTACTTCAATGATAGATCCCCAAATAGTACTATTTGTAGTTTCTGTATCGTAGATTACTATTTTGTCCATTTTCTTTTATATAGGTACTTAAGTTAAATTTGAAAGCTCATTAAATTTTTTTAATCTTCCTAGAAACAAGTTTTGATAAACAACCAAATCATGTCCTTGAATTTTAAATTCTTGGAACAAGTTATCTACTGTGCAAACAAGTATTACGCAAGCTGTGATATTTGAGTTATACACAATATTATGTGCCAGAGAATAGGCTGATGTCTGCAGCATCCAGCTATCTATGTATTCAGCTTTTTTTGGTTTATTGCTTTGCTTGAAATCGATTATTGTTTCTTTTCCTTCATAAACTCCTACACAATCAGCAGTACCAGCATATTTATCTGGATAATAAAGAGTGCATTCCACCCCCCATATTTCTTCTAATCTATCAGTTAATCCTTTATCAATGATTTCTTTAGCCATCTTTTTATATTGTTCGTTATCTTCAAAGAAACTTAAATTTTCTCTACCTAAAAGATAAGATTCTAAATAGTTATGCATTTTTGAACCCCTAGAACTAGCTGCTTTTGTAATTGCTTCGGCCTCTTTTTGACCAGTTCTTTCACGCCAATTTGCAAGAGCTGCTTTATCTTCCTCTGATTTTGTTGCATCAAGAATTGAGGTAACACTAGGTAATTTTTTCTCTCCTAACAAATATCTTCTAATTCCATCTACGGTTGCTCTTGAAGATGAGGGATAATCATATTTTTTATTCCATTTCATGATGAATCGAGTGTTACCTTGTACTATTAAGTTTAATAATTATCTACTTATTATGGCAAAAAAAACAGATATTGAGAAAATTGATAATTATGAACAGTTGATTGAAAAATTAAAATTATGGGAAGTAAGTCCTCAAGAAACTTGGGATTTGGTTCAAAAAATAAAGTTCAATACAAGTAAAAAAACAATATGGAAAATGAGAAAATTTCATATGTACATTGAATATCGAGGCATGTCTTTAATAGACGATAAGGTGTTAGACAAAGTTGAGATTCTTGCAAATAAAAGTAAGCTTATGGGCAGAGCACATATGATTGAATATTTCAAGAATGTAAAAAAATATTTACCAAATAGAGTTGATTCAATTAAAAAATTAGTAAACTCCGATTTATACAAATCGAGTTTCAAATTCTTCAATAAAAATAAAAAAATTGATATAAGATTAGAAATAAAAAACCTTGAAAAACTTATTGCTGATAAAAGACAGGATAAATACTGGGACCCATACTTATTTACAAAAATTGAAGAAACAATAAGTGTAAGTGAAAAAAGAAGAAAAAGTATGAATTTTAATACTGTTTGGGGAGAAGAATTATTAAAAGCTCTTCGTTAAAGGTCTGACGAATTAAATATTTATTCGTCAACATTTTGACGTATCAATAAATATTAGAAAAAAAAAAATTTGTTATTAAGTTAGTTTCCATGACAAAGGAAATAAAACTTTTACCTTTCTGTAGAAAAGAAGATAAAAAATCCTACTTTTCTGAATATTTCCTATCATCAATCAATTTTAATGGCATGACTGAGAAGCTAATTAAGGAACGCCCTGACATGCCATTAAGAGTTGCTAAAGCTATAACTCTAGCAACTGTATATGCATTACATGCTGATCTTGTAATCGAAGAGTGTAAAAAAGAAGATCGATTCGAAGATATTATAGATGAGAATGTTTTGTATGAAGAAAATCAATAAATTATGACAAAAATAGTTAAATTCCCAAAAGATAAAATAGAATACTCGGATAGGTTCTTTAGAAAAGTTGATCCGAAGGCAGTTACCCATTGTATCAGGATGTCTAATCCTAAATTATCAGCTAAAGTTGCTCATGCTATTGCTTTAGCATTAGTTTATACAACTTATGTAGAGCTAGTTTTGGATGAGGAAAAAATTCCTCAAGATATAGTTGAAAAAGTAAGAAATAATGATTTTAAGTCGTTTATTGATAACAGTCATGATAAAAGGTTAAATTAGATATGGAATATTTATTAATAGGATTTTTTGCAGGAATAATAATTTGTGGTGCTTACTACCAATTTTTTCTGAAAAATAGGCAAGATGAAAATAAATCTGAAGATACTGAAACAAAGATAGAGTTAGCTAGAAAAGAAGAGGAGTTAAAAGGAGTTGTAAAAGCAAAAGATGATATGCAAGAACAACTTGATGAAAAAAAGGCTGAGGTTATAGAGCTATATAAAGTTGTAGATGGCATCAATGAATATAAAACTCAAACTCAAAAGGCTATCAATAAACATGACGAAGCAGTAGCTAGACACACAAATTGGTGGGAAAAACTTACAACTAATATCACTTATCAAGGAAAATTTAATCAGGAAATTTTAGAAAATCTTTTAACCAGCGCAAATCTTGTAAAAGATAGAGATTTTTTTCCTCAAAAAAAGCAAACGACTTATGACATTGATGATAATAAAGACAAAGATGTTATCCCTGATATGCTCTTAAAATTTCCAGAAAGAAATTACATCGTTGATGCTAAGGTGTCTTTAACTCATTGGACAAAATATATTAATGAGAAAGATGAAAATCAAAAAAAACAATATTTAAAAGATCATCTCGCTTCTGTTAGAAATCACTTATTTGGACCAAAAGGATTGGCTAAGAAAAACTACAATAAACTATACGGAATAAAGTCTTTGCAATCAGTTATTGTTTTTTTTCCAGCATCAAACTTATATTCAGTAACACTTGATGCTGACAAGACCCTTCAAACAGAAGCTCTTAAAGCAAACTTTATTTTATCTTCCCCTACTGAATTATTGAATATGATTAAAGTTTTCGAACAGATAAAGAGTGAAAAGAAACAAATTGAAAATATCAGCAAGATTATAACCTCTGCCAGTAAGATATTTGATAAATATTCAGATGTTAAAACAGCAATTAAAGGAGCACTGCAATCATATAAAACTCATGCTAATCAACTACAAAGCCTAGTTACAAAATCTTGGGGCTCACAAGGACTAGAAAAACAAATCAAAAAACTTGAGGATGAACATGGAGTAATGCCTGGTAAACAAATTCCAGAGATACCACCAGAACAAGCAACTATCACAGATGTTTCAGATCCTGAGGAAGATAAGGATAAATTAAATTAAGTTATAATGCTCTCAAACGAAGATTTAGAAAAAATTGAATATAGATATTTAGAAACTATATCCAATGCACTCAAAAGCAGTGTTTCAAGCATGGTTGATGGTCTTAAATCAATGAATAAAATAAAAGATTATTGGAGTAAAACACATAAAAGAGGTGATGGTTTTGACTCTGGTTTTGAAAGAATTATTTATTCTGTTCTTCAAAGCAACACTACAGATCTTGGCAAACCAAATTCTTGTATGGTAGGTGCTGATTTATTTTTTGAGTCACCAGATGCTTTTATTCACATTGACGCTAAAAGCTACCAACCACGAACAAATACAAAAGATCATTGGAGGAATAAAATTGAAGCAAATCAATCGTCATATAAAACAAATTATCAAGTTAGTAATGATCAAAGAATATTTGAACCAAATTTACCAAGTTATTATAATATTGACGGTTCAGAAAAACCTGCTCTTACTTACTTTGTAAATATACTTTACAGTTCTGAATTTGATCAAAATGATATTTTTCAAAATCTTGAAATTCTAAACGTTAATGTGAGTTCTATGCCTAATGGACAATTAATTGATACTTACCAAAATGATATGATTGCCCCAGGAGGAAATATTGATCCCAAAAAGGTAAGATTTAAAATGTTTGATCATGATAATAATAATGTTTTGAAATTTAGATTATTAAATAACAATCCAAATCGAGTAAAGTTGATCTACATTGATAACGATTTAATACAATCAACTATATCAGATGCTAAGACGCCACTTTTAAAATTTCTTTCTTTGATAAACTAATTTTAATTTTTTTAGCTATTTTTTCAGCTAATAAAACTGGAACAGCGTTCCCAATTTGTTTGTGCATACTTCTGAAAGTAGCTCCTTCAAAGATAAAATCATCAGGGAAAGTTTGTAATATTGCACACTCTCTTACAGATAATCTTCTTTTTAAATTTACATGAATTTCTGGACTTGTAGCTGTAACTGTGTCGCTTGGTCTGTCCCAATTAGTAATTCTAAGAGATTGTTCAAATCTAATTTTCTTTTTAACTATTGTTGTTACCTGTTTGTCATATTTATTATCAAATCCTAACAATTTCTTAAGACCTCTCCAATCATCTGGATTGGGTATACTTCCTGAGTTGTTGTCTTTTCTAAACCAATGACCTGCTGTGTGAGCATATCCAAAATGTTCATCAACTTTTTTTGTCGAGATCTGGGCTTTTTTTCTCCACTTTTTTAAGTAATCACAAATATGAAATTGATTTACATCATATTTTCTACCCCAAAATTCATCATGTACATTGGTATCAGCCATATGATTATTAATAACTCTATTTTTGACATATAAAGTTTTATTAGTAATAGGAACTTTGGATAAAAAATTAATAGCTTCTTTTGTTGTCAGATGATTTTCTAGCCGAGCATCAAATAAAATATCTTTCTTTTTGCTTGGGGTTTGATGTGTTTGTGTTGGATATGGATTTTCTAAACCTAATCTATTTCCAATTATAAATACTCTTTTTCTAGCTTGAGGTACTCCATAATCAGCAGCGTTAAGAAGTTTATAATCAACTTTGTAACCAATACTTTTAAAATCCTTTAAAATTTTCTGAATAACAGCGCCTTTGCCAAGTGTTAAAATACCTTCCACATTTTCAGCTACGAAATACTTGGGCTTCTTTGCTCTTATTACTCTAAGCATTTGTTTATAAAGTTTGTTTCTACTGTCATCAACACTTCTGCCTAAATTTGCTATTGAAAAACCTTGGCAAGGAAATCCCCCAATTACGACATCAGGATTATCAGGCATATTATTGGTTCTTATCTTTTCAATATCACCAAGAACAATATGATCTCCAAAATTTCGTTTATAAGTTTTTACGGAGTCTGGATCAAAATCGTTTGCCCAAAGAATATCAAATCCAGCATTTTTAAAACCTAAGTCCATACCACCGGCACCAGCAAATAAGGATAAAATTTTTAGTTTTTTGTTAATCATGATACGAATCTAGCTCTTTTTTATACAATAATATTACAATTGATAAATGTCTAATATGAGTATTTACAGGTTATTAAATTCAACTAAACATATATATTTCTACATATGGAAACTTTATTAATATTTAAAATTATTATTGGACTTGGATTATTAATCGGGCTTTATGCAATTTTAAGAAATTTAGATATTATAAAAATTATCCTTATATATTTTAAAGATAAGTTACTTGGCAAGTAATCTAGCTAAATTTATTACTCCCTTTTTTTTGGAATTTCTCTTTGAGGTAAAAATACATGCTTGGGATTTTAAAATCTCGCCATCTTTAAGGATACGTAAATTATTGCTTTTTATAGTCTCACCAGTGGAACTGATATCAGTAATCAAATTCGCAGAACCTGTAAAAGGATAGGCCTCAGTAGCACCCAAACTTTCAACTAACTGAAATTGAGTTACACCTTTTGAGAATAAAAATTCTTTAGTTAGGTTTGGATATTTAGTTGCCACTCTTAATTTTTTTTTCTTTTTATCTCTAAACTCAAATGCAATTTCTTCTAAATCAGCAACTGTTTGGACATCAATCCATGGATCTGGAATAGCAACAACTAGAGTTGCTTTTCCAAACTCATATTTTTTGATTAAGTTAATTTTTTTTTGAATATTAATCTCTCCCTCTTTAAGCAAATCAAAACCTGAAAAACCTATATCTAAAGAACCATCTCCTAATCTTTGAATAATTTCTCTTGCATGCAAATAAAGAATCTTAATATTTGATTTATTTTTAATAGAACCAATTAAGTCTCTCTCACCTCTTTCAGAAATTAGTTTTAATCTTTTCTTTTTAAAGATGTTTAAAACATCTTTTCTAAGTCTACCTTTACTTGGGATTCCTATATTAATTATATTTTTCATTTTAATAATTTAAATTTATAGCAGCCCCTACTGCTGATATTTGTTTTTTAGACCCAAGGTCAGAAATTAATTGATCATACCTTCCACCATTAATTATATTTTTAATCTTATTATTTGATTTAATATCAATTTTAAAAACCATACCTGTGTAATATTCGAGTTGTCTTCCAAAAGAAGTTGAAAAAACTACATTTAGTTTTGAAGTTTTATTCACTGAGGTTGGAAAATATCTTTGATCTACTAATAAGTTTATTTGATATTTCTTGAAAAATTTATTTAAAACATCAGCAGTTTTGTTAATTGGACATTTAATCTTTAAAAACTCTTTAATAATTTTTGATACATTTTTTCCTTTACTTGGACGTCTTGGATCCTTTATCTTTTTATCAAATCGCTTTAAAATTTCATCAATTGATCTTTCAGCAACAATTGAATTCTTGTCACCTTTAAGCATTTTTAAATAACGTTTTTTATCTATTTCAACAATGGTTGGATCAACATCAGAATTTGTTTCTAACCTTTTTAACAAATCATTAAAGTAGTCTTCTCTCCAAAAATGTCTTGATAATCTTAATTTCCATCTAGTTGGAATATCCAGTTTAGATATTAAAAGTTTAAATATTTCAACATTTCCTAATGTTAAAGTGCCCGAGGTATATTTTAAATTTTTTAAAGAATTTAAAGAAGTGTTAATAATTTCTTTATCATCTTTTTTTTCATCTTTAGAGCCAATAATTTCAAATCCAATTTGATTTCTAATTATAGAGTCTTTTTTATTTTGAGATTTCCTAAACGCTTGACCACTATAAAATATTTTTTCTTTATCTCTTAAATTATTTTCTAAGTATCTTAGACATGAGACTATGGTTAAATCAGGACGTAAACATAGCTCTTTTCCATTTTGATCAATAAATGAAAAAATAAACTTTCTAAAATTTTCACCAGATCTTTGAACAATGTGATTTGTCTCAATTACTGAGGGTAATTCAATATATTTAAATCCCTTGCCCTTAACAGACTTAAGGATTTTTTCAGATAAGTTTTTTGATTTCATTTATTAAGTTTGATTTTGGAATTGTTTGACTATTTTCGCCCTTAACTCCTTTAAGGTTTTTAATAGTCACAGTATTATCATTAAACTCATTTTCCCCACAAATAATTGCTACTTTTAATTCACGCTTGTTTGCTAAATCAAGTTGTTTACCAAGATTTTTTTTAGTACTCAAAAAAACTTCTGCATTAATATTATTATCTCTTAATTGATCAACAATTTGATAATAATTCTTTAAGTATTTTTCATCCATGACACAAACTAAAACTGGTTTTTGATCTTGTACTTGAATTTGGTTTAACTGCATTAATGCAAATAACAACCTGTCTACACCAAAACTAATTCCAGTCCCAGGAACATCAACACCTCTAAACCTTGAAATAAGTTTAGCGTACGATCCTCCTGAACAGATACTACCTAACTCAATTTCCTTACCTTTGTTATTAGTCACTTTAAAATTTAAATTTGTTTCGACTATAAATGAATCATAGTATGAAAGCCCTCTTACTATCGTGAAGTTTGTTTTAACTTGATTTAAATTTGAACCATAGCCAAGTATTTGAAATACATCCTCTAATTCTTGAATTCCTTCTTGAGATAATGGATTTTTTAAAGTTTCTTTTAATTTTTTTAAATCTTTTATTTTTAGAAAATTTAATATTTGTGCTGCTTGTTCATTGCTTAAATCAGCTCCTTTAGTAATAGCTCCACTTTGATCTTTTCTCTCTTTTTTAAGTAAGTCCTCAACCCCCTTTAATCCAAAACCGGGCTTGTCGAGTTTATCAATTGCTCTAATAGCTTTTGTTTGTTTTTCCTCAGAAATTTTTAAATCATTGATTAAACCCTGAACTATTTTTCTATTACTCACATTAATTGTAAATTGATCTTTTTTTAATCCACAATCTGCTAGTGTGCTTGATATTAAATTACAAAGCTCTGCATTTGCTTGTGCAGGATCAACATTTCCAACAATATCAAAATCTGCTTGCATAAATTCTCTATATCGACCATTTCCAGCTTTTTCATTTCTGAATACATTTTGAATTTGATATCGCTTGAAGATTGATGGAAGTTCTTGGTTGTTTTGAGCATAAAATCTTGCAAGTGGGCTCGAGAGATCGTAACGAAGGGTTATATTGTTGTCCCCATCTTCAAATGAGAATACATCAGACATGGGATTAGCCTCATCTTCTGCCAAAAAAGATCCAATATTTTCTGCGATTTCGAACGAAGGAGTTTCGAGAGCTTCTGCTCCAAATTTAATAAAATTATTCTCAATAGCTTTTAAAAGCTTTTTTTTGATAAGAATCTTTTTATTCCAACGATCTTCAAATCCTGAAGGTAATCCAGGAACTAATTTTTTTTCTTTATTCATTTTTTTTGGTACCCGGGCTGAGAATCGAACTCAAACTTAAAGTTCCACAAACTTTCGTGCTAACCGTTACACCACCCAGGCATTCCTTGTTTTTATATTATTTTTGTGTGGATTTAAAATTATATTATAAATAAATAGCCTATAGGCTATGGAAACAGATATTGTGAAAACTGTTTGAAGTCATCGTCAATGTATTATTTATAATCATGCGGGTCTTTTATGACAAATATTTAAGTTATTCAACCCTTAAAAGAAAAGGACGCTAATCTATTTCTAAGAAAAACGTCCTTAAAAAATTTTAATTTTAGTCTAATTTTTTTAAATTTACAGCTGATGGGCCTTTTGGACCATCTTCAAGAGTAAATTCTATTTTATCACCTTCATTAAGGTATCTCATACCAGCTGCTTTAACCGCACTCGCATGGACAAAAGCGTCTTTTTCTTTATCTTCTCTTTCAATGAATCCAAAGCCTTTCTTGCCATTGAACCATTTAACTGTTCCTTTTAATGTACTCATCTTATTTCTAAGTCCTTTTGTTATTGTTATCTTATGATGTTAATTTTTATTATAAGAATTTTCAAGATATTTTGATGGTGCCTCGGGAAGGATTCGCACCTCCGACACAAGCCTTTTCAGGGCTCTGCTCTACTCCTGAGCTACCGAGGCAAAAGATTAACCTCTAAAGATTATTCTGCCTTTTGTAAGATCATAAGGGGTCATTTCTACTGTCACATTATCACCTTGTAATACTCTTATTCTATTTTTTCTTAATTTGCCTGCAGTATGTGCAGTAACAACATGACCATTTTCTAATTGAACTCTAAACATAGCGTTAGGTAATAAGTCAGTTACTTTACCTTTGAATTCAAGTAAGTCTTGTTTTGACAAATTTATTTTCTCCTTATTCTTTTTTTAACAGACTCAGCATGACCAGCTAACCCTTCATAATTTGCAAGAGTTATAACTGATGGTCCAAGTTTTTCAATGCCTCTTTTAGATAAATTTATATAAGAAATTCGTTTATAAAATTCATTAACACTTATACCGCTAGAATATTTTGCTGAACTATTAGTAGGTAATACATGATTTGATCCAACATTATAATCAGTCATTGCCATGACGGCATATTTACCTAAACAAATTGAACCTGCATTTTTGATTTTAGATATAAATGATTTATAATTTTTAACATTCAGTTCTAAATGTTCTGGTGCAATTTTATTTATCACTTCTAAGATCTTTTTATCTGAATTGATATGTATTAAAATTCCATTACTAATTAAACTTTTTTTAGCAATAGAAACCCTTGGTAATTCTTTTAATTGTTTTGAGATTTCAATCTTAACTTTTTGAATTAAATCTTTATCTTTTGAAATCAAAATACATTGAGCTAAAATGTCATGTTCAGCTTGACCAATTAAATCACTTGCAACCCATTCTGGATTTGAAAATTTATCACAGACAATTAAAATTTCAGATGGTCCTGCAGTCATACCTTCAATTCCAACATCACCAAAAACTTCTTTTTTAGCAGCTGCCACAAAAGAATTTCCTGGTCCCACTATTTTATCAACTTTTTTAATTTTTTTAGTTCCATAAGCTGCTGCAGCAATAGCTGAGGGACCACCTATTGAATAAATTTCTTTTATTTTACATTTTTTAGCTGCGTATAAAACTGCTGGGTTTTGTTTTCCTTTATAACCAGGATTAATCATTACTATTCTTTTGACTCCAGCGACTATTGCAGGAATTGTACTCATTAAAACACTAGAGGGATATGAAGCAGAGGACCCTGGAACATAAATTGCAACAGACTCGATTGGTAAATATTTATATTCAAGTTTATTTTTAAATTTATCAGAGTATGAAATGTTTTTGAATTTTTGAAAAGAATGAAATTTATAAATTCTTGAATATGCCAGATCAATTGCTTTTTTAACTTTTTTATCTAAAGATTTTATTGACCTTGAAATCTGCTTAGCTGATGGAATAATAGTTTTATTAAGATTAAATTTTTTTTCATATTTCAACAAAGCTTTATCTCCATTTTTTTTCACATCATTGATAATGCCAGTCACTGAAATCAAGCTAGATTTAATCTTATATTTTCGTTTTATAAGTATATTGTCTAAAACTTTATCAAAACTTTTATTATTACTATTTAATATTTTCATTATTCTTTAATCTCATTTTGATCTTCAAGCCTCACTTCAATAGCTTCTGTTGTCAAAACAATGTGAGCATTATCTTTAAAAATTAAATTAATTTCATAATTATCATTATTTTTCATATAGTCTATTGCAATTAGTTCTATAATTAATTTATCATTTTTCTGGTTAATATTCTTAGATTTTACATTATCAACGAAATCAAACCGACAAATACTATTAATCTTTTTATCATTTTGCCCTCCTTCAATTTTAGTACGCTCAATAGATAATAAAAAAACTTTACTTGAGCTAAGATATTTAATATCTGAAACTCTTACTTTTGCACCAGCACTACAGGCTGAAATCATTTGTAAACCTTCATTATCATTTGCAATAATTTGAGCTAAATATTTTTTCCCCATTAATTTATCCTTCTAATTTTTGCACCGACTCTTTTTAATTTTTTTTCTATATTTTCATACCCTCTGTCTAAATGATAAATTCTGTTTATTATTGATTTACCTCTAGTTGTAAGAGCTGCAAGAATGAGGGAAACTGAGGCCCTTAAATCTGTTGCCATTAATTCTGCGGCAGTAAATTTAATATTTCCTTCTATCAAAGCTTTGTTCCCTCTTATTAAAATTTTAGCACCCATTCGATTTAATTCTGAAACATGCATAAATCTGTTTTCAAAAATATCTTCTTTAATCAAAGATTTTTTGTTTGCTTTACACAGCAATACCATAATTTGAGCTTGTAAATCTGTCGGGAATCCTGGATAAGGGGCTGTTTTTATATTTGTGTTTCTTATTTTCTTATTTCCATAAATATGAATTTGATTTTTTTTTACTACAATTTTTGCACCAATTTTTTTTAAAATATTAATCTCAGTCTTTATTATTTCTGGAATTACTTTTTTAATCCTTAAATTTCCCTCAGTAGCAGCGGCTGCAACTAAATAAGTTCCTGCTTCAATCCTATCAAACATCACAGAATATTTAATTTCATGTGTATTTTTTACCCCTTTAATTCTAATTGTTCGATTTGATAACCATTTTAAATTACATCCTAATTTAATTAAAAAATTTGTTAAATCTTTTATCTCTGGTTCTATTGCACAATTTTTTAATATTGTGGTTCCTTTAGCTAATGTAGCAGCTATTATCAAATTTTCAGTTGCTCCTACTGAAATTTTTGAAAAAGTAATTTTTGTACCTATTAAACCTTTTGGAGCTGTTGCATGAATATAGCCCTGAATTATTTTATATTTTACACCTAATTTTGATAAAGCTTTCAGATGAAGATCAACAGGTCTAGTACCAATTGCACAACCACCAGGAAGAGATACTTTGGCTCTACCGAATTTTGCAAGTAAAGGACCAAGAACTAATATTCCAGCACGCATAGTTTTAACTAAATTATAGGAAGCAAAATTTTTATTTTGTTTAGAATTATCAACTACTAAATTTTTTTTATTAAATTTTGTTTTTGAACCCAGTGACCTAAGTAGATTAATCATTGTTTCAATATCTTTAACTTTTGGTAAATTATCTAAATAGACTTTTTTATTTGTTAACAAAGTTGCGGCTAAAATTGGTAAGGAAGCATTTTTTGAACCTGAAATATTGATCTCTCCCTTGAGCTTATTGGCTCCATAAACTTCTAACTTTTGCATTATTAAACTTTAGGTAAAGTTACGCCAGTTTGACCCATATATTTGCCATCACGATCCGCATAAGTTACCTCAGGTTTTTCATTGCCCTTAAGGAAAATAAATTGAGCAACACCTTCATTGGCATAAATTTTAGCCGGTAATGGTGTGGTGTTAGAGAACTCTAGTGTTACGTAACCTTCCCAACCTGGTTCCAATGGAGTAACATTAACTATAATACCACATCTTGCATATGTTGATTTTCCCAAACAAATTACCAAAACATCCTCTGGTATTTTGAATTTTTCCATAGTTCTAGCCAACACAAAGGAATTTGGTGGTATAATACATTCCGAAGTATTTTTTGTGACAAAATTAGTTGGTTTAAAATTTTTTGGATCTACAATTTCTGAATTTACATTAGTGAAAATCTTAAATTCATCAGATACTCTTGCATCATAACCAAACGAAGAGAGACCATAAGAAATACTATCACCTCTAACCTGCTTTTCTTCAAAAGGTGAGATCATATCCTTCTCTTTACACATTTTTCTTATCCACTTATCGGAAAGAACTGACATTATTTATTCTTTTTTTTATTTTTTTTTTGAAACAATTTTCTCTTTTTCAAATTTTTTCTTAGCGCTAAGCTTAATCGCTCATTTTTTTCTTTTACTCTCATTCTTTATTTGGATTAGTTAGAAAATCTAATGTTATGGGTTTTGACGCATCTAAAGTTTTATCATGGTCATCGTCTTTTTTTGGACCTTCTTTTGCAAGCCGCTTAGCTTTTTTTTCAGCAAGCTTTTTTTCTCTTTTAGCCTGCTTTTCCATCAGCTTAGCACTTTTAGTAGATTTATAATCGTAATGAATGCCCATATAATTTCCTTAAGTAGATATAAATCATATTCATCAAAAAATTAAGGCAATAATTTGAAAAAAATGCTTTATTATCAATAAAATACAATTTGTGATAATCGCTTCTGTAGTTAAATGGTATAACAAGTCCTTGGTAAGGACTAGTTCCCTGGTCAGTACAGGGTGGGAGCACCATCAGCTTTTATAAAACAATTTTCGAAGAAGAATAGTTAACAGGACTAAAATAAAAAAAGCTAGAATAGGAACGTATACTTCTGGAGAAAAAATTATTTCTGACATTCCAGGAACTTCTGAATTTTGATCAATAACCTTTTCAAGTCCACTACCAATTGAAACAGCTATAAAAATTTGAGGAATAATGCCTATTAATGTTGCGAAGAAGAAATTAATTGCTTTTACATTAAAAATTGTTGGTAAAAGACAACTAAGTTGCCAAGGAATTCCCCCTATAAAACGATAAATTAATAAATAAAAAAATTCTGATTTTTTAAATTTAATTTCGAGGCTTTGATATCTTTTTAGAAATTTTTCTCTAATTAGATCCTTTAAAAAAAAATTACCAAACAAATACAATAAAGTTGCTCCTAAGCTTAAACCTAATACTACAAGAATTGTCCCCAACCATTTTCCAAAAATAAATCCACCAATTAAAGCTATTGGAGATCCAAATCCTAAAAATGGAAATACCCATAAAATTGTAAAAATCAAAAAAATTGTTGATATAAAAAATAAGTTAGAATTTTTAAGTTCTAAGAAATATGATCTATTTTCTTTTATAAAGTTATAAGATGTAATCTCTTGAAGACTAAATTTTGAAAAAAACAAAAACAGAAATATGGATATCAAGATTAAGTAAGATAAACCTATAAATATTTTAATTTTTTTAGTTTTTTCCATTATTCATTATCGTATTTATAAAATCTTCTATTTGCTATTTATATATTTAATTACTATAAAGGGCCAAATTTAATAAAAATTTAACCACAATTATGAAAAGAACATACCAACCATCAAAAATCAAAAGAGCCAGAAAACACGGCTTTAGGTCAAAAATGAAAACTAAGGGTGGGAAAAAACTTTTAGCTAGAAGAAGAGCTAGAGGCAGAAAATCATTAACTGTATCTGGTTAAATTAATGAGAAGCAAAATTGTTGCTCTTTCAAAAAACGAAGAATTTAAATCATTGCTTAAAAAGAAAAAAGTATCAAACAAATATGCTACAATTTTCTTTGGTAAATTAGATAAGAAAAATAATGATAAACTAAATATTTCCTTTGTGACAAAGAAAAAAATAGGAAATGCAGTTCAAAGAAATAAAATTAAAAGAAGACTAAGAAACATTATGAATGAAGCAGTAAAAAAAGTAACAATAAAGTTTAATTTTTCTTATCTTGTTATATGTAAGGCGAGTGTGTTACACAGTGATTATACTAATATAAAAGAAACCTTATTTCAGGAATTTAAAAAAATTAAATAATGAATATTCTCACTATAATTTTGATAAAATTAATAAAAGGATATAAATATTTGATAAGCCCTTTAATAGGAGACTCTTGCAGATATTTACCAACTTGTTCAGAGTATAGTATTGATGCATTAAAAAAATTTGGTCTATTAAAAGGTTTGTATATGAGTTTTAAAAGAATTTTATCTTGCCATCCTATAAAATTTTTAGGGGGTGGAGAAGGATTTGATCCAATTGACAAAAAAATAAAGGTTAAAAAATAATGGAATCTAAAAACGTAATAGCCGCAATAGCCTTATCTTCAGCTGTAATAGTTTTATATGCATTATTTTTTACTCCAGAACAATCAATAACAAAACAAAATTTATCTGAGAAAAATAAGATAGAACAAAATACCGATACTCCAATTTTAGAACAAAAAGAAACTTTAGTTCAGATATCTAGAGAAGAAGCATTAGAAAAAAGTGATAGAATAAAATTTGAAAACCAAAGTATAATTGGATCTATTGCATTAAAGGGTGCAGCAATTGATGATTTAACTTTTAAAGATTATAAAATAAGTCTGGAAAGTGAAGAAAAGGTAACACTACTAGGGCCAAGAAATATTGAAGAGGGTTATTTTATTGAAAGTGGATTCGTTACTACCGATAAAAATATTGATATTCCAAGTTCTGATACAGTCTGGTCTATCGTTGGAAATGATATTCTCACAGAAAAATCTCCTATAAAATTATCTTGGACTAATAAACAAGGAATAACTTTTGAAAAAGAAATTAGTTTAGATGACAAATTTTTATTTTCTATAAATCAAAAAGTAATAAATTCTACTAACAAAAAATATGATTTTTATTCTTATGGTCAAATAATTAGAAATAAAATTCCTGAAGGTTTATCTAACTTCTATATTCTTCATGAGGGTCCAATTGCTACTTTAGATGATGAATTAATTGAAGAGGATTATGATGATATTCAAGATCAAAAATTTTCTCGTACTGCTCAAAAAGGTTGGTTAGGTGTTGGAGATAAATATTATGTAGCCTCAATCATACCACCTAAAAACAAAGAATTTAAAACAACATTTGATTATAAAAATAAGTTTAGAGCAAATTTTATTACCACAGAGCCTCTAGAACTTAACCAAAATAGTTCAATTGAAGATAGCTTGCAAATAATTGTAGCTGCTAAAAGAGTAGATGTTATTGATGGATATGCTGAGTCATTAAATATAGATAAGTTTGACTTAGTTATAGATTGGGGTTTTTTATATTTCATAACTAAACCATTATTTTTTGGAATTGATTATTTTTTTAAACTTCTTGGTAATTATGGTTTAGCTATAATTGCAATTACAATTTGTATTCGGTTAGCCTTTTTTCCACTTGCTAATTTTTCATTCAGAAGTATGGCAAAAATGAAAGCGCTCCAACCAGAAATGGTAAGGCTTAAAGAGCTTCATAAAAATGATAAAATGAAGTTACAGCAAGAAATGATGGCACTTTATAAAAAAGAAAAAGTAAACCCAATGTCAGGATGTTTACCAATACTTGTCCAAATTCCTGTATTCTTTGCTTTGTATAAAGTTTTATTTGTAACCATTGAAATGAGGCAGATGCCTTTTTATGGTTGGATACATGATTTAAGTGAACGTGATCCAACTAGTTTATTTAATCTGTTTGGTTTACTACCATATGATGTACCATCTTTTTTAGTTATAGGCGCATGGCCTGTAGCAATGGGTGTTTCAATGTGGGTGCAACAAAAACTTAATCCTGCTCCTACCGATGCTATGCAAGCAAAAATATTTATGTTTTTTCCACTTTTCTTAACTGTAATACTTGCTCCGTTTCCTAGTGGTTTAGTAATTTATTGGACTGTAAATAATATCTTAACTATGGCTCAACAAGTTTTTATTATGAAAAGAACAACAGTTAAAACTGCAACATAATGTTGTTGTTGTAATCAAATAAAAGCTGATGGATCTAAAAAAATTACTACCAGAAAATGGACCACCCATAAAAGAAGTATCTAAATATATTGAAAAATACAAAAATGAATTAATAGTAATTAAATATGGGGGTAACGTTTTTATTGATAGAAATATATTTGATAACTTCATAGCTGATATATGTTTGTTAAATAAATTGGGTCTCTCTATCGTAGTAGTTCATGGTGGTGGGCCAAGAATAAAAAGGGAATTAGATAAATCTAATATTCAATCAAATTTCATAAGAGGATTAAGAGTTACTGATAAAAGAATTATAGATATTGTTGAAAGAGTTCTTATTGATTTTAACAATGATATTGTATCTTCTTTAGAAAAAATGGGGTCTAAAGCTGTTTCTATTAACACAAAAAAAAATAACATAATCGAGGTGGTACCAGAAGCAAAAGAGCTTGGTTTTGTTGGTCTACCAAAAAAAATTAATAACAAAATTTTATTAGATATTATTAAACAAAATAGAATACCTATTGTTTCCCCATTAGGGTTAGATGAAAATAATCAAACACACAATATTAATGGTGATACTGCGGCGATGGCTGTTGCAAAATCTCTTAAATCAAGAAGATTGCTCTTAATGACAAATGTTGATGGTGTTTTAAATAAAGAAAAAAAACTGATAGCAGAAATTTCTTCTTCTGAGATTTTAGAGATGATAAAAGATGAAACAATTAATTCTGGGATGATACCTAAGGTAAACGCGTGCCTAACAGCTGTAAATAATGGAGTTACTGCTGCTGGTATAATTAATGGTACAAAACAACATTCTTGTTTATGGGAAATTTTTTCAGATAAGGGCTCAGGTACATTAATCAGAAAATGAATTTAAAAGAAAAAAAATATCTTCTCCTCGATCTTGATGGTGTTTGTTATGGTAAACATAACAATTATTCTCTAGAGCGAGTATTTGGTCAAGTTTCAAAGAGAATGACACAATTTATATCTGAAAAACTTAAGATTGATAAAGATAAAGCCAAAGAATTACAAACTAATTACTTTTACAAATACAATACATCTCTAAGAGGATTAATGATACATGATGGAATTTCTCCAGATGAATTCTTATCCTTCGTTCACGATATAGATTTATCATTTATGAAAGCAGATAAAATTATGAGATATGAGCTTGAAAAATTAAATATGGAAAAATTTATCTTCACAAACGGTTCTGCAGACCATGCTGCAAATATTTTAACACATCTAGGAGTGTATGATTTATTTGGTAGAGATAAAGTTTTTGATATCAAAGATGCTGGATATGTGCCCAAACCTGAGGCAGAGACTTTTGACTCAATGGTTAAAAAATTTGGTATTGATCCAAAAGAAACGATTTATATTGAGGATATTGCAAAAAACCTAAGTATCGGGTATGAGCGTGGGTGTGCAACTGTTTGGTTAATTAATGATGAGCATTTTGGAAAAATGGATGCTGATAAAGATTTTATTTCACACAAAATTGAAAATCTATCTTTATTTCTAAAAGAAATAAGGTTATTAAAAAGTCAGTAAATTATGTCTATAGAAAAAATTATAAATGATGCTTGGGAAAACAAAGATCGAGTAAATCCTAATTCAGATCAATCTTTAAAGGACACGATTAATCAAGTTATAAGTGATTTAGATAGTGGCGAATCTCGTGTTGCTGAAAAAGTAAATGGTGAATGGATTACTCACCAGCATTTAAAAAAAGCAATCATGTTAAGTTTTAGAATTTACCCAATGGAAAATTTAAATGGACCATACTCTAGTTGGTATGACAAAGCTCATTTATTAAAAGGTAAAACTGCAGGTTGGACAAAAGAAGACCATGAAAAAGCTGGTTTTAGAATGGTACCAAACTCGCCTGTTAGAAAAGGATCATTCGTAGGAAAAGATGCTGTTCTTATGCCATGTTATGTAAACATTGGTGCTTACATTGGGGCTAAAACTATGATGGATACGTTTAGCCGTGCTGGTAGTTGTTGCCAGATTGGAGAAAGTTGCCATATATCTGCTGGTTCTGGAATCGGAGGAGTACTAGAACCTGCTCAAGCATTACCAACAATCATTGAAGATAATGTGTTTGTTGGAGCCATGTCTGAAGTTGTTGAGGGAGTAATTGTTGAGGAAGGAAGTGTTCTCTCAATGGGATGTTATGTAGGCCAAAGTACTAAAATTATTAATAGATCAAATGGAGAAATTACAAAAGGTCGTATACCTCCGTATTCAGTAGTTGTACCAGGCACATATAAAGATCTTTACGCTGTTCATATAATTAAAACTGTGGACTCTAAAACTAGATCAAAGACTTCAATTAACGATCTTCTAAGAGATTAATTATGCAAAAGATTAATGAATTAAAATTAGCTAAAGAGCTAATCAGATTTCCTTCGATTACTCCAATTGATGCTGGAGTAATGAAATTTTTAGAAAAAAAATTAAAAAAACTTGGTTTCAAAACAAAAATATTAGAATTCAAAGAAAAAGGTTTTTCACCTGTAAAAAATTTATATGCGAGATTAGGGTCTAAAAATCCAAATTTTATGTTTGCTGGCCATGTTGATATTGTTCCTCCAGGAAATATGAAAGATTGGACAGTAAATCCATTTAGACCATCTATAAAAAATGGTCACTTAATTGGAAGAGGTGCAAATGATATGAAAAGTTCTGTAGCAGCTTTTGTTTCCGCTGTAAGTACTTTTTTATCAAAAAATAAAAAATTTAATGGATCTATTAGCTTATTAATTACAGGTGATGAAGAAGGTGATGCAGTAAATGGCACTAAAAAAGTTGTAGAATATTTAAAAAAAAGGAAAGAAAGAATTAATTTTTGCCTTGTTGGTGAGCCCACAAATCCAAATAAATTAGGTGAAATGATTAAAATCGGTCGTAGAGGCAGTATAACAGGTAAAATTAAAATTATAGGTGAACAGTGTCATGTTGCTTATCAACATAGGGGAAATAATCCCTCAACGACATTAGTTCAAATTCTTAAAGAAATTAAAGATATAAAATTTGATAAAGGAAATAAACACTTCCAGCCAACTAATTTAGAAGTTACTAAAATAGATATAAAAAATGATGCAGATAATGTTATTCCTGGATCAGCAGAGGCTACTTTTAATATACGGTTTAACAATAGGCATTCCTCAAATTCTATTAAAAGAAGACTTAATAAAATTTTCAAAAAAATAACCAAAAAAAATAAATCAAAATTTAAAATTAATTATCGAGTTTCTGGTGAAGCCTTTTTAACTAAACCAAACAAAACAACATTTATGATACAAAATATAATTAAAAAAATTACTAAGTTGAAACCAAAATTATCTACTACCGGTGGAACATCAGACTTAAGATTTATAAGAAAAATATCACCTGGTTTAGAATTTGGCTTAGTAGGAAAAACTATGCACAAGATAGATGAAGCAGTATCTTTAAAAGATTTAAAAAATTTAACAAAAATTTATGAGAACATTTTGCAAAATTATTTTAAATGAATACAGCTATTATAAATTCTGATTCTTATGAAAAACATAATACAGGTGATGGTCATCCTGAACAGCCTAAAAGAGTAATTGCCATAAAAGAAAAATTAAAAAAAAGAAGCGATTTAATTTGGGAAACCCCAGTTAGTGTGCCTGATGATATTTTAGCAATGACACATTCAAAAGAATATATTGAGAATTTAAATAATTCTTTTCCACAAAAAGGCCTTAAGTTTTTAGATGGGGATACAGTTGTGTCACCCGAAAGCAAAAAAGCAGTTTTTGATGCTGCAGGTTCAACAATTAAAGCAATAGATGGAATAGAAAATAATCAATTTAAAAACGCATTTTGTTTAGCAAGACCTCCTGGACATCATGCTGAAAAAGATAAAGCTATGGGATTTTGTTGTATATCAAATGCTGGGGTCGCAACAAATTATTTAATTAATAAATACAAATATAAAAGAATTGCTTGTGTAGATTTTGATGTTCATTGGGGTAACGGAAATTATGATGTCATGCGTGATAATAAAAATTCATTATATATTTCTACTCATCAATATCCTTTTTATCCAGGAGGAGGGACAGAAAAAGATAAGGGAAACTTTAACAACTCTCTAAATATTCCTTTACCCGCTGGTACCAATTCTGAACAATATTTTAATGCGTTTGATAGAGTTTTAGAGAGATTAGTTCAATATAAACCTGATTTTCTTTTATTCTCAGCAGGTTTTGATGCACATAAAGATGATCCTTTAGCTCAATTTCAATTAAGTTCAAAAGACTTTTATGAGATTACCAAAAGAACCTTGAATGCTACTAAAGAGTTTACTCAAGGAAAAGTTGTTTCAATACTTGAGGGTGGATATGATTTGAACGCTTTAGCTAATAGTGCTAATGAACATGTTAACGCACTTATTGAATTCAATTGATTAATTTCTAGCTCATTATATCTATCCCTCATGAAGTTGTACAAAATTAAAAAATCAAAAATTGATAATAAAGGTCGGGGACTTTATGCAGCCAAAGACATTAAAGAAGGAACAAAAATTATTAATTACTCAGGTAAGATAATTACTAACAAGCAAGTTGATGAGTCCGATAAATATGACAACAATAAACCAATATATTTGTTTACTTTAAACAAAAGATATACACTCGATGGAGATTTTTCATGGAATACAGCAGGATTAATTAACCATAGCTGTGATCCTAACTCTCAATATGATGGCAAAGGTTTAAAAATTTGGATAACAGCTATAAAAGATATTAAAAAAGGAGAGGAATTTACTTGTGATTATGGATTTGGCTTTGATAAAGACTACAAGCAATTTCCATGCAAATGTCGAGCTCAAAATTGCTGTGGTTATATTGTTCGAGAAGAGTCTAGATGGCGAATCCATAAAAAATTCGCTATGAGTAAAAAAAAAATTAGTAAATAACTCTCGTTAAATAAAGCCCTTCTGGTGGTGCCGGTGGAGCACATAAACTTCTTTTCTTTGACTTCATAACATTCTCAAATTTATTTAACGACCACTTTTTTTCACCCAAATACTTTAAACAGCCCACCATTGAGCGTACTTGTTTTTGTAAAAATGATTGGGATCTAAACTCTATTTCAATTTTATTTTTTGAGGACTTTATTTTTACCAACTTCATAGTTTTTATTGGACTTTTTGCCCTACAACTAGATGCTCTGAAAGTTGAAAAATCTTTAGTCCCAATAAATTTTTTAGCACCTTTTTTCATTATGTTTAAATCAAGTTTTTTCATAATGTGCCAACACCTATTTTTTTCTAAAGTAGGTTGGCCTAATCGATTAATAATAATATAATTATATATTCTCATTTTAGCAGAAAACCTTGCATGAAAGTTTTTGTCTCTTTTTTTTAAATTAAGAATTGTAATATTTTCATTTCTTAAAAAATGATTTATTGATCGTAAAAACCTGTCCTTTTTTTTTATTTCAATATTATAATCAAAATGTGCAGACTGTTCTTTTGCATGAACTCCACTATCAAGTCTTCCTGCCCCATAAATAATTATTTTTTCTTTTAAAAGTTTTGAAATTTTTTCCTGTATCAAGCCTTGAACAGTCTTCCCTTTTTTTTGAACTTGCCATCCTCTAAAGTTACTTCCAGCATATTCTACTAATATCTGATATCTAGGCATTAGATAATAATGAACCTTTTCTAATACTTGATCCGAGCATAAATTCCCCAATTTTTTGAGGTTTTTTTCCTTGTCTTTGTATCTCAAGGATTTTTATTGATTGATTGTTTGTGCACGCAATTTCTAATTTATCAGATAAGACTTCACCAGTTTGGCCTATACCATTTCCTATTTCAGCTTTTAAAATTTTGTACCTTTCACCTTTAAAATTAAAAAAAGCACCAGGAACAGGAAATAAACCATTAATTTTTCCAATTATTTTTTCTGCTTCATCATTCCAATTAATTTCACCTTCGATTTTTTCAATTTTTTTAGCATAAGAGGCTTTTGAATGATCTTGATCTATAAACTTTGCTTTATCATCTAATATATCATCAATATCATCTAAAATTTTTTCGGCAGCTAAAAAGGATAGTTTTTCTGAAATTTCTTCAGCACTATTATTTTGATCTAATTTAATTTTATAAATATTACTGACAGGTCCACTATCTAATGCCTCAACTATTTGCATAACACTTATGCCCGTTTCTTTATCTAAATTCATAATCGATCTTTGAATTGGAGCAGCCCCTCTCCAACTAGGCAGAATAGATCCATGGATATTTATGAAACCTTTTTTTGTTAAGTTTAAAAAATTTTTAGGAATTAGCTTGCCATAAGCAACTACAATAGCAAGATCAGCATTTAAATTTTTTATAAATTTATATTCTTCATCATTATCTTTTAAATTTTCTGGACATCTAAAATCTATGTTCAATGTTTCAGAAATACCCTGAATTGGAGATTTGTTTATTTTTTGACCTCGATGAGATTTTTGAGGTGGTTGAGTATAAACGACAGAAATTGGATAACCATTTTGATATAATGACTTCAAAATTGGTACAGCAAATAAAGGTGTACCCATAAAAATAATTTTTTTTGCCATTTAAACTACTATTCTATCTGGATTTTTTTTTGTCTTTGAGATTTTTTTAATAATTAAATCTCTTTTTAACTTTGACAAATGATCAATTATCAATTTACCATCTAAATGATTTATTTCATGCTGAAGACAAGTTGACAAAAGTCCATCACATTTCATATTTTGAACTTTGCCATCTAAATCTATATATTCTACTTCACAAATTTTAGGTCTTTCAATTTCAATAAAAGTATCAGGTATTGATAAACATCCTTCTTCATAGATTGAAGTTTCATCACTAATTTTTTTTATTTTAGGATTTATAAAGCTTAAAGGCTCATTTTTTTCATCTTTAGCTGATATATCAATGACTAAAATCCTTTTAAGTATACCCATTTGTACTGCTGCTAACCCAATACCTTTAGAATGATACATTGTTTCAAATAAATCATTAATTAATTTTTTTTCGTTAACTCCAACTTTTTCAATGGGTTCAGAGATTTTTTTTAAAGTTTCATCTGGTACAGTAATAATTTTTTTAATGCTCATTTATTAATTAAATAAACTAAATTTTAAACTTTTAAAGGGAGAACTTGAAGTAATATTTGATTTCTTATTCTATCAATATTTAATTGATTGAGTGTAGTAACTATAAAATAAATAGTATCTTCATCAATTCTTTCAATTCTATCTTGACCAATAACTTCAGCAATTCTCAAAAGAGCTAAACCAGTTTCTTCATTGTTAATCATTATTTGAATATCAGTCGGGATCTCATTTTCATCTATTTTGTATAAATCGTCATATTTTTCTGAGATTTCTATTCCATCATATTTTAATGACTCTATCAAAATGACATCTTTCTTGGACAAAAAATATTTTTTGTTTTTTTGTATCTTCTTTAATAAGTTATTAGTATCTTTTTCAATTTTGGATTTTGCATAATCCCCATTGAAATAATTAATAAGCTTTGATTGATGAATAATATCATTGTTAATTTTTATTTTTTTATCCAAATTTTTTTCAATTTTAATATTTGTATAATAAAAACTTGTTAGGTTGTCAGGTATCTCAGTTGGTTTTATGCCCTTAAGAAACGAT
Source organism: uncultured Pelagibacteraceae bacterium (assembly GCA_902555725.1). GTDB lineage: Bacteria > Pseudomonadota > Alphaproteobacteria > Pelagibacterales > Pelagibacteraceae > Pelagibacter. Next base: position 10,444 of record CACDTN010000007.1, on the reverse strand, counting down.
TTTAACTCTGTATCAAAAGCATTTGATAGACCATCATTCTCAAAAGATTCTTTTAATATCTTAAGAAATTTCATTTTTTCAACTATTTCAGACTCTAATAAAATTTTTTGATATATTAGTGCTCTTGCTTCTATATTAGGTAAAGTTTTATAAGCGTCTTTAGCGTTCAAAAGTTGATTTATATTAAATTGAAATCTTTTATATAATTCTAATAAATCTTTTTCAGGATAATTCTGATTATGGACTGCCTTTTCGATAGTTGCAATTTTATCTAATTCAGAAGTGTCCGTTTCTTTAAAAGAATTTAATAAATTTGCAGAGGAAAGATATTTCCAAATTATTTTCTTAGTTTTATCATTTGGCTCAAATTTAAAATTTGGATTAGTTTGATGAGCTAAGTAAAAATCAAAAATTGATTTTTCAGAAATTTCATTATCTATTTTGTCTGTATACTCTAGTAGATAATTAATTTTTTTTTCAAAATATTTATCTTTAAATCCAAGTTCTTTTTTAAGATCTAAAATGAGCTGTGCCTCCTCTTTTTTATTATCCTTAATTAAACAATAAATATTGAATTTTGAGAGATATTCATCAAATATTGGCTCAGTATTTTTTGAAAAAATTTCGCATGCTTTTTTAATATTCATATCCGACAAATATTGATCAACTAAAAACTTAGTTAATTTTGGATGTAAATTAATAATTTGATTTTTAATCAAATATTCCTCTATAAGTTCTAAATTTGAGTTTTTAATAAGCCAATCTGATTTAAATTTTTGAAATTCTTTTTCTGTAATATTTTTTTGTGGATAATAAGAGTTAGTCAAAAGAGATATGTTAATAATTTCTACAGCATCATTTGATAAAGGCATTTTATTTAATTTATCAAATAGAATTTTTAATTGGTCTCCGTTAGTATTAGACCACATATTTATATTAAGACCATAATCATCAGGATCATACAATCCAACAATTTTAATTTTCTGTGTGTCCAATCTATCCTCAAGGTTAATTACATTTACCTCTTTTTCAGATTGCATTTTGTAAACATTAGATTTGAATTCTGTTTCAATTACTATTTCTTCTTTTAGTGACTTATCGTCATCACTCAAAGAATTAGTTTCTAATTTATCTTTTTCAATATTCCAGATATCAACAGGTTGATCCTCTGCAAATGAATTAATTCCAAAAAGCAAAATTAATATAATTGATAAACAGTTTTTATTTAACAATTTTGAAATTTTCATTAGTAATTATTTTCTCTATTTCTTTTTTAGGTGCCGGAAAATCTATTTTATTTAATAAAAAAATAACTAAAAGAATAGTAATTGAAACTAAAGCTATTTTAGTAATTATCCCAATAATACTCTTGCTTGAACTTGTTTTTTTTATAAATTGCATATAACTTTAGTTAATTTCAAATTAAGACATATTTGTGATTTTTCAATAAAGAAAATTATGAAATCAAGTAAAAATATTGTGTTTTTAGGTATGATGGGATCTGGAAAATCATCTATTGGTTTTTTAATTTCTAAAAAACTTAAATTAGATTTTTTTGATGTTGATAAATGTATAGAGGATAAGTTAGGAATGAAAATTTCAAATATTTTTAAGATTAAGGGTGAAAAATTTTTTAGAGAACTTGAAGAAAAATTAACACTAGATATACTGAAAAAAAAACAAATTATCGTTGCTTTGGGTGGGGGCGCTTTTATTAATAATAATATAAGAAATGAAGTTATTAATAACCACATATCTTTTTGGCTTAAATTAAACAGTGATTTGCTTATAAAAAGAATTAAAAATAGTACTAAAAGGCCTTTGGTATTAAATGCTTCTAATATTGAATTAACAAATATGATTAAAAATAGATCTAAATATTATGCTAAAGCCTTATTTAAAATAAATTGTAATAATAAATCAAAAACCGAAATAATAAATAAAATTATAGATAATTATGAAAATATCCAAACTAATAATTAAATCAAGTTCTGGAAAATATCCTATATTAATAGGTTCTAATGTAATCTCTAATATATCCAAGTTAATGTTTAATAATTCAATAAATTTTGAAAAATGCTTATTGGTGGTAGATAAAAATGTTCCAAAAAAATTTATTTCTAAAATTAGAAAATCATTAAGAAATAAAAAATTATTTATTTTTTTAATAACAGCTAATGAAAAAAATAAGAATCAAAGAACAACTAACTCAATTCTTCAAATTTTACTTGATAAAAATTTTTCTAGGGAAGATTGTTTAATAGCAGTTGGAGGTGGAATTACTGGTGACGTAAGTGGTTTTGCTGCAAGTTTATTTAAAAGGGGTTTAAAATTTATAAACATACCAACTACTTTACTATCTCAAGTAGACTCATCTATAGGAGGCAAAACTGGAATAAACACAAATCAAGGAAAAAATCTTATTGGAAGTTTTTACCAGCCCAGACTAGTAATTAGTGATACAAATTTTTTAAAGTCTCTCAGCAAAAGAGAGGTTATTTGTGGATATGGTGAAATTTTGAAACACGCAATTATATCAAATAAAGTTTTTTATAATTTTTTAAATAAAAATTTTTTCAATATTATAAAACTCAAATCACCATTTATAGATAAGGCTATATATGAGAGTTGTAAAATAAAAAAAATAGTTGTTGAAAAAGATGAGAAAGAAAATGGTATGAGGAAAATATTAAACTTTGGTCATACTTTTGCTCACGCATATGAAGCATCATTAGGTTTTTCTAAAAAATTAAATCATGGTGAAGCTGTAATTTTAGGTATGAATACAGCTTTATCTTTTAGTTATAAAAATAAATTTTTAAATTTTAAAGAATATAACTTAATAAGAAGGCATATTTATAGTTCAAAATTACCATTTAACTTAAAAAAATATTTTTCATTAAAGGATCTCAATAAAATTTTAAATTTTATGATGACAGATAAAAAAAATAATTCTAATAAAATAAATTTAGTTCTATTAAAAAAAATTGGGAGTCCAATAATGAGCAAAAGATATAAAAAGACTTTCCTAAGCCTTTTTTTAAAAAAAGAATTAATCAATTAATATTTGCAAGGAATGAATAAATTTTTTTAATTCTTCATCCAAAATATTATAAATTTTTTTATTACTTTCAATTCTATTCATTTTTTTTAATTCTTTGGACTTTAAAGAAATTTTTAAATGAAATTTATTTTGTTGATTACCAGGATGATTTTTATGAAGGAAGGATTTGTCTTCAATCAGGATATTATCTATTTCAATTTGATTTAATAACTTTTTTTTTATAATTGCAATTAATTGATTTATATCCATAAATATTATTTATTATATATCATGAAAAATATTTGTGACTGGAATAATTGTAAAGAATTTGGAGAATATAAGGCTCCAATAGAAAAGGATAATAGTAAAAAATATAGAATGTTGTGCTTAGAACATGTGAAAGAATTCAATAAAAATTGGAATTATTTTTCAGGTATGGATGATCAGCAAGTAATTGATTTTTTAAAATCTGACATGATTTGGCATAAACCTACACAAAGCTTTAGTTCCTCAGATAACTTTTTTAAAGTTTTATGGAATGACACTTTAAAAGATGAATTAGATAAAGAAAAATTTAAAAGTGAATTTAATCATATGCGTCAATTTAAATTTGATCATAAAGATATAAAAGCCTTTAGTATCTTGGGAGTCTCAGTGGGTATAAAATGGCAAAAAGTTCAAGAAAAATTCAAAATACTTGTCAAAAAATTTCACCCTGATATGAATTCTGGAAATATAAAATATGAAGAAAAACTTAAATTAATTACACTAGCTTATACTCAACTAAAAAATACTTATAGGAAAAAAATTGACACCTAACTTGAACATACAGCCTGATATAAAAGTTTCCATAAAACAATCTTTTGGAATTGACTCTGAAATGGAAGTAAGCGCTTTTTCCGAAAAAAGTGAATATGTGCCTGAAATAGATAAGAGTTATAAATTTGACAGAGATACCACTCTTGCAATAATTTCAGGCTTTGCATTCAATAAAAGAGTTTTAGTTCAAGGTTACCATGGAACAGGTAAATCAACACATATTGAACAGATAGCAGCAAGATTGAATTGGCCGTGTATAAGAGTTAACCTTGATAGCCATGTAAGTCGTATTGACTTAATTGGGAAAGATGCAATTGTTCTTAAAGATGGAAAACAAGTCACTCAATTTAATGAGGGAATTTTACCATGGTCTATTCAAAATCCAGTTGCATTAGTTTTTGATGAGTATGATGCGGGCAGACCCGATGTAATGTTTGTTATACAAAGAATCCTCGAAGCAGAAGGTAACTTTACTCTTCTAGATAAAAACAAAGTTCTTAAACAAAATAAATTTTTTAGATTATTTGCTACGTCAAATACCGTAGGTCTAGGAGATACAACTGGCCTTTATCATGGAACACAACAAATAAACCAAGGACAAATGGACAGATGGAATATTGTAACAACCTTAAACTATCTTAATCTTGAAAAAGAAATGGATATTGTGTTGGCAAAAAATAAAGGTTTAAATAATACTAAAGGTAAGGAGAAAGTCTCTAATATGATAAAGGTAGCCTCTTTAACGAGAAAAGGATTTATAGCAGGTGATATATCTACAGTGATGAGTCCTAGAACCGTTTTACATTGGGCAGAAAATGCTGAGATTTTTAAAGATATAGGATATGCCTTCAGAGTGACATTTTTAAACAAATGTGACGAAATAGAAAAAAACACTATTGCAGAATATTATCAAAGATGTTTTGGAGAAGAACTTCCTGAATCTCTTGCAAATATTCAAATTTAGATGAAAAGTGACAACAAGAATGAAATTTTAAAAGAAAAATTAAAACAAGCTTTAACATCTACAGCAAGAGCAATTTCAGAAGATTTCAAAAACAGAGACAAGCCAGATAAGAATGAAAAGTCAAAATTTTTTGACAATTTTGATTTAGAAAATTTAAATTCAAAAAGTGATTTTATTAAAGCAAGAGCTGAGGCTGATTCTTTAGCCTTAAAAAAAAAATTTTCTGATGACAAAATTTTTAAGAAAAATTCACCATCTAATTTATCATGCAAATCTCTTTATTCTATTGCTGAAAAAATAAGATATGAGTCTTTAGGCTGTAAGATGCTTAAGGGAATACAAAAAAATCTTATAGAAAATTATAATCAAATGATTGAATTAAAAAGGAAAGATCAGTTAAAAAATAAAGAAGATGTTATCATAAACGAAGCCTTTGAATTATATATGCTGAAAAAATTTCATGGAATAGAATTAAATACACAATCAAAAGCTATGTTGAGTTTCTGGGAAAAAGACTTTGATCAAGCAATTGAAAAACACATAAATTTTTTAAAAGAAAATTTGGAATTCCAAAACGAATATTCCTCAAAATTTTCAGAAATATTACAAGAAATGGAAATATTTCAAAATGAAAATAATGAAGAAGAAAATAATGAAAACCAAGAGGATGGTCAAAACAATCCCTCTAATGATGATCAAGATAGCGATACTGAGGATAAAAAGGATCAAAATAAAGAGGAGGAAACAGACGCCAGTCTTGATTCTGATTATGAGGTCGATGAATATAGACTGGATGAACAATTAGTTGATACAAATTTTGACCAACAAAAAGAGCAGATTATTCAAAAAAAAAATATCTCAGATTTAAATTTGGATTATAAAATTTTCACAAGTAAATTTGATGAAATTACCAAAGCTGAAAATCTCGAAAATTCTGAAGAGGCTTCAAAGTTAAGAAAAACTCTAGATCAACAATTAGTTAGTTTTCAGGATATAATAACAAAACTTGCAAATAAACTTCAAAGACAATTGCTAGCAAAACAAAATCGAACTTGGGAATTTGATTTAGAAGAAGGATTATTAGATAGTTCTAAATTGCCACGAATTATTTTAGATCCATATAATTCTTTATCATTTAAGAAAGAAAAAGATTTAGATTTTAAAGATACTGTAGTTACATTATTGATTGATAATTCTGGTTCAATGAGGGGAAGGCCAATAACTATAGCAGCAATTTGTGCAGATATTTTGTCGAGGACGTTAGAAAGGTGTTCAGTAAAAGTTGAGATATTAGGTTTTACAACCAAAAATTGGAAAGGTGGTAAAAGTAGAGAATTATGGAATAAAGAAGGGAAATTAAAAACACCCGGAAGACTCAATGACTTAAGACATATAATTTATAAAGGAGCTGACACACAATGGAGACAATCAAAAAATAATCTTGGCTTAATGCTTAAAGAGGGATTATTAAAAGAAAACATAGACGGAGAAGCTATTTCCTGGGCTTTCAGTAGATTAAAAAAAAGAAAAGAAGAACGCAAAATATTAATGGTAATTTCAGATGGAGCTCCTGTAGATGACTCAACCCTATCTGTTAATTCAGGAGATTTTTTGGAAAAGCATCTAAAAAAAATTGTTAGATTTATTGAAGATAAAACTGAAACAGAAATTTTGGCTATTGGTATTGGCCATGATGTATCAAGGTATTATAGTAGAGCTATAAAAATTACAGATGTAAACGAATTGGGTGACGTAATGATTTCACAACTAAGTGAATTATTTAAGAATAAAAAAAATTTACATTAAAGATTGAATAAATCTTTATTATTCCATTTAATTACTACTTCAGCTCCACTTCTGGTTTCAGAATTAGAACAATTTACTGAGGCAAAATTTTTTTCTAATAAGGTTTTACCTATGAATAATCCTAGACCTAATCCTTTTTTTTTCTTATTAAAAGCCTTGGTTGAACTCAAATATGGTTCACCTATTTTTGATAATATATCACTAGGATATCCATCTCCATCATCTTCGATGGCAACCATTGTAAAATCACTATCACTCTTCAAACTAATAAAAACCTTACTCTTGCAAAACTTATTTGCATTACCTATAAAATTTCTTAAACCGTAAACAATTTCAATAGATTTTGTTATTCTTTTAGAATTTAAATCTTGATCTAAATTTAGAATAAAATCTTTTTTACTTGTTTCTTTAAATGATAAAATAATTTCTTTAAGATAATCTCTCATTGATAAATCTTCATCAATAAAATCATCTTCTTCATTGGGATTTAAGGATAATTTCTTTAATATTTCATTACATCTTTCAACTTGACTAGATAAAAGTTCAATATCTTGCATTACATCTTTTTGTCCTTTAAGTTGTTTAGACAATTCTTGTGTTATAATTTTAATTGTTGATAAAGGGGTACCTAACGAATGAGCTGCTGCTGCTGCTTGACCACCCAAAGATAACATTTCATGCTCATTAGCCATTATTTCTTCCATCTTATTTAAAGCATCTTTTCTCAGCTTAGACTCTGCCCCAAAAATAATGGCAAAATAATTTAAAAAAAGTAAAGCTATTATCAAAGCCAAGGGTATTGAATAATAATAATAAGGACTAACATGAAAATGATCGTTTAGAGGCTCAGGTAGTTCCTGAGAGTAAAATGTCAAAAATAAGATTGATATAGAAGTAATCAGCACTAGTAAGGAGTTTGTTCTAAAACTTAAATTTGAAGAAGCAAAAACGCTTGGAATAATTAAAAAGATGACAAATGGGTTAATTATACCTCCTGTTAAATAAAGAAGTCCACTTAATTGAATAATATCAATAAATAAATAAATCAAAGCTGATCTGTCGCTAAGTTGAGTTTTTTTATAAATGAAAATTAAATAAAGATTACTTATAACTCCTATACCAATAATAATATTTGAATACAAAAAATTAAAATTAAAATTAAAATAAAAGTATACAAGATATACTGATATAAATTGACCAATGGTTCCAATCCATCTAAGGTTAATATATATTGATTTTTTTAAAGAATATTGCTTAGAAGTTTCAAACAACTTCATCTTTTAAATATCTAAATTTTGTACATTAATTGCATTGGAAACTATAAAATCTTTTCGAAGTGACACGTCGCTGCCCATTAAAGTATGAATAAGCACTTGGTCTTTTTTCAAATCTTTTGAATATTGCACTTGTAACAAAGTTCTAGTTTCAGGATTTAGTGTAGTTCCCCATAATTCTTCTGGATTCATTTCACCTAATCCCTTAAATCTTTGGATGTTCATTTTTGATTTTTCATCTTCTACTAATTTTAAAAAATCTTTCGATCCTTTTTTAGACTTTTTGAGCTCTTTGTTATTATTTATTATATATTCCTCAAGTTCTTTTTCATCTTTAATATAAATACCTTTTGTGCCTTTATTGATTTTAAACAACGGTGGTTGAGCTAGGTATACATTTCCATTTTCGATTAACTTATTAAAAGGTTTATTATTAAAAAATGTTAATAATAAAGCCCTAATATGAGAACCATCAACGTCGGCATCTGTCATAATTATGATTTTACCATATCTTAGATCTTTAAGGTCAATCTCATGAGCTTTAGGATCTAATCCTAAAGCGTTTATTAAAGTTACAATCTCATTAGAAGAAATCATTTTAGATAATGCTTTTGTTCTTTGATCATCACCATTGGATTTACCATTTCCATTTTTTTTAGTTGGTAAACTATCAACGTAAGTATTTAAAATTTTACCTCTTAATGGTAAAACAGCTTGGTTAGCTCTATTTCTTCCTTGTTTTGCTGAACCACCTGCAGAGTCTCCCTCAACTATAAATAATTCAGTTCCTTCTTGTTTGCCAATTTGACAATCAGCAAGCTTACCGGGTAGGCCACTTAATTCTAAAGCTCCTTTTCTTCTAACATTTTCTCTAGCTTTTCTTGCTACATCTCTTGCTAAAGCAGCCTGGATAACTTTTGCTAAAATAATTTTAGCAATAGAAGGATTTTGATCAAACCATATTGACAATTTTTCATTAATTATTGTTTCAACAATCATCCTAACTTCAGATGAAACTAACTTATCTTTTGTTTGAGAAGAAAATTTAGGGTCAGGAATTTTTGTCGAAAGCACACATGTAAGACCCTCTTTTATGTCATCTCCTGAAATTGTAAATTTATTTTTTTTTAAAAGATTATGCTCATTAGCGTATTTATTTATTACCCTTGTTAAAGCACTTCTAAACCCGAGCAAATGTGTTCCACCATCTTTTTGATATATATTATTAGTATATGGAAGAACTTCCTCAGAGTAAGTGGCATTCCATTTAAGAGAACATTCTATTTCAATATTCTCCTTTTTACCTTCTATATAAATAGGTCTTTTAAATAATTCATTCCCATTTTTATTTTGTAATTTCTCTCTTTTTTCATCTAAAAATTCAACGAACTCTAAAACACCACCATCAAATTTAAAAATATTAGTTTTTTCTTTCTTATTAGTTAGGTCTGTAAATATAATTTTAATACCTTTGTTTAAAAATGCTAATTCTCTCATCCTCTTAATAAGTATATTTGGATTAAATTTTATTGAAGAAAAAATTTTTTTTGAAGGTAAAAAAGTTATTTGAGTACCTGTATCTTTAGATTTACCAATTTTTTTAAGTGGTGCTTTGGCATCACCATCCTCAAATTCTACAAAATATTTTTCACCATCTCTATTAATTTCTAATTTTAATTTTTCTGATAAAGCATTTACCACTGAAACACCAACACCGTGTAGTCCACCAGATACTTTATATGAATCATGATCAAATTTTCCTCCAGCATGAAGTTGTGTCATGATTACTTCTGCTGCAGATTTTTTTTCACCTTTGTGTAAATCAATTGGAATTCCTCTTCCATCATCTTTAACTGTTATAGTTCCATCTTTGTTAATTTTGACGTCAATATTTTTACAATAACCAGCCAAAGCCTCATCTATCGAATTATCTACAACTTCATAAACCATATGATGCAGACCGGTTCCATCGTCTGTATCTCCAATATACATACCGGGTCTTTTTCTAACTGCCTCAAGACCTTTTAAAACTTTAATTGAATCTGCTTGATATTTATTTTTACTTGTCATTTTTATTTTTTTGGAAAAATTAATTATACCATTTTTAAATAAAATTGCTCTTTTTATAATTTGATAAAGAGTTAAATAAAGCTAAATATAACTGATAAAATATAGCTTATTCGTGGCGGAGAGAATGGGATTCGAACCCATGAAAGAGTTGCCCCTTTACACACTTTCCAAGCATGCGCCTTAAACCACTCGGCCATCTCTCCAAAAAACCTTTAAGATATATTATTATAAAAGATATTTTTGTATTAAGCTATATTTCAAAAAAAACTTGATGATCATTTTATTGATAAATTAATGAAAATTTTAATAATAGGCAAAAGAAGCATAATTGCAAATTACTTTAAATTTAAATATAAGAAAAAATTTAAAATTAAAATAATAAGTTACAATGATTCTCAAAAAATTTCCAAAAATAGAATAATTAAATTTGATTGGATCTTAAATTGTGCCTTTAAAAAAAATATTCAC
>CACDTN010000006.1:0-93131 GCA_902555725.1 uncultured Pelagibacteraceae bacterium | reverse complement strand
CCATTTATATTTTTAATTTCTACACAAGTTTTTTTTAATAATCTATTTAGCAATAATGAAATGAATATATTTAAATATTCAGGATTAAAGAATTCAAGTATCTTTTCAATTTTAAGTATAGCAACTTTTTTACTAGGAATATTTCTTATATTTATTTTTTATAATTTTTCATCTAACCTAAAATATTTTTATTTAGGATTAAAATCTAATTATACCACAGATAATAAGTATCTAGCAGTAATCACAAATAATGGTCTTTGGATAAAAGATACTAATGACAACAAAACACTTATGATTAACGCTGCTAGAGTAAATAACAACGAACTTCAGGATGCTTATATTTCAGAATTTAATAGTAGTTATGAAATAATAAGAAATATTAAAAGTAAAAAAATAGATATTACTAAAAAGGAATGGGTTATTGAGAATGCTGAAATATATATTCAAAATAACAAGATTGAAACAGAAAAACTTAATCTAAAAACCAATTATAATTATGAGATAATTCAGAATTTATTTTCTAATATGTCTTCCTTATCAATTTTCGAACTCTTAGAAATGAGAAAAAACTATAAAAAACTCAATTATTCCCTAACTGAAGTTGATCTTCAGTTAATAAAATTAATTTCTTATCCTATTTTTTTTGTATTGATGGTTATATTTTCAGGAATAATCATGATGAATACCAAAAACTTTAAAAGTAAAAACTTAAAAATTACAATAGGACTTTTTTTTTCAGTTATAATTTATTATATAAACAATTTTTTTTATGTTCTTGGAAACACTGAAAAGATAAGTATATTGACTGCAGTAACTTTACCAATATTATTTTTTACTTTAATAAATTTAATTCTTTTAAAAAACTTAAATGTTAAATAAATTCTTAATTATCTTTATTTTATTTTTAAATAATTTTTTTTTATATTGCGCATATTCCGACGAACAAATAATTTTTGATATATCACAAATAGAGGTCCTTGAAGGAGGAAATAAAATTATTGGAAAAAAAAGAGGTACAATAACAACCAATGATGGAGTTATAATAAATGCAGATGAATTTGAATATGATAAAATTAAGAATATCATAAAAGCTAAAGGTAACATAACCGTCAATGATGAAGTTAATGATTATATTATTAATTCACAAAATATTTTATACTTAAAAGATCAGGAGAGAATTCAGATAAAGGGTAAATCTAGTTCTTTAATTTTTTTAAATTACAATTTTAAGTCTGAAGATTTAGTTATATTAAGAGATAAACTAATTTTAGAGTCTAATAAACCAACAACGATTATAGATAAAAAAAATCAAACACTTTATGAAATAGACAAATTTAGCTACTCCATAAAAGATGAGATTTTAAAAGGAGATAAGATATTTATAAATACTAAATTTAATCAACCTTTTAGTGATAAATATTTTTTTAAAAGTGCAATTTTCAATTTAAAGGATCAAAGTTACATTGCTAAAGATATTGATATAAATTTAAAAAAAGACATTTTTGGAAATGAAAAAAATGATCCTAGATTTAAAGGCATTTCATCCTCTAGTAAAAATGGTGTGACAACAATTAACAAAGGAATCTTCACTAGTTGTAAAAAGAATGACAAATGTCCACCATGGTCAGTCCAAGCAGATAAAGTTACATATGATAAAAATAAAAAACAAATTTTTTATGATAATGCACTTATAAAAGTTTATAATATTCCTATAATATATTTTCCAAAGTTTTTTCACCCTGGTCCTTCAGTTAAAAGACAATCAGGTCTTTTGACTCCTCATATTAATAATTCAAATATTCTTGGTTCTTCACTGCAGCTACCTTATTTTCATGTTTTATCAGATAATAAAGATTTCACTTTTAAGCCTACAATCTTTGATAAAGATATTTTGATGATGCAAAATGAGTACAGACAACAAAATAAAAAATCTTTTTTTATTACTGACTTTAATATTACTGACGGGTATAAATCCAAAAACACTCAAGAAGAAAATACTTTAATACATTTTTTTTCAAAATATGAATCTAACTTGGAATTTGAAAATTTCATTGAGAGTTCTTTAAATATTTCTTATCAAAAAGTAAATAATGATACCTATCTTAAAATTTTTGATACTAATATTGTGGATACTGAACTAAAACCAGAAAACTTTGACACCTTAACATCTGATATAGAATTGAATTTAGAACACGAAAAATTTAATTTTTCAACTGGTTTTACAGCCTATGAGGATTTATCTAAATCAAACAATGATCGTTATCAGTTCATATTACCTTATTATAATTTTTCAAAAAATTTCTTCGATAATAATAACTTTGGTTCTTTTGACTTTGTTTCTCTAGGAGATAATATTTTAAAAGACACTAACAGTCTAAGATCTAGAATGATTAATAATCTTAATATACAAAGTTTTAATTTTATTTCAGATAAAGGATTCAAAAATAATTTAAATTATTATTTGAAGAATACAATAACTGCTGGAAAAGATAATATAGAGTATGACTCAAGCCCAGAAGTTAAATTTTCAAATATATTTGAAATGCAATCAAGTTTTCCACTTGTAAAAGTAGATGAGAATTATTCAAGCTATATAAGTCCAAAATTATCTTTAAGAATAAATCCCTCTAGCATGAAATTTTATGGAGATGAAAAAAGAAAAATAAATAGTGATAATATTTTCAATATAAATAGGCTTGGTTTAATAGATACTCTTGAAACTGGTCAAAATCTTACTTTGGGAATAGATTATAAAAAAGAAAAGTTAAATAATATTAATAAATTCTTTGAAGCAAAACTGGGAACTGTTTTAAGGGAAAAAGTTAATAAAGATATACCAACAAGTAGTACATTAAATAAGAAAAAATCAAATTATTTTGGAAAAATAAAAAATAATTTTAATGACAATATATCTTTAGATTATGAGTTTTCAGTTGATAATAATCTTAATCGTTTTGAATACAATTCTTTTGGAACAACTATTTCAAAAAATAAATTTATTACAACTTTTGATTTTATAGAAGAAAATGGTGTTATTGGAAGTACAAATATATTTGAAAATACTACATCGTTTAATTTTGACGATCAAAACTTTGTTACTTTTAGAACTAGAAAAAATAGAGAAATAGATTTAACAGAGTATTATGACTTAATATATGAATATAAAAACGATTGTCTTGTTGCAGGATTAAAATACAAAAAAACTTACTATAGTGATAGAGATTTGGAACCTTCAGAAGATTTTATGTTAAGTATAACATTAATACCAATAACATCTATAGAACAAAAAGTTTCAGATTGATTTATGAGTAGTAAAATATTTTTTAGATATATATTAATATCTTTCTTACTAATATTTTTTAATTTTTCAAAGTTACAAGCCTTGGAAAATAAAATTTTATTCAAAATAGATAATGAGATAATAACAACAATAGATATTTACCATGAAGTTAAATTTTTAAAAATTTTTAATCCTCAAATAAATGATTTAAATAATGAAGAACAATTAGTTATCTCAAAAAATTCTATTATAAGAGATAAAATCAAGAAAACCGAAATCCTTAACTTTGTTAAAGAAATTAAAGTAGAAGAAAAATATTTAATGAATTTAATCAAAAATAAATATTCAGCAATAAATGTTGATAATATGAATAATTTTGAGAATTATTTAAAAGAAAATGATCTAAATGTTGATCTTATAAAAGAAAAATTTGCTATAGAATTAATTTGGAACGATTTAGTATTTCAAAAATATAATTCTAAAATATCAATAGATAAAGAAAAAATTAAATTAGAAATTTTAAAAAAACCTAAAAAAAATTTAAGAGAATTATCAATTTCAGAAATTATTTTTAATGTTTCAAAAAAATCAGAATTCGAAAAAAAATATGAAAAAATTATTGAGGATATTGAATTAACAGGTTTTAAAAATGCTGCTTTGATACACAGTATTTCAGATTCTGCTTCTGTTGGTGGATATATTGGATGGATTAAAGAAGATAATTTAAATGAAGATATAAGAAAAAAAATTTCAATTTTGAAAAAGGGAGAATTTTCAAAACCAATATTGACCTCATCAGGTTTTCTTATAATTAAAGTTGAAGATGAAAAGGAGTATGAAATTGATTTTAACCTTGATAGTGAAATTAAAAATTTGATTAAATTTAAAACTAATGATCAACTAAAACGATTTTCTAGGCTTTATTTTAATAAAGTAAAAAAAAATGTGATATTTAATGAATTATAAACCAATAATTATAGTAGCTGGTGAACCAAACAGTGTTTTTTTTGAAATTTTTTTTAAAGCTTTAAAAACTGAAAAATTTAAAAGTCCAATTCTTTTAATCGCTTCAATAGATATTTTAAAACTTCAAATGAAAAAATTTAAATTTAAAAGAAAAATTAAACTATTAACTTTATCTGAACTAACAAAAGCAAAATTAAACAATAGAACAATTAATTTAATAACTATTAAATATAATCAAAATAGACTTTTTGAAAAATTATCCTCTAAATCAAATGTATATATTAATCAATCTTTTGAATTAGCTTTAAAAATTATTAAAAAAAAAATTACTAATAAATTTATTAACGGGCCTATTTCAAAAAAATTTTTTTTAAAAAATAAATTTTTAGGAATTACTGAATATTTAGCACACAAAACTAAAACTAAAAGATACGCTATGCTTATCTATAATAAGAATTTGTCAGTAAGTCCAATAACAACCCATTTGCCACTAAAGAATGTATCAAAAAATATAAGCAAAAATTTAATTTTAGAAAAAGTTAAATTAATCAATGGTTTTTTTAATAAACACATGAAAAAAAAACCTAATATTGCTATCACGGGACTAAATCCTCACTGTGAAAGTGTTGATATGTTTAATGAAGATCAAAAAATTCTTAAACCAACGATTAAATATTTGTCAAAATTAAAATATAAAGTTTCAGGTCCTTTTGCAGCAGATACTATCTTTTTAAAAAAGAATAGAGAAAAATTTGATGTAATAATTGGTATGTATCATGATCAAGTGCTTACACCTATAAAGACTTTATATGAATATGATGCTATTAATATAACTTTGGGACTTCCTTTCATCAGAGTTTCACCAGATCACGGTCCTAATGAAAGAATGCTTGGTAAAAACTTATCAAATCCTTTAAGTCTTATAAGGGCAATGAAGTTTTTAGACTCTCAAAAGTGATTAAAGCAAAAAAAAGTTTAGGTCAAAATTTTTTAATAGACCAAAATATAATTAGCAAAATATTACAGGTAACAAATATTAATAATAAATCTATATTAGAGGTTGGGCCAGGGACAGGAAATCTTACCTCAAATATAATAAGACATAATCCAAAAAAATTTTTTGTTATAGAGAAAGATGAAAATTTAGCTCTTAAATTATCTAATGATTTTAAAAATAAAATTCAAATTATTAACAATGATGTCTTAAAGATAAATGAAAAAAAAATTGATGATGATGAACTAATTGTATTTGGGAATCTTCCTTATAATATTTCAACTGAAATATTATGTAAATGGATATTAAATTTAGATAAAAATCATTTCTGGTTCAGTTGCCTAGTTTTAATGTTCCAAAAAGAAGTTGCAGATAGAATTATCTCGAATTTTAATACTTCTAATTATGGAAGATTATCTGTTTTATCAAATTGGAAATTAGATATAAAAAAGATTTGTGACATCAAACCAAATAGTTTTTCACCACGACCTAAAATCGATAGTTCTTTATTATTTTTTAAACCAAAAAAAAATTTTTATGAAATTCAAAATCCTAAAAACTTAGAAAAAATCACTAGAATATTTTTTAGCCAGCGAAGAAAAATGTTAAAAAAACCTTTTAATCAACTTTTTAATGGAAATTTAGATGTAATTAAAAAATTAAAAATTGATTTGAATTTAAGACCACAAAACCTAAATTTTGAGACTTATTATAAACTTACACAAGAATATGAAAACTTAACTTGTTAATTTTTCAACGTGTTTTCGAATAAACTCTCTGTCATAGTCTTTTGAACCATTATTAATTTCTGCATTAATTAGACTCTTAATTTTTATAAAACAATTATCTAAATCATCATTAATCACTACATAATCATAATTAATCCAATGTAATACATCTCTACCAAATTGTTTCATTCTTTCATCGGCTATTAGTTTATCTCTCATGTCCCTGCTGGATAATCTTTTAAATAATACATCTTTACTAGGTGGTAATATAAAAAACGTTATCAATTTATAATCTAATTTTTTGTTTTTAATTTGATCTGCTCCTTGCCAATCAATATCAAATAAAACATTTTTTCCTTTATTCAAATTATTGATTACTGGACTCCTGGTTGTTCCATAAAAATTATCAAAAACCTTAGCGTACTCTAAAAATTCTTGATTTTTTATAAGTCTCTCAAATTCAGCTTCTTCAACGAAATAATAATCTTTGTTTTGAACTTCTTTTGCTCTTGGTTTACGAGTTGTGTGAGAAATGGAGATTTCAAAATTGTCTAAACCAGATAATAAACTTACAAGAGTAGTTTTTCCTGCTCCTGAGGGAGAGGACAAGATAATCATTATCCCGTCATTCTCTATCGGCATCAAAAAATTTAGTTTGCTTTACCTTCAATAAATTTGACAGCATCACCTACTGTTAAAATTTTTTCAGCTTCACTATCTGAAATTTCTGAACCAAATTCCTCTTCGAAAGCCATAACTAATTCAACAGTATCTAAACTATCGGCTCCCAAATCATCTATAAAACTAGACTCTTCAGTTACCTTCGCTTCGTCAATACCTAAATGATCTGCTACTATTTTTTTTACTTTGCTTGAAACATCTTCTGACATATTGATCCTTTTGTTTTAAATTCTTATTAGTTCAAAAACTTATTTTGTCAAGCCATATACATGCCTCCATTGACATGTATTGTTTCTCCATTGATGTAATTTGATTGATCTGAGGCTAAAAAAAGAACTACATTAGCAACATCCTCTGGTTCCCCCAAACGAGAAGAAGGTATTTTTGATATTATTACTTCTTTAAATTTTTCATCTATTTTATCTGTCATCTCTGTTTTTATAAAACCTGGTGAAATACAATTAATATTAATATTCTTTTTTGCGTATTCTATCGCTAAACTTTTTGACATTGCAACAATGCCAGCTTTCGAAGCAGTATAATTTACTTGTCCTAAATTTCCTGTATGAGCTACTACTGAAGTTATATTAATAATTTTTCCATATTTGTTTTTAAGCATTTTTTTTACTGCAAATTTACTTAACAAGAAAGTTGAGGTTAGATTAATATCTATTACTTTTTTCCATTCATCAATGTTCATTCTAATAGCTAAATTATCTTGAGTTATACCAGCATTGTTTATCAAACAATCTAGTCCACCACCAAGTTGTTTTGTTGCATTTTCAATAAACTCTTCAATTTCGTCACCTTTTGAAATATCAAATTTTAAAATATCAGTATTTTTAAATTTAGATTTTAGCTCCTCAAGTTTTTCAATTCTTGTTCCTGTGGCTAATATTTTTGCACCAGCATTACTTAACCTTTCTACTATGGAATTACCAATTCCACCTGTAGCACCTGTAACAATTATTTTTTTATTCTCTAAATTCATCATATCTTGAGTTCTTTTATATCACTCTCATTATTTATTGTATTTATTTTTACATTCTTATCGATTCTTTTGACTAAACCTGAAAGCACTTTTCCAGGACCTATTTCAATAAACTGGTTAACACCTTTTTTAATCATATTTATAACACTTTCTCTCCACCTAACTCTATTTTCAATTTGATCTATTAATAATCTTTTTAAATCATCTTTACTATTTATTTCATTTGCTGTTACGTTTGAGATTAATATATTTTTCGAATCTTGGAAATTGGTATTTTCAATTTCTTTTTTCATAACTTCTGTTGCTTTGCTCATAAGATAACAATGAAAAGGAGCGCTAACAGGTAATTTAATATTTTTGATATTCTTTGATTTAAGGATCTCACCTAATTTTAATAATTCAGTATTTTTTCCACTTAAAACTATCTGCCCTTCTGAGTTATCATTAGCAATTTGAATTATAAAATTATTTTTGTTTTCTGCAATGATTTCCTCTAAAATTTCAATTGTAGAACCTAAAACAGCTAACATTCCACCCTCTCCGTTAGGAACTGCATTCTGCATAGCTTCTCCTCTTATTTTTAAAAGTTTAATAGTTTCAGAAAAATTTAAATAATTTGCAGCTGATAGAGCTGAATACTCTCCTAATGAATGACCAGCAAAATATTTTGCATCGTTTAAATTAATATTAAACTCTTTTTTTACTACTTGAAATATAGAGTAACTAATCAAAAATATTGCTGGTTGAGTGTTTACTGTAAGATCAAGTTCTTTTTTGGGTCCATCCATAATTATTTTTGATAATGAAATACCCAAAGCATCATCCGCTTCTAAAAATAATTCTTTAACAATATTATATTTATCGAAAAAATCTTTTCCCATACCAATTACCTGAGATCCTTGTCCTGGAAAAATTACTGAAAACATCTTAAAAAAAACCCGATTTTTACTATTTTTGCTATTGTAATTAAAGATTTATAATAGTATATCCTCATTTTTTATTAAATAACTTAAATGAATTTATACGAGCACACAATTATAGCAAGACAAGACACTTCACCTAGTGAGATTAAGCAGTTAACTGAGAAATATTCTAAAATTATTGAAAAAAATGAGGGAGAAGTTGTAAAGACTGAGAACTGGGGTCTTATAAACTTATCTTATTTAATTAAAAAGAATAAAAAAGGCAGTTATATTCATTTTAAAATTAAAGGTAATGGTTTGGTTATTAATGAATTAGAAAAAAATGAGTCTTTAGACAAAAAGCTTTTAAGATATTTGACTGTTAAAGTAAAAAAATTTGACTTAGAAACTAATTATTTCTCTAAAAATGATGAAAGTGAAAAAAAAGAAAGTACTAAAAATTAAAGATGCCAAAAAGACAAAGTGGAAATAAAAAAGGGAAACAAAGTAATTTTGCTAAATTAAGTATTTTTCAACCTAATAAGTACAAATTTAAAAAAAATTGTCCTTTATCAATTAAAGGGGCACCTAAAGTTGACTATAAAAATATAAAACTATTAAAAAGATATGTTTCTGAAAATGGTAAAATTTTACCATCAAGAGTTACTAACGTCAGTCAAAAAAAACAAAGAGAATTATCATTGTCAATCAAAAGAGCTAGAAATCTAGCTTTGTTATAATATGAAAGTTATACTGTTAGAAAACCTAAAAAAAATTGGATCGATTGGTGAAGTAATTGATGTGAAAAGAGGTTATGCAAGAAACTTTCTAATTGCAAATAAAAAAGCCTTATATGCTTCTAAAGAAAATATTAATCAAGTAGAAAAAATAAAGATTCAACTTTCTAAGAAAGATAATGAAAAGAAATTAGAGGCTAAAAAAATAGCTGAAAAAATTAAAGATAAAGAATTTATAGTTAAAAAATTAAGTACAGAAAATAAAGAATTATATGGTTCAGTAAAGCCAACTGAGATTTCAAAACTAATCAAGGAAAAAGAACATTTAGATATTAAACCATCAATGATACAGCCAGTAAAAGAAATTAAATCTTTAGGTAAATTTAAAGTAAAGATTTCCTTACACTCAGAAATTGATTCAGAAATACTAATTGTAGTTGAGTCAGCAGAAACAATTCAGTAATTATACAATCTTTTCCCCAATCAATTTTTTGAATTTATTTTTTCTCTAAATATTATATTTATTGATTAATGGAAAATAATCTATCAATTGTAAAAGATAAATTTAAAGAACTTCCAAATAATATAGAAGCTGAACAGTCTGTAATTGGTTCAATACTAGTTACAAATGAAATTTTTGATGAGATTAATACTATTATTTCTAGCAATAATTTTTATGATCCAATGCATCAAAAAATTTTTGGTGCAATAGAAAACTTAATCTACAAAGGTATGTTGGCAAATCCGATTACTTTAAAAAATCATTTTGAAGATGAAAAAGATGAATTAAATGTTCCAGAATATTTAGTAAAAATCACAAAATTTTCTACTTCAACAAGACAAGCTACTGAATACTCTAAAATAATTTATGATATGTTTGTTAGAAGAGAATTAATAAAAATTTCAGAACAGACAATTGATACAGCTAAATTAAATGATTTAAATACAAATGGTCAAAATATTATAGAAAACTCTGAGAGATTATTATTTGATTTAGCAGAAAAAGGCTCTTTCAATTCTTCATTAATTAAATTTGATGAAGCTATGAGGCAAACAATTGAAATGGCTTCTGCAGCTTATAAAAATGAGGAAGGAATTGTTGGTGTACCAACTGGTTTAAAAGATTTAGATGATAGACTTGGAGGTCTCCATAAATCAGACTTAATTATAATAGCTGGAAGACCTGGAATGGGCAAGACAGCTTTAGCAACAAACATTGCATTTAATGCTGCACAAAAATTACAAGATAGTGAGAGAAAATCTTGTATAGCTTTTTTTTCACTCGAAATGTCTTCAGAACAATTATCAACTAGAATTTTAGCTGAACAATCTAGAATTAAATCTAATGATATAAGACGGGGCAGAATTTCTGATGAACAATTTGATAAGTTTATTGAAACCTCCAAAAATATTGCTGAACTACCTCTTTATGTTGATGAGACTCCTGCAATTTCTATTGCAGCAATGAGCAATAGAGCAAGAAGAATAAAAAGATTACACGGTCTTGATATGATTGTAGTAGACTACATTCAACTAATGAGAGGTTCGTTTAATAGTAAAGATGGTAGAGTTCAAGAGGTCTCAGAAATAACTCAAGGCCTAAAAGCTATAGCTAAAGAATTATCAATACCTGTTGTGGCTCTTTCTCAACTTTCGAGACAAGTTGAACAAAGAGATAGCAAAAAACCTCAATTATCTGATTTGAGAGAGTCAGGTTCAATTGAACAAGATGCTGATGTTGTTATGTTTGTTTATAGGGAAGCTTATTATTTAGAAAATAAAGAACCAAAACCTGCAACTGTGGAACATGCAGAATGGCAAGTAAAAATGGATGAAATTTCAAATGTTGCAGAATTAATTATTGGTAAACAAAGACACGGTCCAACTGGAACTGTGTTTTTAGAATTTGAGGCAATGTTTACTAAATTTAGTGATACTCAAAAGAGCTAAATTCCAATATAAAAAGGGTAAATGATAGCCCAATTTTATCAAAATATAATTCTCAAAAATCCCAAATTTATTTTCATAATTTTATTAATAACATTAATTTCCTTTGGCTATCATTCTAAAGATTTTAGATTAGATGCTTCTTCTGAAACTTTATTAATTGAGGGTGATCCTGACCTTGAATATCTTCAAGAAATATCTGAAAGATATGGTTCAAAAGAATTTTTAATTTTAACCTATACCCCAAATGAAGGAATGGTTTCAGATGTATCAATTAATAATCTTTTAAGTCTTAAATATAAGATTCAAAGTTTAGATTGGGTTCACAATGTAGTTACATTGCTAGATATTCCTTTGCTGAATAGTTCAGATGCACCTCTCCAAGAAAGACTTGAAAGTTTCAAAACTCTCAAAGATGAAGGAATTGATAAGAATAGAGGCTTTAATGAAATAGTTAATAGTCCAGTTTTTAGAAATTTTGTAATTAGTGAAGACGGAAAAACAAGTGGAATTATTGTATACATAAAAAAAAATGAACAATTAAAAAATTTTCAAAAAAAAACTAAAGAAGAGATTGAAAAATACAAAGACCAATTAAAAAAACAAAATCATAAAAATATACTTGAAATTAGAGATGTTATTAAAAGTTATGAAGATATTGGTAAAATACACTTAGGTGGTATACCCATGATTGCTGATGATATGATGTCATTTATTAAAAGTGACATAATAGTATTTGGTCTAGGAGTTCTGATATTTATTATTGCAACTTTGTGGTTTGTTTTTAAAAGAATAATTTGGATTATAGTTCCAATTAGCAGTTGTTTTTTTTCTGTAATAATCATGATGGGAATTCTAGGTTTGCTTGGATGGAAAGTAACCGTTATATCCTCAAATTTTATTGCTTTAATGTTAATTCTAACTATGGCGATGAATATTCATATGAGTACTCGATTTTTACAGATCCGAGAAAACTATCCTCAGATGAGTATTTTAGAACTGATAACTTTAACCACAGAAAAAATGTTTTGGCCTATACTTTATACTGTTTTAACAACTATAATTGCTTTTCTCTCCTTAGTATTTAGTGAAATAAAACCTATTATTGATTTTGGTTGGATGATGACCTTGGGTCTTATTACTTCTTTCATAATTACTTTTACACTTTTACCATCCCTGATAAATTTTGTACCTACAGAAAATATTTCAATAAAAGAAAATAAAGACTCAATAATTACATCTTTTTTTTCTAAAGTTTCACAAAATAATCATAAAATTATTTTTATGATTACTGGTATATTAATTATATTAAGTCTTATAGGAATAAGTCGTCTTGAAGTTGAAAATAGTTTTATAAATTATTTTAATAAAAAGACTGAGATTTACAAAGGAATGAAACTTATAGATGAAAAACTTGGTGGGACCACGCCACTCGAAGTTATTTTAAAGTTTCCAAAAAAAGAAAAGGTAAAAACTGAAGAAGATGATGAATTTGAAGATTGGGGTGATGAAAACGAAAATGATATAGAGAAATATTGGTTTACAAAAGATAAAATTGATAAAATTTCCTCTGTTCATAACTATTTAGATAGTTTGCCTCAAGTTGGTAAAGTCCTGTCATTTTCCTCAATTATTGATGTTGCAACATTACTTAATAATAATAAACCTTTGGGTACTTTAGAAATGGGAGTTCTATATACAAAAATACCTGAGAATATAAAAACAGAAATTATTGATCCTTATATATCAATTAAAAATAATGAAGCACGAATTAATTTAAGAATAATCGATTCTCAAGAAAATTTAAGGCGTAATGATTTAATAAAAAAAATAAATTATGATTTAGAAAATCAACTTGGACTAAAAAAAGATGAATTCAAACTTGCTGGAGTTTTAATATTATTTAATAATCTACTTCAAAGTCTCTTTAAATCACAAATTTTAACTTTAGGATTAGTAATGATTGGAATATTTTTAATGTTTATAATTCTATTTAAAAATATCAAATTATCATTAATAGGAGTAATACCAAATTTTATTGCTGCATTTTTCATATTAGGAATTATAGGTTTGCTTGGAATACCTTTGGATATGATGACTATTACAATTGCTGCTATTACTATTGGTATCGCTGTAGATAACAGTATTCATTATATTTATAGGTTTAAAGAGGAGTTTACTGTTTCTAAAGATTACAACAAAACAATAGATTTATGTCATTCAACTGTGGGAAAAGCAATTTTGAATACCTCTATTACAATTGTGTTTGGCTTCTCAATTTTAGTTTTATCTAAATTTATTCCAACAATTTATTTTGGAATTTTTACAGGAATTGCTATGTTGTTGGCAATGGTATCTGTTTTAACCCTTCTTCCATCATTAATTTTATTGCTAAAACCTTTTGGAAAATAAATTTAGATAATGGAAATCGTTAAAGAACTTTATAATTTGATATCTATTATAGACTTAATTTATATAGTTATAACGATTCTCTCTTTAATTAAATGCTACTCAAAAGGCTTTGTACTAAGTGTTCTAGCAATGGCAAAATGGTTATTTGCTTATGTGATAACGTTGATCGCCTTCCCAAGAATAAAACCATATGTTAAAGATATAATTGATAATGAGTACATCTTGGATATCACTCTTGGGCTTACAGTTTTTGTAATTGTAGTTTTTTTAGTACTTCTTATTAGCAAAGGTATAAGCAAAGCTATCAAGTATACTGGCCTTGGAAGTTTAGATGCTATATTTGGATTCTTTTTTGGTTTTATTAGATCTTATATCATCTCTACTTGCATCTTTTCAGCTATCCATATTGTATATAACTACGATAAATGGCCATTAAATACTGACCAATCATACATCTTTCCATATTTAGAAAAAGGTAGTAATTATTTATTAAAAGAATTTCCTAATGAAAAAACATATCAAGATTCAAAAGAAAAAATTGAAGAACTTTGATCCTAAATTAAAAGAAGAATGTGGTGTATTCGGTATTAGTAGTGCTAAGGATGCTGCTGCATTAACCGCTCTTGGTCTTCATGCTCTACAACACAGAGGACAAGAAGGATGTGGAATTGTCTCATTTGATGGAAAAAAATATTATTCAGAAAAAAGATTTGGATTAGTTGGTGACAACTTTAATAAAGAAAAAGTATTAAATAATCTAAAGGGTAGTTATGCAATTGGGCATAATCGTTATAGTACAACTGGTAATAATACTCTTAGAAATATCCAGCCTTTTTTTGCTGACACAAATGCTGGCGGTATTGGTGTAGCTCATAATGGAAACTTAACCAATTCAATTTCACTCAGAAATAAGTTGGTTGAAGATGGAGCTATTTTTTATACCACTTCAGATACTGAAACAATTGTACAACTAATTGCTAAATCTAAAAGACCAAAAACAATAGATAAAGTTGTTGATGCTATATTTCAGATACAAGGCGGTTATGCTTTAGTGATGTTGACTCAGAACTCTTTAATTGGAGTAAGAGATCCTTATGGAATTAGACCACTGGTTATTGGAAAATTAGGAGGTAGCTATGTATTAGCATCTGAAACATGTGCTTTAGATATTATTGGTGCAAAGTTTTTAAGAGAAGTAGAAAATGGAGAAATTGTTTTAATAGAGAACAATGAATTGAAAAGTATCAAGCCCTTCCCTCCAAAAAAAGTCAGACCATGTGTTTTTGAGTATATTTATTTTGCTAGACCAGATAGCCTGATAGATAACAAAACTGCCTATGAACACAGAAAAAACTTAGGAAAAGAACTTGCTAAAGAAAATGACATTAAAGCTGATATAATAGTTCCAGTGCCAGACTCAGGAAATGCTGCGGCTTTAGGATTCTCACAAAATTTAAATATTAATTTTGAACATGGTTTAATAAGAAATCACTATGTTGGTAGAACTTTTATCGAACCAAGTCAAAAAATTAGAAGTTTAGGTGTTAAACTCAAATTAAATGCAAATGAAACTACAATAAAAAATAAGAAGATAATTCTTATTGATGATTCTCTTGTGAGAGGAACTACATCACATAAGATTGTAAAAATGTTATATGATGCTGGAGCAAAAGAAGTTCACGTAAGAATAGCTTGCCCAGAAATAAGATATCCAGATTTTTATGGAGTTGATACACCCACAAAAAAAGAATTGCTTGCAGCAAATAAATCAAATGATGAAATAAGAGAGTATATCGGTGCTAAATCTCTAAAATTTTTATCTATAGATGGTTTGTATAGAGCTATTGGTTTTGACAAAAGAAATGAAACTTATCCACAACTAACAGATCATTATTTTACAGGGGATTATCCAGTAAAACCAGTTGATGAATTAGGTGATAGTAAAATAACACAATTATCATTATTGAGCACAGCATCAAACAACTAAAAATGAAAAAAGTAAGTTTTACAGAAATGAAAAATGGAACTAAGGATGATTATCTCTTTTTAGATAAACATGAAAAAGATTTTGCCAACAAAACATCAGACAGAATATTAGATTTTATGTCTAATCTTACTGAGACACTAGAAGGTTACCAAATATCAAGATTAGAACATTCACTTCAAAGTGCAACTAGAGCCTATAATAATGGTGAAAGTGAAGAAATGGTTGTTGCAGCTTTATTGCATGATATTGGTGATGAACTCGCCCCTATGAATCATTCTGAATATGCTGCATCAATTCTTAAACCATATGTTTCAGAAAAAACTCATTGGATAATAGAAAAACATGGAGAATTTCAGATGTATTATTATGCCCATCACTTAGGTGGAAATAGAAATAAAAGGGATGACTATAAAGACCACAAATATTATAATGATACAATCAATTTTTGTGAAAAATATGATCAAAATTCATTTGATCCTAATTATAAATCATTGCCATTGGAGTTCTTTAGACCAATAGTTAAAAAAATATTTTCTAGAAAGCCGTATTCTTTACTTTAAATCTAATAATAAAGTACTATTTAATATCTAATGATCTCAACCAAAGAACAAATAATAGAATATTTTAAAACTGGTATTAAGGAAACTAAAAATTTTAAAATCGGGATTGAGCATGAAAAATTTCTATTTAATAATAAAGATAACAAAAGAGTAAATTACTCTAAAATAAAAGAAATGTTTACAGCCTTACTTGAGTTTGGCTGGCATCCAGTTTTAGAAAAAGAAAATATAATTGGCTTAAACAAGGGTGGTAAAAATATTACTCTTGAGCCAGGAAATCAAATTGAGCTATCTGGGGATAAATTAAATAATATCCATGAAGCATGTGCTGAGTCACATGATTATTTATTTGAGCTAAGACAAGTAACAAAAAAAACAGGTATTAAAATCGTAAGTGCAGGGTTTGACCCAATTTCAAAACTTAATGAGGTTCCTAATAATCCAAAAAAAAGATACGAATTAATGACAAAAGATATGCCTGAGGGAGGTGAGTTAAGTCTTGATATGATGTATCGAACTTGTGGAACCCAACTCAATATTGATTACAATTCAGAACAAGATTTTATCAAAAAATTTAAAATTGTTAATTCAATCGTTCCAATTACGATTGCTTTATTTGCCAATTCTTCAATTAAAGAAAAACAAAATAGCAATTATTTATCATATCGATCTAAAGTATGGCAAAATACATCCAGAGGTGGATTGCCAAAAGTTTTTTTTGAAAATTTAAATTTTGAAAAATATGCTGAATTTGTCATGAATTTTCCAATTCTATTTATTCAAGAAAAAGAAAATTATATTTCTGGAAAAAAATATATATTTAAAGATTTTATGAATGGTAAAATTAAAGAGATTGAAAATCGTTTGCCAAATGAAAATGATTTATCTACTCATCTTAGTACAATTTTCACAGAGAATAGATTAAAAAAATACATAGAACTTAGATCAATGGATACATGTGGGTGGGATTGTTTATGTTCAGGTCCTGCTTTTAATGTTGGAATGTTGTATGGTAATCTTGATGAGGTTTACGAATTAATATCTAAATGGGATAAAAATAAAATAATTAATGCTTATTTAGAAGCTCCTAAAAAAGGATTTAATACTCAATTAATGGGTAAAGACCTCCTTTACTGGGCCTCACACTTACTAGATTTGTCTAAAAAGGGTTTAGAAAAAAGAGACTTACTTAACAAAAGTAGAAAAAATGAAACTTTATTTCTCAGTCACTTACAGAAAGTAATTGATAATAAAAAAACAAATGCAGATCATATGATTAGTAAATTTTCTAAAAATGAAGATTTAAATGAATTGTATGACAAATAATATTGTTGCTATCCAAGGTAATCATCCTTCTAGACTTAACCCAATAACTGATACAAGTATTTTTTTAGCAAACGAAATTCAGAGTAAAAATTATAGAATATTTTATTATGACCCTAAAAATTTATCGATAATTAATTCTAAAGTCATAGCAGAGGGGTTTTTTATTAAGTTTACGTATAAACAAAAAAAGTTTTTTAAAATATTAAAAAAACAGAAGTTAGATCTTACAAAATGCAAGTTTATCTTGATAAGACAAGATCCTCCATTTAATTTAGAATATATATCAACAACTTATATTTTAGACTCAATCAAAACTAAGGTAAGAGTAGTTAATGATCCATCATCAATTAGAAGTATATCTGAAAAACTTTATTCAGCTAAATATCAAAAATTTATGCCTAATACTGTTTTTACTCAAAATATTAATGAAATAAGAAATTTTTTTAAAAAAAACAAAAAAGTTATATTAAAACCAATCAATAGTTATAGCGGAAATAATATTCATTTATTAAAAAAATTTGATTTAAAGTTCATTAAAAAGTTTATAAAAAAACATGACCACATAATTTGTCAAAAATATTTACCAAAAATAATACATGGAGATAAAAGAGTTTTTTTAATTAATGGTAAAATTGTAGGTGCAATATCAAGAGTTCCAAAAAAAGGTTCTTTTTTAAGTAATATGAGCAAAGGAGCTAGACCAATAAATACAAGGTTAACTAGAGTAGAAAAAAAAATATCAAAATTAATTGCTAATAATTTAAGAAAAGAAAATATTTTTTTTGCTGGAATTGATTTTATTGATCAAAAATTAAATGGTGATATTAATGTTACATCCCCTACTGGATTAAAAACTTATTACGATTTAACAAACATTAATTTAGCTAAAACATTTTGGAAAGAACTTAAAGCTTGAACAATTTAACTGATCAGCAGAAAGGCTCTTTACTTGCTTTTATTGCAGTAATTTTTATCACTCCAGACTCTTTATTTATAAGGCTTTCAAATGTAGATACTTGGGGGCTAGTTTTTTATAGAGGTATTATACCTTTTTTTACAGTTTTTTTAGGTATGCTGATAATTTATAAATTAAATTTTTTTAAGATACTTTTATCTAGTGGATTTCATGGATTAATTTATGTTGGAACATTTAGTATAACAAATATTACCTTTGTTGTTTCAATACAGAATACTAATGTGGCAAATACTTTAGTCATGATTGCTACAGCTCCAATGTTGTCAGCTATTCTTGGAGCAATTTTTCTAAAAGAACCTCCAGATAAAAAAACATGGATTTCAATTATTATTACATTTATTGCTATAATTTATATTTTTTCTGATTCTTTAAAATTAGGAAATTTCTATGGAGATATTTTAGGATTTATAACAGCTATTGGACTTGCTGTTGGAGCAGTAACTATTCGTTCAGCAAAATCTAAAAATTTAGTACCTGCAGCTGTAGTAGGTAAATTATTTGTAGCCACTTTTGCTCTATTTTTCATTGAAAGTTTTGTTCTTGAAAATAAAGACTTAATTATTGTCCCTTTAATGTGCATTCTATGTGTTGCTATACCTTTTGTATTAGTCACAATAGCCCCAAGATTTATACCAGCTGCAGAGGTAAATTTATTTTTCTTATTAGAGACAATTATAGGTCCAATATGGGTTTGGATGATAATTAAAGAACAACCGAGTGTTGAGACACTTTATGGAGGTGCAGTTATAATTATCACAATCGCTACTCATTCATTTTTAAAGCTTAGAAATTCATAAGCTTGTCACAATTAAGACTTGATTTAATAATAGATCGCGAATAGTTACATCGGTTTTTATGAATAAAGTTTTAAAAAATTCTTGGGCACTATTTTTAGGGATGGGTTTCTTAATGATGGCTTATGGTTTTCAAAGCTCATTATTAGGTGTGAGAGCTGTACAAGAAGAATTTAGTTTAACGGCAACTGGGTTTATGATGTCTGGCTATTTTGTTGGATATTTTATAGGTGCAGCAACAATTCCAAATATTGTTTCTCGAGTTGGCCATATAAGAGTCTTTGCAGCTTTTGCATCATTAGCTTCATTGGTAATTTTGATACACTCGATTTTAGTTAATCCATTTATTTGGTTTTTATTGAGAGTTCTAACTGGAATAAGCATGGTTTGTATTTATACAGTTGCTGAGAGTTGGTTGAATGATAGATCAACAAATAAAAATAGAGGAAGTGTACTATCAATATATATGGTCATTTTATATGGTTCGATGGGCACTGGAATGTTTCTTCTTAATTTTAGCAGTCCAGAAAATTTCCAGCCTTTTATTTTGATTTCAGTAATTACTTCAATTGCTCTGATTCCTATCTTGCTTACTAAAAAAAAACCACCAACTTTTAAAAAAATTAAAGCAATGAAGCTTATGGATCTTTATGAAGCATCCCCTTTTGGCATGGTAAGCTCCTTCTTCTATGGAACAATACAAGCAGCTTTATTCACCTTATTAGCGGTATATGCAACATCAATGAATTTTACGATACTCGAAATATCTATTGTAACATTTTTGTTAGCAATCTCTGGTGCAATATCTCAATTTCCAGTTGGTAAAATATCTGACATGTATGATAGAAGAAAGGTAATAGTTATTTCTACATTTAGTGCATCTACATTTGCTTTTCTTGCGATATTAGTTTCAAGACAAATGTATTTACCAGATGGATTAGCAACAAGTAAAACTTGGTTTTATATTTTTTTAATTCTTTTTTCTTTTTGTAGTTTACCTATGTTTTCACAAATTTTAGCACATACGAATGATTATATTCCAAAAGAAAAATTTGTAGCAGCGGGTGCAGGACTTCAATTTGTATTTGGATTAGGAGCAATGAGTGGTCCATTTTTATGCTCAATATTCATGGACGTGGTAGGTCCAAATGGATTTTTTATTTTTCTTCTTTTCTTCCATGGAATTATAGGAGTTTTTGGAATTTATAGAATGAGAGTAAGACAAACTGTAGAAAATCCAGACTCACAATTTGTTGCTATGCCATCAACAATTACGCCTGCAGGAATTGAGTTAAATCCAACAACAGAACCAATTGACGAACCAGAAAAAAGCCCAGAAGAAATTAAAAATTATTAATTTTTTTAAAAATAAAACACTTTCAGGTTGTACCCAATTTAATCAGTTCCAAATTAAATTTAATAAAAAACTTATTGAAAAAAAATATTTTCTCTAGTGAAATAGTTAAATTATAAAATGGTCAAAAAACGAAAAAAAAGAATAAAAGATACCCATAAAAAAAATGGGTTAGCTAAAATAGCAAATTTAACTTCAAAATCTTTTGGAAGTGTGCTTTCAAATTATAAAAAGAATAAAGAGCTTGAGAAAATAAAAACTATCAAGCTGCAAAAACTTGAAGAGAAAAGTCAAATCTTAAAAGAAAGAAAAGATCTTAAAATTTGGGAAGAACGATTAATCAAAGAAAGTAATAGGATTAAACTTAATGAGGATGAATTAAGATTGAAAGAAAAGGAATTCAAATCAAAAGATGAAAAACAAAAATTAGAGTCTGATCGTTTAATTAAAAAAGATGACGATTTAATTCAGATTGCTAAAGAATTAAGAACGAAAGAAAAAGAACTAAAATCTAAAGAAGAAGAACAGAATAGAAAAGATATTGATTTAAAAGTTAGAGAAGAAGAACAAAAAAATCTTGAACTCAAGGAAAAGAGAAGAAAAGAAAGAGCTCTAAAAATAATCAAAGAAGAAGAAACAAAACAGAAAGAATTAGAGTATATCAAAATTAAAGAGTGGGAAGAAAAATTTGACCGTGAACAGAAGGCTAAGGAACATAGAGAGAATTTAAGAGAACAAAGACTTAAACAAAAAGAACTTGAAAAATTGGGAGCTTTTGAAGAAAAAGAAAATAATATGTCCTCAACTTTAGAAAATTTTAATATAGACAAAACTAAAGAACACTAAAAAATTTCAAATTAAATTCAGTAAATGAATAAAGAGAATGCTGAAAAATTGTGGAAAATAATTCAGGAAACAGGTGATTATTTACAGGGTCGTTTACCAAACTACCCAAATCATCCTAATGGGAGAAATCCATATGCTCATGTAGCAATTTGTATCAAAAATAAATTTGATTCTAGTTACAAAGATATCCCTGATGATAAATATGAAGAAATCTTAAAATATATAGAGTTTTTAAAAAAAAACCCAAGTTAGACTTTATTGGTTAGGAAAATAGTCTTTTAATTCACCTTCTCTATGAACGTCTGCCGTACAGCAATGAAGTCCCCCACCAAAAGCATAGGCATCTCTTAAATCCACTGGAATTACTTCCATGCCAAGTTTATCTAATTGTTCAGATTGATATTTTTCACTTTTTTCTACACAAACTGTTTTTGAGTCTAAAACTAAAACATTCATTGATAGCCAAACTGATGAATAACAAAGTGGTGGAGGCTCATTATGAGCTGGTTGAGCTGCATCAACTATTTTCCAATCATTTTTTTCAAATAATTTTCTTTGTTCTTTAGGAAGTCTTCTTTGAGGATTGTTAATAATTAATCCTTCTTTTATTGGTGTGAAAGTTGCATCTATATGAATTGGATAAGGATCACCTGGAAAATTTACTGCATGAACTCTATGATCTTTAAAATGACGTCTTAACCAATCAATCCCTTTTAAATTGGTAGTAAATCCATGTTGAACAATTAAATCTTTACCAAATCTAAGTACATCTGCTGCATCGAACAATGGTTCTTCTTCAGTGGTTACAAAAAATTTATCCTCAGTCCATTTTAATCTTTTTTGAATTCCAATCTTATCAGACAAATAATCTTTTCGATAATCTGCATCAGTTAATCTTGGTTTAGGTGCAGACTCATGTTTCATGTTGGGATCTGAATTATAATATTCTTTTAAAAGGGGTCTATAACAAAGGTATTCAAACCATCTACACCTATAACTCATAGTTGCCTCTAAAATTTCATTTCCAACAGTTAATAAAACATCTCTTGGTGGCATGCAGCCAAACATACTTTCAGCTTTCCAGTCAGGAGTTGAGATTTTCTGATTAAAATTTATTGGTGAAGGTCTATCTACTTTTATACCTCGTTTAGTTAGCATACTAGAAAAATCATCAAGTAATTGATTTGCTTTATCTACAGTATCTTTAGTTCTAGGGCCAAATTGCCCTTTCATATCAGAATCTTCAGGAACTTTTGCATCTAATGCAGGCTCAGGAGCAGGTATACAAACACCATCTGCCTTACCAACTATTACATGCTTTAAGGGATCCCACTCATTCCAACTATTTACAATTATTTTATCTATACTCATTTGTTAAGAAATTAATTGAGAGCAATATATCTCTTATTCCATCTCATTATTAGACTGTAATAAATAAGAGAAACAAAAAGAAAAAAACCACCTACTATTGTATTTGTTGATGGTATTTCATTAATACCAAATAATGGTAACCATACCCAAAAAATTCCACCAATTACTTCTGTTAAAGATAATAACGTTAGCTCTGCTGCTTGTATTGCTTTTGATCCAATTGAATATAATATTAAACCCAAACATACTATTATTCCATGCAATGAAAACATTGCACTATTATAACTAGTAGCAAAAAATGTTTGATTATTTGCTAAAATCATAATTGTAGCAATGACAAAA
This sequence comes from uncultured Pelagibacteraceae bacterium, assembly GCA_902555725.1. GTDB lineage: Bacteria > Pseudomonadota > Alphaproteobacteria > Pelagibacterales > Pelagibacteraceae > Pelagibacter. The sequence continues at coordinate 69,937 of CACDTN010000006.1, read as the reverse complement.
CAAAATAAACCAGCTACTGCAACTGTTGTAAACTTTGGAGTTTCTTTTCGCCATCTTAGTGTCACTGAAAATATAGAAAAACCAATAGAGGATGTAAGTCCAAAAACGAAACCTATTAAAGAATTCTTTTCTGTATTTCCTAAAGCCATAATTATTATTCCTACCGTAGCAATAATCATTGATATCCAAACATTAAGAGAGATTTTTTCTTTTAAAAACAAAAAAGCAAGTAAAGCTGTAAAAAATGGCATTGCAGCTAAACATAAAAGTGTAATAGCTGCAGTAGTATTAGTTATAGAATAGATAAAAGATATCATCGCTATACCTAGACCTATTCCTCCAACAAGTCCTGACTTACCTACTTTTTTGTAATTTTTATAAAAGTTAATTCCCTCTTCAAAATATAAGTACAAATTTAATATTATAAAAATAGTTAATCCTCTACCAAATATATATTGCCATGGAACCATGTGAGGATCATTCATGTATCTGACAACCAATGGACCAAAGGACCAAAGAATACCAGCAAATAAAACTATAGGTACAGCGATTTTTTCATTTCTCAGTTCTACCATATGTGGATATTTAATTCTTATTGGTTTGAACTACAACAAAAATTAGATCTTTATACAAAAATTTTATTCAAATTTAATCTAATCTAAGATAATAAATTCCTATGGATTTAGAAATTCTTAGAATTGCCTCAGAAGATAATAATAACAAATATATCCAGAATCATACACACCATTCAAAGTTGAAAAATCCATTATGTGGTGATGAAATGCAAATAAATCTAATCATAGATGAAGAGAGAATTATTGATTTTGGTTATCAGGGTAAATGCTGTGTTTATTGTCAGGCATCTGCAAGCTTATTATCCAAGATTTCAATTAATAAAAAAAAATCAAAAATAAATGAATTGTGTGATGATGCAAAATCATTTTTTGATGGTAATAGTGATATTATTAAAAAAAAATGGAAACTTATGCAGAAACTATTTAAACCTAAAAATAAAGCTCGTAAAGAGTGCATTTTATTACCTTTTAAAACTGTACAAAAAATTGTATCAGACTAATTTTTAAATGAATAATTTTAAACAATCTTTCTTTGCTGGTTTATTTTCTGTAATTACAATAGGTGTTTTAACTCTTTTAACTTATAAAACTGATTTTGGAATATTCTTAATAGCTTCTTTTGGATCATCAATGGTTTTGTTATATGGATATCCTGAAAGTCCATTCGCACAGCCTAAGAATGTTTTTTTCGGTCATCTTCTTACTGCTGTTGTAGGAATGATATTTTTATACTTAGTGCCTCTGCCATTATATTTAATATTACCTTTAGCTGTGGGATTTGGTGTGGGTTTAATGATATTTTTAAATGTAACTCATCCACCTGCAGGTGGAAATCCTATTATAGTAATTATGGGAAGTGTTTCTCCAGATTACTTATTAAATCCTGTTATTTCTGGTTCAATAATCATTTTGGGTTTTAGTATAATAATCAATCGATTTATTCTTAAAAAGTCTTATCCAAAATCAAAATAATTTGTTTGCTAGCTCCTTTAAAATAATGTTAGATGGCTCAAATAAATTAATATTTTAAAGTAACCACGGAGAGAGAATGAAAATATTGTGCGTATTATACGATGATCCTAAAGGAGGAATGCCCAAATCGTATCCTATAAAGGATCTTCCAAAATTGGAAAAATATCCTGATGGTATGACGTTACCTTCACCAAAAGGTAGAGATTTTAACCCAGGAGAATTATTAGGATGTGTGTCAGGAGAGTTAGGTTTAAGAAAATTCTTAGAGAGTAACGGACATGAATTAGTAGTAACCAACAGTAAAGATGGAGATGGATGTGAGGCTGATAAGCATATTGTAGATGCTGATATAGTGATTTCTCAACCCTTTTTCCCTTATTATTTAACAAAAGAAAGAATATCTAAAGCTAAAAATTTAAAAATGGCTGTTACTGCAGGAATTGGCTCTGACCATGTTGATTTACAAGCTGCAATGGATAATAAAATTGACGTTGTTGAAGTAACATTTTGTAACTCAAGATCTGTTGCTGAACACATAGTAATGATGATTGTTTCAATGGTGAGAGATTATCACAATCAACATAGAATTGTAAATGAAGGTGGCTGGAATATTGCTGATGCTGTACAAAGATCATATGATGTTGAGGGAATGCATATTGGAACAGTAGCTGCAGGACGTATTGGACTAGATGCTTTAAGAAAAATGAAACCATTTGATACCCATCTACACTATTTTGATAGACATAGATTACCTGAAAGTGTTGAAAAGGAACTTAATCTAACATTTCATGAGTCAGTTGAGTCAATGGTAAAAGTTTGTGATGTTGTGACTATAAATTGTCCTCTTCACCCAGAAACTGAGAATCTTTTTGATGATGCAATGATAAGCAAAATGAAAAAAGGTGCTTACATTGTAAATACAGCTAGAGGAAAAATTTGTAATCGTGAAGCAATTGCAAAAGCATTAAAGAGTGGTCAACTAAGTGGTTATGCTGGTGATGTATGGTTTCCACAACCAGCTCCTAATGATCATGTTTGGAGAACTATGCCTAATCACGGAATGACTCCTCATACTTCAGGGACATCGCTATCAGCTCAAACTAGATATGCTGATGGTGTAAGAGAAATTTTAGAATGTTTCTTTGAAGGTAAAGAGATTAGAGATCAATATCTTATCGTAAAAGATGGTCAACTAGCTGGAATGGGTGCTCACTCATATAGTAAAGGATCTGCTACTGGTGGATCAGAAGAAGCAGCTAAATATAAGAAGAAATAACTTATTATATATTATTAGAGGTATGCTACTTTAAAAAGTAGCTACCTTTAATATTCTAGACTCATTTAGTAATTTTTGTATATGTATTAAATGAGGTTTTTTATCATTTTAATTTTTGTTTTTTTAGTAAATAATCCTTCAAAGGCTTTGGGGGAAGATAAAGCATATTTCGCTGGAGGATGCTTTTGGTGTGTAGAAGAGTCCTTTGAAAAACTTAATGGGGTTATCGAAGTAATCTCAGGATATTCTGGTGGAACTACAGAGAATCCAACATACAAAGAGGTAACTTATGGAAATACTGGTCACTTTGAGGTTGTAGAGATCATTTATAATAAAAATATAATATCCTTTGAGGAGCTACTCAAAAACTATTGGATAAATATAGATCCATTTGATGCGTATGGTCAATTTTGTGACAAAGGTTATAGTTATAGATCTGTTGCATTTTATCAGAATGATAAAGAAAAAAAATTAATTGAAAGAGACGTAAAGAATTTAGAAAAAAAATTTAATAAAAAAGTAGTCACATATCTCAAAGAGTTCAAAAGATTTTATAAAGCTGAAAATCGTCATCAAAATTTTTATAAAGTATATTTTCAAAATTATTTAAGATATAAAAAGGCTTGTAAGAGAGAAGAAACTTTGAAAGAGATCTGGAATAAATAATATTTTATGAATGTAAATATTAATTGGAATTTTGATAATTCTTATTCCAAATTACCTGAATCTTTCAAAGAAAATATTAAACCAGTAAAAGTAAAGAATCCTGAATTAATCATACTTAATAAAAGTTTAGCTTCAGATCTAGATTTAGATTTTTCTAATATAGATAAGATCGAATTATCTACATTATTTGCAGGAAATGAATTGCCTGAAGATAGTAATTCAATTGCTCAAGCTTATGCAGGTCATCAATTTGGTCATTTTACAATGCTTGGAGACGGTAGAGCAGTTTTAATTGGAGAACATTTGTCTAAAAATAAAGAGAGATATGATATTCAATTTAAAGGATCAGGGAAAACTGCCTTTTCAAGAAATGGTGACGGGAGAGCTGCATTAGGCCCGATGTTAAGAGAATACTTAATAAGTGAGTCAATGCATTATTTGAACATACCAACAACAAGAAGTTTGGCTGTTGTTAAAACAGGTGAAGATGTAATTAGAGAAGCACCTCTAAGAGGAGCAATACTTACCAGAGTAGCTTCAAGTCATTTAAGAGTAGGAACATTTCAATATATTGCGGCTAGAAATAAAAAAGATGAATTAGAAATATTATTAGATTATGTAATTAACAGACATTTTCCAAAGATTTTAATCTCTAAAAATAAAGCTTTAGAACTTTTAAAAGTTGTTTTAGAAAAACAAGTTGATCTAGTCGTTAATTGGATGAGAGTTGGTTTTATTCATGGAGTGATGAATACAGATAATATGAGTATTTCAGGTGAAACAATCGATTATGGTCCATGCGCTTTCATGGATAGTTATGATCCTAAGACAGTATTCAGCTCAATAGATAAAATGGGAAGATATGCGTATTGTAACCAACCTGTAATTACAAAATGGAATTTAGCAAGATTTGCTGAAAGTTTGATACCTTTAATTGATGAAAATCAAGATAAAGCAGTAAAAGCTGCTACCGAAATAATCAATTCTTTTGAAAATAAATATGAAGAAAAATGGCTGGATATGATGAGAGATAAATTAGGCTTATCTGGAAAAGATGAAAAAGACAAATTTTTATTCATAGACCTACTGACTTGGATGCATGACAAAAAAATGGATTATACGAATACTTTTTGTCATTTAATGGAAGATGAAATTCAAAAAAAAAATTATGAGGATAAAGATTTTAAAAATTGGAAATTAAGATGGAATGAAAGATTAAAAACTAATAATAACTCCCCTGAAAAATATTTAAAATTAATGAAAAGTGTAAATCCTCTAGTTATTCCTAGAAATCATAAAGTTGAAGAAGCACTTAATGCTGCTAATCAAAATGATTTAAAACCATTTCTTAAATTATTAGAGATTTTAGATAATCCCTACAAAAAAAATAAAGATGCCATTGAATACCAAATTCCTTCAGCTTCAAAAGAAAAATATCAAACTTTTTGTGGAACTTAATCTAAAGAACGTAAGGTTCTGGTCTTGCTTTTTTTCCTAAAACTCTTTCTACAGCCATATTGGATATATCAATGGATTGATATGAACCTGTAGTTATCAGTTCAGTTAAAGCTCTGCCTATTCCTGGGGCTTGCATCAAGCCTCTGCCTGTAAAGCCAGTTGCTAAATACACATTATCAAATTTAGGATGTTTACCTACTACAGCGTTATTGTCTAATCGATTACAATCATAATAACCTGCCCAACCACCTGTAAGTTTTAATTCTTCAAAAGCAGGAATTCTTTGAGCAAGTGCAGGCCATACTAATTCCTCAAAATCATCCCAAGCTGGCTCTAAATCTTTTGCTTCAAAAACAGATTTCGGTGATCCAGCTAAATATTCTTTTCCTTCAGGCCTCCAATAAACTCCTGTAGTCAAGTCGCCAGTTAAAGGCATTTCAGGAATGTGTTTTGGGCACTTAACTCTGAAAACAGTGTGTTTTTGAGGCTCAACTGGAATATCTTTTAAGAGTTCTTTAGTCCAACATCCTGCAGCAGATATAATTGTCTTTGCTTTAATCTCTGAAAGTGTTTTAACCTCCCCTTTTATAAATTCTGCACCTAGTTCCATAGCTTTACTTTTTAATGCACCATGAAACATGAATGGATCAATCCAGCCTTCACTCTGGTTATCGGTGAATGTTGCTGTTTCAATGCCATCGCTATTGATATAAGGAAAAAATTTCGGCAATTCAGATCCTTTAATATTTTTTGTTCCAGCTTCACAAGCTTTATGATTCTCAAGAGCTTTATATTGCTCCTCGGCATGTTCAGGTCCAAACATTAATAAGTATCCATTAGTAACCATACTTGCTGTTGGTTTTGGATTTTTTTCAGTTTTAAGTAAATCAGGAATTTGAAAGATAAATTCTCTGGCAAATTTTCCAAGTAAAATATTTTCCGTTTGAAAAAACTGTCTCCTGAAACCACCTAAGGAGAGTGGAAAAGATGCAGTTTTATAAGTTGGATCTCTTTCAATAACTTTTACTTTTCTGCCTTCTTTAGATAAAAAGTAAGCAGTTGCAGTACCGATTATTCCACCACCAATTATAACAACATCATCCATTAATTTAAAATAAGTAAATTTATATTGAGGAATAAGGCATAGCAGCACCAAAGTAAATAAGGAATCATAAGGTAATAGCTTACAGAATTGACACGTTTAAATCTTATAATCAGAATAACGATCAAAAAGATTAGAATCATCAATACTGCTAATGCTAATAAAATTTGATGAAGTCCAAAAAAAACAATACTCCAAGTTGTATTAAAAACTATATGAATAAAATAAATGTATACAGTTTTCATATCTCTATTTTTACTGTTCCAAAAAAACCAAATGGCTAATGTCATCATCAAATACAAGGTCGTCCAAACAGGTGCAAAAACCCAGTCTGGAGGATTGTAGTTTGACTTGATTAATTGTGAATACCATGGTTCCTTTAAGCTTATTGTCACTAATCCACCAATAAATGATGCAGAATAGGTAATAACTAAAAACAGAACGAATGAAAAAAATTTATTTTTGAGCATATAAGTATTATACATCAGTATAAGATGAATAAAAAAACAATTTGGATAACCGGTGGAAGTACAGGCATAGGTAAGGCTTTAGCGATCAAATTTGCAAATGAAGGATGGAATGTAGCAATTTCAGCAAGAAGAGAAAATCTTCTTAGAGAAATTTCAGATAATCATGAAAATATAAATTCATTTCCATTAGATGTTACTAATAAAGATAAATGTAAAGAGGTTTTCAATACTATAAAAAATCAATTTGAAAATATTGATATTTGTTTTTTCTCTACAGGAACATGGAATCCAAAAAAAGAAAAGGATATAGATGTTGAACAAATAGAAGATGTATTTAAAGTAAATTTTTTTGGAACACTTAATAGTATAAAAAGTGTAGAGAAATACTTTAAAGAAAAAAAAAGTGGAACAATAACTATTGTTTCATCTATTGCAGGCTATAGAGGTTTACCAAATTCAACTGGCTATGGTCCTTCAAAATCAGCCTTAAACAACTTAGCAGAAAGTTTATACTTTGATTTTAAAAGATCAAATGTGAGGATTTGTTTAGTAAGTCCCGGATTTATAAAAACACCTATGACAGATAAAAATGATTTTAAAATGCCCTTTTTAAAAACTACAGATTATGCAGCTGAAAAAATTTACGACGGTTTAATAAATAAGAAAGTTTTTGAAATTCATTTTCCAAAATCTCTTACTTTAATACTTAAAATACTTAGCTTTTTACCAAGTAAAATTTATTTTGGCTTAATAGGAAAAATGACAAAATATCAAAAGAATGATTAATCCTTAACAAATACGACTGTCAATTCAGCAACTTTAAAACCAAATTTAGTCATCACTGCTCTATTGATAGCTACTCTTTCATCTTGTTTAAAAATCCAGTCATCAAATGTGATTTTCATTTGTTTACCTTTGACAGGTACCAATAATACATATTCAAATTTAAATGCTGGTCCAAAAGAATAACCTTTTGCTTTTCCTACAACATCTCCTGCAGTGCCTTCGTAATTGTTATCATCAATTTTTGTAATCTGCCATTGTCTAGTTTGAACCTCGCCATCATCCCAATTAAATTTTTCATCAAGAATTAATTGTTTACCATCCCATTTTCCATCTAAATCGGCTGAAAACTGTCTTGTAACTTTCCCTGATCGGTTTTGAAGTACTCCCCAAGCTTTTACATTGCCTGATAAATAATTTTCAATAATTAATCTTGGTTCTTTATTTTTAAAATCTTCTGGTTTCATAGAACTATTCTTTGAACAACTTGTAATTAAGAATAATGAAATTATCAATAAAATTGATTTAATAGTTTTGTTTTGCACGATTCTCCTTAAAATTATTTGTTTTGAATTGAAAATTGTATTAGGTCTATATTTTTTGATTTAAATCCCGCTTCACAGTAACACAAGTAAAATTCCCACATTCTTTTAAAAGTTAAATCAAAACCTTGATTTTTAATTAAATTCCATTTCTTATTAAATTCTTTTCTCCACAAGGCCAAAGTATTAGAATAATGGTCTGCATAAGACTCGTACGACTTTATAGTTAGTCCATTATCAGAAACATATCTATTTATACTATTTTTATTTGGCAGAAATCCTCCGGGAAAGATATATTTTTGAATAAAATCCTGTTTATTTTTATATCGATCAAACAAAGCATCATCTATCGTAATTGCTTGAATGGCAGCTTTCCCATTATTTGATAAATTATTCTTTATTGTTTTAAAATAACCCTCTAAATAGTTTTGTCCTACTGCTTCAATCATCTCAATTGATGCAATTGAATTATACTTATTATTTAAATCTCTATAATCTTTTATTTCAATATTAACTTTCTCATTTAATCCACATTTATGAATTCTCTCTTTAGCATATTCAAATTGTTTTCTTGAGATGGTAATACAATCCAATTTTACATCATATTTTTTTCCAAGGTATTCTGCAAAGCCTCCCCAACCGCAACCAATCTCTAAAACTCGATCACCATTACTTGGCTGGATTAAGTCAATAAGTTTTTGATATTTATTATTTTGAGCGTCTGACAAATTTTCAGTTGTTTGATCAAAAATAGCACTAGAATAAGTCAACGATTTATCCAACCATAAAGAAAAAAATTCATTTCCTAAATCATAATGCTTCGCAATATTTGATTTACTTCTTTTTTTTGTATTTTTAATAAAAAATTTTTTAAACAAATTAATTAGAGGAAGATCTAGTAATCCTGAGAATTTATGAATAGTATTAATATTTCTTGCTGTTATTTCTATTAAGTTTGAGAGATTATCTGTTTCAAATTCATCTCTCATATAACTCTCAGCGAAACCAATACTTCCACCTTTTATCAAATTAAAACAAAAATCAGCTTTTTTTATTTTTAGATTTGATCTTAAATCGCTTTGAACATCGCCAAACTTAAAAACTTCTCCATGATAATTCTTAATTTCTAAATAACCAAATTTGATATCTTTAAGAGTTTTAAAAACTAGTTTGTCTGAAATTTTATATAAATTCATTAATTTTCAAATGTAATATTATTTTTGATTTTTATTTTTTTTTTAATGAACTTAATTCCTTTAGTCCACAATTTAAAGGCTTCAAAATGTATCGCTAAAATGATTTTTAAAGTCATTAATGGGTGTTTTAGGTAAGACTTAATTAACTCTATGCTTGTAAAATTTACTCTATTTCCATCCTGAGAAGCATATAATATCTTTTCATTATCTTGATATTGATCAATTATAACTGATATTTTTTCACTTGGTTTTAAAAGCCTAAAGAAATAATTACAATTCATCTCAATAAAAGGAGAAACATGAAATTTTTTTGAACAATTGTGCTGTAAAAGATTATCGTTGTTCTTTGTTTTGAAAATATAAGTATGCTGTTCTCCAAATGTGTTTTTAACCTCATAAAGTATTGAAATTAGATTTTCTTCTTCATCATAGATATAAAAGACACTCAATGGATTAAAAACATATCCTAGAATTCTTGGATAACATAAAAGTTTAATCTTAATATTTTTGTAAACTATATTATTTTGATCTAAGTTTCTTTTTACCCAGTCTTCAAGTGATGAGCCATCTCTATCTCCATGATCCTTTTCAAAAAAACTAATCAGATTAAAACGGTTATATGAAAAAAACTTAATTTTCTTATCAAGAATTTTTAATTCGGCTAAATCAATTAATAAAGAAAATACATCATATTTAAAAAAATGCATTTTTGGTTTAAATCTTTTATGAATAACAGTGCCATTATATATAAAACTAGTCATCGAAGTTTTTGATCATTTCAATCGATGACTTTATTCCATCTTCATGAAAACCGTAACCAAAATAACTACCACAAAAAAGTATATTTCTTCTATTTTGTAACTTTGTTAGTTGACTTTGAAAATTTAATGAGGATTGATCAAAATATGGGTGGGTAAATCTTACTTTTTTTAGAATTTTTGACTCATTAATCTCAAAATAAGGATTTAATGTTAGAAATATATTTTCCTCACATTTAAGGTTTTGTAATAAATTTAACCAATATGTTATAGAATTTTTTTCTATTTCATCTTTTTTGATTGAAGAATTCCATGAGCACCAAGCTTTTTTATTTTTTGGCATAGCTTTTTCATCAGTATGAACATAAGCAATATTCTCCTTATATTTATAGTTAGATAATATATTTTTTTCCTGATCAGTAGGATTGTCAATTATCGATAGAGCTTCATCTGCGTGTGTTGCTAGAACAACTTTGTCGTAATTAAAGTATTCGCTTTCTCCACCATAATATAAATCTATACCTGACGTTTTAATCTTAATTTTTTTTATTGGGTAATTTTTAAAATGTTCCCCACTGATTTTTGAAAGAATATCTTTAACATATGTTCTGCTTCGATTTGAAACCGTATACCACTGGGGTCTATTTTTTAATTTAAAGAGACCATGATTTTGGAAAAACTTTAAAAAAAAACTCAATGGCATTTGGCTAGCAGCACTAGGCGGCATTGACCAAATAGCAGAAACCATTGGTATCAAATGATAATTGATAAATTCTTTTGAAAGATTTTCATTATTTAGATAATCACCAAGAGTTTTCTCTTCATGATTTTTTTTCATGTTATCACATTTTTTATAAAACCTAATTATGTCAAAAAACATCTTAAGGAATTTAAAATTAAATAAATTAGTTTTATTGGAGAAAATTCCACTTAATCCTTTCCCACAGTACTCAAATGAAGAGTTTTCAACTGATACAGAAAAAGACATATCACTTTTTTCTATTGCGATATTATTTTCATCAAAAAAATTAATTAAATGGGGATAAGTAGCAAAGTTAAAAACTATAAACCCTATATCCACAGAAACTTTTTTTAGACCAAATGATAGATCAATAGTATGAGAGTGACCTCCAAAATGATCTTCTTTTTCAAAAAGATCGACATGATGTTTTTTTGATAAATAATATGCAGCACTTAATCCTGAAATGCCTGATCCAACTACAGCAATTTTCATTAAATGTTATGCTGCATCTTCTTTAAATTCATCCATACTCGGACAAGTACAAAAAATATTCTTATCACCGTAAACATTGTCTACTCTTGCTACTGGTGGCCAAAATTTATTAGCTCTTAAAAATTTAGCTGGGTAAGCTGCTTCTTGTCTTGTGTATTTGTGTTCCCAATTATCTGAAGCAAGCTCAGAGTCTGTATGAGGTGCATTTTTAATTGGATTATCAATTTTATCAAATTTACCTGATTTAATCTTATCTATCTCTTGCTTAATTTTAATCAAAGTGTCACAAAATCTATCTAATTCTGATAAGCTTTCACTCTCTGTTGGCTCGATCATCATAGTGCCAGCTACAGGCCATGACATTGTTGGTGCATGAAATCCAAAATCAATTAATCTTTTTGCTATATCTTCCTCAGTTACACCTGTTTCTGATTTAATATTTCTAATATCAATAATACATTCATGAGCAACATTTCCTTGTGATCCTTTATATAAAATTGGAAAATGATCTTTTAGTCTATGCGCAATATAATTTGCGTTAAGTATTGCAACTTGAGAAGCAAGCTTTAATCCTTCAGATCCCATCATTTTAATATACATCCAAGAGATCGATAAAATACTTGAGCTACCCCAAGGGGCTGCTGAAACTGCTCCAATTCCAGTTGTTGGTCCACAATCTTCAATAACTGGATGATTAGGAAGATAAACTTGTAAATGTCTTTTACATGCAATAGGTCCCATTCCTGGTCCTCCTCCACCATGTGGAATACAAAATGTTTTGTGTAAGTTTATATGACAAACATCTGGACCAAAATTTCCAGGCTTAGCAATTCCAACTAATGCATTTAAATTAGCTCCATCCATGTAGACCTGACCACCATGTTTATGAACTAATTCACAAATATCAATTATTTTTTCCTCAAATACTCCATGGGTAGATGGGTAAGTTACCATTAATGCCCCAAGGTTTTCAGAGTGTTGTTCTGCTTTTTTCTTTAAATCATCAAAATCAACATTTCCGTCTTTATCACAATTAACAACAACTACTTTCATTCCAACCATCTGAGCACTTGCTGGATTAGTACCGTGTGCTGAACTTGGAATTAAACATATATTACGATTACCCTCGCCTCTATCTAAATGATACTTTCGAATAACCATTAAACCTGCATATTCTCCTTGAGCACCTGCGTTAGGTTGTAGGGAAACACCTGAAAAACCAGTTATAGAACGTAACCAATTTTTTAGATCAGTAAATAAATCTCTAAACCCTTCCATTTGTTCAATTGGAACAAACGGATGAGGTTCTGCAAATTCTTTCCAGGAAATTGGGATCATTTCAGCAGCAGCATTTAACTTCATTGTACATGAACCAAGTGCAATCATTGTTCTATTCAATGCTATATCTTTATCTTCTAATCTTTTTAAATATCTAAGCATTTCAGTCTCAGAATGATATGAGTTGAAAACTGGATGTTCTAAATATTTTGAAGTTCTAGATAAGTTTTTTGGAAGATTGGGTAAACTAACTGATGGATCTTCTTTTTTGATTGATTCTGCTGCATTAAAAATTTTTAATAGTTGATTTACTCTATATACATTTTTTCTCTCATCAAATGAAACGGCAAGCATTTCAGAATTTACTTTTCGTATATTTACTCTTTGATTCAGTGCATTTTTATAAATTTGATCAGTCTTGTCTTTGGTAATAATCGTAACAGTATCAAAAAAATAATTCGAATAAAGTTCATATCCAGACTGTTTTATTTTATCAGCAAAACTTTTTGCTAATTGAGACACTCTCTCAGAAATATTTTTAATTCCATCTGGACCATGATAAATAGCATATGCTGCAGAAACAATTGCTAATAAAGCTTGAGCAGTACAAATGTTACTTGTCGCCTTATCTCTTCTGATATGTTGCTCTCTAGTTTGTAAGGATAATCTATATGCCTTGTTACCATGTCTATCAACTGATACACCAACAATTCTCCCAGGCATTGATCTTTTGTATTCGTCTTTTGTTGCAAAAAAAGCTGCGTGTGGACCACCATATCCCATTGGAATTCCAAATCGTTGAGAGCTTCCAACTGCTATATCGGCACCGAGCTCTCTTGGTGTTTTTAGCTTTGCTAATGCCAACAGATCACAAGCTAATATTGCCTTACCATTCTTTTTATGAATTTTACTAATTGCTTCACTTGGGTCCTTAATATCCCCTAAAGTTCCAGGATATTGTAAAATTCCACAAACTAAATCTTCCTTTAACTGATCTAAAACTTCATCTTCTTTACCAACTAAAACTTTTAATCCCATCGGTTCAGCTCTTGTTTGAATTACATTTATTGTTTGAGGATGACAATCCTCAGAAACAAAAACTAAATTACTATCTTTTTTATTTAATCTATGACTTAGACCCATAGCCTCTGCTACTGCTGTACCTTCATCTAATAAAGAGGCATTAGCAATATCCATTCCTGTGAAGTCAACGATCATTTGTTGAAAGTTCAATAACATCTCAAGTCTTCCTTGAGCTACCTCAGGCTGATAAGGTGTATATGAAGTATACCAACCAGGATTTTCTAATATATTTCTTAAGATTACATAGGGTGTATATGTTCCATAGTAACCCATACCAATAAAATTTGAGTAAACTTGATTTTTTTTAGACATTACTCTTAATTTTCTTAAGGCCTCGTACTCTGAATTTGACTCACCAATATTAAGTTCACCTTTAAATTTTATTTTTTCTGGAACAGTATTGTTAATTAAGTCATCTAACGATTTATAATTTAATTCTTTTAACATTTTTAATTGGTCTTCTTTAGAAGGTCCAATGTGTCTTTTTAAAAAATCTTTTTCTGAATTTGGTAACATTATGCTGAAGTCTCCTTTGCAAATTTATCATAATCATCTTTATTCATTAAAGTATCCATTTCTGATTGATCTTTTATTTTAAGTTTAAAAAACCATGCTGAGTCCTCTGGATCCTGATTAATCTTTGACGGATCATCCACTATGGCTTGATTTGTATCAACTACTTCACCACTCACAGGAGTGTATACATCGCTAGCAGCTTTCGTTGACTCAACAACACCAGCAGTTCCATCTTTTTCTACGTTAGAACCCTTTTCTGGAAGTTCTGCAAAAACTATATCACCTAACATCTCTGTTGCATGTTTTGTAATTCCAATTGTTGCTATATCTCCCTCTAATTTAATCCACTCATGTTCTTTAGAATATTTTACTTCACTCATTTTGTTGCCCCTTTCACGTAACTTTTTTTATAAAACGGTAATCCACAAATATTTGCTGGATGTTTTTTTCCTCTTACTTCTAAGAAAACTTTTGTATCTTTTTTTGAAAATTCATTTTCTATATAGCCCATTGCTACAGGTCCATTTACGCTTGGTCCAAACGTACCACTTGTAATTTCTCCAATATGAACATCTGATTGATTAAATATCTTTGTTTTTTCTCTAGCAATTATTCTTCCCTCAGGTTTAATTCCAACTCTAATTTTACTAACACCATTATTTAATTGTTTAATGATTATATCAGAGCCAATAAAATCTCCCTTGGATATTCTTTCTTTTGAAATTGCCCATTTTAAATTTGCTTCCACTGGAGTTTTGTCTTTATTAAGATCATGGCCATACAAACATAAACCAGCTTCCAATCTCAAAGTATCCCTTGCTCCTAAACCTATTAATTTGGATCCTTTGTTGATTAATTCTCTGGTTAATTTATCTACAAAATCATTTGGGATCGATATCTCAAAACCATCTTCCCCTGTATACCCAGATCGAGTAATATAAACTTTGTGATCTTGGAATAAAAACCAGTTTCCTGACATAAAATTTAGATCTTTTACTCCAGCAACAACATCGTTTAGGATTTGAGATGATTTAGGTCCCTGAATTGCAATTAAAGATCTGTTTTCATCTAAAACCATTTTGTACTTTTCTTCTAGTAATTCCTTTAAAATTTTTAAATCATTATCTTTGCATGCTGCATTAAGGATTATTAAAAAACCTTCATTTGTTTTTGTTATAATTAAATCATCGTGTATCCCAGCATCTTTATCCATTAAGAAACTATATTTAGAATGATTTAATTTTAAATTTTTCAAATCTAAAGGAAAGATTTTTTCTAAATCTTTAATTAGGTTTTCATCACCATAAATAAATAATTGACCCATATGAGAAACATCAAAAATACCAGAATGATTTCTTGTGAATTTATGCTCCTCTACTATACCTTCTGAATATTGAATTGGCATCTGATAACCTGCAAATTCAACAAATTTTGCATTGCTTTCTTGATGTAATTGGTACAGCGATGTTTTTTTTGTAGTCATATTAACTCTTTGTACCCATCTGTATATTTGCCTGAGAGTTTTGCTCCTTCGGCGAGAATTAAATCTCTTTCCAGAGTTAATATGTTACGGTCCTTTTTACCTGAGAGATTCCTGGGTGGTTGCTCCTTCGGCGCTACGATGTTCTGTAGTCTCTCCCGTAAATGAATAATCTTACATGTATACGAAAAAGTCAATCAGAAACAATTTTTTTTCGCTTATTTAGAAGTGAGTAAAACTGAAGTAATACAGCAAAAAGTATAATTGCACCTCCTATTAATCCAAACATTGAAGGTCTTTCACTTACAAAAAGAAATGCCCATATCGGACCAAGTACAGATTCGGAAAGCATAATTATTCCAACCGTAGCAGAAGGAGTTGTTCTTGCTCCAATTGTAATAAATATAAAACCAAAACCAACTTGAAAAAAACCAGCTAGAAAACCTAAAAAAATATCATAAGGGGATATCATTATTTTAGTTGAAAGCAAAAACCCAACTAAACATGAACATACTCCAGCTACAAATTGAGCTGGGACCATGTCCACAGTCGGATATTTTCTTATTATTATAATTAAAATTGCAAAAACTATTGGCATTGAAAATGCTGCTAGATTTCCAGATAACTCACCTGGTGTGAGTGAATTTCCAACCATCAATAAAACACCTGTCATTGCTAAAATAATTGAAGTTAAAGTTGTAGTGTTTATTTTTTCTTTTAAAAAAAAATACCCAAATATTGAAAGAAATAGTATTTGAAGTGAAATTATAAAATTAGTATTTGCAACTGTAGTATTATACATTGCAAAAACATAACCACAGAAACCAATAGATAATATTATTCCACCAAAAAATCCTGGTAAACCTGAAACATAGAATGACTTAAAAGTTTTTCCTTTATAGCTAATAATTAAGAAAGCTAAAACAGTAAGAGAAAAAAATAAAGATCTCCAAAATAAAATTTGCCACAAAGTTGCACCCTCAAATGATTTAACAAGTAATCCACCAAAACTTAAACTTAATGCTCCTAAAAAGATTAATAATGGGCCAGGTAAGTTTCTTATGAAAGTCATTAAATTTGTGAAATTAAGTTTTGAGTCTCTAAGTCATATAGTTTAAATAAAGTTTCTGCGCTAGATAATTCGACTTCTTGGAATTTAATTTTTGAACCAGGCGTAAGTTGCACCAATTTGTCATAATCAGCACTGATAACAACTCCTATTTTAGGATAACCTCCAATAGTCCCATGATCAGAAAGCATAATAATTGGATTTCCATCTGCAGGTACCTGAATTACTCCTTTTATTAAACCTTCAGATTTTATGTTGGTATCAACAATATTTTCAATTTTTGGTCCATCTAATCTCATTCCCATACGATCTGATAATTTTGATACAACAAATTCCTTATCAAAAAAAATATTTTTTCCCTCTTCAGAAAAATAATTAAAATTTGTTCCTTTAATAACTCTAATTTTTTCTATTTTTGTATTTGTATAATTTAGCTTTTTATCATTTAAGTCTTTATTAATTTTAGAAATATATATTTTTTGTGTATCTTCTATTCTTTTTCCATTATTCGAACCTATATTTGCTTTTGTATTAATAGAGCAGCTAGACCATTGATACTCTAAATTAAATTCACCACTAATTGCTAAATATCCATAAACAGATTTATTAGTTGTTATAATATCTATTTCATCACCATTTTCTAATGTGAAAGATTGATAACATTTACCCTCAATATCATTATCATTTTTTTTAATTATAAATTTTACATCTCCTGCAATTGCACATTTAATATCGTCACCAAAATACTTCAACAATGGACCTTGATAAGCAAATTCAATTACTGGAGAATTTGTTTCATTCCCAACAAGTTTATTAGAAATTTGAAAATTTCTATTATCCATTGCCCCACTAAATGGAATGCCAATATGATAAAGATTACTTCTACCTTGATCTTGAAATGTTGTGTTTATTCCAGCTCTTTTAATCTCAAAATAATTTTTATTCATTGTAATTATTGTATTGATCTTTTGTAATTTGCTCAAAAGTGACTGCATCACCTGGATTAATTAAATTTGGATTATTCTCTTTAGAGCTATCAAAAATAACACTTGGTGTATTGCCGATAATATTCCATCCACCTGGACTTTCAAAAGTATAAACATTTGCGAATTGTTCTGTAAGTCCAACTGAACCTTTTGGTACTTTTACCCTTGGTGTCTCTAAGCGTTTTGCTCGTAATTCAGTTTCTAGATCACCCAAAAAAGGCATCCCTGCAATAAAGCCCGTCATGTAACAAAAAAATTCTTTATTAAAAAATTTTTCATAAATTTTATCACGACTTATTTTTAATTTTTCCTCTAGTCTTTTAATATCCAGTGAAAATTTTTCATCACAACAAACTGAAATCTTAATTTTGTTACTCTCTAACTTGTCATCATTAATAACATTTAAATTTTCGATTAATTTTTTAATAGTTTGAAAATTTTTTTTACGTAAATCAAATGAAACTATTAATTTATTATAAGATGGAGTTAAATTGTTAATGCCATCAATATTTTCTTTTTGAATACTTTTAAAATAACGTATTACTTTATTATTTACTTCTTTATTTACCTCAGTACCAAAATCACAATATAAAGCTGCGTCACCAAGATTTGATATATTTTTTATCATGCCATGTTATACTTACAAATAATGAGTATGGAAATTAATATAAATTGTGATTTAGGTGAAAAATCAAAACATCACTCAAATAAATATGATCCAGATTTATTAGAAATCGTCAATTCAGCCAATGTAGCTTGTGGTTACCATGCTGGGGATGAGGAAACAATGAGTCAAGTGGTAAAAATTTCAAAAAATAATGGAGTAAGCATTGGTGCACATCCCTCTTTTAAAGACCCAGAAAATTTTGGCAGAGAAAGAATGAATCTTTCTGAAAGTGAAATAAAAAAACTAATAATTGATCAATACGAAATTCTCCAAAAAATAGCCTTAACCTACGATGAAAAAGTATCTCATGTAAAACCTCATGGGGCGTTAAATAATATGGCTTGTGAAGATATTGAGTTGGCCACAATACTAGCCAAAACTATTAAG
This sequence comes from uncultured Pelagibacteraceae bacterium, assembly GCA_902555725.1. Lineage (GTDB taxonomy): Bacteria > Pseudomonadota > Alphaproteobacteria > Pelagibacterales > Pelagibacteraceae > Pelagibacter. The sequence continues at coordinate 51,439 of CACDTN010000006.1, read as the reverse complement.
GATATTAATAAAGATATAATATATCTAGTGCCTACAGGATCAAAAATGCAAGAAGCAGCAAAAAAATTTGATATGAAATTTGCTTGTGAAATATTTGCTGACAGAAATTATGAGGATGATGGTAATCTTGTATCAAGAAAAAAATCTCATGCATTAATTACGGACCCTGAGCAAGCAAAAAAACATGTATTAAAAATGGTCCAGACTCAGTCGCTTAATTGTCACAGCGGGAAGCAAATACCTTGTGAAATCGATTCTGTGTGTATACATGGAGATAATCTAAGTTCATTAGCTACAGCTAAATCAATAAAAGAAAATTTGATTGAAAATGGCTTAGAACTTAAAACTTTAAACAAAATGAAAAAATTTATTTAATATGAAAAAAATAATCTTATCTTTGTCTATATTATTTTTAATTACTGGAAATGTATTTTCAGCAGGCTCTAGTAGCAGTGATGATAATGTTAAAACTAAATCAAATTATGAAAAAGCTGTAACTCATATAGAAGCAGCAAAAAAACATGAGAAAAAAGGTAAATTAGAAAAAGCGAATAAAAGATATGCAAAAGCACAGGGGTTATTAATAAAATCAAATAATAAAAAACCTAACGATGCAGATACCTTAAATTATTTGGGTTTTACTACTAGAAAACTTGGTGATTTTGAAAATGGAGAAAAATATTATCTTCAGGGTTTAGCTATTGATCCAAATCATAAAGGTATAAATGAATATCTTGGTGAATTATATGTTGCAACAAAAAGGCATAACCTTGCCGTTGAAAGATTAGAAGTTTTAAAAGGTTGTAATTGTGAAGAGTATGAACAATTAAAAGCAGTAATTGCTGGGCAACCTTCTAAGTATTAATTTAAATTTTTTACCATTTGTTCTGGCATCCACAAAGCGATTTCAGGAAATATAACTACAAGTATTACTGCTAAAACCATTAATAAAAATAGTGGAAAAGCACTTCTAGCAATATAACCCATATCTTTATTTGCCATTCCTTGAAGTACAAATAAATTAAATCCAACAGGAGGGGTAATTTGTGCCATTTCAACAACAATAACTAAAAAAATACCAAACCAAATCATATCAAAACCAGCTTGTCTTATCATTGGCTCTATTATTGCCATTGTTAGTACGACGGCAGATATACCATCAAGAAACATTCCTAAAATAATATAAAAAATCATTAAAACCAAAATTAAAACATAAGGAGAAAGCTCCATGCCCTGAATCCATATTGCTAAATTTCTTGGTAATCCTGTAAAACCCATTGCTAAAGATAAAAAAGTAGAACCAGCTAAAATAAAAGCAATCATGCATGAAGTTTTAGTTGCACCTAATAAAGAAGATTTAAATGTTTCTAAAGTTAAACTTTTTTGGAAGTAAGATAGAATTAAAGCACCAACGACACCTAATGAAGCAGCTTCAGTTGCGGTTGCTACTCCAGTATATATAGAACCTATAACCGCAGAGATAAGTAATATTACTGGTAAAAGTTGTTTTGATCTCTTGATTTTTTCTAAAAAAGAATATTCCTCAAGAATTTTTGGCATTTCTTTCTTATTAATTAAAGACCATATAATAACATATGACATAAATATTAGTGCAATCATTATCCCTGGAATAATTCCTGCTATAAATAATTTTGCTATGGACTCTTGAACAGCTACACCATAAATAATTAGAATAATTGATGGAGGTATTAGTAATCCCAAAGTACCTGAGCCAGCTAAACTACCTAATAAGATTTTTTCTGGATAATTTCTTTTTCTTAACTCAGGGATAGACATTTTTCCAACTGTAGCTACAGTTGCTGCTGATGATCCTGATATTGCAGCAAATAGAGCACATCCAACAACATTTACATGAATTAAGCCTCCTGGGAGCTTTTGCATCCAAGGAGATAACCCTTTAAATAAATTTTCTGAGAGCTTAGTTCTAAAAAGAATTTCACCCATCCAAACAAATAAGGGCAATGCAGTCAAAGTCCATGACGATGCAGTTCCCCATATTGTAGTAGCCATTGCATCACCTACTGGTCTTGAAGTAAACAGCATCATACCAATTGCTGATACCCCTATCATACTCAATGCAACCCAGATACCAGAGCCTAAAAAAAATAATAAAACACTAATAAAAAAAATTGTTAAAAATATCTCAGCCATTTATCTTTTTTTTATATTGAGGATAAATTGGTGAAAAACACATATAAAGAATATTGTTGAACCTATTGCAACACTTGTTTGAGGTATCCATATTAATATTTCATCTGCACCCTCACTTCTTTCCTGAAATTTGTAAGATATAATTAACATTTTAACAAAATAGAATGCTAAATATCCTGAAAAAAAACTGGCCAAACTCAAACACCAAATTTCAATCAACCATCTTTTGCTACCCGAAAGTTTTTCTAAAAAAAGAGTAATTCGTATATGTCCACCCTCTACAAAAGTATAAGCTAGTGCAAAGAAAGATGCTGAGGCCATACAATAACCAGAATATTCTGCTAAACCTCTTATATAGAAGCCAAATATTCTAGACGAAATACCTATAAGAATAAAAACTGCAACTAATATTAAAAAAATTGCAGCAATATAACCAGAAAATTTATAAAGTTTATTTAGAGTTTTATCGATAGTACTTAACATAATAATTTAAGGCCACTCAAAATATTTAAGTGGCCTTAAGATATATTTAATTTAATTATTTATAAGCTGATAAAACAGACGCTCCTCTTGATCCAGCTTTTTGAGACCATTCTTTAGCCATTGTCTCTCCAACTTTTTCAAAATGAGATTGTAAAGATGCATTAACTTTTCCAACTACCATACCGGCATCTGCTAGAGCTTTTTTATCCCCAACATTTCCTTGTTTTGATAATTGCCAACCTTTTCTTTCTGCTAAGGCTGCTTGCTTCATTACTAAATCTTTAGTTGCTTTATCCAATTTATTCCAAGACTCTTTATTAACTATCACCATATTTTTTGGAAACCAAGCTGCAATGTCATAAAAATATTTCACACCATTTTCCCAAATCTTAGAATTTTTTCCAGTCGTTGGAGATGTAATCATACTTTCAACAGCACCTGTTGAAAACGCTTGACTTATTTCTGCTGCTTCTATTTTGGTAGGAGCCATTCCAGTTAATTCAGCAATTCTTATTGTAGCAGAATTGTATGCTCTAAATTTTAAACCTTTTAAATCATTAACTGAATTAATTTCTTTCTTGCTATACAAGCCTTGTGCTGGCCACGGTACAGCATATAGGAAGACAAGTCCTTTAGCATCCAAACCTTTTATGATTTCATCTTTTGATGCTTTATATAATTTCATAGCATCTGAGTAAGATGATGCCAGGAATGGTTGTGAGTCTATTTCCAATAGTGGATCTTCTTTTCCTAAGGCTGACATAAATCTTTCACCAATTTGTGCTTGTCCAGTTCTCACTGCTCTAAAAATTTCTCCACCTTTAAATAGTGATCCACCTGGATGAGTAACGATTGTTAGTTTGCCACCACTTTTTTCAGTTACATTTTTTGCAAATTCAGTTGCGTTTGCAGAATGAAAGTTCCCGGCTCCATAAGCAAGAGCCATGTCCCATTTCTCCGCAATCGCAAGATTAATTGACAAAATTAATGAAACTAAAACAGTTATTAAGTATTTTATGAATTTCATTTTTCCTCCAATTTGTTTAAATACATTTCATTATGTATTAAAAAGATTATCAATAAAAAAATAATACTACTTTTAATTGAATTATTATTAATATCTAATATTATGTTTCCACTTTGTTAGAACAGTCACTCATATTACTTCAGATTATTTTCATAGACATAATCTTAGCAGCCGATAATGCAATAATTATTGGTCTAATCGCAGCAAATTTTGCTCCAAAAAATAGAAAACAGATCATATTATGGGGCGTTGCTGGAGCTTTGATATTTAAAGTTATTTTTGCAGTATTTGCCACATACTTGTTTGAATTCTATTTCATCAAAATCTTAGGAGGGTTACTTTTAATTTGGATTGTAAACGATTTAAGAAAAGATCTTTTCGAAATTAAGAAAGTGAAATCTCCAACTAAAAAATCAAAAGAACCATCATATATTCAGAGTGTATATAAAGTTTTATTTGCCGATATTACAATTAGTTTTGATAATGTCATAGGTGTTGTGGGAGCTGCTAAAGGTAATTTTAGTTTTATGATTTTTGGTCTAGTGCTTTCTGTAATTCTTACAGGAGCGATGGCTACATATCTTGCTAATTATATTCAAAAACATTTATGGATTGCATATATTGGATTAGGCTTCATATTATTAGTGGCAATTCAGTTAGTTATAGGTGGATTAGTTGACCTAGATATTTTATCAATCAACGAACAATTTAAAAAATATTTCTAATAAGAGTGTTTTTTTGTTGGATATTTCTTAAGTTTAACGTCTTTAGAAAATTTTTTTAAACCTATATTTATATATTTTTTAATATTAATAAATTTTTTAACAAATCTTATTTTGGTACTGTTTAATCCAATTAAATCATCTGTAACAAGTACTTGGCCATCACAATGAACTGACGATCCAATACCTATAGTAGGAATTTTTAAGGATTGTGTAATTTTTTTCGCAGTAGCTCCTTTTACACATTCTATGACTATAGCAAATACCCCACTACTTTGGAGCAGAAGAGCATCTTTTATTAATTGTTTTGTTTCCCTAGTTGATTTACCTTTTGACTTAAATTTTCCTTTGGCAGATTGAGGAAGAAGACCTAAATGGCCCATAACTGGAATCTTTTTTTTAATAAGATATTTAATCTGTGTAATAATTTTTTTTCCACCCTCTAATTTAACTGCGTCACATTTTGTTTCTTTAATAACTCGTTTCGCATTTTTATAAGCAGATAAATTAGACCTATATGTATTGAAAGGCATATCTACAACCATTAAACTTTTCTTGACACCAAGCCTAACACTTTTTGAATGATCAATCATATTAGTTAAAGTTACTTTTTTTGTAGTATCGTAATTATATAAAACAGATCCCAATGAATCTCCGATTAAAGTGATATCAACGTATTTGTCTATTAGTTCAGCAAAATTTTTTGAATATGCAGTGAGGCACAAAATTTTAGATCTATTTTTTTTTTTGAGAATATTTTTAATCTTAGTATTCATTTTATTAAACTATTCTAATTCAATAGTGCTCGGTGGTTTTGATGTTATATCGTAAACTACCCTATTTATTCCTCTTATGCTATTTACTATTTTATTTGAAATCATTTGTGAAAATGATTTTTTAAACTCATAAAAATCAGCAGTCATACCATCTTCTGAAGTTATAGCTCTCAGTAAACACAAATATTCATAGGTTCGATTATCACCCATTACTCCAACAGTTTTTACTGGAAGTAAGGCTGCATAAGCTTGCCAAATTTTATTATAAAGACCATGTTCTTTAAGACCCTGTATAAAATAATAATCAGCTTCTTTTAAAATGTTAATTTTTTCTTTAGTTATAATACCAGGCATCCTAATTGCTAAACCTGGACCTGGAAAAGGGTGTCTTGAGATAATTTCTTTATTCAAATTAAGCTCTAAACCTAAATTTCTTACTTCATCTTTAAATAAGAATTTAAGAGGTTCGACTAATTTTAATTTCATTTTTTTTGGTAATCCACCTACATTATGATGAGATTTGATTTTTGACGTTTGGCTTCCTGTTACTGATCTGCTTTCAATAAGATCTGGATAAAGAGTTCCTTGAGCTAAAAATTTTACATTCTTAATTTTTTTGGCATATCTTTCAAAAATTTTAATAAATAAATTTCCAATTATTTTTCTTTTTCTTTCTGGATCTGAAATGTTTGTTAACTTTTTTAAAAATTCTTTTTCAGCATTGACGTATATTAAATTCATCTTGAGCCTTTTCTTAAAAGTATCAACTACTTGTTTTTCCTCATTTTTTCTAAGAAGACCAGTATTAACAAAAATACAATATAGCTTTTTACCAATAGCTTTATTTAATAATTGAGCAACTACACTACTATCAACTCCTCCTGAAAGGGCACAAATAACTTTATTTTCACCAACTTGATTTCTAACCTCTTTAATTAATTTCATCTTTTGATCTTTTGATGACCAGTTTTTTTTAATTTTACATATTAAAAAAATAAAATTTTTTATAATTTTTTTACCATTTTCTGTATGCGTAACTTCAGGATGAAACTGAACACCGTAAAATTTATTTGTCTTGTCCTCAACAATTGCAAATTTTGAATTTTGACTTGATGCAATTACTCTAAAATTTTTAGGCAATTTTGAAACTTGATCAGCATGACTCATCCATACTTTATGAATTTTTTTTTGATTGAAGAAATTTTTTATTAAAAGACTATCTTTTTTTTTATAGACATTAGCTAAACCAAACTCCCGATGCTTTGATTGTTTGACCTTTCCACCATTTAATTTTGACAAGATTTGGTGACCAAAACAAATACCTAATATTGGTATATTGTTTTTAAGTATTTCTTTATCGAAAGAATATCTATTAATTTCATAAACGTTAAGTGGACCTCCTGATAAAATGATACCTTTAATACTTATATCAATATTTTTATTTTTAATCTTTTTATGACTAATAATTTCTGAGAATACCCCTAGTTCTCTTATTCTTCTGGCAATCAATTGTGTAAATTGAGAACCAAAATCTATGATTAATATTTTATTTAAACTTTGATCAAGAATCATTTTTTGGCTCTATATTTGCCAGAGTCTCCAAAACATCTTTATTATCATCACATAGTTTTTTACAAACTTTTGTAAAAGTATTTGATAGATCTTTTACTTTTGAATAATTTGATTTTTCTAAAGCAATTTTCATTAACATTAATAAGGCTTCTTCGTTATCAGGTTCGATTAATAATGTTGTTTCTAAATTTTTTTTTTCTTTTTTTTGATCTTCTTCAAAATTGTAAATCTTTGCCAAGTACAAATATGAACTTGAGTCTTTAGGATTAAAAACAATACTTCTTTCAAACATAAATCTTGCATCGTCATATTTCTTATTTTTATAAAGTTCTAAGCCTTTATCAAAAAAATTCTCATTACTAAAAGAAGTACTTATTAAATTAATAAAAAAATAAATTAATACAGTTTTTTTTAAAATTTTAATCATTATTATCAATCATCACTTTTTACTATATCAACGTTATGTACCATACTTTCGTAAAATCCAGCTTTTGTAATCTTTACAAATTGTGGTTTATTTCTTAAATATTTAATTTGTTTAGAACCAAGATAACCCATCGACGATTTCAAACCACCAATAAGTTTGAAAATTATTTTTTCAACCTTACCTTTATATTTAGCAAATCCTTCTACACCTTCAGGTACATATTTTGAGATATCTTTTTGTTTTGATTGAAAATATCTATCAGCTGAACCTTTGTTCATAGCACCCACTGATCCCATACCTCTAAAACTTTTAAATAATTTTCCACCTCTTCTAACTAATTTACCTGGGGTCTCATCGGTGCCTGCAAATAATGAACCTACCATCACTGCATCTGCTCCTGCAGCAAAAGCTTTGGCTAAATCACCAGAATATTTAATACCTCCATCAGAAATAATCTTAACATTTTTATTTTTAACTCCATTTCTAACTGTTAAAATAGCACTTAACTGAGGAACTCCAATACCTGCCACTAATCGTGTGGTACAGATAGATCCAGGGCCTATACCCACTTTGATTATATCTACCCCTAATTTTAAAAGAAATTTTGCAGCTTCTGGTGTAGCTATATTTCCTGCACACAATGCTGTCTTTTTATTTTTTCTTTTTTTAATGAATTTGATTATCTCTGAAACTTTTTTTGTATGACCGTGGGCAGTATCAACAACAATCATGTCGATATTTTCTTTTAAAATAGCGTCAGCTCTCTTAAATTCACTTGGGCCTGCACCTACGGCTGCACCAACTAAAAGTTTTTTAATTTTTACTTTTTTAATTTCTAATATTTGAGTCTTAATATCTAAATTTCTATGTATTACACCCAATCCTCCAGCTTTAGCTATGGCAATTGCCATTTTGCTTTCAGTAACAGTATCCATTGCAGAGGATAAAAGAGGAATCCTTAATTTTAAATTGTTAGTTAATTTGATGCTAGTGTCTACTTCAGAAGGAAGTATTTCAGAGTACTTGGGTACAAGTGTAACGTCATCAAAGGTGAGTGCTTCTTTTATAGGAACCATAATCATTTATATACGATTCCTTTAAAATTTAAAGTGTCTATCTTAGATTTTTACAAATGATAAAACTTTCTTTTGAGTCTTTACGACTTGATTTAGGTTTAAAAACCTTAACTTCTTTATAAATTTTTTTTCCAAGTGCGACAATTTCATTAAATGAACTTCCCATAAAAATTTTTGAAATAAAAAAACCTTTTTCAGAAATTATATCTTTCGAAAAAAGCATAGCTTCTATACATAATTCTCCAGTTTGAATTGCATCTATATTTTTTATACCTGTTGTATTAACAGCCATGTCAGACATGATAACATCTATTTTTTTTGTAAGAATTTCTTTAATTTGATTTTGAGTACTGAGTTCAGTAAAATCACCTTTTATCTGAATAGTGTGTTCAATTTTGTCCATAGGTTTAAGATCTATAGAAATTAATTTTCCATTTTTAATAACTTTTGAGGCATATTGAGACCAGCTACCCGGGGCGGCACCTATATCAATAACATTGATACCTCCCTTAAAAATTTTAAATTTTTCATCTAATTCAATTAGTTTATATGCTGATCTTGCACGATAGCCGTCAACTTTAGACTGACGTACATATATATCTCTTCTTTGTTTATTTACCCAATTTTTTGAAATTTTATTTTTTTTCAATTAATTATCGTATCTAAGGCTTTTGGTGATTTTATTTTTACTTAAAGTTTCAATCTCTATTTGTATAGTTTTATCAACCCTCATATCTTTACCATCTTTCCATATTCCAGCTGCAAGATGCATTATTCCAATTTTATAGTTTGGTAAATATGGTTCAACAAATGTTTTTTGTTGTTGATCATATTTTGGAAGCAAATTACTTGTAATCCAATTACAATTTAAAGGTAAGAATTCTGTCTCTAAATTATCAATATAGACTGACATATTTATTGCTAACCCTTCTGATCCAAAAATATTTCCAGCTTTTAGAGTTTTAACTAAATTTTTTTGCCAAGAACCCCAAGCTTCAGAATTTTTTTCTAGTGAAAATACTCCAATATTTATATGAGGTGCAAAAGCTAATTTTCTTGCATTGTTATAACCAATCCTTGATTTAACAGCATGTTTAAAATTTTGCGATTTTATAATTGCTAACTTTCCTAGTAACCAACTAACTTTTGATAGAACTTTATATCCTGGGCCAATTGTTTGAGTAATTCCTAATTTTCCATTTTCACAAGCTCTAAAATATAATTCTATACAATTCCAATCGTTGACCCAAGCATCACAATCAATCCAGAGATATTTTTCGTAGTTAGGAAAATATTTTGGTAAAAAGGCTCTTGAGACCTGACTTTTTAGCCACTCTTTTCCTTTTACTTTAAATTCTGGAACCTCAATATCCCATTCTGCAGATTTTATTTCATCTACTTTGTTTGATAGTTTTTCCTTTTGCTGTTCAGTAAGTCCTGCATCTAGAATACAGATTGCAACACTTTCACTATCTTTAAATTGCTTAATTGAATTAATTAGCTCTTCTAATAATGGAAAATAGTTGGCATCAGCCAAAGAAACAATTACATTTTTTTTCATTAAAGTACGTCTTCAAGATCATCTTCGTCCTGAATTTTGTCTTTTTCATGTTTATTCTTAATTTTTTGATAATGAACATAGCTAATAGGTAATAATAATAGATAAATTATTGCGCTTATTGCAATTACGTTAAATGTGTAAATTAACAGTAGACCAAAAAATAAAACAATTCCAAATAACAGAAATATTGTAGTTCGTCTTCGTATGACTATCTTTTTAAATGAATAGCTTGGAAATTTACTGATTAATAGAAAAGAAGTTGTTACAAAAAATATGGGTACAATTATATCATAATTAAATTGAAAAAAATCAAATCCACTTAAACTAATAATTAATGGAGTTAATACTAATATACCTCCTGCTGGAGATGGGACACCTTCAAAAAAGTTGTCTCTCCAAGAAGGTTCTTGATTTGAATTAATATTAAATCTCGCTAAACGTAATGCTACACAAATTACAAATATTAAACATAATAACCATCCGAACCTTCCTAACGTATTTAATTTCCAAAAATACATTATAAATGCTGGAGCTACTCCAAAACTTATCATATCAGTGAGTGAGTCTAATTCTTTACCAACTTTAGATGTACCTTTAATTAATCTGGCAATTCTTCCATCTAGACCATCAATCAATGCAGCAAACATTATTGCTATAATTGCTAATTCAAACCTTCCATCTAAAGCAAATCTGATTGAAGTTAAGCCAATACAAACACCAATTAAAGTTAGCATGTTTGGCAAAAGCATCCTAGCACTTTTTTTATCTGCTACAATTTTTAAATTATTTTTTGGTTGTTCCATTTTACTTTTTAGCTAACAATGTTTCTCCTGAAACAGCTATTTGACCTACTTTAACTAATGGTTCATAATTTTCATAATAAACATCAGCTCTACTTCCAAATCTTATCATTCCAACCCTATCTCCTTGATTTAATTCTTGATCTTTGTTTGCTTCACAAACTATTCTTCGAGCAACTAAACCTGCAATTTGGACTAATACGATATCGTTATTTTGATTATCTTTTATCTTAAAATAGTTTCTCTCATTATCTTCACTAGCTTTATCAAGTGAAGCATTAAAAAATTTACCAGGTTTGTATAAAATTTCTTCAATCTTTCCGCCACAAGGACTTCTATTTACATGACAATCAAAAACATTCATGAAAATACTAATTTTTTTAAATCTTTTATTCTCTAAATTCAGTTCTTTAGGGCCATCTACTTCTTCAACTTTTATTACTTCTCCATCAGCAGGACTGACAAGGAATTTATCATCATTAATAATAATTCTCTCAGGATCTCTAAAAAAATAGTAAACCCATATAGTTAAAACAAAACCTACTAATCCAAGAAAATCACTAAAAATATAAAATATTATAGTTATAATCCCAGCTATTACTAAAAACTTGTATCCTTCTGCGTGAATTTTTGGAAATATTTTACTAAACATATTCTTCTATTTGATAATTTTTCATTAATATGTATATAAAATCGCGAAATTCAATTAATAAGATAAATATAAAATAAGTGAGCAAAATTAACGTAAAAAACCCTGTTGTTGAGTTAGACGGGGATGAAATGACCAGGATCATCTGGGATTTCATTAAAAACAAATTAATTCTCCCGTATCTGGATCTCGATATTGAATACTATGACCTTGGAATGAAAAGTAGAGATAATACTGATGATCAAATCACAATTGACTCTGCAAATGCAATTAAAAAAATTGGGGTTGGTATAAAATGTGCAACTATAACTCCAGATGAAGCAAGAGTTGAGGAATTTGATTTAAAAAAAATGTGGAGGTCTCCAAACGGTACAATAAGAAATATTATTGGTGGTACTGTTTTCAGAGAGCCAATAATTTGTTCAAACATTCCAAAATTAGTTCCTTCATGGACGGATCCTGTTGTGATTGGAAGACATGCCTTTGGTGATCAATATCGTGCTACAGACTTTAAAGTTCCTGGTAAGGGTAAAATGGAAGTTAAATGGACTTCAGAAGATGGTAAAGATGAAATTAAGTATGAAGTTTTTAATTTTACTGGACCTGGAGTTGCTCTTTCTATGTATAATTTAGACAAATCAATAGAGGATTTTGCCAGATCTTGTTTTAGTTATGGTCTTATAAAAAAATGGCCAGTCTATATGTCCACTAAAAATACTATTTTAAAAAAATATGATGGAAGATTTAAAGATATATTTCAAGAGGTATTTGATAAGGAGTACAAAAAAGATTTTGAGAAACATAAATTGACATATGAACATAGATTAATTGATGACATGGTAGCATGTGCAATGAAGTGGAGTGGCAAATATATATGGGCGTGTAAGAATTATGATGGTGATGTTCAATCAGATACAATGGCTCAAGGATATGGATCGTTAGGATTAATGACTAGTACTTTATTAACTCCAGATGGAAAAATAATGGAGGCTGAAGCAGCTCATGGTACAGTAACTAGACACTATCGAATGCACCAACAAGGTAAAGAGACATCAACTAACCCAATAGCATCAATTTTTGCTTGGACTAGAGGATTAGCACATAGAGGTAAGCTAGATGGAAATCAAGAACTTATAAAATTTGCTAATACAATAGAAGAAGTTTGTATTGGTTGCGTTGAGAGTGGATCAATGACAAAAGACTTGGCAATATTAGTTGGCCCATCTAGTAAATATCTTACGACTAACCAATTTTTGGATGTAATAGATAGTAATTTAAAAAAGAAATTAAATTAAAGCCTTTATTTTTTCAAAAGCTTCATCAATTTTATTTTGGTCTTGACCTCCGGCTTGAGCAAAATCTTTTCTTCCACCTCCACCTTTGCCACCAATCATCTCTGATCCTAATTTAGCAAATTTAACTGCATCATATTTGCTAATTAATTTTTCTGTTATACCAACTGCAAGACCAACTTTATTATCACTACTTGCAAAAACAACAACAATCCCCTCTCCTAATTCTTTTTTTCCACTATCAACTAATTTTCTTAAATCTTTAGGTGGTAGATCTTGAACTTTTTGAAATCTAACTTTTACACCATTTATTTTTTTATCACTGATAATGTTTTTGGTTTTATCTTTCAGCACAGAACTAACATTTAATTGTTCAAGTTGTTTTGTGAGATTTTTTATAAGCTCTTTAAGATCATTATTATCAATGTTTGGCTTGCCACCTAATTTTATTATTTGAGATGACAATTCTTTTATATTTTCTTCATCTTTTTGAGTTGATAAATTTGATAATTTCTCTTTGTTTTTAATATAATCCTCTAACTGCTTATCTCTCAATGCTTCAACTCTTCTGACGCCTGCAGCAATAGAAGCCTGACTAATTGTTCTAAATTTACCAATATTTCCTGTACTTTGGACATGTGTTCCACCACACAATTCTGTAGAAAAATAAGTTTCTTTTTCTTTACCCATTGAAACTACCCTTACTTCTTCTCCATATTTTTCCCCAAAGAATGCTAAGGCACCCTTATCAATTGCAGCTTTTGGAGTCATAATTCTAGTTGTAACCTCAGTATTTGCTTCAACATATTCGTTAACAAGTTTATCAATTTTCTGTAACTCTTCACTTGTTATGGGTTTCATATGACTAAAATCAAATCTAAGTCTATCAGGTGCAACTAATGAACCCTTTTGCATAACATGTTTTCCTAAAGTTCTTCTAAGAGACTCATGAAGTAAATGTGTTGCTGAATGATAAGCTTTAAGATTGTCTCTTCTTTCAACATCAATTTTCATTTCTACTACATCTTTTATTTTTACTTCACCACTTTTTACTGATCCATAATGCACAAATAAATCTCCAAGTTTTTTTTGTGTATCTTCAACTTCAAATATAGAGTTTCCAGAAACTATTGTACCTTGATCTCCAAGCTGACCACCTGACTCTCCGTAAAAGGGTGTTTGATTTGTAATAATAATACCTTTTTCATTAGTTGATAATTTTTTTACTTCTTTATTATCTTTTAAAAGATTTAATATTATTCCCTCAGATTGATTAGACTTGTAACCTAAAAATTCTGTAGGTCCTGTTTTGTCTTTTATTGAAAACCAAATAGCTTCTTCAGAGCTATCACCTGAACCTTTCCAGTTTTTTTTTGCTAGCTCTTTACTTTTTTTCATCAGATCATCAAATTTATTGTGATCAACTTTCAAAGATTTATTTTTTAAAATATCTTCAGTTAGGTCTAAAGGAAAACCAAAAGTATCATATAATTTAAATGCTACTTCACCTGGTAAAACTTTATCTATTTTAGAAATTTCTTCATTTAAAATTTTTATACCTCTATCAAGTAAGACTAAAAACTTTTCTTCTTCCATTTTTAGAGTTTCTTTAATTAAAGACTCAGATCTTTTAAGTTCAGGGTAGCTACCTGACATTTCATTTTTGAGTGAGTCAAATATTTTATAAAAAATTGGTTCTTTAGATCCTAATAAATGAGAATGTCTCATTCCTCTTCTCATTATTCTTCTGAGTACATACCCACGTCCTTCGTTTGATGGTAGCACACCTTCTGCTAAAAGAAATGAGCTAGCTCTTAAGTGGTCAGCTATAACTCTAAAACTTGAAATATTATTATCTACCTGATCAACCTTTGTTACATCTGCTATAGAACTAATTAATTTTTTAAAATGATCAGTTTGATAATTATCATGTGTTCCTTGTAATAGTGCTGCAATTCTTTCTAAACCCATACCAGTATCAACAGATGGTTTTGGAAGATCTACTCTTTTTTCTTTTGTGACTTGCTCATATTGCATAAAAACTAAATTCCAAATCTCAATAAATCGATCTCCATCCTCATTTTTTGTGCCCGGCAAACCTCCTTTTAAATGATCTCCATGATCATAGAAAATTTCTGAACATGGTCCACAAGGTCCTGTTTCTCCCATAGACCAAAAATTATCTGATGTAGAAATTCTTATTATTCTATCATCACTAAAACCCGCTATTTTCTTCCATAAATTGAATGCTTCATCATCTTCATGAAAAACTGTTACATAAAGTTTATTTTTATCTATTCCAAAATCTTTTGTAATTAAATCCCATGCATAATGAATTGCTTTTTCTTTGAAATAATCACCAAAGGAAAAATTTCCCAACATTTCAAAAAATGTATGATGTCTCGGTGTATACCCAACATTTTCTAAATCATTATGTTTTCCTCCAGCTCTTACACATTTTTGTGAGGTAGTTGCTCTTTGATAGTCCCTTTTCTCTAGCCCTGTAAACACATTTTTAAATTGAACCATGCCAGAATTAGCAAACATTAATGTTGGATCGTTATTTGGAACTAAATTACTAGACTCAACAATCTTATGATCGTTTTTCTCAAAATATTTTAAGAAAGTTTCTCTTATCTGATTTAATGATTTCTGAGCCATATTTTTAAAATACAGCTTTTTTATTCTATGTCTAGATAACGATAAGGGGGTAAAGGCGCTTAAAATAAGCGCCTTTATAATTTAAAGATGACCTTTAATTCTAGTTCTTTTTAGGAGGAGTAGCTTCTTTTTCAGCTTCTTCTTTTTCAGCTACTTTCTTCTCTTTTTCAATTTTTTCAGGACTTAATGGATTTCCTTCAATCTTTTTAGAAATCACACCAGCTTTTTCCCTAATTGCCATTTCAATTTCTGCAGCAACTTGTGGATTTTGAGCTAAATAGACTTTTGCATTTTCTCTTCCTTGTCCAATTTTCTCTCCTTTGTAAGCATACCATGCACCTGATTTTTCAATAATGTCGGCTTTAGCACCTAGGTCTACCAACTCACCCATTTTGCTAATTCCTTTTCCATACATCAAGTCAAACTCAACAACTTTAAATGGTGGAGCAACTTTATTTTTAACTACTTTCACTCTTGTAGAGTTGCCAATAATTTCATCTTTATCTTTGATGGCACCAATTCTTCTAATGTCCATTCTTACAGATGAGTAAAACTTAAGTGCATTTCCACCTGATGTTGTTTCTGGACTTCCAAACATAACTCCAATTTTCATTCTAATTTGGTTAATGAAAATCATCATTGTGTTTGTGTTAGAAATTGAACCAGTTAACTTTCTTAAAGCCTGACTCATTAATCTTGATTGAAGACCAACATGATGATCACCCATCTCACCTTCAATTTCAGCTCTTGGAGTTAATGCTGCAACAGAGTCAATTACGATTACTGAAATAGAGCCTGATTTTACTAGTGTATCAGCTATTTCTAAAGCTTGCTCCCCTGCATCTGGTTGTGAGATTAAAAGCTCTTCAGTGTTCACACCTAATTTTTTTGCATAAACTGGATCTAAAGCATGTTCTGCATCAACAAATGCACAAATACCACCAGCCTTTTGAGCTTCAGCAACAACTTGTAATGCTAATGTTGTTTTTCCAGAAGACTCTGGTCCATAAACTTCTACAATTCTTCCTTTAGGTAATCCGCCTATTCCTAAAGCTAAGTCTAAACTTAAAGATCCTGTAGATATCGACTCGATATCCATAGCTCTTTTCTCACCTAGCTTCATAACTGAACCTTTTCCGAAGTTGTCAGTTATCTGGCTGATCGCAGCATCTAATGCTTTATTCTTTTCTTTAACATCCATTTCTTGATCTTTGGTAGATTTAACTACCTTTAAATTATTTTTTGTCATTTAAGCCTCTTTTTTTATTAATTATTAACACTCGAATCATATAATTATTATGTACTACTTTTGTTCTCATTTGCAAGATTTAATTAATTTAGCTTAAAAAGCCTTATATTACTGGATTTTTAGGTGATTACTATTCAATAATCCAACAGATTTAAGCAGATTGAATTGAGAGAGAATGTAGTTTCTTTCAGAATCAGCTAAAGAGATTTGAGCATTAAGCAATAAAGAGTTCGATTGGATAACTTCTAAAGTAGTCCTATCTGAACCACTGTTATATTCAGCCACAATCCCTTCGTTGGCAATTTCAGCAGCGTTAACTTGTGCTCGAACTGAATTTAATAAACTTTTATTTGATTGATAATTAGACCATGCACTAGCAACATCCGTTTGGTTTTTTTTAGTCATATTATCAAGTAATAAATTTTTTCGAGTTTCGGAACTTTTATTTTTTTTTAATGAAGCAATATTTTTTCCACCTGAAAAAAATGGCCATGACACTGTTGCTTTAAGAGTATCCTTCTCCCTCTCATCGTAAGTGGAACTTAAATCTTCAGTTTTTGATCTATCAAAAGATAAGGTCGCTGATGGAGCTAAATCAGATCTAGCACTTATTGTGTCTTTTTTGGCTTGTTCATATTCTAGTTTAGCAATAATTAAATCTGGATTACTTTTTATTGATATTTCAATTGCAGAATTTAGTTGTTCTGGCAAAGTTACTTCTTTGATTGACTTTTTATCTAATGTTTCAGGATCATTTATACTTCCAATAACATTTTCATAATTTAGTTTGCTTGTTAAGAAATCATTTTCTGCTTGTATTAGTTTTGCTTGAGCTCCAGCTAAAGAAGACTCAGATTGAGCAACATCTGATAATGAAATTTGACCTCTCTCAAGTCTAATTCTGTCTGTCTCAACTTGTCTATCTAACAAGTTAACATTTGATTTGTTAATCTTAAGTTTTTCATTTGCTGAAATAAGTCCTGTGTAAGCTTCAATAGATTTGTATAAAATTTCTTGTTCTTTTTTTAAAAGTTTTGCATCTGCTAAATCAATTCCAATCTTACTTTTTGCTAGTTCAGCTCCTCTACCTAAATCAATTAAAGTTTGAGTAATTGTTATTGATTTAGTAGTTGGGTCTACATCATTAATTGAAGCATCAGTTCCGTTTTGATTTGTTAATTTGTCTGTATCCTCCTGGCTTTTACTCCCACTTAAAGTTACAGTTGGAAGATAAGCACCTTTTGAAATATTTAATTCCTGTTTTGAAATATTTAAATTTTCTCTTTCAGCATTTAACTCAGGATTGGTGTCATACGCTCTTTTTAATGCCATCATAAAAGTCTCTGCAAAAACAGAGCTCATGAAAAAAGTTATGATAAGAATTGTTTTAAGGAATAATTTCATTTGTTTTTGTATATAGCAGATTTGATTTGATGGTGACTATTTAAATTAAATATAATTGAAGCATATTTTGGCATGTTCTTGAACATATTCTGGGTAATTCTTTGATAGGTCTGCATAAAATTAATTACATCTCCTCTTTTCATAATTTTTAATTTTGAATTTTTTTTACTTTTAAGCCAAAGTTTACGTTCTTGTTTAAGCCTCCATTTTTGTAACAAGCTAAAATTTTTCGCTTTTAAATAAATTAAGCAATTTAGTTGTGAATATAAGTTTTTGTATTTTGTTTTCAATTGTTGGTTAACGTACTTTCTCCAAATTTGGCGCTGATCCTGTAATTTTTCCATAGAATTTATTGTTCTCTTTAAAGTAATGCTATTTTCTGACTTAGCCCCAACACACCAACCTTCAAAAATAATTACATCAGGTTTGTTTTTTAAATCATACCACTTTTTTTTATTAAATCTGTCATCAATAGCTTTATTAAAAGTTGGCAGTTTTAAACTTTTAAATTTCTTAATTTTTGATTTTTTAAAGAAATTCAACATCATATTTATATCATGGGTTCCAGGTACCCCTCTTGTTAAAAGCATAGGATGAACTCTTTTTGATAAATTTATTCGCTCTTTTCTTGTTTTATAAAAGTCATCTATTGAAATCCTAAAAACTTTTAATTTAAAGTATTTAGTTAAGATGATTTTGATTAGAGAACTAATTGTAGTTTTACCAGTTCCTTGGCCTCCTGCTAAACCTACAAAATATGGTCTTTTCTTATTAGCCTTTTTGCTAATCCAAAAACATAAGGGAATTAAAAAAGATTTTATCATCTTTTCTTTATTCTTAAATTTGTCAGCTTTTGTCTCTTGAGATTTAATAAATTTTAAGCAATCTTTTTTTACTTTACCAAAACATAAACTAAATTGTTGCATGAAAATTATTTTTTATCTAATGGATGATTTTGACCATCATTTACTGGAACTTCTTTTAAATCGAAAGTATTTATTTCATCAATGCAGCCTACATTAAATCCTGTCATTGCAGGATTAATTCTTGGGTTATGGTGGGTATAAATTCCACAGTCAGAGCAAAAGTAATGTTTCGCAACTTTTGAATGAAATTGATAAAGTTTTAATTTGTCCTCACCTTTGGTGATTTTAAAATCTTCATTTTTTACCATCGACATGATGGCTCCTTTTCTTTTACAGATAGAACAATTACATTTTATTACTTTAGCTAAATCTCCATCTAAATTAATTTCTGCTTCTACAGCTCCACAATGGCATACAAGTTTTTTCATTTTATAAATTTATCTTATACATTACTTCATTCCTTTTTAACATTGGTAAAGTAAATGGTGAATTATAAGATGCTCTTATTGGAGGACTTATAATTATAATATTATCTTGTTTAAGTTGTTTTTCTAATATGTTTTTATTTTTTAAAAAGTTTTTATCTGAAGATCTACCTGAATATTTAATTACAGCATAATATCCACCCTCTATATTTAAAATTTTTATATCTGAATTAGAAGGTTTTGGCGCATTATCTTTATTAAATTTTAAAGGTAGGTAAAATTGCATTGTCATACTTCCATTTTTAATCTCTTGAGTAACAGGGACCGTCATCTTAATTTCTTGACTTTCTTCATTGTTACCTGAAATATAATTAAATAATTTTCTAAAACCATTACCTTCTATAGAGTTTGTTTCAATAACTAACCGATCAGAGTATTTTCTGATTTCATATTCTTTATTTTCTTTTACTACTTCGTAATTTGCTTCCTCGTATGCCATAGTTTGAGAACTCAAAGTTAATATTGAAATTAAAATTACTAAAATTCTTTTCATTTGGTATTTAATTAAACTATCTCTGGTTGAAGTTATCCACAAGCATACAAAATGTAGTTTTGATGTTCACGTTTTGATTCACTTTTGATTCAGTTACAGACTCAAAATACAACCTCTTGTGTGCATTGTATAAATGGGCTATAAATTAGAACAAAACAAGAACATGAAACTAACTATTCCCTATTATCTACATAAAGCTGGTGCTGGTTTTCCATCACCTGCAACTGATTATATCGAAGAAGATATCGATCTGAACATGCATTTAATTAAAAACGTTCCAGCCACTTTCATCATAAGAGTACAAGGAAAATCTATGGTGGATGTTGGGATTAATGATGGAGATTTATTGGTTGTTGATAAAAGTTTAAAACCAAAAAATTTTTCAACAGTTATTGCAAATGTTCACGATGAACTTGTAGTTAAAACTTTAGTTCAAGAAAGAGATAAAAAATTTCTAACCTCAGGTTCTAAAGAGTTTTCTAATAGAATTTTAATTAATGAAGAACAAGATATCTTTATTTGGGGGGTTGTGACTTATGTCATCCATTCAACGTACTAGAAAATTAGCTTTAGTTGATTGTAATTCTTTTTATGTTTCTTGTGAGAGGCTATTCAATCCTAAGATAAGAAGAAAACCTGTTGTTGTTCTATCTAATAACGATGGCTGTATCATCTCTAGATCTAATGAAGCAAAGGTTTTGGGGATTAAAATGGGTGAACCTTACTTTAAAGCTAAAGATATTATTGTTAAAAATAAAGTTGAAGTTTTTTCATCAAATTATTCTTTATATGGAGACTTATCTAGAAGAGTGATGAGAACACTTAAAAGATTTAATTCAGAGATAGAAGTTTATTCAATCGATGAAGCATTTTTAGATTTATCAAATTTTCCTGATAGTGAAGTAGAGAAAGTTGGAAAAGAAATCAGAGAAACTGTTTTGCAGTGGACTGGTATCCCTACTAGTATTGGTATTGCTAAAACAAAAACTTTGAGTAAAATTGCAAATCATATTGCAAAGAAAAAACAATCAGGTGTTACTAGTTTGATTGGTATAGAAAATTTAGATCCTGTTCTTGAAAAAATTGAAATTAACGACGTATGGGGTGTTGGTAGACAGCTGACAAAGTTTTATCAAAAAAATGGAATTTATAATGCTAAGCAGCTTAAAAATAAATCTAATACATGGATCAAAAAATCTTCTAATGTTTTGGGTTCAAGAACTGCAATGGAATTAAGGGGTATCCCATGCATCAATTTAGAAACAACTCAGACAAAAAGAAAAAGTTGTGTTGTCTCAAGATCTTTTGGAAAAAGAATTGAAAAATTTCAAGAGTTAAAAGAAGCAGTTGCAAACTATTGCTTAAATGCATCTGAGAAAATTAGATCTGAATCTCTAGTTGCAAAAGCTATAACTGTATTTGTTAGAACTAGTCCTTTTCAAAGAAACTTTGGTTATTATTCAAATGCAAAAACAATTGATTTTCCAATAGCAACAAATAATAGTATTGAGACTGTTAAGACTGCAGTTAACATTTTAGAAAAAATTTTTAAAAATGGTTATCAATATCAAAAAGCAGGTGTCATGCTTACAGGATTACATAATGATGATGGTAGAAAAAATTTATTTTCATCCGAAAAAGATGAAAAAATAGATAGTTTAATGAGATCAATTGATAATACCAATTATAGATACGGCAGATCGACTTTAAGTCTTGCTAGTGCAGGGGTTCAAAAAAAATGGAATATGAGAAGACAATACTCTTCTAAAATAGATACTGCTGATTTTTATTGTCTACCTAAAATAAAAGCTATTTAGTAAAATGGCAGTAAGGTTCAACAACTGTCCAAGAAGCACTATTAAAGCCTCTTTTAGATACGTTTTCTAACTGATCAACAATTTTTTTCTGATATATATTGAGATCACTTTTATTTTTAGACCATCGTTTTAGTCTTTGAATATTTTCGTGATCTGGAAATCTAGTTGCATAAGCAAAAAGCCATCCCCAGTTACTTCCTGACCTACTATCGAGGTCTTGCCTCTTATAGTCTTTTGCAGGTCCTGGATGCTTCATACTTTTTGCATATTTAAATACGATCTCGTTTTTTTCAGTAAAATCTATAAAAAATTTTACAATGTTGTGATAATTTTTTCCTTTATAATCATAATCCCAAATATTATAGCCTTGGTTTTCTGCTAACATAGCAATAACAGCTAGTGCATTCATAGCTCTAGCTTGATAAAACATTGCTCTTCCACCTCTTCTTGTTTCGATTGGCATACTTCCATCTTTCCTTTGATACTTAATAGCTGCCTCAAAATTTTTAAAAGCTTTCCTAAAAAGCTTATTGTCATTAAGTAATATACCTAGTTGCATATGACTCATTGCAGAGGACAATGCATGATTATGAGCTCTTTTAGGTACACCTACTGCTCCAGAACCAGACTTATAATTTGAATATTCATACATCAAATGTTCATTTTTTTTTACAATTTTCTTAAACCAATCTTTAATTATTTTATCTTCATTTTCTGGGATAACGATAACCTGCTTTGCAAAAGAATATGCAGCCATCATTGGGGATGCAATATATAAATTAACAGTCAATGTATCATTCCAATGTCTTCCCTCTCCATCTGATGGACCTGTTCTCTGTGCAGCATTAGATTTTGCCCAATCTAAAATTACCTTTTTTACATATTCACAAGCTTCTATATTTCCACCTCCACAAGGAAAGCTAAAATTTTCAAATTTATTTTGAGCATGATTAAATCTATTATCTAAGCCATAACCTGATGGCGCCTCAACTTTCAAAACTGGTGTTACATGATTAAATTCTGGATTTACATAAAGTTTAGTTTTACATTTATCTAAATTTTTAGGTAAAGGGAAAATTATTTCAGGTTGAGTAATTGTAGCTTTTTTTTTAATTTTTTTAAAATCAGCAAAAGAAAAAACAGGTAATAAGAATATTGATAAAAAGATAATTAAGAGTTTTTTCATAAACTATTTAATTGTATCGATATTATCAATGTTCTCCAAAGATTTGTCAAACTCCTCCATATTTTCTCTCAATGCTAAGTTTGAAATTGAGTAGACCATTACTAATAATAGCACTAATGGAATAGCGGTTATTACTGAGGCATTACTTTTAATCATTAGAATATAGACAACTATGAACATTGCTGAACGGATTAAAACTGTCTGTCTAAACACACTGATAATAGAGAGTGAATGCTTTAATAAATTAAAAAAACTCATTTTAGATGGACCAAAATATCTACTACCTCTAGAGGAGGGTACAGAAATTAAATCTTTCTCAATTTTTCTTAAAGACCCAGAAAAACTGTTCCATGTAGCTTTTTCATTAATCATTTTTTCAACTGTAGTTTTAGGTAAACAGGTAAAATTTCCATATTTAATCGATTTACCAGCGAATGTAAGGGTGATTAACTTGTGAATATGATAACAAGTTTTAAATACTAAATTTTCCGTTCTTTTAACCCTTTCACCCACAATAATTTTATCAATTGAATCTTTAATGTGGTTTATAAACTGAGGGATTTCTTCAGGCCTATCTTCTCCATCTCCATCCATAGGAATTACATAATCAAAATCTTCTTTCTCGTAAATATATTTAAGTCCTGTAGCAATACACCTTGAATGACCTTGATTTATTTTCATATTTAAAATTTTAATTGAATAAATATTTTGTAAATCTTTTTCGTATATAGGACGATCATGATTAGATGCATCATTGACAATAATAACTGATATTTCATGGTCTAAGCTTTCAATACTAAAATTAATATCATCTAGAAGTTTTAGAACTGATTGCCAATCGTTATAAACAGGAATTAAAATTTTCAATTTCATAAATCAACTCTTAAGTATTAATATCTTCCTAAACATACATCATCTACACAAATAAATTCAGATGAATTATTTAGTATATTATCATTTGTATACCCTTCCCACTTAGGTCTTGATTTAAGGTGGTACGAAAGATTTCCAGCTTTCCATTCATCTCCTGTTACAAATTCAATTTCATTATCAAAATCTTGACTCCAGATAATTTGAGTTTTTATCGCTATTTCTTTTCCAGGATAGTCTGTTCGTTTATCAGGTTGAGAAATTGAAATATATGAATAAATTATTGGTGATAGAAAAAATAAAAATAAAAATCCTATTAGAAAAGAATTGATCTTTTTTAAATTTATTTGAGATCTTAATAAATAAACAAAAAAGACTCCAAAAAATAAATAAAATGGAGTCATCCACATTGTTCTTATTTTTGATCCCATGACCATCGAGGTTGCAAACATTAAAGCTATAGGTGCTAGATTTATAAAAAACAAAAATAGAAATTTTTTATCTTTAAAATTTAACTCAAACTTAAATTTTTTTGTCAAAAGGAAAACTAAAAAGAAAAATGGGATTAATATTAAAATTTGTTTAGTTAAGAAAATTAATGGGTATTTAATATGATCTAAAATTACAGATTCTTCTAAACCTGTTCTTTTAAGTCCATAAAAAATAGTTATGAATTCATTATCATAAAGCCAAATAAAATGAGGTATCAGTAAAACTAAAAAAACTTCAAGAGTAATTAAATACTTAAAGTCAAACTTTTTGGTCTTCTTGAAAAAAATTAAATATACAAATAACAAATCAACCGATATTAAAAGATAAATAAATAAGTATTTTGATAAAAAACCAATTGCTGCAAATACTCCAACCAACAAGCAATCTGATAATTTTATTTCTTTAGAGTCATATATTCTCCAAGAATAATAAACTACCAGAGACCAGAAAGGTAATTGGCAGACGTTCACATTAAATTCAGGAGTGGTAAAATTGTAAAAATATATTGATGTAAGTAATAATATTGAAATTAGGGCTAAACTAATACTTCCTAAAATTTCATTCGCAAATTTGAATACATAATAGAAAGCAATTAAAACAAATATTTGGCTTAAAAGATAATATGCCCAGTCTTGAGCACCAAATATTTTATAAAAAACTTCAGGAAAAAAAGCACTCATTGGTGGATGTTTACTAAATCCCCAATCTAAATTACTTCCCCAGGCGAGAGCTTCTATAGTATCTAAGGGTAAGTTATTATTTGTTATAGATGGAACTAATGTCCAAACTATTAAATGAGATAATGCAAAAATAAAAAATACATTATTAATATTTCTATTTAAAACATTCATTAATAAATATTTACAATAATTAAGGTTGCTTGACACCCCTATTTTGCTGAATATACTCCCTCGAATTCAATTTGAAAATATGCCTAAAATCAGCAAAGCTAAAAAAAAAGTTTCTAAAGTTAAAAGCAAACCTATAGTTAAAACAAAAGCAAAAGTGGTTATAAAGCCAAAAATAGTTGCTAAAGGTCCTATTAAAATTTCTAAAACTTATATTCCTAAAGATACTGAAAAATATATGTGTGAAAAACATAAGGTATTTTTCAGAATAAAATTACAAGATTGGAAAAAAGAGTTAGTCAGAGCGAATAATGAAGCTCTCTATAATGGAAGTATGGATGATAATAGTATTTCTGCAGATATTGTTGACCAAGCAAGTTCATATACTGACAAAAATGTAGAGATGAAAGCAATCAATAGACAAATTAAATTAATTTCTGAAATTGATAAGGCTTTAATAAGACTTAAGGACGATACATATGGTTATTGCTTAGATACTGCTGAACCAATCGGGTTAAAAAGACTAATGGCAAGACCTGTTGCAAAATATACAATTGCAGCACAAGAAAAACATGAAAAAAATGAAAAGGTTCACGCAGATGACTAAAAAAAAGAAAAAGAATAAACAAGTTCATAATCCAATCACTTACAATTTTACAAAAAAATATATTTACTTTTATTATGGTTTTTTTTGGATCCTTTTATTATTATTTGTATTTACTAGATGAATAAAAAATTAGTATTTATAGTTGTTGTAATTTTGTTAATTGAATTGTCTGGTCACGGAATATTTGCTTCTTTATTTAGATTATTAAATTCAGTAAATTAAGGTTTTGGTATAACTTCATTTTTATTCATAAAAGCAAAACCCTTTATGACAGCTTCTCTAGAGGAAATATCATTGTACCATCTAGTCAAATTTTTATAATTAGATAGCCCTATATCATGCCATTCATGCCTAGCAATCCATGGGAAGGTTCCAATGTCTGCTATTGTATAATCATCACCTGATAAATATTTTGAATTTGAAAGCCTCTGATCAAGTTCAGCATAAATTCTTTCTGCAATTTTAAAATATCTTTCCTCTCCGAATTCACTTTTTCCTGGATTGTAATGATGAAATTGATGGTGTTGACCTAACATTGGTCCAACATAACCCATCTGAGCCATAAGCCACTGATTTATCTCTAATCTATTTTTTTTGTCATAAAATTTTCCACTTTCCTCTGCCAAGTACATTAATATTGCACCAGACTCAAAAATAGTTTTATTTTTATTCTGATCAATAATTACTGGAATTTTACTTAATGGACTTATTTTTTTAAATTCAGGTTTGAATTGTTCATCTTTATCAAGATCTATCTTGGTAGTTTTATATTCATAACCGATTTCCTCAAGCATAATACTAATTTTTTTTCCATTAGGTGTATTAGCTGAAAAAAGTTCTATCACTCTTTTTTACCAAGTCTCTTTAATAAGTTTGAGGATGTAGTGGTAAATTCAAATCTATATTTTTCATTTGGTCTTGCTAATTTAAAACATGCTCTAGCAGCTAAAGCTCCCTCATGAAAACCTGATAAAATAAGTTTTAATTTACCAGGATATTTGCAAATATCCCCTACTGCATAAATACCTTTTTGGTTTGTTTCAAATTTTTCGGTATCTACTTCTATAGTTTTTTTATCAATGTTTAATCCCCAATTAGCAATTGGACCCAGCTGCATAATTAAACCAAAAAAACCTAAGACATAATCAGTTTTTAAGTTTTTAGTCTCTCCATCATCATGTTTAATATCAATACTCTCTATTTTGTTTGATCCATTTACACTTACTAGCTGATATTTTGTTGATAGATTAATTTTTCCAGCACTGGTTAATTCTTTAACTTTATTTAATGTTGCTTGTGCACCTCTAAATTCATCTCTTCTATGGACAAGATTAACTTTTGAAATTTTTGATAATTCAACTGCCCAATCCAAAGCACTATCTCCCCCACCAAATATTGAAACAGTTTTTCCTTCGAATACTTTTTTATCCTGAACTGAATAAAATAAGGATTTATTTTCAAATTTTTCGCATTCTTTGGGGGAAAATTTTCTTGGTTCAAAAGAGCCTACTCCACCAGCGATTATAACATTTGGTGTAGAAAAAGACTTACCGTTATTTGTTTTAACAATCCAATTATCATTATCTTTTTTAAGTTCATCAACTCTTTCACCCAAATGAAATTTAATATCAAAAGGTTTTAATTGATTGATTAAATTATTTGTTAATTCTTCACCAGTACACTCTGGTACAGCAGGGATATCGTAAATTGGCTTATCAGGATATAGTTCTATACACTGTCCACCGATTTTATCTAGATTATCTACTACCTCACAATCTAAACCAATTAATTTTAATTGATGTGCTGTAAATAAACCAGTTGGTCCTGCTCCAATAATTAATGCATCTGTTTTGATCATTTAAGTTTGTTTAGATGGGATATCAACTACAAGTCCATCCAATTCATCAGAAACTATAAGTTGGCAACTTAGCCTACTATTTGTTTTTGGTTCAAATGCCATATCTAACATATCTTCTTCACCATCTTCTTTTTTCGGAAGTTTATTTAACCAATCTTCTTTGACATAAACATGGCAAGTTGCACAAGCCATTCCACCTCCACAATCTGCATCAATTCCTGGAATATCATTTTGGACAGCTCCCTCCATGACAGTTAAGCCGTTTTGAACTTCAATTGTGTGACTTTGTTTGTTATGGGTGATGTAAATTATTTTTGGCATAAGATGTATATAGCCCTAAAAAAAAATAGGGCAAGTATGCAAAAACATACTCGCCCTATAAATTTAATTTAAACAGTAATTATCTGCTTCTTGCACCAGCTCCAGAACTCACTGCAGCAGCCCAGATTACTAGACCGAATGCAATTTTGTTAATGAAGTCAGCTAAATTGTAAACGACGTTTAATGAGTTAGCGTCTACACCACCTGTTAGGTAACCAAATACATAACCTAGTGGGTAAATTGCCCAACCTACTGTAACGATCATTCTCATCGCACCAAAAGCAGTAACAAGAGCTTTGTTTCCACTTTTTGAAGCAGCTTTTCCAGCTTCACCTGAGAATATTTCATAAAGAATGTATACCCAACCTGCCATACCGATTACAAAACCAAGTGTAGCGTTGATGTATCCAGCTTCTCCTAAATATCCACCGATTAACATTACTAATGAACCAATTAACAATCTCCAGAAAATTCCAGAGTTTGCTTTTCTTACAGCTACTAGAATTAAGTAGAATTCTATCATCTGTAATGGCACAGTAATTAACCAATCAATATATCTGTATACTGTTGGTGAATCGCCAGTTGATACCCATACATCTCTCATGTACATGTAATGGATAAAAGCAATACCAGTTACTAGACCAGCTACTGTTACTGATGTCTTCCATGCTGGATTAACAGTACTTCTTTCCATAAAGAAAAAAGCTGTTGAAGCCAACATACCCATTGAAATTATCCAAAAAGATATTCCAACGAAGTCATCTTGCGCTAACATAGCGGTCGCAGCGTTTGCTACAGTTGTGATACCCACTAGGGCAACAGCTGTAAGAGCAAACAATTTAAGTTTTTTCATAAAAAACTCCCTCTTTAGTTAGTTTTTACTTATTAGTTTATATAAACTAGGCTCAAGCTTCCTTAAGCCAAAGTTGTGCGTTAAATACCAAATTAAAACAGTTAATAGAAGACAAAATTACCATTAATAAGCATTGATTTTACTTACTTTTTAAAATTAAATACAATTTTTAAGTTAAAAATTGAAAAAAGGGCAATATCGAATCAAATTTTAAATGTCTGACAAATTCAACAAAATCTATGACCAATCAATTAATAATCCAGAAAAATTTTGGGAGGAAGCAGCAAATGACATCTTTTGGTTCAAAAAACCGACTAAAATTTTAAACAAATCAAACCCTCCTTTCTATAAATGGTACGAGGATGGGATAACAAATACTTGTTATAATGCATTAGACATTCACATCGATCAAGGTAATGGTAAAAGAACTGCACTAATATACGATAGTCCAATCACCGGTAATAAAAGTAAATTTTCGTATGAGGAATTAAGATCAAAAGTCTCAATATTTGCAGGGGCACTTAAAGACCAAGGTGTTAATAAAGGAGATAGAGTTATCATTTATATGCCTATGATACCAGAGGCAGTAGTTGCTATGCTTGCTTGTGCAAGAATAGGAGCAATACACTCTGTAGTCTTTGGTGGTTTTGCTTCTAACGAGCTCGCAAGTAGAATTGATGATAGTAAAGCAAAAGTATTAGTCACTGCTTCATGTGGTTTTGAGCCAGGAAGGACCGTAGAATATAAACCATTAGTAGATGAAGCAATTAAGCTAGCTAATCACAAAATTGATAAAATGATTTTATTTCAAAGATCAGGTCATGAAGTAAAATTAAATGCTTCAAAAGAAGTAAGTTGGGAAGAAGTAGTTTCAAAAGCAACTGAAGTTGATTGTGTTGAAATGAATTCAAATGAATTTGCCTATATTCTATATACATCTGGAACCACGGGTACTCCTAAAGGAATAGTAAGAGACATTGGTGGTCATATAGTTGCATTAAAATGGACTATGAAAAATATTTACAACATAGATGCAGGAGATATTTGGTGGTCAGCAAGTGATATTGGTTGGATTGTTGGACATTCGTATATTGTTTACGCTCCTTTGTTTAAGGGATGTACGACAGTTCTATTTGAAGGTAAACCTGTAGGCACTCCTGATGCTGGAGCATTTTGGAAAATTATTTCTGACTATAAAGTAAAATCTTTATTTACAGCTCCTACTGCATTTAGAGCAATTAAAAAAGAAGACCCTGAGGGAAAATTTTTTTCTAAATACGATTTATCAAAATTTGAAAGTCTATTTCTTGCTGGAGAAAGAGCAGATCCAGATACAATCAAATGGGCTGAAAATTTATTAAATGTTCCTGTTATTGATCACTGGTGGCAAACTGAAACTAGCTGGGCAATCAGTTCTAATTGCACAGGAATTGAAATGATGGAAACGAAATATGGTTCAGCTTGTAAAGCTGTTCCTGGTTATGATGTAAAAATTATAAAATCAGACCAAACTTTGGCTAAACCTAACGAAATGGGAGATATAGTTGTAAAACTACCTTTACCTCCTGGAACTTTTCCAACACTTTGGAATGCTGATAAAAGATATAAAGAAAACTATATGTCAAACTATGATGGTTATTACCAAACCTATGATGCAGGACATATTGATGAAGATGGTTATATTTGGATTATGTCACGAACAGATGACATAATAAATGTAGCTGGTCATAGATTGTCTACAGGTGCAATAGAAGAAGTTTTGTCTGAACATCAATCAGTTGCTGAATGTGCTGTCCTTGGTATTGCAGATAAGTTGAAGGGTCAATTACCTATAGGTCTTATTGTATTAAAAGCAGGTGTTGAGAAAGATAATGAAACAATTTCAAAAGAATGTATTCAAATGGTAAGAAAAAAAATTGGTCCTGTGGCTGCATTTAAAGTTGCAATAGTGATTAAAAGACTTCCAAAAACAAGATCAGGAAAAATATTAAGAGGTACTATAAGAAAAATTGCAGATAATGTTGAATATAAGATGCCACCAACAATAGATGATCCAGCAATTTTGACTGAAATTAAAGAAGATCTTATCAAAAAT
The DNA here is from genome assembly GCA_902555725.1 of uncultured Pelagibacteraceae bacterium. GTDB lineage: Bacteria > Pseudomonadota > Alphaproteobacteria > Pelagibacterales > Pelagibacteraceae > Pelagibacter. The sequence goes on along the minus strand of CACDTN010000006.1, from coordinate 20,777 downwards.
AATATTTTAAAAAGTGGTTAAAACTTATTTATTTCTTGTAGGTGCAATTTTTTGTGAGGTAGCTGGTACAATGCTTCTTCCAGTATCACAAAACTTTACAAAACTAGTTCCAACGACTTTATTAACAATCTTTTATTTGAGCGCCTTTTATTTATTAACTTTTGTAGTTAACAAACTTCCTATTGCAATTGTTTATGCAACATGGAGTGGACTTGGAATATTCACAATAGCGATACTAGGTTACATATTCTTTAAACAAACTTTAGCTTGGCAAGCAATTCTAGGAATGTTTCTAATTGTAATTGGAGTTGTGCTTGTAAATACTTTTTCAGTTAAACTTAATTAAACTTTAAAGGAGTTCCATCTGGTTCTCCTAAAATTTTACCATCTTTCATCTTTATTTTTCCAGCAATAATAGTTGAAACAGGTGTCCCTTTAAATTCAACACCATTAAAAGGAGACCATCCACACTTGCTCTCTATATTTTCGTTTTTGATGACAATCTTTTTATTCATATCCACTATTGTAAAATCTGCGTCAAATCCCTCTTTAATAAATCCCTTATTCTTTATGCCAAAAATTTTAACTGGATTTTCACAAACGAAATTCATCAATTGATTTAGAGATAACTTTCCATCATTAATATGATTTAACATAACAGGCATTAAAGTTTGAACGCCAGGCATACCAGATGGTGAGTTTGGATATTCTTTATCTTTATTTACTTTTAAATGAGGTGCGTGATCAGAACCTATGGTATCGTTAAAATTATTTTTGACTGCATACCATAATCTATCATAATGAGACTTATCCCTTATTGGAGGGTTCATCTGAGCATAGGTTCCAAGTTTATCGTAACAGTCAGGTGCATAAATTGTTAAATGCTGTGGAGTAATCTCAAAAGTAATATTTCCTTTATGCTGAGACAAGAAATCGATCTCTTGCTTTGTTGTTATATGTAGGACGTGCGCTTTTTTATTATAACGTTCAGCAATGCGAACTATCCTTCTTGTTGATGAAATTGCACATTCATCGCTCCTCCAAATTGGGTGGGAGTGAACATCACCTTTTTTAATTAATTTTTTATTAGTATTTAAAATTGCTTCGTCTTCAGAGTGAACAGCTACAACTTTAGAACTATTTTGAAATACTATTTCAATATCTTTTTCATTAGCAACCAAAAGATTTCCTGTTGAAGAACCTGCAAAAAGTTTGATTCCACAACAACCCTCTAAATTTTTTAAATCTGCTAAATCTTTAGCATTATCTGCAGTTGCACCAAAATAAAAAGCGTAATTGCAGTACATTCTATTTTTTGCAAGGTCTAATTTTCTTTGGAATTCTTTTTTATTCGATGTTGGGGGATTAGTGTTTGGCATTTCAAATACTGCTGTTATCCCTCCAGCAATAGCTGCTCTACTTCCTGAGTGGAGATCTTCGGTATCTGTAGATCCTGGCTCTCTAAAATGAGTTTGAGTATCTATACATCCTGGTAAAACAGTAAGACCTTTAGCGTCTATAGTCTCTGTGGCCTCTTCAGTGATTTTACCTATATTTTGAATTTTGCCATCTTTAACGGAAACATCGACATCTTTAAGCTCCCCATTAATATAACACTGACCATTTTTGATTATAAGATCTAACATTTATGAAAAAAGTAATTATATTAAAAGTTCGTTTGATGCAAATATGAAAAATAGCGTTTTTATATTACAGGACAGAGCCATAATTTATGTCAATGGTCCAGATGCTAAAGATTTTTTACAAAATCTTATAAGCAATGACATTAATAAAGTTACAGATAATTCAAGTTGTTTTGCCTCTTTGCTGACCCCGCAAGGTAAATTTCTGTTTGAATTTATAGTAGTTAAACATAAGTCAGGATTCTTTATTGATTGTGAAAAAAATCAATCCGATGAAATATTTAAACAATTGAGTCTATATAAAATTAGATCAAAAGTTGAAATTTTGAATTTAAGTAATGAATTTGTTGTTGCAAGCTTTGGTTACAAAAAATACCTATCAATTGAAGACTCTAAGGATATTTTGGGTTTTACCTTCAGGTATAGAGAGGACCCAATTATTTTAGATCCAAGAAATAAAAATTTAGGTGCAAGATTAATTATTAACTTAGAAAAGCTTTATTTATCACTTAAAAAATTAGACCTTAAGGATGATAAAATTGAAAACTATTATATTCAAAGTCATAATCTTGGGATAGTTCCAAAAAATTTAAATCAACTACAAAATAAATTATTTGGTATTGAATGTAACTATGAGGAACTTAATGGGATTGATTTTAAAAAAGGATGTTATGTTGGTCAAGAAAATACCGCAAGAATCAAATTAAAAAATAAACTTTCAAAAAGATTATTACCTATAAAAGTTATCGAGGGAAAGTTGTCTGAAAATGAAAAAATTTACAATAATAATATCGAAATTGGAAAAGTTCTAATTAGTAATGATTACCCTTTTGGACTGATCAAATATCAAGATGAAAATTTTAATAAAGATCAAACTTTTAAAAGTGAAAATGGTACTTTTAAAGTTTTTATACCTCAATGGCTTAAAATTTAAGTTTTGGTGCGGCCAGAGAGACTCGAACTCTCATGGACTAGGTCCACACGGCCCTCAACCGTGCCTGTCTACCAATTTCAGCATGGCCGCAAATATGACCCACATTAAATCAATGACAAGTAGGTTTCAAATTGATAAATTTTCTCATGGAATTTAATCAAGAGGTTAAAAAAGCTACTGATCCAATTTATCAAAAGATATCAAAGGTTATGCCTGAGATTGAGTGGTCAGTGCATGCTCCCTATATTCATAAAATTAATAAATTAAAAAAAGAAAAAAATGCAGTTATTCTTGCTCACAACTATCAAACTCCAGAAATCTATCATGGCATAGCAGATTTTTCTGCAGACTCTTTAGCTCTTGCAGTTGAAGCTTCAAAAACTTCAGCAGATATAATTGTGATGGCCGGAGTTCATTTTATGGCTGAGACAGCAAAACTAATGAGTCCTAATAAAAAAGTTTTATTACCAGATATGAAAGCTGGTTGTTCTTTATCATCATCTATTACAGGCAAAGATGTGAGACTTTTAAAAGAAAAATATCCAGGAGTTCCTGTGGTTTCCTATGTTAATACATCAGCAGATGTAAAAGCGGAAACAGATGTATGTTGCACTTCTGCTAATGCTGTTAAAATTGTAAAATCACTTGGAGTTAAAAAAGTAATTTTTTTACCTGATGATTATTTAGCAAAATATGTTGCTTCTCAAACAAACGTTGAAATTATTGCATGGAAAGGCATTTGTATGGTTCATGATCAATTTAATGAAAAAGAAATTAATGATATTAGAGACAAAAATCCTGGAATTAAAATTATAGCTCATCCAGAATGTCCTCCCGAAGTTATCAAGGCAAGTGACTTTGCTGGTTCAACTTCAGGAATGATTAATTACGTAAAAGATAATCAACCTAAAAAAGTTATGATGGTAACAGAATGTTCAATGAGTGATAATATTCAAGTAGAAAATCCAAATGTTGAATTTATAAGACCATGTAATCTCTGCCCACACATGAAAAGAATAACTTTACCAAAAATCTTAAACTGTCTAGAAAATGAAACTGGTGAAATTATCATGGACCATGAGACAATTAATAAGGCAAGATTGTCAGTAGAAAAAATGGTTGCTATTGGTAGATAGCTTTTTGTGTCAAAAATAAAACTTAGTGAAAATTTTATAAGAAACACTGTTAAGCTTGCACTTAATGAAGATTTATTTCCATCAGGAGATATAACCTCTAATCTTGTTGAAAATAATAAAATAATAAAAGTAAAATTAATATCAAATCAAGATGCTATAATTGGTGGTCTTTTATTTGTTAAACATACTTTTTCTTTAGTTGATAAAAAAATTAAATTCTTAATTAAAAAAAAAGATGGTTCTTTTGTAAAGAAAAAATCGTTAATTGCTACAGTACAAGGAAAAGCCGAAAATATATTAATTGCAGAGAGAGTTGCTTTAAATTATTTGTCTCATATCTCAGGAATTGCAACTAAAACAAACCAGTTTGTTAAATTGGCTGGTAAAAAATGTAAAATTTGTTGTACACGTAAAACAATTCCAAATTTAAGAGTAATTCAAAAATATGCTGTAAAATTGGGTGGAGGAACTAATCATAGATTTAATTTAAGTGATGAGTATTTGATTAAAGACAATCATATAGCTTCTTCAAATATAAAAAGATTGGTCTCCCTAGCTATAAAAAATAAGAAAGGAAGAAAAATTACAGTTGAAGTTGACAATTTAAAACAACTTAAACAAATAATGGGTCTCAAATTTAATACTGTTTTGTTTGATAACATGGATATTAAAAATCTAAAAGCAGGTGTTAAAATTGCAAAGAAATATTATGAAACTGAAGCTTCGGGCAACATAAATCTCAAGATTGTTAAAACAGTTGCTGCAACAGGGGTAGATAGAATCTCAATTGGGAGCATCACTCATAGTGCTCCAGCCATAGATTTTAAATTAGAAATTTAATTAACAAATTTTGAAAGATCAGGTTTAAAATAGCTAGGTCCTTTCATAACTTTGCCTGCCTCATTATAAATTGGTTTTCCATTTTCATCCAATTTACTCATATTAGAGTTTTGAACCTCCTCAAAACACTTGTCTAAATCAATGCCAAATGCATGCCCTGCTCCATAAGTAACATACAAAATATCTGTAAGTGCATCTGCTACCTCTAGTAAATCATTATTTTTCATGGCCTCTGTAAGTTCCTCGAGCTCTTCTTTAATTAAATCAATCCTTAATTTATTGATTTTATCTGTACTAAATGCGGGTTTATCCTTTACCTCTTGACCAAAAGTTTTCATGAAAGTTCCAACCTTACTAAAATTTGACATATTGCTCCTGTAAGTTTTATAAAATTAATGTATATTTATAATAATTTATTAATTACTTGTTAATCAATGAAATTAAGAAAAGAATTCGATAGCATTGGCTCAATAAATGTTCCTGGTGATAAATATTGGGGAGCTTCAACACAAAGATCAAAAAAATATTTTGATATTGGTGAGTTTTTAGTCAGACCAGTTTTAATCAGATCAATAGCTATTATTAAAAAAGCCGCTGCAATAGTTCATGGTAAAGAAAAACAAATCTTACCACAAATTTCAAAAGCTATCATAAAAGCATCTAATGAAGTTATATCTGGTAAGTTAGACGAGCATTTTCCCTTAAAAGTTTGGCAAACAGGCTCTGGTACTCAAACAAATATGAATGTTAATGAAGTTATAGCAAATAGAGCAATTGAAATTTTAGGGGGCAAAAAGGGTTCTAAAAAACCTGTTCATCCCAACGATCATGTCAATAAATCTCAATCTACTAATGATGTATTTCCTACTGCAATGCATATTGCTATTGCAATTGAAACAAAAAATAAATTATTGCCCTCTTTAGAGCTATTAAATAAAGAGTTAAAAAAAAAAGTTTCTCAGTTCAAAAATATAATTAAAGTGGGTAGAACTCACTTACAAGATGCAACACCATTATCTTTAGGACAAGAATTTTCTGGATACCAATCTCAGATAGAGGATTGTATTAGTAGAATAAAAAATGCTTTGAATGAAATTTACTCATTAGCTCAAGGTGGTACTGCAGTTGGAACTGGAATTAATAGCAAAAAAGGTTTTGATAAAAAAATTATCAATGAAATAAAAAAGATTACCAAACTACCATTCAAGCCAACTAAAAATAAATTTGCAGCTTTAGCAGCTCACGACGAAATAGTAAATTTTTCTGGTACTTTAAATACCACAGCAGTTAGTTTAATGAAAATTGCAAATGATATTAGATTTTTAGGATCTGGTCCTAGAGCTGGATATGGTGAAATCATTTTGCCCGCTAATGAACCTGGTTCTTCAATAATGCCTGGTAAAGTTAATCCAACACAATCAGAGGCAGTAACAATGGTATGTGTTAAAGTAATTGGAAATCATAATGGAATTACCATGGCAGGTTCCCATGGTCACTTTGAGTTGAATGTTTTTAAACCATTAATTGCTCATAATATTTTACAATCTATAGATTTGATTGCAGATAGTACTAAAAATTTTTCTTTATATTGTGTTAAAGGAATAAAAGCAGATAAAATTAAGATTAAAAGTTTTTTAGATAATTCTTTAATGCTTGTTACAGCTCTAGCGCCTCATATTGGCTACGATAATGCAGCAAAGATTGCTAAATCAGCTTTAAAAAAAGGAACTACTTTAAAAGAGGAAGCTTTAAAAACTAATTTAATCAGCAAAAAAGATTTTGATAGAATTGTAGATCCTAAAAAAATGATTTATCCAAAATAAGCTAAAAAAATATTATTCACAAAACTCTTAAAAGTAATTTTATTAAAAACTTTTTCATCACTTGAATTGAAATTCATTATAAATCTCTCTAATTTATTGTTTGATTTATTATTAATCTTAAAATTGTCAAAAGAAACCTCTCTATCAATTACATCATAATTGAAATCAAATTCTATTTTTTCTAATGGTTTTCTTAAATCTTTATTAATTTGAAAATATCTAAAGAATTCATCTTTTTCCTTAATAGTAATTAACATTCTACCATTTAAATTAATTGTATCTTCATCATAATCTATTAAACCTTCAAGTAATGAAAGATTTATGCTTTCTTTCCATTTAATATTTGACTCAGAAAAAGTTAAATCACCTTCCTCTATTTTTAATTTTAAAATTAAATCTGTGAAACGATCAAAATCAACTATTTTTTTTATATTAATATTTATTTCAGCGTTTAAATTTTCATTATTAATTATTTGAGTTTTGATAATATCATTTAATAAAGGATTATTAATCAAGTCTGAAAGCTTTAGGTTTTGATAATTTAAATTTGAGACCATATAAAACGGTTTAAATTCAACATATCCATTATAAGTCTTATTAGAGTCTCTCAAAGAAAAATCTAACGAATTTTCTTTCAACTCATAATTTATAAGGTTACTTTTATTTTTAAAATTTATTTTTAAAAATCCAGTCTTATTTTTTTCATTATAATTAATTTGATTTTCAATTTTCAACCTTAATTTATTTAAAACTAATGTTGTAAATGAGTTTTGATTTAATTTATCATTTTTGATTATTATCTTATATGGCAAATTGAAAATCTTATTTTTAGATGAATAAATATTATTTAAATTCGTAAAATCAAAAAAGAATTTACTTTTTTCTATTTGGTTTATAAATAAAACTTCTCCATCTTTATCTAGAAAAAAAATACTGCTATTTTTAATAATAAGTTTTTGTCTATTTGGCTCAGCTTCTAAAATGTTACTAAAAAGATTTAAATCTGACTTTTTAATATTAAATTCTAATTTATTTAAAATTAAGTCTTTAATTTTAATCTGATCAAATTTAAAAAAATTTTTAAACCCTATAAAAACCTTCAAGCTATTTACAACTGCTATTTCTTTTTTATCATTTAGTATAGATAAATTTTTTGCAGCAAAATGTGGCTTCGGAAATAAACCATAATTAATTTCATCACTAAATTCTATTCTAATTTTATATGTTAAAAAAAGTTGATTCTTTATTTCTTTTTGAATTAAATCTTTATTGTATGCTGTTGGAATTAAAAAGTAAGCAAGAGTCAAAAAAACAATTCCTGTAAATACGAAAATAACTCTATTATCTCTAGTGAATTGAAATTTTTTAGGATTTGAGATGAATGATCTCAGCTTATTAAAATAGCTTTCTATTAAATTATTTATAGATAAGATTTGTTTTCCAATTTTTTTAAATGATAAATTTTTTCCCATAAAAATTGGAACAAGTTATAATTAAAAAATAAAAATGTTAAACTCTGAATATATTAAAAATCTAAATAAAGCTCAAAAAGAAGCAGTTATGCACCTTGATGGACCTCTATTAATAGTAGCAGGAGCTGGTTCAGGAAAAACAAAAGTCCTTACTACCAGAATAGCTAATATTATTAGAGAAAAAAAAGCATATCCCAATCAAATCTTAGCAGTAACTTTCACAAATAAAGCGGCAAAAGAAATGCAATTAAGAGTGAGTAAAATTCTTGGTTCTGCTGCTACAGGATTATCTTGGTTAGGAACTTTTCACTCTATATGTGCTAAACTTTTAAGAAAACATGCTCCAGCAGTAAATCTTAATTCAAATTTTACAATTATCGATACAGATGATCAAACTAGATTAATTAAAAATATTTGTAAGGCAGAAAACATTGATATTAAACAGTTAGCTCCAAGATATATTTTAACAATAATTGATAGATGGAAAAATAAAGGCTTCTATCCAGATGAAGTTAAAATTAATCAAAAAGATATTTACGAAAAAACTGTATTACCAATATATAAAATTTATCAACAAAAACTTACTGACCTAAATTCTTGTGATTTTGGAGATTTGATTTTACATGCTGTTAAAATTTTAGAAAAAAATTTGGATATTAGAGAAATCTATTCAAAAAATTTCAAATATATTTTAGTTGACGAATATCAAGATACAAACTTTATTCAGAGCAAGTGGTTGAAATTACTCTCAGAGAAGAATAAAAACATTTGTTGTGTGGGAGACGATGATCAGTCTATTTATAGTTGGAGAGGTGCAGAAATAAAAAATTTTTTAGAGTTTGATCAAGTTTATGAAAACACAAAAGTAATTAGACTTGAAGAAAACTATCGATCTACAGAAAATATTTTATCAGTAGCATCCAATCTAATATCAAATAATCAAAATAGAGTTGGCAAAACCCTTAAAACTACAATGGAAGAGGGAGAATTAGTCAAGTTAAATTGTTTTAAGAATGGAAAAGATGAAGCAATAGGTATTTCTGATGAAATTGAAAAATTAAAAAAAAAATTCACTTATAATAATATTACAATTCTTGTGAGAGCAATATTTCAGACAAGAGAATTCGAAGAAAGATTTTTGAAAATTGGTTTGCCTTATAGAATTTTGGGAGGTACTAAATTTTATGAAAGAGCTGAAATCAAAGACTGTGTAGCTTATTTGAGATTAATATATCAAGAGAAGGATGATTTGGCTTTTGAAAGAATAGTGAATAATCCAAAACGTTCAATTGGAGAAGGTTCTCTTAAAAGTATTCATGAATATTCTAAAAAGTATAAAATTTGTTTGGAAAGTTCGTCTAAGAAAATGATACAAGAAAATCTAATCAAACCTAAAGCAAAAATTGGTTTATCTTCATTTTTAGAATTAATTTTTAAATGGAGAAATGATTTAAAAATAAAGCAAATAAATCACGTAAAGTTACTTCAATTAATTCTAGATGAGTCTGGTTATTCTGCAATGTTAAAAAATAAAAAGGATATTGAAAATGAAAATAGACTTGAAAATATTAAAGAGCTTTTAAGTGCAATGAAAGAATTTGATAATTTAGAGAGTTTTTTAGAGCATGTCTCTTTGGCTACTTCGGTTGATCAAGAATGGGAGGGAGAAAAGATTAACATGATGACAATGCACGCAGCAAAAGGTTTGGAATTTGAAGTTGTTTTTTTACCAGGTTGGGAGGAAGGTCTATTTCCACATCAAAAATCTATTGAAGAAAAAGGTCAAAGTGGCCTTGAGGAAGAAAGAAGATTGGCATATGTCGGACTAACAAGAGCTAAAAAAAAAGCAATTATATCTTTTTCTATGAATAGATTTTATCAAGGTGATTGGATTGATAGTATGGCTTCAAGATTCATTGATGAACTACCAGAAAAATATTTAGAAAAAAATTCATTTTTTGATGAAGAAAAAGATGAATTAGAAGAATTTGAATTTAATCAAGATTTTGATAATGACGATAACATTAAAAGTCCAGGATGGATAAGATATCAAAAACGAATTAAATGATAAAAAAGAGAATTCAAAAATTAATTAATAGATTCGATAAATATAAAATTGATGGCTATGTAATTCCTAAAAATGATGAGTTTTTTTCTGAATATTCAAAAAATGATAGATTAAAAACGATATCAAATTTTACAGGTTCAGCAGGTTATTCAGTTATCTTAAAAGATAAATATTATTTATTTGTTGATGGAAGATATACAATTCAAGCTGAAAAAGAGTCAGGTAAAATTTTTAAGATAATAAGTTACGATAAAATTATAAATTGCAATTTATTTAAAAATCTTACTTTAGGAGTTGATCCAAAAATATTTACCTCCCAACAAATTAAGAGATATTTTAGCAAATATAATAAGGTTAAGATTATTAAAGAGAATCTAATTGATCAAGTATTTAAAGAAAAATCTTTTTTTCATAAACCTTTCTTTTCAATCGAAGACAATATAGTTGGAGAAAGCTATGAAGCGAAGCTTTTAAAAATCAAAAAATTTCTTAGCAAAAATAATTCAGATTTAATGTTTATAACTGCTCCTGAGAATGTTGCATGGTTGTTGAACATCCGAGGATTTGATAATCCCAATAGTCCAATACCAAACTGCCATTTATTGATAGATAAAAAAAATAATCCATATTTGATTTGTGAAAAAAAGAAGGCCAAAAAGATAATTTTAGAAAAAAAAATTAGGAAAAAACAAGTTATAGAATTTAAAAATTTTGAAAAACTCATCGAAGATCTCAAGGGAAGTAAAATAATTATTGATTATAAAACTTGTTCATTATTCTTTGAGAATATTTTAAAAAAAAAGTTTAAGATTTTAAAAAAAGAAGATCCTATTTATTTATTTAAATCAATTAAAAGTAATAAAGAGATAAAAAATATGATTTCTAGCCATATAATAGATGGTGCCGCTCTAACTAAATTTCTTTATTGGATGAAAATAAAGAATAGGAAAAAGATTAGTGAATATGAAGCTCAAAACAAATTAGAATATTTTAGAAAAAAAAATAAAAAATATCTTTATCCAAGTTTCAATACTATCGCTGGGACTGGACCTAATGGAGCTATTGTTCATTATAGAGCAACAAAAAATAATTCTAAAAATATAAAAAAGAGTGACATTTTTTTGTGTGACTCAGGAGGGCAATATAAATATGGAACTACTGATGTTACTAGGACAATTTGTTTTTCAAAACCAAAAAAAAGAATAAAAAATATTTTTACCAGAGTTTTAAAAGGTCATATTGCAGTTTTTCAGTCTGATCTAACTAAATATAAAACTGGCAAAGATATTGACATAAGGGCAAGAAAATTTTTAAAAAAAATTAATTTAGATTATGCTCATGGAACAGGACATGGGGTTGGTTTCTTTTTGAATGTTCATGAAGGACCACAATCAATCTCTAAATTTAATAAAATTAAAATTCAGGAAGGCATGATTTTAAGTAATGAACCAGGCTTTTATAAAAAAAATGATTTTGGAATTAGAATTGAAAATTTAGTTTATGTAAAAAAAATTCACAATAAACTTTGTTTTGAAAATTTAACTTTAGCTCCAATTGATAAAGATTTAATTGATCATAACCAGTTAACTAAACATGAAAAAGATTATTTATTTAAGTATAATTTAGAAGTCTATTCTAAACTTTATAATTATCTAAGTATTTACGAAAAAAGGTGGCTAGCCAGTTTTATTTATTAATTTAAGCCATTCAGATTGGTTTATAATTTTTATATTTAATTCTTTGGCAGCTTCAATTTTTCTATTTGTAGGTTTTTCACCTATAATTAAATAATCAAGTTTTTTTGATACATTACTAATTATTGAACCAGAATTTGTTTCGATTAAAGATTTAGCCTCAGCCCTACTTATACCGTTTAGTTTACCAGTTAACATAAATGTTTTATTACTTAAAATTCCACCCTTTTTATTCTCAATAGCCTTTTTAATATTTAAAATTTTTTGAAGATTATTTATTATATTTAAATTGGTTTTATTTTTAAAAAAATTTTTAATAGAATTAATTTGTGTTTCTCCTATTCCATCAATATTTAGTAAATCATCAAATTTGTCATCTTTTGAAAGATTAACAAAACTTTCTGATGACTTTAGTGTTTTAGCTATCAATTTTGCATTTTCAAAACCTATGTGTCTTATACCAAGTGAATAAATAAATCTTTCAAATGAAATATTTTTTTTATCATCTATTGCATATTTAAGATTTAAAACTGATTGCTTACCCCAGCCATCTAACGACTCTATCTTTTTATAATTTAGATTGAATATATCTTGTGGAAGTCTTATTAATTTTAAATCCCAAAAATTTTCAACTATTTTTTTACCAAAACCGTCAATATTAAAACCTTCCTTTGAGACAAAATGTTTTAGTCTTTCCTTGGCCATTCTATCGCAGTCAAACCCTCTATCAGGACATCTTCTTACTGCATCAAATTTTTTAGTTATCTTGTTATATTCCTTTATTGTTTCATAACCACATGGACACTTTTTTGGAAAAATAAATTTTTTAGACTCATTTTTTCTTTTTTTTACATCTACTGAAACAACGTGAGGAATCACATCACCAGCTCTTTCTACGACAACTGTATCGTTTATTCGAATATCTTTTCTTATTATTTCATCCTCATTATGGAGGGTTGCATTTGAAACAACTACCCCACCAATATTTAATGGGTTTATTTTTGCTACAGGAGTTAAGGCGCCTGTTCTTCCTACTTGAATATCTATATTAAGTATTTTGGAAATACCTTTATTAGCAGAAAATTTATGTGCTATAGCCCATCGTGGAGAATTTGCTACATTTCCTAAACGTTTTTGTAAATCAAAATTATTAATTTTATAAACAATCCCATCAATATCAAAATCAATCTCATTTCTTTTTTTCTCAATTTCATAATAATTATCCATTAAATTTTGAACACCTTTTAAAGTTTTATTAAAAGGATTTGTTTTAAATCCCCACTCTGTTAGCTTTTGTAAATATTCATTTTGTTTTTTAACTTTCATTCCTTTTTCATAACCAAATGTATAAGCTATGAACTTGAGGGGAATTTTTTTTGTATCATGAGGATTTTTTTGTCTTAAAGACCCTGATGCAGCATTTCTAGGATTAGCAAACTTATCTTTTATTTTTTCAAAATCTTTGTTGCCAATAAAAACCTCACCTCGCACATCAATATCAGTTGGAAAATCTTTAATTAAAATTTCTTTAGGTATATCATTTATTGTTTTTAAATTTTGAGTGATATCTTCTCCTTCTTTTCCATCGCCTCTAGAAAGACCCATTACAAATTTTCCTTTTTTATAATTCAATGATGCTGAAATTCCATCAATCTTTGGCTCTGCACTATATTCGATTTCAAAGGAACTATCCTTATCCAAAAAATTAATTATCTTTTTTTCAAAATTTATTAAATCCCCCTCAGAGAAAGCATTTGAGAGTGAAAGCATTGAAACTTTATGAGAAACTTTTTTAAAATTTTTTGAGGGCCTGTAACCAACTTTTTTAGAGGGAGATTCCTCACTTTTTAAAAAATTATATTTTTTTTCTAATGAAATAATCTCAGATTTAATTTGATCATATTCTTGATCCTCAACAATAGGTTTGCTTAATTCATAATAATGTTTGTTGAGTTTAATTAAATTTTTAATTTTCTTTTGGTACTCTTTCTTTATCTTTGTTTTATCCATCTCAATTGATAAGAGATTTAAATTTTTTTAAAAAACTATTGCTTTTTTTTTTATAAGTTTTAAATCTCTCCTTTTTTTTTATTTCATAGTTTTTATTAAATAAACTGTAAGAGTTTTCATACCATTTTGATGATTTATAATTATAACCTAATAATTGAGCATATTTTTCAGCTTCATCAATTAAACCAAGTGTATAATGTACTTCAACTAATCTGTGTAATGCTTCTTCTGCGTAAATAGTTGTGTCATATTCATCAGTAATTTTTCTAAATCTATTTATAGCTGGGATCCATTTTTTTTTGTCAAAATAGTATCTAGCTATATACATTTCTTTAGCAGCAAGAATGTCGTTTATTAAGTCTATTTTAAATTCTGCATCCATAGCATATTCAGAATCAGGATAATTCTTTGTAACTATTTGAAAATTTTTTTTTGCTTTTATTATTGCTTGTAAATCTTTTTTTTCATCAACAATTTGTTCGTAATAACAAACTGAAAGTAAATAATAAGCATAAACTAAATCTTTATGTAAAGGATAAACTTTTATGAACCTTTCTAACTCTGCAATTGAGTCTCCATAATAATCTTGGATGTAATATGAGTATGCTGCCATCAAAGCAGCTTTAGGTGCCCATTTACTTTGTGGAAACAATATTTCAGCTTCATTAAATTTTTTTGCTGCGTATAAAACATCACCATCGTCTAACGCTTCTAATCCACCCTGATAGGCTTCAAGCACTTGAAGATCTAGACTTTTTTCTTTGATTGTAGATTGTTGAATATTTTCTTTTGAACAAGAATTACCCAGAACAAGTACTATTAAAAATAAAAAAATTTTAAGTTTAATCATATTCGTTTTATATAGATTTAACTTACAACTTAAAAGATCTATATTGCCTATGCAATTGATCTTAATAAACTTTTATTTATAATAGTGTGTGGAAGGTTTCTTTCTTGGATTTCAATGATTGAAAAATTTTCTTTGTTTTGAAATACCTTTTTTAATAATTGATTAGTTAAATAATGACCACCTTGAGAACAATTTATACTAGCTACAATTCTATAGCCACTGGTATAAAGATCACCAATACAGTCAAGTATTTTATGATTAACAAATTCTTTAGAATTTCTAAGTTTTTCTTCGTTCATTATCTCAGAACCTTTAACTACTACTGCATTTTCTAAGCTACCACCTTTTGCCAAACCATTCTTTTTAATTTTTTCTATATCTTCATATAAACAAAAAGTTCTAGAGTTAAAAATGTCGTTCAAATCATCTTCATAAACATTAACTTTATTTTTTTGATTTCCAATGACAGCATTCTCGTACTTTAATTCAAAATTAATATCTAAACTTAATTTAGAGGGTTCGATAGATATTGATCTTTCACCTTCATTAAATGATATTTTTTTTTTAATTTTTATAATCTTAATTGGGACTTCACTTTGTTTTAATCCACTATTGATTAGCTTTTCAATAAATTCTTTTGCAGAACCATCTAAAATAGGGACTTCTTCATTGTCGATTTCAATTAAAGCGTTGTCTATTCCTAATCCAAATAATGCTCCCATTAAATGTTCTATTGTAGAAACCCTAACACCAGAGTCATTAGATATTGTGGTATTTAGTGAGGTGTTAGTAACATTTGCAAAACTTGGAAATATTAAATTGTTATTTTCTAAATCAACTCTTTTGAATATGATTCCAGTATTAGGTTTTGAAGGATTAATAGTAACATTAACTATTTTACCACTATGAAGACCTATTCCTGTAAATTTTACAGGATCGTTGATTGTTTTTTGGTTTAATAAAGTCACAAAGCATTTTTAAAGCTGAAGATCAAAAAACAGAAAACAACAAATATTACTGTAAAATACAGTTTAACTAAAAAGGTCAAAAAATTTTTCAAAAAAACCCTTATTTTTTAGGATTTTATTGACTAACGATATTTCATTATTGTTATACCCTGAAATTATTTTGCTTGCAGTTGCATAAATATTGGGGTTTTGTTGATCTTGAAATTGTTCAATGTACTCAGCATTTAATATTTGATTTACTAAAATGTGATATCTTTTTAGAATTGACTCATAATGTTCAATTGAATTTTTGGATAAACATATAAATCTGATGTCTAAAGAAAAATTATTACACTTTAAATTTTCAGGTAAAAAAGAATAGTCTTTACCATCAATTTGATAATTTTCTATTAACATGTGAATGATTTTTTTATCCTTAAAACTAAATTGACACAAATTTTTTAAAACATTTAATGGATTAATTAAGTTTTCTTGGGATATAGAATTACCATTATGCCGTTTTTTGATTGAAATTTCGATTGGAAAGAATTCTCTATCATCTAAAATTATGTATGTATCTTTAACAAAATTTTTTAAATTTTTTTCTATTTTTAAGATATTTTTTGCAAGAAATTCATCTAATATTTTTAATTTAGAATCTTCATTATGATCATCAAATAATTTTTCTTCCTTAAAAATAACTTCAAATGTTTTTTTTTTAATAACACAAATAACTAATTTTTTTCTGTCTATAAATAAATAGGTTTCAAATTTAAGTTCCTCATTCATAAGTAATTACCTGATTTCGAGGTCGAGCATCAATAGATTTAATATTATCAAATTGTTTGTAATCTAATAAATTTAAAGATAACTCTAAAGACTTTTCTATATTTTTAATTGGTAATTTAATTAAGACACCTGAAGACGTTTCTATATCCCATCTACCTGAAGGGAAAAAAAATAGATTTTCAATATCATTGTAATCTAATTTTGAACTATCAATCATTTTTTTTAAAGATAAGAATTTTTCAATATTTGGATCTCCAAAAATATATGGTAAATTTTTTTCCACATCTTCTGTCTCAATTAATTTTCCATTTGATCCAATATAAAAACTTTTTCCTCTTTTGTTTAAAAGTGCTAATAGCTCGGTTTCAATTATCTTTATTTCTAAAGATGAGGGATATCTCTTAGAAATTACATACTCCTCAATTAAATTATTTGAATTAAACAATTCTCTAACTTTCAATTTATCTAGATTAAATAACGTCTCCATTTTAAATAAATCTAAACTTTTTTGAAATTCTTTATTTTCTACCTCTAAACCTTCAATTTTAATTTTTTCGATATTTGGAAATTTTAATTTTGCTAAATTCTTATTATTTAATGATCCAAAAATTATAAATAAAAAAAAATATACTAAAATTTTTTTACTTATTTGTTGAGGCATCTTTTAAAATTAATCTTATGAGCTTAATAAAACTTATACCATGAAATGCAGCTATTTCAGGAACTAAAGATAGACTAGTCATTCCTGGCTGAGTATTTATTTCAAGAAGATAAAATCTACCTTTGTAAAATTTTAAATCAGAGCGAGTTACACCTCTACATCCCATTAATTTGTGAGCTTTAAGAGCTAAGTCCATAAGTTTATCAAAATTTTTTTTACTTAATTCTACTGGAATAATATGTTTTGTTTTTGCTTTTGAGTTATATTTAGCCTGGTAATCATAAAACTTTCTTTTTGGTTGTAATTCAATTGCTCCTAGTTTTTTACTGCCAATTATAGCTGCCTGAATTTCACGTCCTGGAATAAATTGCTCTATCATTATTTTTTTATAATCTTTTAATAATTTAATTTTTTTTAAAACATTATTTTTTGAACAAATAAATACATTTACACTAGATCCCTCATTAATTGGCTTAATTACTACAGGAAACTTTAATCTTTGATTAATCAATTTAATCAAATCTTTATTAGATTTATCAAAACAATATAAAAAATATTTAGGGGTTAATATTCTATTTTTAATAAATATTTTCTTAGATAACACCTTGTCCATAGCTAATGATGATGAAATTATACCTGAGTGTGTGTATGGAATTCCTGTAGTTTCTAGAATAGTTTGAATATATCCATCTTCACCAAACTGACCATGCAAAGCATTAAAAATAATATTTGGCTTAAATAATTTAATTACATCAAATAATCGATAATCTGGTTCTGAAATTTTAACATTATAACCATTTTTAGTTAGCTCTTTTGCAACCTGCTTACCAGTATCGAGACTGATTATTCTTTCTTTAGATATTCCCCCAGAGATTACTAATATTTTTTTTTTCAATTTATTCCAAAATTTTAATTTCTTTTTCTAAACTAATTCCAGTCTTTTCTAAAACATTTTTAGCAACAAAATCTATTAATTTTTTCATATCTTCAAATTTTGCATCACCTTTATTTACAAAAAAATTACAATGTTTTTTAGAAATACATGCATCACCAAAACTTTTATCTAAAGGGACTGACTCTTTAATAAGTTCCCAAACTTTTTTTTGAGTTTGTGATGTTGGGTTTTTAAAAGTACTACCGCTAGTTTTTATTTTTGTTGGTTGGTTTTTTTCTTTTTCTAATTTTAATTTATCAATATTTTCTTTAATTTTTGCATAATCATCTTTAACACCTTTAAAAGAAGCACTTAAAAAAATTAAGTCATCAGATAAGTTACATTTTCTGTATTCAAACTTAATATCTTTGGATGGTATTGAAATTACTTTTCCAGATTTATCAATTGCTTGAATTGATAACAATATATCTTTAAACTCATTTCCAAAACAACCAGCGTTCATCCTTATTCCTCCACCAATTGTTCCAGGAATACAAGATAAAAATTCAAAACCAGTCAGGTTATTTTTCATTGCAAAATCTGAAAGAGATTTATCTAAAACTGCACTTCCAGCTATTATTGTATTTTCACCTAATAGAGAAATATTATTAAAGTTTTTGCTTAATTTAATTACTACACCATCAAACAATTCATCTTTTATTAATGTATTCGAGCCTGCACCTAGTATAAAAATTTTTTCTTTTCTATTCAATTTTTTTAAAAGATTTACTAACTCTTTTAAATTATCTGCTTTGTAAAAAACCTTTGTTTTTCCTCCAATATTAAACCAATTTTTTTTTTTAAGGTCATGTTCGTATCTTACATTTGCACCAAATTCTTTTAATATATTTTTTAATTCGAAAATTTGCATTACATTAACTCTGGTAGTTTTCTCATCCAATTAGAAATAGATCCAGCACCCATTCCAATTACAATTTTTTTACCATACATATTTTTTTTTAAAAATTTTGCTAGTTGAATATTATCTTTAACTAAAAAAAGTTTTACTTTCGAATTTTTAATAAGCTGTTTTGCAAAATTTAAATAGTTAAATCCTAATCTTATTTTCTCTCCAGCAGCGTAAATTGGACATAGAATAACTGTATTGGCATCCTTAAAAGCAAAAGAAAATTCATTCTTTAAATCTTTTAATCTTGAAATTCTATGTGGTTGGAACACACAAATTTTATCATATCCTTCATAAACTTTATTAACTCCTTCTAATACAACTTTTATTTCAGTTGGATGATGTGCATAATCATCAAAAAAATCTACTCCATTATAACTAAAAATTTTATTAAATCTTCTTTGTACTCCCCTAAATTTTAGTAATCCCTTTTTTATATCAGAAACTGATATTCCAACAGTAATAGCAACTGCTGCTGCCGCAACAGCATTTCTAATATTATGAATCCCCAATAAAGGAATTCTAATTTTTCTAATTATAACTTTTTTTTTATTTGGAAGATTTACTTGCAAATCAAATTCTGAAAATTTCATACTTCGCTTAATATTTTTAATCAAAAAATTTGATTTTGAATTCACACCATAGGTATAAAAATTTTTACCTTTCAATCTTTTTACAAGTTCATTATTAATTTTATCATCAAGACAAATAAACGATTTTCCAAATGAAGGTACCTTTTCAATAAATTCTATAAAATATTTTTTTAAGTCTTCCATAGATTTATAAAAATCCATATGTTCCCTATCTATATTTGTAATGATTGAATAAGTTGGTGGAATATGAATGAAACTTCCATCAGACTCATCTGCTTCTAGAATTGACCAATCACTTTTACCCAATTTTGCAGTATTGTTAATTGAATTTATTACACCTCCATTAATAATAGTTGGATCTATCTTTGTTGTTTGAAAAATTGATGTAATTAATGAGGTTGTAGTCGTTTTACCATGTGAACCAGCTACAACTATATTTTTCATTAGGGATACAATATGTGCCAACATTTTGCCCCTTTTAATTATTGGTAAATTTTTTCTTTTTGCTTCAATAATTTCTGGATTATTTTTTTTTATAGCTGAAGATACTACAACTATTGTTGCATCTTTAAGATTTTGTTTTTTCTGCCCTATAAAAATTTTAATTTTTTCTTTTTTAAGTCTTTCAACATTTTTATTTAGACTCAAGTCACTTCCTTGAACTTTAAAACCCTTACCCTTCATAATCAAAGAAAGTCCACTCATCCCTATTCCGCCGATTCCAACAAAATGAATTATCTCAGTTTTTGCTATTTCAATTTTCATTTATAATTTTCAATATTTTTTGATTAACATTAATCCAAGTATTTTGATAATTTAATTTCTTTAAATTTTCCTTTTTTTTTAAGTAATCAATTTTATCAGTTAAAATCTCACTCAAAAGATGTTCAATTTTTTTCTCAAAATCGGCTTGATCAATTACCCAGCAACAATCATTTTCTTTATAAAAATTTGCATTTTCTAATTGATGATTGTCTTTTGAAGTTGGTAATGGAATAGCTATAAAAGGAATGTTAATAACTGATAGCTCTGCCAGAGTTGATGCACCCGATCTAGTAATGCAAAGATCTGCATCTTTAATAATATTTTCAAAGTTATTTTCAAAATTAAAAATTTTATTTTCAATGTTATTTTTTGAATAAAAATCCTTTAAGTACGAAATATTTTCTTTGTTAGTCTGCTGCATAATCTTAATTGGTTTTTTCTTTGATATATTAACAATTGAATTCTTAAGACTCATATCAAAAATACTGGCACTTTGACTTCCACCTACTATCAATATTGTAAATTTATCTTTGATGCTACCTGATGATTTTAATTTGTAAATATTCTCTCTTACTAAAGGATTTATTATTACCATCTTATTTAAAAGATTTTTGGGAAAATTTATAATTTTTTTATTATAACAAAAAATTTTTTTACAAGAACTTAAAAAATACTTATTTGCACGTCCTAATACTTGATTGGGTTCTAATA
>CACDTN010000005.1:0-114242 GCA_902555725.1 uncultured Pelagibacteraceae bacterium | reverse complement strand
GGGTCTCGCTATTGAAGTTCCCAACAGGTAAACTCCCTCATATACCGCATGACTTCTCAACATTGGAAAAACATAATCTTTTACAAATATATTTTTTAAATCCTTTATAATTATATTTTTAACTCCAAGTTTTTTAGCATTTGAAATAATTTTTTTCTTATCAATTTCTTGACCAATATCTGCAGTATAACAAACTACCTCTGCCTTATAATTTTCTTGAAGCCATTTAAGGATTATGGATGTATCTAAGCCACCAGAATAAGCTAATACAATTCTTTTTTTTGATTTCATTTATTAACTGCAAGCTTTTTTTGCAGTATTATAAGCTTTTGTAAATCCTAACAACGAATAGTGATCTATAGTTTGGGATCCTTTTTCATTATATCCCGCCACCATTATTCTTGATCCTTTTTTCATTACTTTGACCATAATATTTTCTTTTTTATTACTAGTCATCCAAGCAAAACCTTGCTGCTTTATATCAAATTTAAATTTATTATTTCCTGAAGTTGCTAAGACTGTATTATTCTTATTAAATTCGTACCCAGCAGTTGCACTTATTTCATTAGAAATTTTTTCTCCAGGTCTAAAAGTCACGAATAATCTAGCATCTCTTTTATTTTTTTTGGGTGCTTGTAAAACTGGGACTGACTGAGCAAAACAAACCTTACCTGAAGTTTCTGACATTACCATTACCTCCCAATCTTTAAATTTGCCTACTTTTTTTAAATCCTCTGCAAATGTTTTTGATATAGAAAAAATAATGATAAATGTTGATAAAAGTAAAATTTGTTTAATTAAGGACATGGGTTTGGGTAAATTTTTTGCACTTGGTTAATTTCATTTATAATTTCTTCAGTTAAATTTATATTTACACTTTCTATATCAGTTTTCAACTGCTCCATTGTAGTTGCTCCAATGATAACCGAAGTAACAAAAGGTTGAATTTCCAAAAACTTTAAAGACATTTGAGATAAGTCTAATCTGAATTTTTTTGCCACTTCATAGTACGCCTCAATTGCTTTCTCTGCATTTGGCTTATTATACCTAGTCCAGAAATCTTTATGAAGTGCCATTCGGGATCCTTTTGGTAATTGATTATTTCTATATTTGCCTGATAGGTATCCACATGCAAGGGGAGAATAAGCAAGAAGTCCTGACTGTTCTCTCACAGATATTTCAGCAAGACCTACTTCATAAGTTCTATTGAGTAGGTTATATGGATTTTGAACTGAAAGCATTCTTGGTAGATTTTTATTTTTAGATATCTCTAAAAATTTAGATAAACCCCATGGAGTTTCATTGGATAGACCAACGTACCTTATTTTTCCCTGATCTATAAATTTTTTTAAATTTTCTAAAATATCCTCAAATTTAGTCCATTCAGTATCTTCATTATGTTCGTAACCTAATTTACCAAAAAAATTTGTATTTCTTTCAGGCCAGTGAAGTTGATATAAATCAATATAATCTGTCTTTAATCTTTTTAAACTTCCATCTAACGCTTCAGTAATATTTTTTTCCCCAAACTGATTACCCCCACCTCTTACATATTCTCTCATTGGTCCACAAACTTTTGAGGCAAGAATTACTTTGTCTCTCTTTTTAGTTTGTTTAAACCAATTGCCTATAATTTGTTCAGTGCTTCCAAAAGTTTCTTCTCTTGGAGGAATAGAATAAATTTCAGCTGTATCCCAAAAATTTACACCTTGGTCTAAAGCGTAATCCATCTGTTCAAAACCCTCGTCTTGAGTGTTTTGCTCTCCCCAAGTCATTGTACCGAGACAAATTGTACTTACGTCAAGATTAGTATTTCCTAATTTTTTGTAATTCATTGAGGTTTTATAGCGTTAATTTTTTTTATTAATCTTTTAAGGCATCTTGAATAATTAGTAAAAGACTATATATTTCTCTCATTATGGAATTTGATAAAAAAGGTATTCTAGCTAGAGCAAGAGCAGCCGCGCAAGATAATACAGTAACTGATGAAGGTTTAAGAGCTTACATGCTTAAGGTTTATAACTATATGGCAACAGGAATATTTTTAACTGGTATAGTGGCTCTTTTAACATTTAAATTCTCAGTTCAAGAAATTACAAGTGCAGGAATAATTTTAGAGCCTCTTGGTCAAGCAATTTATAATTCTGGCTTAAAATGGGTTGTAATGCTAGCACCTTTAGGAGTTGTTTTTTATATGAGCTTTGGAATTAATAAAATGAGCGCAGCAAAAGCTCAAACTACTTTTTGGGTGTTTGCAGCTTTGATGGGTTTGTCTTTATCCTCTCTTTTATTATATTATACAGGTATAAGTGTAACTAGAGTTTTCTTTATTTGTTCTGCAACATTTGGTGCAATGAGTATCTATGGGTATACTACTAAAAGAGACCTGACTAAACTTGGCTCTTTTTTAATGATGGGACTTATAGGAATTATAATCGCGTCTCTTGTAAATATTTTTTTGCAATCACCAAAAATCTATTGGATCATTTCATTTTTAGGAGTTTTTATATTTATTGGTTTAACAGCTTATGACACTCAAAAAATTAAAAATATGTACTCAGCAAGTGATACGGGTGAGTTAATGGGTAAAAAAGCTGTAATGGGAGCGTTAACTCTTTATCTAGATTTCATTAACCTATTTATTATGCTTCTAAGACTTTTTGGTCAAAGAAGATAATATTATTTTTGAAGTTTTTTCCAGTTAGTGTTTTTTAAGAGTATATTTAAATCGAAAGAATTTTTTAATATTTTCCCATTTGTATCCGTAATTAAATATTTAAGATTTTTATTCTTGGGCCTAAAATTTTTACATATTTTATAAAGTGCATTTTCAGCTGCATTTTTAAAAACACTAAAACCTACTTGTTTACTTGAAATACTCAGTCCATAATCTTTCCAAGAACCTTCAGAGACCATTTTTGCATACAAATCCAAAATAATTTTTAATTCATCTTTTTCAAAAAAATGCTTATCTTCTAATTTTTTGTCATTAACGTTGTTTATTACTAATCGTAAATTATTATTCATTTGTTTTATACTTGTTTATTAATCCTATTTGGAAACCTGTAAAAATGAAAGTTATAGGTAATAAACCCCAAACTTTAAAATTTACCCAAAATTCTTCAGATTGAGTTCTCCATACCAATTCATTTAATATTGCGAGACCAAAGAAGAAATATATCCATCTTTTATTTAAAATTTCCCAACCCTCATTAGTTAAAGAAACTGATTTTCCCATCAGTTTTTTGAGTATTGGTTCATTAGTAAAATATTTTCCAAATATTAAAGCCAGGCCAAATAAAATATTTATAATAGTAGGCTTAATATAAATAAAAACTGGATTATCAAAATAAATTGTCAATCCTCCAAAAAAAGTAATTAAAACTCCACTCAACAATGGAACTTTTGGTATTCTTTTTTCTAAAAACCACATCACAGTTAATGCTATAATTGTCGCAATTATAAATGGAGGAATAGCTATTTTTAAATCTTTTCCACTATCGTAGTAGTAGTAAAAAAAAATTACTAATGGGCCAAAATCGGTAAGAAACTTCAAAAAAGATTTATTCACTAAAAAGATATTAACACAAATAATATTTATACAAAAATTATATATTTTTTCTTATTGATTTTTATTTTTAAATACCCATACTTATCTTAATGCCAATTCAAAAAGCTAAATTTTCAATAGGTGACATAGTAAAGCATAAACACTTTGAGTTCAGAGGTGTTATTTATGATGTTGATTTTGAGTTTAATAATTCTGAGGAATGGTATCAATCAATCCCAAAAAATGTTAGACCGAGAAAAGATCAACCTTTTTATCATCTTCTAGCTGAAAATGATGAAATTACTTATGAGGCTTATGTATCAGAGCAAAACTTGTTAATGGACGACTCTGATGAGCCTATAAAACACCCTCTAATTGAGGAAATATTCTCTGGAAAAAAGGGATCTAGCTATTTTAAACCGTCAAATTAAAAAAAATCACTTTTTAAACACATTTAATTCAAATCTTGGTCACAGGGTTATTTTAATTTAAATAATCCTGATCAAGAGTGTTTTTATTACCCTTCGTTATTATCTCCCTCTACATTCTTGATCAGACTTTAAATTCATAATAAATAATCTGAAATAAAATTAAAAAAATAAAATTTATGTTTAAGTTTTTAGAACCTAATAAAATCTTTTCTGTTACATCTAAAGCTCCAAAATATGTTTTATTTTTATTTATTGTTGTTTTGTCAGTAGGATTAACTGAAGCTTTAATTTTATCTCCTGAAGATTATAAACAAAGTCATGCTGTAAGAATCATGTATGTTCATGTTCCTGCAGCCTGGATTACACTTGGTATTTTTTCCTCAATTACCTTTTTATCAATTTTAGGATACATTTTTAAAATTAAAAATTTCTTTTTAATTGCAAAAAGTTTAGCTCCATCAGGTTTTGTGTTTAATATAATAGCGCTGGTTACAGGTTCTATTTGGGGAAAACCAACCTGGGGAACTTGGTGGGCTTGGGATGCAAGAATAACTTCTATGTTAATTTTAGCCTTATTTTATTTAATGTATTTACTTGCTTGGAGAATTTATGAAAACAAAGAACAATTATATAAAATTACTTCAATAATAACGATTTTGGGAATTATAAATATTCCAATAATAAAATATTCAGTTGATTGGTGGAATACACTCCATCAACCTGCTTCAATTAACATATTATCAAAATCATCGATTCATTCATCAATGTTATTTCCATTATTTATAATGACTGCGGCATTTACCCTGTTCTCATTACTTATTTTTTTGATGAAATATAATACAGAACTGATAAAAATTAAAAATAAAGGCTTAGATAGATTATGATTAATGAAATACTTTTTATGAATGGATATGGCATTTACGTTTTATCATCTTTTATATTTACACTTTTAAGTTTTTTATCTTTATACTTTGTTGTTAAGGCTCAATATGTGAGAGAGAGAAATAAATTTATCGCTAAATTTGGAAATTTAAAATCTGAAAGAGCAGCTTTTGCAAAATCTCAAATCATTAATAAAGAAATTTTATCTAATTCATCAAATTTTTAAACTTTAAACCATGTATGGTCGTAAAGTTAAATTAAGATTTTTTTTTATAGTATTAGTTTTAATTACTCTGATTTTATCAGTGTTACTCATTTTAAAATCTCTTGAAGAAAATGTAGTCTATTTTAAATCCCCATCAGATATTAAAACTTTATCTGAAACTAATAAAAATAAGATAAGAGTTGGAGGAATGGTCAAAAAAAACTCTATATCTATAAAAGAGAAAAAATTAAATTTTATAATCACAGATTTTGAAAATGAAATTAATGTATCTTACTCAGGAGCAGTACCCAATCTTTTTTCAGAAGGTAAAGGAGTTGTAGCAGAGGGTTATCTAAAAGATAAAAGTTTTTTTTTAGCAACAAAAATTCTTGCTAAACATGACGAAAATTATATGCCACCTGAGGTAAAAGCTGCATTAGAGGAGAAATAAAATTGGCTAGTTTAATAGGATATTATTCTTTGATTATTGGATTTAGTATTTCTTTTTTAATAATTTTTTTTTCTATAAAAAATCTCAGTAAATCAAAACTTGATAATAAAATTATTTTTTCTGTTTTTTTTCAATTTTTTTTTGTGAGTTTAAGTTTTTTAGGTTTGATTCAGTCATTTATAAGTTCTGACTTTAGCAATGAAACAGTTTTCAATCATTCTCACACTACAGTGCCTACTTTTTATAAAATATCTGGTGCATGGGGTAATCATGAGGGTAGTTTATTACTTTGGTTATTAGTTTTGACATTATTTATCTTTCTTTTTTTGTTGAGATCTAATGATCAGCCAAAAAAATACAGAATTTTAACTTTATTATTTCAACAGATAATTATTGTTGGTTTTTTTGTTTTTTTGATAAAAACTTCAAGTCCCTTTAATTATATTTTTCCGATACCAAATGAAGGACTAGGTCTTAATCCAATTTTACAAGATCCTGCTTTAGCGATTCATCCACCAATTTTATATTTAGGTTATGTAGGATCATCAATTATATTTTCTTCTGCTCTTGCAGCGGTAGTAACAAATTATATTTCAAGTTCATGGGCCAAGCATATAAAAAAATGGATTTTAACTTCTTGGATTTTTTTAACTTTAGGTATTTTATTAGGTTCAATCTGGGCATATTATGAGCTCGGTTGGGGTGGGTTTTGGTTCTGGGATCCAGTTGAAAATGTTTCTTTAATTCCGTGGTTAGCACTTATTACGTTGCTGCATTGCACATTAGTATTGGAAAAAAAACAAATCTTAACTTCTTGGGTCGTAATACTATCAATTGCAACTTTTACATTAAGTATGTGTGGAACTTTTTTAGTTAGATCTGGAATTTTAAATTCTGTACACACGTTTGCTAACGACCCAGAAAGAGGATTATATATATTAATCTTTTTATTTATTTTAGTGTTTTTATCGATTTTTATTTTTTTATTTTTTTATAAAAGTGAAAAAACTAAAACAAATTCTTTCTTTTGGTTAAGTAAAGAGACATCAATTTTAATTAATAATTGGTTTATGATGTATTTTCTTTCAGTAGTTTTGATAGGAACAACCTATCCAATATTTTTAGAGGTATTATCTTCAGAAAAAATATCTGTTGGTCCACCATTCTATAATAAATTGATAATTCCATTTTTAGTTCCATTTTTATTAGCAATGGCAATAGGTCCAAAATTAAAATGGATAAAATCAGAGTTAGAAAATAAACTAAACTTAATTTTATTTTTAATTATTTCTATTTTATTATCTACTTTTATAATAAGAAATTTAGACATTAACTTTCTAATTAACACAATTTTAGTGACTTCAGCATTTTATTTATTTTTAATAACTCTTAAGGATTTTTTTTCAAAAAAATTTAAAAATTTATCTCAAAATCTTGCTCATTTTAGTTTTAGTTTATTAATCTTAAGTATTTTATTTAATAATTTTTTATCAACAGAAATAATTACTAATTTAAAAATTAATGAAACTTATGAAAATGATGCACTAAAAATAAACTTTGAGGGTATTGAACAAAGAGATGAACAAAATTTTAAAGCAATAATTGGCAAGTTTGTTGTAGAGCACAATGGTGGACAGATAGATATTATGCAACCTGAATTAAGAATATATAATCAACCCAACATCATTACTAGTGAAGCAGATATTAAAACAACTTTATATAAAGATAAATTTATGACTATGAATTCTGTTCAAAATCAAGAATATTTTAATATTAGATATCAAGTAAAACCTTTTATGATTTGGATTTGGCTATCTACATTCTTAATAAGCTTAAGTGGTTTGATAGGTTTTTTTAAAAAGAGATATGAAAACTAAAATTTTTCCAATTTCATTAATAATTATAGTTTTAGTAATTTTTGTAATTTTTTATAAAGGATTACAAAATTCTAATGTTTATGAACCTCAAACAGGCAATCAAAAAAATATTCCTGTTTTTATTGCTAAAGCTTTTGAAACAGAGGAGATTTTTAAATCAGAAGATATTTTTGAAGGAGATAAATTTTATTTAATGAATATATGGTCTTCCTGGTGTGCTCCCTGCAGAGATGAGCACAAGTTTTTATTAAATTTATCTACTCAAAAAAATTTAAAAATTGTTGGCCTCAACTATAAAGATAAAAAAAAAAATGCAACAAATTTTTTAAACGAATTGAACAATCCCTATGATTTTATTTTTAGTGATACAGATGGAACAATCGCAATTGAGTGGGGTGCTTATGGGGTTCCTGAGTCTTTTTTGTTATATAAAAAGAAGATTGTTAAAAAAATTATTGGACCAATTGATCAAAATTCATTACTAGAAATAAAAGAGTTGATTCAATGAGATTTCTAAAATTTTTTATTTTAATTTTAATTATATCAAATTTTAATTTAGTACATGCAAAAACTAAAAGTTTAGATGAAAAAATAACAAAAAATTTACGCTGTCTAATTTGTCAAGGTCAATCTGTTCATGACTCTGATTCTGAATTTGCAATTAGTTTAAAAACCTTGGTAAAAAAAAAATTAAATGAGGGGAGTAGTGAGGAGGAAATTTATAATTATTTAAAAGATAGATATGGTGAATGGATTTTATATGATCCAGGATTCAGTAAAAACACTTATTTTCTTTGGTTATTACCTCTCTTGATGTTTTTAATCGGTGGTGCAATAATATTAAAATTATTTATATATAAAAAAAATTAACTATATTTCACATATGAAACTAAAAATTTTATATCTTTTGATTGCATTATTTGTGGCAGGATTACCTATTAATGCTGAAGATTTTAAGGTCGACACCAATAATACTAAGTTTAATGTTTATTCAGGAATGTTTGATTTTAGTGATGAGGGTAAGAGATCAACTTTAATTGGATTTCAACATCAAAATGTAGATCTTAATAGAGATACATTTTTAGGAAATCTATCACCTATCACGGGAGCATTAATAACATCAGATAATGCTGCATATTTTTATACTGGAGTACAAGCACAATATTCTATTGGAGCTTTAAATGTGATACCAAGTTTTACTCCTGGTATTTATGAACAGGGAGATGGTAAAGACTTAGGACACATAATTGAGTTTAAAAGCGAGGTTCAACTCTCTTTAGATCTACCTAAAGATAGTCAATTTGGTTTATCTTACAATCATTTATCTAATGCTAGTCTAGGAGATAAAAATCCTGGGGCAAATAGTTATATGTTTAATTTTCTTAAAAAGTTTTAGATACATATTATGATAATGAGATTAAAAGATTGTCACAACTTTAGTGATTTTAGAAAACTTGCTAAGCTGAAACTTCCATCACCTATTTTTCATTATATTGATGGTGCAGCTGATGATGAAATCACATACGCTCGAAATACAAGTGCTTTTGATGATGTTGATTTAGTTCCAAATGTTTTAAGAGGTGTTGAGAATGTTGATTTGTCTACAACGATTTTTGGTAAAAAATTAGATTTACCATTTTATCTTTCACCTACAGCACTACAAAGACTTTTTCATTATGATGGTGAAAGAGCAGTTGGAAAAGCTGCTAAAAAATTCAATACAATGTTTGGTGTCTCAGCATTAGCTACAGTTAGTGTAGAGGAAATATCTTCCATGATTGATACTCCAAAAATGTTTCAGTTTTACTTTCACAAAGATAGAGGTTTGAACGACTCTTGTTTGGAGCGAGCTAAAGCGGCTAAGTTTGATGTAATGGCTTTGACAGTTGATACTATCACAGGCGGAAATCGTGAAAGAGATCTAAGAACTGGTTTTACTTCTCCACCAAAATTGACTTTATCGAGCTTATTTAGTTTTGCGACTAAACCAATGTGGGGAATAAATTATTTAACAAAAGGTAAATTTGAATTACCTCATCTTCAAGATTTTGTAAAAGAGGGTACAAGCACAAACTCTTCGATAGGAAACTATTTTTCAACGATGTTAGATCAATCTATGAATTGGAAAGATGCGGAAAAACTTTGCTCTCAATGGGGAGGTCATTTTGCGTTGAAGGGTGTTATGAGTGTTGAAGATGCAAAACGAGCAGTTGATATTGGGTGCACAGGTATAATGGTTTCAAATCATGGTGGAAGACAATTAGACGGTTCTAGATCTCCATTCGATCAGCTAGCAGAAATTGTTGATGCAGTAGGAGATAAGCTCGATGTAATTTGTGAGGGTGGAATTCACAGAGGAACACACATGCTCAAAGCGTTATCATTAGGTGCAAAGGCATGTTCTGGTGGAAGACTTTATCTTTATGCACTAGCAGCAGCGGGCCAAGCTGGTGTTGAAAGAGCTTTGGAACAATACAAATCTGAATTACAAAGAGATATGAAATTAATGGGTTGCACAAAGATAAGCGACTTAAATAGAAGTAATTTAAGATTCAGAAGAACGTGAGTTTAAAAAATTGTTATAACTTTGAGGACTTCAGAAAGTTAGCAAAAAAAAAATTACCTTCACCAATTTTTCATTACATAGACGGTGGTTCTGATGATGAGTCAACTTTAAGAAGGAATACAGACTCATTTAATGAATGTGATTTAGTTCCAAATATTCTTGCAAGTGTCGGTAAACCAGACTTATCAACAACTTTATTTGGACGTAAAATAGATATGCCAATTTTTCTTTCACCGGCAGCTATGCAAAGACTTTATCATCCTGATGGAGATAAAGCTTCGGCGAGGGCAGCAGAAAAATTTGGAACATTTTATAGTATGTCTTCGATGGGTAATAATTCAATTGAGGAGATATCGAATATCTCAAGTGGTCCAAAATTATTTCAACTTTATGTTCATAAGGATAGATCAATTTCTGATGACTTAATCGATAGGTCTAGGAGGTCTGGTTTTGATGCAATGTGCTTAACTGTAGATACTTTAGTAGCTGGAAATAGAGAGAAAGATCATAGAACAGGGTTTACAACACCACCAAAGTTAACTTTAAAAAGCCTAATTAGTTTTGCAATGCGTCCTAACTGGGTTTTTAATTATCTGACAGGAAAAAAATTTGAACTTTCAAATGTTAAAAAAAAAACAGATAAGGGAACTAGTATTGCAAAATCAGTTATTGAATATATTAATGAACAATATGATCCGGCAATGGGTTGGAAGGATGCTGAGTATTGTGCAAAAAAATGGAATGGTCCATTTGCTCTAAAAGGTGTGATGAGTGTTGAGGATGCTAAAAGAGCTATTGATATTGGATGTACAGCAATAATGATCTCCAATCATGGTGGTCGTCAATTAGATGGTTCTCGATCTCCTTTTGATCAAGTAAAAGCAATTTCTGATGCAGTAGGAGATAAGCTGGAAATCATTTTAGATGGAGGAGTACGTAGGGGAACTCACGTATTAAAAGCGCTTGCCGCAGGAGCAAAAGCTTGTAGTTTTGGAAAAATGTTTTTGTTCTCTTTAGCCGCAGGTGGTCAAAAAGGTGTTGAGCATTTACTTCAAAACATGCACGATGAAATCAATAGAAATATGGTTTTAATGGGATGCAAAAATTTAAAAGAGTTGAATAGTTCAAAATTAATTTATAGAAATAGGTCTTAAAAATTAAAAAAACATTATCATGAAGCTAGCAAAGAATTTAAATAATTTAGGGACTGAATCAGCTTTTTCTGTTTTGGCTGAAGCAAAAGCATTAGAGGCTAAGGGAAATCCAATGATACATTTGGGACTTGGTCAGCCAGATTTTAAAACACCTAAACACGTTGTTGAGGCAGCAAAAAAAGCTTTAGATGATGGACATCATGGTTATGTTTTATCCAACGGAATTTTAGAATGCAGACAGTCTGTTACGAGATGGATTAAGAAAAGATATAATGCTGAGGTAGACGCTGAAAGAATTTTAATCATGCCAGGTGGTAAACCCACTATGAGTTATGCAATTCAATGTTTTGGAGAGCCAGGTGCAGAAATTATTCATCCAACTCCTGCTTTTCCAATTTATGAGTCAATGATTAACTATACAGGCTCAACTTCTGTACCTTACGATTTGACAGAGGACAAAGATTTAAAATTTAACCCAGAAAAAATATTGTCACTAATTACTGATAAAACAAGATTATTAATATTAATAAATCCAAATAATCCTACAGGAAGTTTTGTAGAAAAATCACAGATAGATGTTTTAGCTGAAGGACTAAAAAAACATCCACATGTAACTATTTTGAGTGATGAAATTTATAGTAGACAAATTTTCGATAACAAAGAAATGCCATCTTTTTTTAATTACCCAGAATTGAGAGAAAGATTAATTGTATTGGAAGGATGGAGTAAAGCATATTCAATGACTGGATGGAGATTAGGTTGGAGTTTTTGGCCTAAAGAATTAGTTCCACATGTAAATAAACTTTTAATAAATAGTGTGTCTTGTGTAAATGCTGCTGCGCAATTTGCTGGCATTGCTGCTTTAGATGGTCCAGATGACTCAATTCATGAAATGATGGAAAAATTTACAGCTAGAAGAAACTTAATTCATCAAGGTTTAAATGATTTACCAGGTGTTGAATGTAGTCTACCTGGAGGAGCTTTTTACGCATTTCCGAAGGTTAGTGGAACAGGAATGAGTGGAAGTGAATTTTGTAAAAAAGCAATGCATGAAGCTGGTGTAGCAATAGTCCCCGGAACAGCTTTTGGTAAAACTTGCAAAGATTATGTTAGATTTAGTTTCGCTGCTTCTAGAGATAATATTTCTCAAGCTTTAGAAAACATAAAGAAAATGCTAACTAAATAAGCTGTATTTTTCCTTTAATCTTTATTAATATTCAAACAAATGAATAATCAAGTTCAAGCAGAATTAAAAAAAATCTTTAATGGAAGATTTTCGACTTCGGAGTCGACAAGAGCTAATTATGCTAGGGGTGAGGACACTTATGATCCTGTTTTATCTAAAGCAGTTGTTTTCCCTGAAACAAATGAAGAAGTTTCAAAAATATTAAGTTTATGTAATGAGCATAAAATCCCTGTGGTTCCTTTTGGTACTGGAACATCCTTAGAAGGAAATGTTGTAGGAAATGATAAAGGAATTACTATTTCTTTAGAAAAAATGAATAAAATTTTAAGTGTCAATGCAGAAGATTTTGATTGCAGAGTTCAAGCTTGTGTTACTAAAGAACAACTCAATGAATATTTAAGAGAGGACGGAGTTTTTTTCCCAATTGATCCTGGAGCCAATGCTGCAATAGGGGGTATGGCATCTACTTCAGCTTCAGGAACTATGGCAGTTAAATACGGTACGATGAAAACAGTAATAACTGGTCTTACAGTCGTTCTGCCTAGTGGAGAAATTGTAAAAACTGGTAGTAGAACTAAAAAAACTTCAGCAGGTTATAATTTAACTAATCTTTTCATCGGTTCCGAAGGCACTTTAGGTATAATTACAGAAATTCAGTTAAGATTATCTCCTATCCCAGAAAGTATCATGAGTGCTGTATGTCATTTTCCATCTTTAGAAAGTGCAGTGCAAACTGCTCAGCAAGTAATTCAGTATGGTGTGCCGATAGCAAGAATTGAGATGTTAAACAAAGAGCAAATGGAAATTAGTATAAATTATTCAAAACTGAAAGATATTGAAGCAGTGCCAACATTATTTTTCGAATTTCACGGTTCAGAAGCATCAAATCAAGAAAATATAAAAATAGTTGAAGAAATTTCAAAAGATAATAATGGAAGCTCGTTTAAATGGGCAAAAGATTTAGAGGAAAGGAATAAACTTTGGAAAGCAAGATGGGATGTTTATTATTCTGTTAAAGCCTTAATTAATAATGGCAGAGTATACTCAACTGATGTATGTCTACCGATCTCAAACATTACAGAATGTGTAAATTTTGCTGAAGAGGAGACAAAGAAATTTGGTCTAAGAGCTCCTATGGTAGGACATTTAGGAGATGGAAATTTTCATGTAATTTTACCTTATGATCCTAAAGAGGAGGGAATTTATAATAAGATAAGAGACTTTAGTGACTTATTAATTAAAAAAACTCTAGAGCTAAATGGAACAATAACAGGCGAACATGGAGTTGGATTGCATAAAAAAGCCTATCTTCTTCAAGAGCATGGTGACTGTATTCCATTGATGAAAACTATCAAAAAGAGTATTGACCAAAATAATATAATGAATCCTGGCAAAATATTTGATTAAATTAATCAATAAAAATGAAAAAAATTTTAATTACCAGGAAATTAATTAAAGATAGTGAGGATAAAGCTTCAAAAATTTTTGAAGCAAAATTTAATTTAAATGATGAACTATATTCACAATCAAAAGTAATAGAAATGAGTCAAGGTTGTGATGGTATTCTTTCATCTTTGACAGAAAAATTAGATAAAGATACAATTGATAAATTACCAAATACAATTAAGATTATTTCAAATTTTGCTGTTGGATTTGGAAATATTGATTTAGAGGCTGCTAAAAAGAGAGGGATTGCAGTTACAAATACCCCTGAAGTTTTGTCAGATGCAACTGCAGAAATTGGTGTCCTTTTGATATTAGGAGCATGTAGAAGAGCTGCTGAAGGAATTAATTCAGCAAGAGAAGGTGGATGGAAATGGTCTGCAGATTATCTTATTGGAAAACAATTAACTGGAACAAGATTAGGCGTTTTAGGAATGGGAAGAATTGGGCAGAAAATTGCTAAAATTGCTAAATCATTAGGAATGATAATTCATTATCATAACCGATCAAAATTAAATCCAGAAAAAGAAAACGGTGCAATCTATCATGATAGTGTAAAAAGTCTTTTTTCAGTATCTGATGTTTTATCTATTTGTTGTCCAGCAACAAAGGAAACAGAAAATATGATTAATAAAGAGACAGTTGAATATTTTCCTAAAGGTGCAGTAATAACTAATGTTGCTAGAGGTGACATTGTTGATGATGAAGCTTTGATAGATGCTTTGAACAGAAGAAAAATTTATGCTGCTGGTTTAGATGTTTACAAAAATGAACCAAATCTAAATCCAGGTTATTCAAAAATAAAATCTGCTTTTATTTTACCTCATCTCGGAAGTGCAACAAAAGACACTCGAATAGCTATGGCTAATTTAGCTATCGATAATATTGATGAGTATTTTCAAACAGGAAATTGCAAAAATAAAGTGAACTAATTCTACCCTGGATTGTATAAAATTAAATTCCTGCGACATCTACCCCTTTTTTTAGAAAGACTCTAAGCTAATTCTATGTTTAAATTATTACAGTTAATTAACTAGTAGAGGAGAAATAATGACAAAAGAAAATAAATCCTTGAAGATTAAAACATCTTCAAGACGTAAGTTCTTTAAAACCGCTGCTAAAGCTGGAGCTGTTGCTGCAGCTACAGTTGCAATGCCAAA
Organism: uncultured Pelagibacteraceae bacterium; assembly: GCA_902555725.1. Taxonomy (GTDB): domain Bacteria; phylum Pseudomonadota; class Alphaproteobacteria; order Pelagibacterales; family Pelagibacteraceae; genus Pelagibacter. Next base: position 99,337 of record CACDTN010000005.1, on the reverse strand, counting down.
CATTGCAAGAGCAGATGGTCACGTAACATTAAAGATGCAAGCAGCTTGGCCTTCAGGCGCTAACATCTTTTTTGAAATGGCTGGAGACTACTGTAACATGGTTAAAGAAATGTCTGGAGGTTCACTTAAGATTGACCTTCAACCAGTAGGTTCAGTTGTAAAAACTTCAGAAATAGGAGCAGCTGTTAGTGATGGTAACCTAGATATGGGTCACTGGGTGACAGCTTATTGGTATGGTAAAAATCCTGCCGCTTCACTTTTTGGAACTGGTCCTTCATACGGAATGTCATCTCAAGAAGTAATGGGATGGATGGAGTATGGTGGAGGAAGAAAACTATATGACGAAGCTGTTGCTTCAGTAGGATTCGATTACATTGGATTCTTTCATATGCCTATGCCAGCACAGCCTTTTGGTTGGTTCAAAAAGAATGTAACAAAAGTATCTGATGTTAAAGGAATGAAGTATAGAACAGTTGGTTTAGCGACTAACGTTTTAACTGCTATGGGAATGGTCGTAAGACAATTACCAGGTGGTGAAATTCAACCAGCAATGAAAACTGGTTTGATTGATGCTGCTGAATTTAACAACCCAACATCAGACTCACAGTTTGGAATGCAAGATGTATCTAAACATTACCACTTAGGTAGTTTCCACCAGTCTCAAGAAATGTTTGAGATACCGGTGAACAAGAAAAGATACAATAGCCTTTCACCTGCTCATCAAGCTATCTTGAAAAATGCTGCTTATGCTGCAAACTCAGATAACTACTTCAAAGCTTTAGTTAGATATTCTGCTGACTTAGCTAAGTTAATGAATGAGCATAAGGTTAATGTTTACCAAACATCTGATGCTATTTTAGCTGAACAGTTAAAAGGTTGGGATAAAATAGTAAGTGAATTTTCTGGAAAAGATCCTTTCTTCAAGAAAATTATCGCTTCTCAGAAAGCATACGCTAAGAGAACTATGAAGTATCTGTTGATGAATCAACCGAACTACAAATTAGCTTATGAAAATGAGTTTGGTCCAATCGGAAAAGTTAAAATTTAATTAACTTTAAAAGAATTAAATTAAAGGGGGTTTAAAAACCCCCTTTTTTTTTACCAAAATTTACTATACTTATAAACTAAAATGGAATCTTACATAAAATTTGCTGATACACTTAGCACATCAATGGGCAAAGCCTTTTCATGGTGTATTGTTATTTTAATGGGAGGAACAGTTTATGAAGTAGTAATGGCTTATGCTTTTAATAAGCCAACATTATGGAATTTTGATTTTAGTATGCAGATGTATGGAGCAATATTAATGATGTCTGGTGCATACTGTTTAGCAACAGAAGCCCACGTAAGAGGTGATGTAATTTATAGATTATTTAGCCAAAGAACCCAAGCATGGGTAGATTTAGTTCTTTATTTTATATTCTTTTTTCCTGGTGTAATTGCTTTAGCATTTTATGGCTATGAATACGCAGCTCAAGCCTGGAAAATTAAAGAAACTAGCTGGAGTAGTCCAGCTCAAATTCAAATTTACATGGTGAAATCCATGATACCTGCTGCTGGTATTATGTTAATAATTCAGGGAGTAAGCGAGGTGTTCAGATCTGTAATTTGTATTAAAACAGGTATTTGGCCTTCACGAATGGTTGTTGCTGAAGAAACAGATAAAATTTTAATGAGAACCTCTCAAGAAGAAGATAAAAATAATGTTATTTAGTCTTACCAATCCAGAAGTAGCAATTTTAATGATGGGAGTATTCCTATTCGCAGTTTTACTTGGTTTCCCTATAGCATTTACGTTAATGGCTATGGGAATAGGTTTTGGATATTATGCTTATTATGATCCAGTTTTAATGGATCATCTTTTTGATAATAGAATATTTTCTCTATTTGTAAAAAATACTTATACAGTTATGGATAATAACGTATTGACCGCAGTACCACTCTTTTTATTTATGGGATATTTAGTTGAAAGAGCAGGAATTGTAGCAAAATTATTTTTTGCAATAAGACTAGCAGCACATAGATTACCTGCATCGATGGCTGTAGCAGCACTTATTACGTGTACTTTATTTTCTACAGCAACAGGAATTATTGGGGCAGTCGTAACTTTGATGGGATTACTAGCTTGGCCCGCAATGGTTAAGGCAGGATATGACAAAAAATTTGCATCAGGAATAATTTGCAGTGGTGGTTGTTTAGGAATTTTAATTCCACCGAGCATCATGTTAATTGTTTATTCTGTGATCGCTCAATTATCACCATTAAGATTATTTGCAGCTGCAATTTTTCCAGGATTGATGTTAGCAGGTTTATACATCGGATATGCAGTATTTAGAGCATGGCTTAACCCTTCAATAGCTCCAAGACCACCTGCTGAAGATATTCCACCAAGAGCAGAAATTTTAAAAGAGGTATTAGTCTCTTTTGTTCCATTATTTGGTTTAATAATGTTAGTTCTTGGAACAATTTTAGCAGGAATTGCTACCCCAGCCGAAGCCGCCGCCGCAGGAGCTTTTGGTGCTTTGATTTTATCTTGGTTTTATAAAACTCTTAAATGGCAAAATTTTAAAGAATCTGTCTTTCTAACAGCTAAAACTACCGCAATGATTATGTGGTTATTTATTGGATCTTGGACTTTTTCTTCAGTCTTTTCTTACTTGGGCGGTCATGAGGTATTTGAACATTTCTTTACATCGATAAATATAACTACATGGCAATTTTTAATAATAACCCAAATAATAATTTTTTTACTTGGTTGGCCCTTAGAATGGACGGAGATTTTAATTATATTTGTTCCAATATTTTTACCATTGCTAGAGATATTTAACGTGAATCCATATTTTTTTGCGATGTTAATTGCGTTAAATTTACAAACATCCTTTTTAACTCCGCCAATGGCCATGTCCGCCTATTATCTTAAAGGAGTTCAAAAAACTAATGTTGAACTGTTAGAAATATTTAAGGGCATTATGCCGTTTTTAGGCATAGTTATTTTTGGAATGTTTTTGATGTACATGTTTCCTGGAATTGCTTTATGGTTACCAGATGTATTGTTTGCAGACTAAAAAAAGATGATTGATATATTTTCGTTAAGTGTCGAAGAGATAGCCTCAAAAATTAAAGAGGGTCACTTAAGCTCAGTTGAAGTTTGTGAAAAATATATTGAAAGAATAGGTAAATTTGAAAGAGATATTAAAGCCTGGGTTCACTTTGATAAAAAAGTTTTATTAGAAAAAGCTGCTGATGCAGACGAGCATAGAAAATCAGGAAAACCAGTAGGTCTTTTGCACGGAGTTCCAATAGCCTTAAAAGATATAATTGGAACTGTTGATATGCCAACTGAATGTGGCACACCAATAAGAAAAGGTAAATCTTATTCGCAAAATGCCGAGATAGTTGAACTATTAAATTCAGCTGGCGCTATTGTGATGGGTAAAACTGCTACATCAGAATTAGCGTATCTCGGACCACCAAAAACAACTAATCCCCATGATTATACAAGAACACCTGGAGGCTCCTCTAGCGGTTCAGCAGCATCTGTTGCTTCTCTCATGGCACCTCTTTCAATTGGATCACAAACAGGTGGATCAGTTATTAGACCAGCTTCTTATTGTGGTGTTGTTGGATATAAACCAACTTATGGTCTAATTTCAAGAAATGGTGTTTTAAGAACTTCATATGCATTGGATCATATGGGTTTATTTGGCAGAACTGTTGAAGATGTAGCTTTGTTAGCGAAAGTTTTAATTAAAAAGGATCATCATGATCCAGCAACCATTTATTATTCAGCAGAAAATATTTTAGAAGAAACAAAAAAAGGCCCTGCATATGAGCCTAAGTTCATTTTTTATAAATCAGATTATTGGAAGATAATTGATAAAAAATCTAGAGAGTCTTTCGAATATTTTATTAAGTCATTTAAAAATATTGAGGTGTTTGATACTCCATCATATTTTAAAGATATTCATAAATATCATCAAATAATTCATGAAACAGATTTGGCTAATAATTTTGCTATGTATTATAAAAAGTATAAGGCAAAATTATCAAAATATATGCAAACTGCTATAGCCAAAGGTAATAAATATTCAGCAAAAGAATATGCTGAAGCTATTGATTTTAAAAAAAGAAGCTATGAGTCTTACCAAGAAGTTTTTGAGGATTATCATGGAGTTTTGTCTCCATCTAGTCCGGGTGTTGCACCAAAAGGATTGAAGAGTACCGGTACAGCTGAGTTTAATAAAGTATGGTCATATCTAGGTACTCCCTGTATATCTCTTCCTCTACTTGAAGGTGAAAATAATTTGCCTTTAGGTGTGCAGCTTATTGGAGATCGTTATGATGATCATAGATTTTTAGGGGTTGCTAATTGGTTAGAAAAAGAATGTAATAATTAAGATGCAAAAGTTTACAACATTTTTAGGGTCTCTTCTGGCAATAGCTTTTTTGGTAGGTCTTGCATTTACGTTAACCAGATCTTCAATGATAGGTTTTTTTGATGTATTGCCTGTTTATATTTTAATGGGTATTGCAATTTTTATGATGGTCTATGAGGCCTTTTTTGATAAAAAATAGATATCTAAAAATTAAAATCATTGAACACAAAAACAAATAATTTATTAGCATTTTCTCTTTTATTTATTCAACCAATATTTATGGCATCAAATTTAATTGTAGCAAGAGGTGGAGTTGAATATGTTCCACCAATCTCTCTAGCATTTTGGAGATGGACGGTAGTTTTTTTAATTCTCCTACCATTCACTTATTTATCTTTAAGAAAGAGTTACAAAATTATGAAAAAAGAATATAAAAAACTTTTTTTCTTAGGGGCAACTGGATGTGGGGTTTGTGGAGCCTTCCCTTTTTTAGCTGGTCAAACCACTACTGTTACCAATATGGGAATTATTTATACCTCATCTCCAGTATTTATAATTTTGATTTCAAGCATTTTTTTTAATGAAAAAATTAATCTAACTAAAATTATTGGACTTATAGCTTGTTTGATAGGAGTATTTGCTATTATTATAAAAGGTGATCTCTCTTTGTTAATAGATCTTAATTTTACAATTGGTGATTTGTGGATGTTGGCTGCTGCTATCGGATGGGCCTTATATTCAATTTATTTGTTCTATTGGAAAACAAAACTTGAAATTTTTCAAAGATTTACATTAATTGCTTTTTTTGGGGCAGTCAGCTTGTTACCTTTTTATATTAGTGAAGAAATCTTTTTTGAAAGAACTATATTTAATCAGGAATTTTTCATGTGGGTTGTCTTTGCAGCAGTTTCCCCAGGAATAGTTGCATTTACTCTCTATACAATGGCACAAAAAAAACTTGGCGCATCTCTGACAGGATTTACCTTATATATTTTTACAATTTATGGAGCAATTTACGGCTATTTTCTATTTGAAGAAAAATTAGAAAATTATCATCTTGTAGGAACTATGTTAGTTTTTTTTGGCATATACTTAGCAAAGAAAAAAAATGTTCAAAAAAATTAGGAACAATATAATGCAATTAATTTTAATTATATTTTTTCTTTATTCTTTAATTTTAGTGTTTTTGTACTTCTATCAAAGAAGCTTATTATATCATCCAAACGAAAATAATTATTCAGGGGATGAGATCTCTGTAGATATTGAAAAAGTGAAAATATCATCTTCAGATAATCTTCAAATATTAGGCTGGTATCACGAAAAAAATCTAAAAGATTTTAAAACACTAATTTTTTTTCATGGTAATGCAGGATCCCTTGAAAATAGAATTCATAAAATCAATCATTTTAGAGATATGGATATAAATTTTTTAATAATAGCTTGGCGTGGCTTTAGTGGAAATAAAGGCAAACCGACTGAACAAGGTCTTTATGATGATGGCAAAAGTGCAATTGAATGGTTAGCCAAAAAAGGCGTGAGAGAAAAAGATATTATTTTATATGGAGAGTCATTGGGTACAGGAGTGGCCACTCATCTTGCACAAAATAAAAATTTTGCAGGAATAATATTAGAAACACCTTTTACTTCAATGATTGATGCTGCTAAGAAATTTTATCCATATATACCCGTCAACCTATTGTTAAAAGATAAATTTGAAAATAAAAAAAATATTAAAAATATTAATTCTCCTATTTTAGTGATGCATGGTGAGGCTGATCAAATTGTTCCATTTTCAATGGGAAAAAAAATATATGAACTTGCAAACGAACCTAAATATTCATATTTTACAAAATATGACAATCATATGATGGAATATGATGAAAATCTTCTTAAAGCATTAAAGTCATTTTTAGACAGTTTAAATTAAGCCACAATCTAAACAAATATATTTCAAGATTTTAAGCTTATTTAAATTAATGATAAGATACTTTTTAATTCTTTTTTTTAGCTTTATTTTCACAAATTCTGTTTACTCAAAAGAAAACTCTTTTTATCCAGATGATTTATTTCATATTGATCATATGGACTCTCATAATAAAGAGTTTGCACTATATTTTAAGGGTAGGGAAAAATCGATTTTAGCTAGAGGTGAAGAAAGTAATTATATAAACGATTTTCCAAGAGACCTTTATATTTATAATTATTCCACCAAATCATCTATGCCTTTAATTTCTTATGATTGGTTTCCTTCTCAGGCTAAATTTTTTTTACAAGAGTATAACTTTCCAGTTTTCCCTGATGATTTCGCTTACTATCTTTTGAAGGATAATAAAACTCTAGTAATGATAAGTGCTGTCAAAAGTTTAAATGCAAATTTCAAATATGATATTATTAATCAAAAATTAGAACTTTATCCTACAACTGGTAAATTTGATTTTATAATTTCTTCTTTTTCTAAAGATTGTGGTCATTATAAATTTAAAGATAATTATAAGTGTAGTATTTATAAGCCTTTGATTTCGAGTAATTTAATAAATTAATCAGTTTGAGTGAAGGCATCAGCAAATTTTTCTGCTTCAAATATTTGCAAGTCATCTTCTTTTTCACCTAATCCTAATGCAATAATAGGAAGTTTATATTTCTTTGCTAAAGCTAAAAGAATACCTCCTTTTGCAGTTCCATCTAATTTCGTCATTATGATACCTGTTATTGGAATAATTTTATTAAACTCTTCGACTTGATTTATTATATTTTGACCTGAAGTTGCGTCTAAAACTAAAACAACATCATGTGGTGCTTCAGCGTCTATCTTTTTAGTTACATTTGCAATTTTTTTATATTCTTCCATTAAATTCTTTTTATTTTGAAGTCTTCCTGCCGTATCAATTAAAACTTGATCAAAATTATTTTTTAATGCATCTTCGATGGCTTTATATGCTACTGAAGCTGGATCTGAACCTTGTGATGATTTAATAACTTGAACATCTATTTTATTAGCCCAATTTTCCAATTGCTCAATAGCTGCAGCTCTAAAAGTATCAGAGGCTGCAAACATAACTTTATTACCATTTGATTTTAAAATTTTACCAATTTTACCAATAGTAGTTGTTTTACCAACACCATTTACACCAGAAATTAAAGTTGCATTTAATTTATCTTTTTTAGTGAAAAAAGACTTGTTCTCTAGGGGTTTCATTAAAGAAATTATATAATCTTTTAAAATGAGATTTATTTCTAAAGATAAATCTTTTGAAGGATCAATTTTTTTAGTTGAAATTATTCGTTTTATCTCAGAGGCAGCTTCTATACCTACATCAGATTTAATTAAAAATTCTTCAATTTTATTTAAATTTTCATCATCTATTTTTTTTTTTACAATTATTTCCTTAATGCCAGACGAAAGTGCAGAAGCACTTTTTTGAAAACCTTCTTTAAATTTATCAAAAATTCCCATTACAATTTTATTGAAATTTCCTTAATATCTGAGACTGGGCCTTTCATATGAATAGAATTTTTTTCATCTATGAAAATTGATAATTTCCCATTAATAAATTCTATATCTGTATTATTTTTGGTTAAATTATTTAATTTACCAGCAAAAGCTGTTGCACAAGCTGCTGTTCCACATGCCTTTGTTAAACCTGCACCTCTTTCCCAAACTTTAACTTTTATTAGATTTTCATTAATTACTTTAGCTATTGTAACGTTACATCTTTCTGGAAATAAAACATGACTCTCAATTTTTGGACCAATTTTTCCAATATCAAAGTTTTCAATTTTTTCTACAAAAAAAATAACGTGGGGGTTCCCTACATTTATAGCAGTACCACCTAAATATTCTTTATTATCTAAATCATTAATTTTAATATTTAAATTTTTTGTATCAGATTCTTTTGAAAGAGGAATTTCATTCCAATTTATTTTTGCTTTTCCAATTTCAGTTATAACAAGATTATTACCCAATATTTCTGATTTTAAAATTCCAGACTGAGTCGTTAGAGTCACATTTTTATCATTTTTCTCTTTTGATATTAAATCAGCAACACATCTTGTTCCATTTCCACATGCTCCAGATTCTCCTCCATCAGAATTAAAAAATTTTAAATTAGCATCAGTAGTGTTATCTTTTTCTATTAGTATCAATTGATCACAACCAATAAAATTCCTGTTACAGATTTTAATAACCTGATCTTTTGATAAGTTTGTAATTTTTTCTCTATTATCAATGATCACAAAATCATTACCCAATCCATCCATTTTAAAAGCTTTAATGTCCATATATAGTTATTTAACTTATTTATTGACTTTTTGAACCTCTATTATAGTTTGGGCCAGTTTCCGCAAAAACGTTAAATTTGCGGTGTCTTTGGAAACAAAGAGATCGACACTAGTCAGCGAGGGTTCGCCCACTAGTGAGATTACTGCTGTGTGAAATAAATATGTTTGAAAATTTGACAAATAAATTTGAAGAAATTTTTTCTTCTCTAAAAAAAGCACCTTCTCTTGATGAAAAGCAAGTTGATGAAGGCTTAAGAGGTATTAGACAAGCTTTAATAGAAGCTGACGTTTCTTTAGATGTTGCAAAAGAATTCGTTGAAAAAGTTAAACCAAAAGCCTTAGGACAAGAAATAATAAGATCGACATCACCTGGAGATATGGTGGTTAAGATTGTTTATGACGAGCTTGTTAATTTGCTAGGTGAAAAAAATAATGATGTAAATCTTAATGCAGTTCCTCCAGTACCAATGATGCTAGTTGGATTACAGGGCTCTGGTAAAACAACTACAACCGCTAAACTTGCAAGGTACCTAGAAAAAACTAAGAAAAAGAAAGTTATGATGGTTAGCTTAGATATTTATAGGCCTGCTGCTCAAGAACAACTTAAATCTTTAGGTGAGCAAAATGATATTTTAACTCTTCCTATAATTGAAGGCCAACAGCCAGCTGATATTTGTCAAAGAGCTATAAGCGCAGCTAATTTAAATGGAGCTGATATTATATTATTTGATACCGCAGGAAGGACACAGATTGATTTACAAATGATGAGTGAGATCAAACAAATTGAAAAAACAATTAATCCTGCAGAGACTTTTTTGGTTGCAGACTCACTTACGGGACAAGTAGCAGCATCCGTAGCAAAAGAATTCAAAAACACAGTAAATCTGTCAGGAATAATTTTAACTAGAGCAGATGGTGATGCTAGAGGTGGAGCAGCCGTTAGTATGAAATTTATTTCTCAAGTTCCAATTAAATTTTTAGGTGTAGGTGAAAAAATTGAAAATCTTGAAGTATTTCATCCAGATAGAATTGCAAATAGAATTTTGGGAATGGGAGATATTGTATCTCTTGTAGAAAAAGCTGCACAAGATCTTGGTGAAGAAAATATTAAAAAGGCTGAAGAAAATTTAAAAAAAGGACAATTTTCAATGCAAGATTATTTAACTCAACTACGACAGATGAAAAAAATGGGTGGAATAGAAGGAGTAATGTCCTTTATGCCAGGGGTTTCAAAAGTTAAGTCTCAAATGGATGCTGCAGGTATAGATGAAAGTGTAATTACAAAAAATGAGGCAATAATTCTATCTATGACAAAAAATGAACGAGAGAATCCAAAAATAATTGATGGTTCTCGAAAAAAAAGAATTGCTAATGGTTCTGGTACAGATCCAGCCACTATCAATAAATTGCTAAAGCAATTTAAAATGATGTCCGAAATGATGAAAAAGATGTCCAAAGGAAATCTGAAAGGTATGTCTGATAAAGGAATACCACCAGAATTATTTAATCAATTAAAATAAAAAAAGGAGAGTAAATGTTAAAGTTAAGGTTATCAAGAGGTGGAACAAAGAAGAGACCAGTTTACAAAGTAGTTGTAGCAGATAGTCGTTTTGCAAGAGATGGAAGGTTTATTGAAAAAGTAGGTTTTTTCAATCCATTACTTCCCAAAGAAAAAAAGGAAAGAATTGGACTTGAGGCTGAAAGAATAAAATATTGGCTAGGTCAAGGGGCGCAACCAACAACAAGAGTAGCAAGAATTTTAGGTGAAAATGAATTAATGCCTATGCCTGCTAATGGAAATAATCCTCAAAAAGCAGTTCCAAAAAAAGATAGAAAAAAAGAAGGATCTGAAGAAGCTAAAAAAGAAGAAGCTCCTAAAGCAGACGCAGCACCAGCAGCAGAAGCTAAAAAAGAAGAAGCTCCTAAAGCAGACGCAGCACCAACAGCAGAAGCTAAAAAAGAAGAAGCTCCTAAAGAGGAAAAAAAATAATCTAAAGATTGTTTATGTTTCAAGCTCAAGTATTTACCCTTTATCCAGAAGTTTTTCCTGGACCTTTAGCAAAAGGTCTTTATGGAAAAGCTTTGTCTAATAAATTATGGAACTTAAGCGTAATAAACATTAGAGATGCCGCAACTGATAAACATAAAACGGTCGATGATACTCCTTATGGTGGAGGAACAGGAATGTTACTTAAAGCAGATATTTTAGCAAACTCTCTTGACCAAAAAGTAAAAAAAGGAGAAAGAGTTTTTTATCTTTCACCAAAAGGTAAAAAATTTGATCAAAAACTTGCTCAAGACTTATCAAAAGAGAAATCAATATCTTTAATTTGTGGCCACTTCGAAGGGGTAGATGAAAGAGTTTTGACAACAAGGAATATTGAAGAAATAAGTATAGGAGATTATGTTTTGTCTGGAGGTGAAACTGCTGCATTAGTAGTACTTGATAGTATTTTAAGACTTTTGCCAGGGGTTTTGGGAAATGAAAAATCTTCCATTGATGAAACCTTTGAAAATGGTCTTTTAGAGTACCCTCAATATACAAAACCTCAAATTTGGGAAGAAAAGTCAGTCCCTGAAGTATTATTATCTGGGGATCATGCTAAAATTAAAGACTGGCGTTTATCTCAATCAGAGGCTATAACACGCGACCGAAGACCAGATTTGTGGCAAAAATATAAGAAAGATTAATTTGTTAAATATTAAAATGAAAACTATTGAAGAAATAAATCAGCATAACGTCAAAAAAATTCTTTCAGAGAAAAAAATTCCTGAATTTTATCCTGGTGATGTTGTAAAAGTTGGTGTTAGAATTACTGAAGGTAAAAAAGAAAGAATCCAATATTTTGAAGGCGTTTGCATTGCTAAAAAAAATAGAGATCTTAATTCATCGTTTACTGTAAGAAAAATTTCTTTTGGAGAGGGTGTAGAACGAACTTTTCCATTATACGGAACTTTAATAGATACAATTAAAGTAATCCGTTCAGGTAAAGTAAGAAGAGCTAAGCTTTACTATTTAAGAGATAGAACTGGTAAATCAGCTAGGATTGCAGAGAAAATTAGAAAAAAAATTGGTATCGATATGGATGTGAAACCAGAAACAGTGAACGAAGAAAACTTAGCTCCAGTAGTTAAAGAAAATGAAACTGAGATAAAAGTAGAAACTGCACCGACTTCAGAGGCTAAAAAAGATGATTCTGTTAAGGAAGAGTCTCAAAAAGATGCCCCTAAAGCTGAAATTAAAGCAGAAAAAAAACTTGAAAAGACAACAGAAAAAAAATAGTTTTTTTTTCAATGCCCAATACTTTATACGATAAAATTTGGAATGATCACCTTGTAGATGTACAAGATGATGGAACAGCTTTGTTATTTGTAGATCGTCATTTGGTTCATGAGGTAACCAGTCCCCAGGCATTTGAAGGTTTAAGAAACTCTAATCGTAAAGTTAGACATCCTAATTTAACACTTGCAGTGGCAGATCATAATGTTCCAACAACTGATAGATCAAAAGGTATTTCTGATAAAGAGTCAAAGATACAAGTTGAAACTTTAGAAGCTAATTGCAAAGAGTTTGGTATTAAACTTTTTGGTATGAATGATAAGAGACAAGGAATCGTTCATGTTACAGGTCCAGAGCAAGGTTTTACTCAACCCGGAACAGTAATAGTATGTGGTGATAGCCATACGGCAACACACGGTGCTTTTGGTTCTTTAGCTTTTGGAATTGGAACTTCAGAAGTAGAGCATGTTTTAGCTACTCAAACATTAGTTCAAAAAAAAGCTAAAAATTTTAGAGTAAATGTAAATGGTAAACTCCCTCTAGGTGTAACTTCTAAAGATGTTATTCTTCAAATAATTGGAAAAATTGGTACAGCAGGTGGAACGGGTTGTGTAATAGAATATGCAGGTGACCTAATTAGATCGTTGAGTGTTGAACAAAGAATGACAATTTGCAACATGACTATAGAGGGTGGAGCTAGGGCAGGATTAATAGCCCCTGATGAAAAAATATTTAAATATTTAAAAGATAGACCAATGTCTCCAAAAGATAAAGATTGGGATAAAGCAATGGAATATTGGAAAAGTTTAAAAACAGACGAAGGTGCTAAATTTGATAAAGAAATTGATCTTCAAGCAGAGGAAATTTTACCTATGATAACTTGGGGAACCTCTCCTCAAGATGTAATCACAATAGATGAAAAAGTTCCAAATCCTCAGAACGAAAAGGATGAGGATAGAAAAAATTCTTTAGAAAGATCTTTAAATTATATGGGTTTAAAACCAAATATGGCTGCAAAAGATATAAAAATAGATAAAGTTTTTATTGGGAGTTGCACTAATGGAAGAATAGAAGATTTGAGAGAGGCGGCAAAAATTTTAAAAGACAAAAAGATTGCTGCTCATGTTCATGCTATGGTTGTGCCAGGATCAGGATTAGTAAAAGAACAGGCTGAGCAAGAGGGATTAGATAAAATTTTTGTAAATTCAGGCTTTGAATGGAGAGAACCTGGTTGCTCTATGTGTTTAGCCATGAATGCAGATAAGTTAAAACCTCAAGAAAGATGTGCTTCTACTTCAAATAGAAACTTTGAAGGAAGACAAGGAAGAGGCGGAAGAACTCATTTAGTAAGCCCTGGTATGGCAGCAGCAGCAGCTATTTCTGGAAATCTTGATGACGTTAGAAAGTACCAAAATTAAATGCAAAAATTTAATACTTTAAAAAGTATTCCAGCATATTTACCAATAGTGAATATTGATACGGATATGATAATTCCAAAACAATTTTTGAAAACTATTAAAAGAACTGGTCTTGGTAAAAATTTATTTTTTGAGATGAGATATGATGACCAAGGTAAAGAAATTGGAGATTTTATTTTAAATCAAAATCCATTTAATAATTCTAAAATTTTAATAGCTGGAAAAAATTTTGGATGTGGCTCATCAAGAGAGCATGCTCCATGGGCGTTGTTAGATTTTGGCATAACATGTGTAATTAGTTCAAGTTTTGCAGATATTTTTTATAGTAATTGTTTTAAAAACGGAATTTTACCTATTGTTCTTGAGGAGGAAAAAATTAAAGAGTTATCAGAATACGCAAATCGAAAAGAGGAAATATCAGTTGATTTAAATGAAAATAAGATTGTTTATGGAAACAATGAAATTAAATTTGATGTAGATAAATTTAAAAAAAAATGTCTTTTAGAAGGATTAGACGATATAGCGCTATCTTTAAAAAAGTCAGAAAAGATCGAAAATTTTGAAAAAGATTTAAAAAATCAAAAACCTTGGATTTTTAATGATTAAAGTAAAAAAAAGAAAAATTTTATTATTACCTGGTGACGGTATTGGTCCTGAAGTTATTGCTGAAGTAAAAAAAATAATTAATTGGTTTAATGATAAAAAATCACTCGACTTTGAAATAGATCAAGATCTTGCTGGAGGTTGCTCTATTGATAAACATGGAACCCCTATAACTGACGAAGTATTTTATAAGGCATTAGAAAGTGCGGTAGTAATGTTAGGAGCAGTAGGAGGTCCAAAATGGGATAATATAGATTTTTCAAAAAAACCTGAAAGAGCATTATTAAAACTTAGAAAAGAATTAAAATTATTTGCAAACTTAAGGCCAGCAATATGTTTTAAACAATTAGTCGATGCATCAACTTTAAAACCAGAAATTGTTTCTGGTTTAGATATTATGATAGTAAGAGAACTGACTGGTGGGATATATTTTGGCGAACCTAGAGGAATTAAACCAATTGAAAATGGTGAAAGAAAAGGAATTAATACTCATACTTATACGAGCAGTGAAATAATTAGAGTTGCTAAAATTGCTTTTGAATTAGCAAAAAAAAGATCAAACAAAGTTACGTCATGTGAAAAATCAAATGTTATGGAAGCCGGACAACTTTGGAAAGAAGAAGTTCAAGCATTACACGAAAAAGAATATAAAGATGTAGAACTAAGTCACATGCTTGCTGATAACTGTGCTATGCAGTTATTAAGAAATCCCAAGCAGTTTGATGTAATTGTAACTGATAATTTATTTGGAGATATGTTATCAGATCAGGCTTCAATGCTTACTGGATCTTTAGGTCTTTTACCCTCAGCATCTTTAGGTGCTAAAAATAAAGATGGTGAAATGAGAGCAATGTATGAACCAATTCATGGTTCAGCTCCAGATATAGCTGGTAAAGGTATTGCAAATCCGATTGCAACTATATTGAGTTTTGCTATGGCCTTAAGGTATTCTTTAGATTTAGATAAAGAGGCAGAAGCACTAGAAAAAGCTGTACAAGATGTGCTAAATGATGGATTGAGAACAAAAGATATTCTATCAGATGGAATGAAAGAAGTTTCAACCTCTCAAATGGGAGATGCGATAATTTCAAAATTGCAATAATCTATTAATTATCCTAAACTAAATCTATGCCAAGCTACAATGCACCAGTTGAAGATATGATGTTTCTTTTTGAGAAACTAAGAGATAATAAAAATTACAATGAATTAGAAAAATATAAAGAAGTCAGCTCAGAACTTGTTAAAGATATTTTAGAAGAGGCTGCAAAGATTAATCAAAATTTAATATTACCTCTCGCTAAAATAGGTGATGAAAATCCTGCTGTTTTAGAAAATGGAGTTGTAAGAACACCCCCTGGATATAAAGAAGCTTACCAAAAGTATATTGAAGATGGTTGGACTTCTTTATCTTGTGATCCAAAGTATGGTGGACAGGGAATGCCAAAGACTGTTAGTGCTTTTTTTGATGAAATGCTTTCATCTGCAAGCTTATCTTTCAAACTTTATAGCGAACTCAGTATTGGGGCATATAATTGTATAAATCATCATGCCTCAGAAGAAATAAAAACTAAATATTTACCAAAAATAGTTGAAGGCAAATGGAGTGGCACTATGTGTTTAACAGAACCAGTTTGTGGAACTGATTTAGGACTTTTAAAAACTAAAGCTGAGAAACAATCTGATGGAACATATAAACTTAGTGGCCAAAAGATTTTCATTACTTCAGGTGATCAAGATCTCACAGAAAATATTATTCATTTAGTAATTGCAAGAGCAACAGACTCACCAACTGGTACAAAAGGTATAAGTTTATTTTTAGTCCCAAAATTTGTAGTCAATGAGGATGGAAGTGTAGGACCTAGGAATGGAGTATCAACAGGATCTATAGAAAGTAAAATGGGTATCAAAGGTTCTGCTACATGCGTTCTCAACTTTGATGGAGCAACTGGGTATATGATAGGTAAAAAGGACAAAGGTTTAAGCGCGATGTTTACAATGATGAATCTTGAAAGAATTGTTGTCGGTATACAAGGACTTGGAATTTCAGAAATTGCTTATCAAAATTCACTTGCTTATGCTAAAGAGAGAAAACAAGGTAAAACTAACAACACCAAATCATCTAATGGAGCAGATTTTATAATTGAACATGCTGATATAAGAAGGTCATTATTAAATATGAAATCAATTATAGAAGGTGAGAGAGCATTATGTTTTTGGTTGTCACAACAAACAGAAGTTAGTTTAAATCATCCAGATGAAAAAGTTCGTCAGGAAGCTTCCGACTTTGTTTCCTTAATGACGCCTGTTGTTAAATCGTTATTTACAGATCTTGGTATGGAAATTACTAATGATGCTATGCAAATTCATGGTGGTTATGGTTATACAAAAGATCAAGGAATAGAACAACTTTATAGAGATAATAGAATAACGCCAATATATGAGGGCACTAATTCAGTGCAAGCAGCAGATTTAGTTTTTAGAAAATTATCTAATAAAAATGGAAATATAATTAATAGATTTTTAGATCTAATTAAATCTGAGGTTAACTCAAATAATGAGCAAATAAAAACATTTGCAAAAGAATTTACTTATTATTTAGACATTTTGACCAAGTTTAGTGATTGGACAATTGAAAAAGCTAAAACGGACAAAGACGATGTAAGTGCTGCAGCAAATGACTACTTAAAAACATTAGGGTACGTATCAGTTGCTTATGCTTGGATAAAAGTTTTGGAAGTAAGCTTCAAGAATTACGATGAAAATAAAAAGTTTTATGATGAAAAAATAAATACTGCTAAGTTTTATTTTGATAAAGTTCTACCCCGAGCTGAACAACATTATAAGTCAGCCATATCTGGTAGTTCGAACATAATGAATTTTAAATTCAATTAAAATGAGCCATTATGATACAAATTTAGATAAAAATAGAGCTAATTACGTCCCATTAACACCTTTATCTTTTTTAGAAAGAGCAAAAGAAGTCTATCCTAACTATGAAGCTATAGTTTATGAAGATCGAAAATACACTTGGAAAGATGTATATAAAAGAGCTACTAAATTTGCTAGTGCTTTAGAAAAAATTGGTATCACTAAGGGAGATACAGTTTCATTTCTGGCATTTAATACACCAGAAATTTTTGAGGCACATTATTCAGTTCCAATGTCGGGTGCAGTGTTAAATACGATTAATATAAGATTAGATGCTAATACTATCTCATACATTCTAAAACACAGTGATGCAAAAGTATTGGTAGTAGATAGACAACTTCACACTGAGGTAAAAAAAGCATTAAGCAAATTAGACAAAAAAATTATTATCATTGATATTCATGACAAGTTTGCTGATCAGTCTAAATTAGAAAAAATTGGCGAATTAGAATATGAAAGCTTTTTGAATACTGGAGATGATAACTACATTTGGAAAATGCCAGAGGATGAGTGGCAAGCTATATCATTAAGTTATACTTCTGGAACTACAGGAAATCCAAAAGGAGTTGTCTATCATCATCGGGGATCGTATTTAATGTCTACAGGAAGTGCTGTTGCCTGGAATATGCCAAATAGGTTAAATTTTTTAACAATTGTTCCAATGTTTCATTGTAACGGATGGTGCTATCCTTGGACAGTTCCAATGTTAAATGGAAGAACAATTTGCTTAAGAAATATAGATGTAAAAAAAATTTTTGAACTAATAGATAAATATAATGTAACTCATTTTGGTGGAGCTCCTATAGTATTAAACATGATTACAGGTGCCCCCGAAAGTGATCGAAAAAAATTAAAACATAAAGTACATGTACTTACCGCAGGAGCCCCACCACCAAGTATAATCTTTAAAAAAATGAAAGAACTTGGTTTTGAGGTAATGCACGTGTATGGCTTAACAGAAACTTACGGACATGTCACACAATGTGCCTGGAATGATGATTGGAATAATTTTGATGAGGATAAGCAGAACGAAATTAAAGCAAGACAAGGAGTTAGGTATCCTAATCTTGAAGGTGCAACTATAATGGATCCTGAAACAATGAAGGAAGTACCAAAAGATGGGAAAACAATTGGTGAGATTATGCTTAGAGGAAATGTAGTTATGAAAGGTTATTTTAAAGATAAAGCTGCAACAGATAAAGCCATGGCTGGTGGCTGGTTTCATTCAGGAGATTTAGCGGTAATACACCCAGATGGATATGTAAAAATACAAGATAGGTCAAAAGATATAATTATTTCTGGAGGAGAAAATATTTCTTCAATTGAAATCGAGAATACTTTATCCAAACATCCTTCAGTATCAATTGCTGCAGTTGTTGCTAAACCAGATGAGAAATGGGGAGAAGTACCTTGTGCGTTTATTGAAATGGTCAAAGACAAGCCTACAACAGATAAAGAATTGATTGATTTTTGTAAGGAAACATTAGCAGGTTTTAAAGTTCCAAAACAAGTAATTTTCTGTGAATTGCCAAAAACTTCAACAGGTAAAATTCAAAAATTTGAATTGAGAAAAAAATTTTAGGTAATTAATTGATCATTGAAATTGAAAACAAAAGTGTTCATGCATCTGATGCTGGACAAGGTGTAGATAATTCAAAGGATACGATAGTATTTCTTCATGGAAGTGGTCTCTCCCATATTGTTTGGTCTTTAACAGAACAATTTTTTTCAAGTAAAAATTTCAATGTTCTTTCTATTGATTTACCAGGTCATGGAAATTCTGAAGGTCCGTGTTTAGATAGTATTGAAAAAATTACAGACTGGTTAGAAAAAGTATTTGAGAAGCTGAATTTGAAAAATTTAATATTAGTTGGCCATTCTCAAGGATGCTTAGAAGCTATTGAGTATTCATTTAAATATAAAAAAAGATTAAAAAAAATGGTTTTAATTAGTGGATCATATCGAATGCCAGTAAATAAAGATTTAATTGATTTGGCATCAAATGGCGACTCTGATGCTGTTAAATTAATGATGAAATGGGGTTATGAGGGCTCTAAAAAGTTTATTGGTGGAAATCCAATTGAAAGAATTATTCAATCACCTAGGGATATAAGTGAAATTCTAGCGGTCGATCTTATTGCGTGTAATAATTATTCGAATGGTTCTAAGGCAGTACAATCTATTAGTTGTCCAATCATGTTAGTTTTTGGAGAGTTAGATAAAATGGTTAATCTAGAAGCTGGAAAAAAATTTGCAAACTTAGTTAAAAATTCTACCACTTATATAATTCCTGGATGTGGACATATGATTATGATTGAAAAAGCATTTGAAATGAGAGAAAAGGTCTTAGAATTTTTAAAAAAAATGAAAAACTTTCCAATAGTAAAATCAAGAAGATTAAGAAGTACGCCTTATACAGATAGGATCGAATCACATGGTGTGAGCAGTTATACTGTTTATAATCATATGTTGCTTCCTGCATCATTTAAGTCTTTAGAATCTGATTATGAGCATTTGAAAAAATTTGTTCAGGTTTGGGATGTTGCAGCAGAAAGACAAGTTGAAATATCAGGAAAAGACTCTGCAAAATTAGTTCAATTAATGACTTGTAGAGATTTATCAAAATCTAAAGTTGGAAAATGTTACTATGCACCATTAATTGATGATGAGGGTCTTTTAGTTAATGATCCAATTATTAATAAATTAGCTGATGATAAATGGTGGCTCTCAATTGCAGACTCAGACGTAATTTTTTTTGCAAAAGGTCTTGCTGCAGGAAATAAATTTGATGTTGAAATCCATGAACCAAATGTAAATATTTTAGCAGTACAAGGTCCACGCTCCGATGATTTAATGGCAAAATTATTTGGTGAGGATATTAGACAATTAAAATTTTTTAATTTTAAGTATTACGAATTTAAAGAAAAAAAATATTTTGTTGCTAGATCAGGTTGGTCAAAACAGAGTGGATTTGAAATTTATGTTGAAGATAATCAAGCTGGACAAGATTTATATGATTATCTATTTGAATATGGGAAAGAATTTAATGTCAAAGCTGGATGTCCAAATTTAATAGAGCGAATAGAATCTGCACTGTTATCATACGGAAATGATTTTGATAATAGAGATAATCCATTTGAGGCAAATTTTGATAAGTTTGTAAATTTAGATAGTGAGGTTAACTTTTTAGGTAAAGAAAAACTTAAAAAATTAAAACAAGATGGGATTAAAAGGAAATTAATGGGAGTTATGATTGATCACAACAAAATTGATATGTATTGTGAGAAGACGCTACTAGATAATGATAATAAAGTTGTTGGTTATGTAAGATCTGCAACTTATTCTCCTACTTTTAAAAAAGTTATTGGTATTGCAATGATTAATAAACCTTATTGGGATAATAAAACCCAGTTTAAGATAGATATTAACGATAAAATATTTGTAGGAACAGTTTGCGATTTACCCTTCATTTAGTATAAAAATAAACGTTATCATGAATATAGCAATTGTAGGAGCAACCGGGAATGTTGGTAGAAAAATTTTAGAAGTTCTTGAAAAAAAGGGACTATCTATTGATAATCTTTATTTGATAGCATCAACTAAAAGTAGTGGAAAAAAAATTTCTTTTAAAGGTAAAGAATATCAAGTTTCTGATCTAAAGAGTTTTGATTTTTCAAAAGTAAAAATCGCTTTTTTTTCTGCCGGAGGAAAAATATCTGAAAAATTTGCTGAAAAGGCTGCTAAAAATTGTTTTGTTATAGACAATTCAAGTCATTACAGAATGGATCCTGAAGTTCCTCTCATAGTACCTCAAGTAAATTCTGAAGATCTAAATAATATAAAAAAAAATATTATAGCTAATCCAAATTGTTCTACAGCTCAGTTGGTTATAGCTTTAAAACCATTGCATGATTTGTTTACAATCAAAAGAGTAGTAGTTTCGACTTATCAATCTGTTTCAGGGGGTGGTAAAGCACCAATGGATGAATTGATTGATCAAACTAAAATGGTTTTAAATAACCAAAAAGTAGAACCTAGAAATTTTACTAGACAAATCGCTTTCAATATCATCCCTCACATAGATATATTTTCTGAAAATGGTTATACAAAAGAGGAACTAAAGATGGTCAATGAAACTAAAAAAATTTTAGATGATAAAATTAATTTGACTGCAACGTGTGTAAGAATACCTGTTTTAGTTTCTCACGCAGAGTCGGTAAACATTGAATTTGAAAAAACTTTTACTTTAGAAGAGGTTAAAAAAGCCCTTGATAAATTTGAAGGTTGCAAAGTAATAGATGAAAGAGCTGATGGAGGATATTCAACTCCTCTTGAGGCAGAAGGTAAAGATGAAACTTTTATTTCGAGAATTAGAGAGGATAAAACTCTTAAAAATGGAATGAATTTATGGATTGTTTCAGATAATCTTTTAAGAGGAGCGGCTTTAAATGCAGTAGAGATTGCCGAAACTTTAATTAAAAATAATTTCTATGGAAAATAAAGAACCTCTATCTCCTCATATACAAATTTATAGATGGCACATTTCATCTTTGGTATCAATTTCTCATAGAATAACTGGAATAATAAATATAATTGCAATTACGATAATTTGTTTTTGGGCCTCATCACTTTTACTTGGAGAAAATAATTATGAAGCAATTAATTCTTTTTTAAATTCTTTTATTGGCAAATTTATAATTCTAGGGATTACT
The DNA here is from genome assembly GCA_902555725.1 of uncultured Pelagibacteraceae bacterium. Lineage (GTDB taxonomy): Bacteria > Pseudomonadota > Alphaproteobacteria > Pelagibacterales > Pelagibacteraceae > Pelagibacter. Next base: position 77,742 of record CACDTN010000005.1, on the reverse strand, counting down.
TGGTCATTTTTATTTCAGATTTTAAGTGAAATAAGACACTTAATTATGGATCTTGGATATGGTTTTGAAATTCAAACCACCAAAATTACAGGTCTTATTGTTATATTTGGCTCAATAATTTTTACTGTTATTTTTTATCTAATAGGAAAAAATTTTATTTTATGATTTCAGCAACTAAAAAATGGATCTTTTTAAAAATTAGTGGTGCCATTTTAATTCCATTAATGTTGTGGTTTGTTTTGAATTTAATTTCGATTTATGATCAACAATTTATTGAAGTTAAAAGTTTTTTTACAACCTCATTATCAAAATTTTTATTCAGTATTTTTATTATTAATGCATATTTCTTTTCAGCTTTGAGTATTAGTGAGGTTTTTGAGGATTATATCCAAAATGATAAAATCAAAAATGTCGCAAATAAGCTTTTATTTGCTTCAGCTGTGGTAATTCCATTAATTACAATTATATTAATATCTAAATTATGAGTTCTTACAAAATAATAGATCATGAATATGATGTAGTAGTTTTAGGTGCTGGTGGCTCTGGACTAAGAGCAGCAGTAGGATTAAGCGAAGCTGGATTAAAAACTGCATGTATCTCAAAAGTATTTCCCACTAGAAGTCATACCTCTGCAGCTCAAGGTGGTATTTCAGCAGCACTTGGGAATATGGGAGAAGATGATTGGCGATGGCATATGTATGATACTGTTAAGGGAGCAGATTGGTTAGGTGATCAAGATAGCATTGAATATTTGTGTAAAGAAGCACCCAAAGCAGTTATTGAACTAGAAAAGTATGGTGTCCCTTTTAGTAGAACGGATGATGGAAAGATTTATCAAAGACCATTTGGTGGTATGACAAAAAATTATGGTAATGGAATTGTTCAAAGAACCTGTGCTGCAGCAGATAGAACTGGTCATGCAATATTGCATACTTTGTATGGTCAAGCTTTAAAACATAAAACAGAGTTTTTTATAGAATATTTTGCGTTAGATTTATTAATGAAAGATGGAGAGTGTAAAGGTTTAATAGCATGGAATCTAAACGATGGAACAATTCATAGATTTAGAGCACATTCAGTTATAATCGCAACAGGTGGTTATGGAAAAGTTTATTATTCTGCTACCTCTGCCCACACATGTACCGGCGATGGTAATGCAATGGTGCTTAGAGCGGGATTACCTTTACAAGATATGGAGTTTGTTCAGTTCCACCCAACAGGAATTTATGGTCATGGCACGTTAATAACTGAAGGTGCTAGAGGAGAAGGAGGATATCTTACGAACTCTAAAGGTGAAAGATTTATGGAGAGGTATGCTCCTAATGCTAAAGATTTAGCTTCTAGAGATGTTGTAAGTAGATCTATGTCAATAGAAATTAATGAAGGAAGAGGTGTAGGAAAAGATCAAGACCATGTTCATCTAAACTTGAGTCACTTGGATAAAGAAATTATAGAAAGTAGATTACCTGGTATAACTGATGCAGCGCGATTATTTGCTAATGTAGATGTTACCAAAGAAGCAATTCCAGTAGTTCCTACAGTTCATTACAATATGGGTGGAATACCGACAAATTATAAGGGAGAGGTATTAACAGTAAATGGATCAGAAAAAACCGTTCCAGGCTTAATGGCCATTGGTGAAGCTGCATGTGTTTCTGTTCATGGAGCTAACAGATTAGGATCTAATTCATTAATTGATCTTGTAGTATTTGGAAGAGCTGCAGCTAAAAGAGCAGCAGAATTAGTTACACCAGGAATGCCACATGAAGAAATTAGTGAGTCTGAAACACAAAAATGTCTTGATAGATTTGACAAAATTAGAAACGCTGATGGTGACATTGGAACTGCAGAATTAAGATTATCAATGCAAAAAACAATGCAATCTAAATGTGCAGTTTTTAGAACAGAAAAAACTTTAAAAGAGGGTGTTGAGGAAATAAGAAAAACTTATGATGGTTTAGAATCCATATCAGTTAAAGATAAATCATTAATCTTTAATACAGATTTAGTTGAAACTTTAGAATTTGACAATTTAATCAGACAAGCAGTTGTGACTGTAGACTCCGCTTATAATAGAAAAGAAAGTAGAGGAGCACATGCACGAGAAGATTATCCTAAAAGAGATGATGAAAAAATTTATGCAACATACACTTGCTTGGTGTGATGGAAAAGAAACAAAAATAAGTTATAGAGAAGTTCATAAAACTACTCTTACAAATGAAGTTCAATATTTTCCTCCCCAAGAAAGAGTTTATTAATGGTTCAGATTAATTTACCTAAAAACTCTAAAGTTCAAAAAGGTAATTATTTCAAAGACAAAACAGGTTCTAAAAACTTAAGAAAAGTTAATGTCTACAGATGGGATCCTTCAACGGGAGAAAATCCTAGAATTGATACTTATGAGGTTGATATGGATAACTGTCCTTCAAAAGTTTTAGATGTTTTAAACAAAATAAAAAATGAGATTGATCCATCTATTGCTTATAGGAGATCTTGTGCTCATGGAGTTTGTGGTTCTTGTGCAATGAACATGGGTGGTAAAAATGGATTGGCTTGTACTACTCCTCATTCTGAAATTGATGGGGATATAGATATTTATCCATTACCACACTTAAAAGTTAAAAAGGATTTAATTGGTGATTTAGATGGTTTATATAAACAATATCAATCCATAGAACCTTGGTTAAAATCAAATTCAAATTCAGAAACTACAGAAATTATTCAATCACAAAAAGACAGGGAAAAACTGGATGGTGCATATGAATGTATTATGTGTGCTTGTTGTTCCACATCTTGTCCAAGTTATTGGTGGAATGGAGACAAGTATTTAGGCCCAGCAGTATTATTACAGGCTTACAGATGGATTGTGGATAGCAGAGATGAAGAGAGAGAAGCTAGATTAAAAAAAGTAGCAGATGAACTTAAACTTTATAGATGCCATACTATCTTAAATTGTACTAGTGCATGTCCCAAAGGTTTAAACCCAGCAAAAGCTATTGCTGAAATAAAAAAAATGTTAGCAACCGCTAATATATAAACAATAGACTAACAAGAGTTTTTAATCTAAAAGATCCTATTCATGAAACAAATTGAACATTTTGTAGGTGGAAAATTAATTCCTGGTAAATCAAATAAAAAAGGTAAGGTTTTTAACCCAGCGACTGGTGAACAAGAAAAAGAAGTAAGATTAGCCTCTAAAGTAGATTTAGATCATACAGTTAATATTGCACAAGAAGCTTTTAAGGAATGGTCGTTAAAACCATCTCTTGTAAGAGCTAGAATTATGTTCAAATTTAAAGAGTTAATAGAAAAAAATTCAGATGATCTTACACAGTTGATAGTTTCTGAACATGGAAAAGTTTATGAAGATGCAAAGGGATCTTTAACCAGAGGTTTAGAGGTTGTTGAATTTGCTTGTGGAATACCCCATTTACTTAAAGGTGAATTTTCAGAAAATGTTGGAACTAATGTCGACAGTTGGTCAATGCGACAACCATTAGGAGTAGTTGCAGGTATCACACCATTTAATTTTCCAGCAATGGTGCCAATGTGGATGTTTCCTATCGCAATTGCTTGTGGAAATACCTTTATATTAAAGCCGTCCGAAAAAGATCCATCGTGTGCAATAAAACTAGCAGAATTATTAAAAGAAGCAGGTCTTCCAGATGGAGTTTTTAATGTTGTTAACGGAGATAAAGAAGTTGTAGATGCAATCTTAACAAACAAAGATATTAAAGCAGTAAGTTTTGTAGGTTCGACGCCAATAGCAAAATATATTTATGAAAATTCCGCAAAAAATGAAAAGAGAGTTCAGGCACTAGGAGGAGCAAAAAATCATTTAGTTGTTATGCCAGATTGTGACTTAGATGGCGCAGTAAATGGTTTAATGGGTGCCGCATATGGATCTGCAGGTGAAAGATGTATGGCCCAGTCAGTTGCAGTAGCTGTTGGAGATATAGGAGATGAGCTAGTATCAAGATTATCAAAAAAAGCAGAGGCTTTAAAAGTTGGTCCTGGAATGGATAAAAGTTCAGAGATGGGACCTTTAGTTACTAAGGAGCATCTAGAAAAAGTAAAAGGATATGTTGATTTAGGGGTAAAAGAAGGTGCCAAGTTAGTAGTTGATGGCAGAAACTTAAAATTACAAGGTTATGAAGACGGTTTCTATATTGGAGGCTGTTTGTTTGATTATGTAAAAAAAGAAATGAGAATATATCAAGAGGAAATATTTGGACCAGTTTTATCTGTAATTAGAGTAAAAACTTTTGAAGAGGCTACAAAACTCATTAATGATCATGAATATGGAAATGGAGTAAGTATTTATACAAGAGATGGTGATGCAGGAAGAACTTTTGCAAGCAAGATACAAGTTGGAATGGTTGGTATTAATGTTCCTATCCCTGTTCCAATGGCCTTTCATAGTTTTGGAGGTTGGAAAAGATCACTATTTGGAGATAGTGCAATGCATGGTATGGAAGGGATAAAATTTTATACAAAACTTAAAACAATAACCTCGAGATGGCCTTCTGGAATTAGATCAAATGCTGAGTTCGTAATGCCAACAATGAAATAAGGAGAAATATTAATGAGTAAAATATCTTTAATTGGTGCTGGTCAAATTGGTGGAACTCTTGCACACTTGATTGGAACAAAAGAACTTGTTGATGAAGTTGTTCTTTTTGATGTAGCAAGTGGGATAGCTAAAGGAAAAGCATTAGATATTGCTCAATCATCATCAGTTGATGGTTTTAATGTAAAATTTTCAGGCACTGATGATTATAAGGACATTAAAGACTCTGATGTAATTATTATTACTGCAGGGGTTCCGAGAAAACCTGGAATGAGTAGAGATGACTTACTTGGTATAAATTTAAAAATTATTAAACAAGTTGCTGAAGGGGTTAAACAGAATGCACCTAACGCTTTTGTAATCTGTATCACAAATCCTTTAGACGTAATGGTAATGGCTTTTCAAAAATTTTCAGGATTATCAGCAAATAAAGTAGTTGGTATGGCTGGAATTTTAGACAGTTCAAGATTTAAATTATTTTTGTCTTTAGAACTTAATGTTGCAGTTAAAGAGATAGATGCAATGGTTATGGGTGGTCATGGAGATACTATGGTTCCAATGCCTCGATTTACAAAAGTATCAGGAAAACCTTTACTTGATTTAGTAAAAGAAGGAAAAATTTCTCAAGAAAAATTAGAAGAAATAAATCAAAGAACTAGAGATGGTGGTGCTGAGATAGTGAAATATCTTGAAAAAGGATCAGCGTTTTATGCACCCGCAGCATCGGGAGTTCAGATGGCAGAAGCATACTTAAATGATGAAAAAAAATTATTACCATGTGCTATTCAACTTAATGGAGAGTATGGTGTTAATAATGTTTACGCTGGTGTTCCAGTGATTATTGGAAAGAATGGTGTTGAAAAGATAGAACAAATTGATTTGGATGAAAAAGAAAAAAAAGAATTTATGCATTCTATTGATGCAGTCAAAGCTTTGTGGGAAGCAGCATCTAAAATAGATCCCGATCTTTCTAAATAATAATGAATATTCACGAACATCAGGCAAAACAAATTTTAAAAAAATATGGAGCGATTGTTCCACAAGGGGTTTTTGCTCTTTCTGTTGATGAATTAGTGGAAAAAGCAAAATCATTAAACACAAAGAAATATGTACTAAAAGCTCAGATTCATGCCGGAGGAAGAGGTAAAGCTGGAGGTGTAAAAATTTTAGATACCATTGAGGAATTAAGTGAAGCTGCAAAAGAATTAATGGGAAAAACTTTAATAACTCACCAAACAGGCCCAGAAGGTAGAGAAGTAAAAAGACTATATGTCGAAGAGTCTTCAAGTATAGAAAAAGAGTTTTATCTCTCTTGCTTAGTCGATAGGGCTAGTTCAAAAATTGCTTTTATATCCAGTGATCAAGGGGGAATGGATATTGAGGAAGTAGCCAAAAATACTCCGGAAAAAATTATTACTACAAAAGTTGATTTAAGTAACGAAATTTTAGAAAAAGATTGTGAGAAAATTGTTAAGATTTTTAATTTAAATGATACTACAAAAATACAAGCAATATCTTTAATAAAATCAATTTATCAAATGTTTATAAAAACAGATGCAAATATGGTTGAAGTAAATCCGTTAATATTAACAAAGGAAGAAAAAATAATTTGTTTAGATGCAAAAGTAAATTTTGACCCCAATGCCTTATTTAGGCACCCAGAAATTGTTGAGTTAAGAGATTTAAATGAGGAAGATACTAGTGAAATAGAAGCCAGCAAGCACGATTTAGCTTATATCAAATTGGATGGAAGTATTGGTTGTATGGTTAACGGAGCAGGTTTAGCAATGGCAACTATGGACATAATAAAGCTGTATGGGAAAGAACCAGCTAATTTTTTAGATGTAGGAGGAGGCGCTTCAAAAGAAAAGGTTTCTGCAGCTTTAAAAATTATTTTATCAGATAAGAATGTTAAAGGAATTTTAATAAACATTTTTGGAGGAATAATGAGATGTGATGTTCTTGCCCAAGGAGTTGTTGATGCAGCTAAAGAAATTAACATAAGCGTTCCTCTAGTAGTTAGACTTGCAGGTACAAATTTCAAAGAAGGAAAGAAAATTTTAGATAACTCAGGATTAAAATTAATCTCTGCTGAAAATTTAGATGATGCAGCTAAAAAAATTGTAGAGGCAATTAAATAAAATGTCTGTTTTGGTAAATAAAAATACAAAAGTAATTTGTCAGGGTTTTACAGGAGCACATGGTACTTTTCATTCAGAACAAGCAATTCAGTATGGAACAAATTTAGTTGGTGGAGTTACACCAAAAAAAGGAGGTCAAAATCATTTAGACAGACCAGTCTTTAACAGTGTTCTTGAAGCCAAAAAAGAGGTTGGTGCTGACGCAACAATGATTTATGTTCCTGCTAAATTTGCAGCTGCTGCAATTATAGAAGCTATTGATGCATCAGTTGAACTTATAGTTTGTATTACTGAGGGTATTCCAATCCAAGATATGCTTAAAGTTAGACAAAAGTTAAATGGTTCAAAAAGTAGATTAATAGGACCTAATTGCCCAGGAATTATAACACCTGATGAATGTAAAATTGGAATAATGCCAGGTAATATTCATAAGCGTGGATCGGTTGGAATTGTATCTCGGTCTGGAACATTGACATATGAAGCAGTTGCGCAAACAACAGAAAATGGCTTGGGGCAGTCGACTTGTATTGGTATAGGTGGAGATCCTATTAATGGCACAAATTTTATTGATTGTTTAGACTTATTTTTAAATGATGATGAAACAAAATCAATTTTAATGATTGGTGAAATAGGTGGTAATGCTGAGGAAGAAGCTGCAGAATTTATTAAAAATCACAAAATTAAAAAACCTATAGTTGGATTTATTGCCGGAATAACAGCTCCTCCAGGTCGAAGAATGGGACATGCTGGTGCTATAATTTCTGGAGGAAAAGGCGGTGCTGGAGATAAGATAAAAAAGATGGAAGAGTGCGGAATAACTATTGCAAACTCACCATCAAAAATTGGAAAAACACTATTCAATAAATTGTCTAATTGAAAAATTTCTTCCTACGTTTATATTAATATAAAATAATGTCTTCTTCTAAAAATCTTGAATACGCAAAAACAGCATTTTTGAGTAAATCAAATAGTGCTTTTATAGAAGAAATGTATCTAAAATTTGTAAATAACGATCCAGATTTACCTAATGGCTGGAGAGAATATTTTAGTGATATTGGAGAAGAGTTTGAGGTTGTAGTAAATGAAATAAATGGCCCATCTTGGAGCCCCTCTAAAAAAGTTTCAATTAATAGAAATCAAATTCAATCTAATGAAGACAAAAAAATAAATCCAATAGATTCTATAAGATCAAATGCTAATTCAATTAAAGCTGTGGCGATGATTAGATCATATAGACAACGAGGTCATTTAATAGCAAAATTAGATCCTCTTGAACTACTTAAATCTGATTATTTAGAGGAACTTCATCCAGAGTCTTATGGATTTAAAAAAGAAGATTATCACAAAAAAATATTTTTAGATGGTGTAACTAATAAACAACATTCTACAATTAAAGAGATACTTGAATTTTTAAGGGAAAAATATTGTGATACAATTGGGTACGAGTACATGCACATCTCTAATCCTACGGAGAGAAAATGGTTTAGGGATAGAGTAGAAATAGCTGATGATTTTCAATTTACTAAGAACGGTAAAGAAGCAATACTGAACAAATTAATTCAAGCTGAAGGTTTTGAAAAATATTTACATACTAAGTATGTAGGGACTAAAAGATTTGGACTTGATGGTGGTGAAAGTTTAATTCCTGCTCTTGAACAAATTATTAAAATTGGCGGTCAATCTAAAATAAAGGAAGTTAAGATTGGAATGTCTCACAGAGGCAGACTAAATGTGTTAGCAAACGTTCTACAAAAATCTTATAAAAGAATATTTAACGAGTTTGCTGGTGAAATAAATTCAACATCAGAGGATGGAGCTGGCGATGTTAAGTATCATTTGGGTGCATCATCTAATAGAGAATTTGATGGAAATTCAGTTCATGTAAGTTTAACTGATAATCCTTCCCATTTAGAGGCAGTCAATCCAGTTGTTCTTGGTCAAACTAGAGCAAAACAATTTTTCCACCAAGACAAAGAAAGAAAAAAAGTAATACCAATATTAATACACGGTGATGCAGCTTTTGCTGGACAAGGGGTAGTTGCAGAATGTTTTGCAATGTCAGGTCTTCCAGGACATAATACTGGTGGTACAATTCATATTATTGTTAATAATCAAATAGGCTTTACTACAAGCCCTAGATTTGCAAGATCATCACCTTATCCCTCGGATATTGCAAAAATGGTTGATGCACCAATTATCCATGTTAATGGAGATGATCCAGAAGCAGTTGTTTACGCAGCAAGAATAGCTACAGATTTTAGATTAAAATTCAACAGAGATGTTGTAATAGACTTAATTTGTTATCGAAGATTTGGTCATAATGAAGGTGATGAGCCATCATTTACTCAGCCATTAATGTATAAAAAAATTCGATCACATCCTTCACCTGTAAAAGTTTATGGTGAAAAGCTTGTACATGAAGGTTCAATTTCAAAAGACCATCTAAACAATTCAATTAAAAAATTCAAAGATTTACTTGATGATCAATTTAAAAATGCCAAAAACTATAAACCAAAAATTGAGTGGTTTGAAGGAACATGGTCTCGATATAAACCAGAAAGAGGTAAAGATAAAAGAGGTGTTACTGGCTTTGATATAAAAAAATTAATGGAAATATCAAATAAAATAAACTCAATCCCATCAGATATTAATATTCATAAAACTATATCAAAGATTATGGGTAACCGAAAAACTACAGTTATAAATGGAAAAGCTATAGACTGGTCTACTGCAGAGGCCTTGGCTTTTGGATCCTTGTTAGAAGAAGGCTATCCAGTAAGATTGGTTGGTCAAGATTCTGGGAGAGGCACATTTAGTCAAAGACATTCAGTTTTAAGAAATCAAATAGATAATTCAAGATATGTTCCTTTAAATAATATTTCAAATAAACAAAAAAAATTTGAAATAGTTGATAGTTTTTTATCTGAATTAGCTGTTTTGGGTTTCGAGTACGGATATAGTTTAGTGGAACCAAACACACTTACTTTATGGGAAGCACAATTTGGTGATTTTGCAAATGGTGCCCAAGTAGTTATTGATCAATTCATTGCATCTGGTGAGAGAAAATGGTCAAGAGCTTCAGGTCTAGTTATGCTTTTACCACATGGATATGAAGGTCAAGGCCCAGAACATTCATCTGCAAGATTAGAAAGATTTTTACAATTGTGTTCTAATGATAATATGCAAATTATGAACTGCACAACACCGGCTAATTATTTTCATGCCTTAAGGAGACAAATGCACAGAGATTTTAGAAAGCCTTTAATAATCATGACACCAAAATCTCTATTAAGACATAAACATTGTATTTCACAGATAGAAGATTTCAGTAAAAAAAATTCATTTCATAGAATTTTATGGGATCATGCTATGGATCCTAAAACCAAAGGTTTTATTAAATTAAAAAAACCAGAAAAAATTAAAAAAGTGATTCTTTGTTCGGGAAAAATATATTTCGATTTATTGGAGGCAAGAGAGAAAATCAAAAGAAATGATGTAGTATTTTATAGGATTGAGCAGCTTTATCCTTTTCCTGCCAAAACACTTGTTAAGGAACTTAAGCCATATGCAAAAAATGCATATTTTTATTGGTGCCAAGAAGAACCAAAAAACATGGGAGCATGGTTTTCTGTACGAGACTATATCCAATGGACATTAGATAGTATTAAGGCTAATAATAATGAAATTTCTTATATAGGAAGAAGTCCTGATGCATCACCAGCAACCGGATATGCAAAAAGGCACATTTCTCAACAGGAAGAAATTATAAAGAAAGTTTTTGAATAGATTTAAATGAGTGAAAAAATTTTAGTTCCAGTCCTTGGTGAAAGTATCACAGAAGCTACAGTATCTAAGTGGCTTAAAAATGAAGGTGAAAAAGTTGAAGCAGATGAACCAATTGTTGAGTTAGAAACAGATAAAGTTAATTTAGAAGTTCCTTCACCTGTTTCAGGAGTTTTGGATAGTATAAATTCTAAAGATGGATCAGTGGTTGAAGTTGGTGCAGTTCTAGGTTCAGTGAGTGAAAGTAGCACTAATACAAATGAAACTGAAGAGGTAAAGAAAATTGAGCCAACTATTAATGAAAATAATGTTGTAAAATTAGAACCTCAAAAAGAATTAGAAGAAATAGAAGAACCAGAAATTTTTGACGAAAAAAAAGAAGAAGAACCTCTAGTCCTTACTAATGAGGTTAAAGAAAAAAAAGAATTAAATATAAAAACAGATACTAATACAATGTCTCCAGCAGTAAGAAAAATTATAACTGAAAACAAAATTGATATTAAATCTGTAAAAGGGACTGGAAAAGATGGAAGAGTCTTAAAAGGAGATTTAATTAATTTAATGGGTTCAAATCCACCTCCCTCAGAGAGAAAAATTAAATATGGTCAGGAAGAAAGAATAAAAATGACCAGGTTGAGACAAACAATAGCCAAGAGATTAAAACAAGCTCAAGAGAATGCAGCATTACTAACTACTTTTAATGAAGTAGACATGACAAATGTCATGGATATGAGAAAAGAAAATCAAGAGGATTTTCAAAGTAGATATGGAGTAAAATTGGGCTTCATGTCATTTTTCGTGAAAGCTTGTGTTGTAGCTTTAAAAAATTATCCTGCAGTTAATGCAGAAATCGAGGGTGATGAGATTATTTATAAGAATTATTATAATATAAGTTTTGCAGTTGGCACTGATAAGGGGCTTGTAGTCCCAGTTCTTAAAAATGCAGATGAACTTTCATTTGCAAATATAGAAAAAAATATAAAAGAAATTTCAGAAAAAGCTAAAGATGGAAAACTTACGATTGAGGATCTGCAAGGAGGTACATTTACTATCAGTAATGGTGGTGTATATGGATCAATGCTCTCAACACCAATATTGAATTTACCTCAATCAGGTGTATTAGGTATGCATAACATTGTAGATAGACCAATGGTGGTTGATGGAGAAATAAAGATAAGACCCGTTATGTATTTAGCATTATCTTATGATCATAGAATTATTGATGGCAAGGAGTCAGTTTCATTTTTAAAAATGATTAAAGAAAATTTAGAGGAACCTAGAAGGTTATTTTTAGATATTTAAATGACAGATAAATTTCAAGCAGTAGTTATTGGTGGAGGCCCAGGAGGTTATGTATGTGCAATTAGACTCTCACAATTAGGTCTAAAAACTGCATGCATAGAGTCTAGAGGTTCTCTAGGTGGAACTTGTTTGAACATAGGCTGTATACCATCAAAAAGCTTATTAAATTTATCTGAAGAATTCCATAAAGCTAAAAATTTATCAAACAAAGGTATTGAAGTAGGAGAAATAAAATTAAATTTATCAAAAATGATGAAAAATAAAGATAAGGCAGTTACAGTTTTGACTAAAGGAGTAGAATTTTTATTAAAGAAAAACAAAGTAACTTATTTTAAGGGAACTGGAAGTTTCAAATCAAAAAATGAAATTTTGATTATAGAAAAAGAAAGTAAAAAAGAAACATCAATAAAAGCAGATAAAATTGTAATTGCAACAGGTTCATTACCAGTTTCTTTACCAGGAATTGAATTTGATGAAAAAATTATTGTTTCCTCAACTGGCGCATTAAAATTTGAGCAAGTCCCCAAAAAAATGGTTGTAGTTGGAGGAGGATATATTGGTTTAGAGATGGGATCAGTTTGGTCAAGGTTAGGTACCGAAGTTCATGTAATTGAGTTTTTAGATCATATCACACCAGGTATGGATAAAGAAATCTCAAATGAATTTATGAAGATTTTGAAAAAACAAGGAATAAATTTTCACATGCAACATAAAGTAGAACAAATAAAAAAAAGTAACAGTGGAGCAATCGTCTTCACAAAAGACAAAGAGGGAAACAAAAAAGATTTTAATTCTGATATAGTTTTAGTTTCAGTGGGAAGAAAGCCAAATACAAGTGGTTTGAATTTAGAAAAAGTTGACATTGAGCTAGATGAAAAAAAGAGAATTAAAACTGACAAGTACTTTAAAACCAATCAAGATAATATTTATGCTATTGGAGATGTTATAGCAGGGCCAATGTTAGCACACAAAGCAGAGGATGAAGGTATTGCTGTTGCAGAAAATATCGCTGGTCAATCAGGTCATGTAAATTATGATACTATTCCAGGGGTCGTTTATACAACTCCCGAAGTTGCTTCTATTGGGAAAACAGAAGAGCAATTAAAAGAATTAAATATTAAATATAAAATTGGTAAATTTTCATTTATGGCAAACTCTAGAGCAAAAGCCATAGATGATGCTGAGGGGTTTGTAAAAATTTTAGCAGATGAAAAAACTGACAAGGTTTTAGGAGCTCACTTAATTGGTCCACACGCTGGAGAATTAATAGCAGAAATAGGGGTTGCAATGGAATTTGGTGCTAGTTCAGAGGATATTGCTAGAACATGTCATGCCCATCCAACTTTTTCTGAGGCAGTCAAAGAAGCAGCATTATCTGTAGATAAAAGAGCAATACACTCTTAAAATACTTTCATATTATCAAAATATGAAATTTCCAATTCTATTACCTAATATTTTCAATCATCCTTTTACATATGAAAGTGATTTAAATCTAAAAGTAGGGGATTATGTAGTAGTACCTTTTGGAAAATCAAAAATCACAGGGGTTGTTTGGGATGAATTTGAAAAAAAAAATAATAAGAATTTTAAACTTAAGAGTGTTTTAAAAAAATTGAATGTAACTCCACTAAAAAAAACAACTATAAAATTTCTAAATTGGTTTGCTGAATACAATATAATTCCAAAAGGAATGGCTCTGAAGTTAGTTTTATTAAGCAGTAATGCTATAGAAAAGTTTCAAAAAGAGGTTTTCAAGTCTTTCAATATCAATATTAGGGCAAGTGCAATCAAACTTTCTGAGGAACAAAAAAGATCTTTAAAAAAAATGAATTCTTCTAATGAAAAATTCAGAGTTCATGTTCTTCAGGGCACAACAGGATCAGGCAAAACTATTGTTTATTTTTCGGCTTTAAAAGAAATTATAAAGAAAGATTTTCAGGGTTTAATTCTGTTACCTGAAATAGGTTTAACAAGTCAATTTGAAAAAAAGTTTATAGAATTTTTTGGAATTGTCCCAGCTGTCTGGCACTCTGGTATTTCAAAAAAAAAGAAGGAAATTATTTGGAGTGGTGTTGCGAATGGCGAAATTAAAGTTGTAATAGGAGCAAGATCATCACTATTTTTACCATTTAAGAAGTTAGGCTTAATTATTGTAGACGAAGAACATGACCAATCATATAAGCAAGACGAAGGTGTCACTTATAATGCGAGAGATATGGCAATCTCAAGAGCATCATTTGAAAATATTCCTATCAATTTAATTACTGCAGTTCCATCAATAGAAACATTCGAAAATGTAAAAAAAGGTAAGTATAGTATTTCTAGATTAGAAAAACGTTATCAAAACGCTTCTTTACCAAATTATGAAATAATTAATCTTAATGAGACTAAATTAGAAAAACAGTCGTGGCTGTCAAAAAAAATAATAGAAAAAGTAAATTTTCACCTCGATAAAGATGATCAAATATTATTTTTTTTAAATCGAAGAGGATTTTCTCCATATGTCCTTTGTAGTAAATGTTTTAATAGTTATTCATGCCCTAACTGTTCAATTAATTTAGTTTATCACAAAAATAAAAATAATTTATTATGTCATTATTGCGGTTTTAAAACTTCACTGAAAAGAACTTGTAAAAAAGATGGAGACTGTGAAATAATTTTTAGTGGCCCAGGAGTTGAAAGAATATCTGAAGAAGTAAAAAAAAAATTTCCAACAAAGAAAATAGAAATTTTTTCAAGTGATACTATGAATAAAAAAGACTCTATTATCAAGTTAGAAAAAATAATTAACAATCAGGTTCAAATTTTAGTTGGTACACAATTAATTTCAAAAGGTTTTCACTTTCCAAATTTAAATTGTATTGTTGTAGTTGATATTGATCTTTCTTCACATGGACATGATTTAAGAGGTGCTGAAAAAAACTTACAACTATATCATCAGCTTTCCGGAAGAGCAGGAAGAACAGGTAAGCCTGCAACAGTGTATTTTCAGACTTTAAACAATAATCATAAAATGATTCTGGATTTAACTAATAGTAATCCTAATATCTTTTTAGATAGAGAGCTTGATATTAGAAAAAAAAATAAGCTTCCACCATTTCAAAGGTTTATTTCATTGATTTTAACTGGGGAAAACGAAGTAAAATTAGAAAAAGAGGCTTACAAATTTAAGACCTTTATAGAAAATAAATTAACTGGAAAAATTTTAGGTCCAGTAAATGCTCCAATATTTAGATTAAAAAAAAGATATAGAATTAGGTTGTTAATTAGAGGAGAAAAAACATTAAAATTACAAAATTCATTAGCGGCGGCAATTCCAAATTACAAATTTCAACCAGGAATAAAACTTTCAGTTGATGTTGATCCAATAAACTTCAATTAACCCTCTAAAAAGTTACTTTTTAATGAATGTGCTACTTGAAGACATAATGGTCATATGTTAATTAAAGCGTGATTTTTAATTAATCTTCAACAATACATAGGAATTAAATTGAGCAAAAATACAGGATTTTCAATTACATCTGCTAATAGGTATTCCCTTGCACTTTTTGAACTTGCAGAGGAAAATAATTTATTAAGTCAAATAGAGGATCAATCTTTATCTATGCTTAATTTAATAAATCAAAGCAATGATTTTTATAATTTAATTAAAGATCCAACTATTAACCAAGAGGATTTATTAAAAGTTATAAACATAATCGTAGAAAAAAATAAATTTAATACATTATTTAAAAATTTTTTAAATTTTTTAATTCAAAAAAGACGCTTCTTTTTTATTGAGAGTATTCTTGAAAGTTTTATTGAGACTTGTTCAATAAAAAGAGGTGAACTCAAAGCAGAGTTAAAATCAGCAAAAAATTTATCAAGTGATGAAATAACAAAAATTACAGAGTTGTTAACTAAAAATTTTAGCTCAAAAATAAAATTAAACTACAAACATGATAAAAGTTTAATAGGAGGTTTAGTAGTGCAAGTTGGAAGTACTATGGTTGACACTTCGATTAAGAATAAATTACAACAAATTGAAAACAGAATGATAGAGGCATAAATGGAAATAAATCCTTCAGAAGTTACAAAGATATTAAAAGAACAAATAAAAAATTTTGGTGATAAAGCTGAAGTCACAGAAGTTGGACAGGTTTTGTCTGTAGGAGATGGTATTGCTAGAATTTATGGTCTAGATAACGTACAGGCTGGAGAAATGGTAGAGTTTGCAGATGGATCAAAAGGAATGGCTCTTAATTTAGAAAGTGAAAATGTTGGTGTTGTAATTTTTGGTGATGATAGAAATATAAAAGAGGGTGATGTAGTAAAAAGAACAGGTAGTATTGTTGATACTCCAGTTGGTAAAGAATTATTAGGAAGAGTAGTTGATGGCTTAGGTAATCCAATTGATGGTAAAGGACCATTAAGCAAAAATGTTAAAAAAACTAGAGTAGAAGTTAAAGCACCTGGAATTATTCCTCGACAATCAGTTAGTGAACCAATGCAAACTGGATTGAAATCAATTGATAGTTTGGTTCCAATTGGAAGGGGTCAAAGGGAATTAATTATTGGTGATAGACAAACTGGAAAAACGGCAGTTGCTGTAGACGCAATTATTAATCAAAAAAAAATAAATGAGTCTGGTGACGAAAAACAAAAATTATATTGTATATATGTCGCCGTTGGACAAAAAAGATCAACAGTTAGACAAATTCAAAAAACACTAGAAGAAGCAGGTGCAATGGAGTACACAACTATTGTTGCTGCTACAGCATCTGACTCGGCACCATTACAATTTTTAGCACCATATACAGGATGTGCTATGGGTGAATACTTTAGAGATAATGGAATGCACGCATTGATTATCTACGATGATTTATCTAAGCAAGCAGTTGCATATAGACAAATGTCTCTTCTATTAAGAAGACCTCCAGGGCGTGAAGCTTATCCAGGAGATGTGTTTTACTTACACAGTAGATTACTTGAAAGGGCTGCAAAATTAAGTGATGAACATGGCGGTGGATCATTAACAGCACTTCCAATTATTGAAACGCAGGGTGGTGATGTATCGGCATTTATTCCTACCAATGTAATTTCAATTACAGATGGCCAAATTTTCTTAGAAACTGAACTATTTAACCAAGGTATCAGGCCAGCAATTAACGTTGGTTTGTCAGTATCTAGAGTTGGATCATCGGCTCAGACAAAAGCAATGAAAAAAGTTTCTGGATCAATGAAATTAGAATTAGCTCAATATAGAGAGATGGCTGCATTTGCTCAATTTGGATCTGATTTAGACGCCTCTACTCAACAACTTTTAAACAGAGGTTCTAAATTAACTGAACTCTTAAAACAAAAACAATATTCGCCACTGACTGTAGCAGAACAAGTGGTATCAGTTTTTTGTGGAGTTAAAGGTTATCTTGATGATATAGAATTAAAAGATGTTGCTGAATTTGAGAGCAAGATTATTGAGAGATGTAAATCAGAGAAACCCGAAATAATTGAGGGAATTCAAAATTCAGGTAAACTTGAAGATGATAAAGAGAAAATGCTTATTGAAGTAATTACTCAATTGAAAGGAACTTTTAAATCTTAATACGATATGGCAAGTTTAGATGATCTCAAAAAGAGAATAGCTAGCGTAAAGTCTACTCAAAAAATTACTAAAGCTATGAAAATGGTTGCTGCAGCAAAATTGAGAAAAGCTCAAGAAAGTGCTGAGAAAGGAAGACCTTATTCTGAAAAAATGAATAATATAATTTTAAATCTCTCAAATGGAATATCTGATAAAGAAAATACCTCGAAATTATTGTCAGGCACTGGTAATGATAAAGTTCATTTATGTGTGGTAATGACATCCGACAGAGGTCTTTGTGGGGGTTTTAATTCTAATATAATTAAAAAGGCTAAAAGTTATTTCTCAAAAATTTCAGCTGAGGGCAAAGAATTTAAAATTATAACTGTAGGATCAAAAGGTAACGACCAATTAAAAAGAGTTTATGGTGAAAAAATTATAGAAAATATTTCTTTTAAAGAATCTAAAAATGCAAATTATTTTGATGCCGATAAAGTTGGAAAAATGGTAATTGAAAAATTTGAAGCAGGTGAGTTTGATGTTTGTACAATTTTTTATAATCAGTTTAAAAATGTAATAACACAAATTCCTCAAGCACAGCAAATAGTTCCTTTAAATAATGAGGAAGATGAAAATAATTCAGATGAAAGTTATGAATTTGAACCTGATGAAGATGAAATTTTAAGCAATTTATTGCCAAAAAATATTTCAACACAAATATTTAAAGCAATGTTAGAGAATTCAGCTAGCGAACAGGGGTCTAGAATGAGCGCAATGGACAACGCAACCCGTAACGCAGGTGAAATGGTTGACAAACTTACTATTGAGTATAATAGAAGTCGTCAGGCAGCAATTACTAAAGAACTAATAGAAATCATATCAGGAGCAGAAAGTTTATAATTATGAGTAAAGGAATAATCACACAAGTTATTGGAGCAGTAGTAGATGTTAAGTTTGATGGAGAACTTCCAGAAATTTTAACAGCATTGGAATGTAAAAATGGAGACAACAGACTTGTTTTAGAAGTTGCTCAACATTTAGGTGAAACTACAGTACGAACAATCGCAATGGATGCTACGGAAGGGTTGAAAAGAGGCGATGAAGTAACTAATACAAATGCACCAATACAAGTTCCAGTTGGACCTGAAACTCTTGGAAGAATTATCAACGTTATTGGAGAACCAATTGATGAAAGAGGTGAGGTTAAAACAAAAGAGAGCTGGCCAATTCACCGAGCTGCACCTGAATTCAACGACCAATCAACTGAGACCGAGATACTTGTAACTGGTATTAAAGTAATTGATCTACTTGCCCCTTACGCAAAAGGAGGAAAAATTGGATTATTTGGTGGTGCTGGTGTGGGTAAAACAGTTTTGATTATGGAATTAATTAATAACGTTGCAAAAGCCCATGGTGGGTTTTCAGTTTTTGCAGGTGTTGGAGAGAGAACTAGAGAAGGAAATGATCTTTATCATGAGATGATGGAGTCAGGGGTTATTAAACAAGATGGCCCTGGATCTAAAGCAGCATTAGTTTATGGACAAATGAATGAACCTCCAGGAGCAAGAGCTAGAGTTGCACTTACAGGATTGACTGTAGCTGAATACTTTAGAGATCAAGAAGGGCAAGACGTACTTTTCTTTGTTGATAATATTTTTAGATTTACCCAAGCAGGTTCAGAAGTTTCTGCTCTTCTAGGAAGAATTCCATCAGCAGTTGGTTATCAACCAACTCTGGCAACTGATATGGGTAATCTTCAAGAAAGAATTACAACAACAAACAAAGGATCGATTACTTCAGTTCAAGCGATTTATGTGCCAGCTGATGATTTAACTGATCCAGCTCCAGCCACATCATTTGCACACTTGGATGCAACAACAGTACTTTCAAGACAAATAGCTGAAATTGGAATTTATCCAGCTGTTGATCCACTAGACTCAACTTCAAGAATTTTGGACCCTAGAATTGTTGGAGATGAACATTATAAAGTGGCTAGAGATGTACAAAAAATATTACAGTCTTATAAATCATTACAAGATATCATAGCTATTTTAGGCATGGATGAATTATCTGAAGAGGACAAATTAGTTGTTGCAAGAGCAAGAAAAATCCAAAGATTTTTATCTCAACCTTTCTTCGTAGCAGAAGTATTCACTGGATCTCCAGGTAAATTAGTTGATTTAGAATCAACTATTAAAGGGTTTGATGCAATCTGCAAAGGTGAATATGATCATCTTCCAGAGGCAGCATTTTACATGGTTGGTACAATTGAAGAAGCTATAGAAAAAGCTGAGAAAATGAAAAAAGAAGCAGCAGCTTAATGAGTGAAGAATTTAAAGTTGAAATAGTCAATCCTGAAAAATCTTTTCTTTCAAAAGAAGATGTAACAGAAGTTGTAGTTCCAGCTTTTGAAGGTGAAATGGGAATACTAAAAGATCACATTTCAATTATTTCTTTCTTAAAACCAGGAATAATTACAATCCATTCAAAATCTGGAGAAGAGGAGTTTTATGTTGAAGATGGAATAGTTGAATTTAAAAATAATAATTTATCTATCTTAACTAGCTCAATCTTCAATTTGAATGAAGTAGAAAAAAATAAGCTACAAGATTTACTAAAATTAGCAGAAGAAGAGGCCAGTAAATCAGAAGTAAATGATCAAACAAAATATTTAGTAGATCAAAAGATTGAAGTTTTAAAATCCCTTAATTAATTATTTTTTTTGTTTTTTCTTTAAGTTCTTTATAGACATGAAATTTGAAGTCGACTACTTCCTCAGTCAGTTTATCTAAATCTATCCACTTCCATTCTGAAAACTCAGGTTTGTTTGTTTTGATATTAATCTCTTCATCATTTCCTAAAAATCTCATTACAAACCATTTTTGTTCTTGTCCTTTATACTTACCTTTCCATATAATACCTAACAAATGATCTGGAAGTTCGTAAGTTGTTGTTCCATCAATTTCTTTAATCATTTCTACTTTTTTGATACTAGTTTCTTCCTCTAATTCTCTGTAGGCTGCAGTCAAAAAATCTTCTCCTTTATCTACACCACCTTGAGGCATTTGCCAAAAATTTTTTGGATTATCAATTCTTTTAGCAACAAAAACTTTATTTTCTTTATTTAAGACAATTATCCCTACACCACTTCTGAGTGGTAAATCTCTGAATTTTTCTTTCATTTTAACCGTTAAGAAGTTTGATAGCGTAATCTAATTGATTATCTGTTTCAGTTTTTATTCTAAAGTCCTCATTCTCTTCACTAATTTCTATATCAGGTGACACACCAATTTCAGAAATAGATTTTCCAGAGGGTAAGTAATATTTGGCAACAGTTAATCTTATTGCACCCTTATTTTTTAGAGGAATTATTGATTGAACAGAACCTTTTCCATAACTATTTTCCCCTAATAAAATTGCTCTTTTATGATCTTTTAAAGCACCAGCTACAATTTCTGAGGCTGAAGCTGAACCATAATTAATTAACACAATTAACTTTTTACCATTTGTCAGGTCACCTTTATTAGCGAACCATTTTCTATTTTCAGAAGCTTTTCTACTTTTTGTAGATACTATTTCCCCATTTTCTAAAAAAAAATCTGAAATTTTTATTGCTTGAGAAAGCAAACCACCAGGATTGTTTCTTAAATCTAAAATATATGATTTTACAGCGTCACTTTTTTCAAATTTTTTTATTTCTCTTTCAATTTGTTTACCGCTATTTTCATTAAATGACGTTAATCTAACATATCCAATATTTTTTTCTAAAAGATCTGATTTGACAGATTTAATCTGAATTACTTCTCTTATTACATTGAAAATTAGAGCTTTCTTTTCTCCTCGTCTTCTTATGGTCAATTCTATTCCAGAACCAACTGGACCTCTCATCAAATCTACTGCTTCACTTAAAGATTTACCTTGAACTTGTGTATTGTTTATTTTAACAATGTAATCTCCTGCCTTAATACCTGCTTTGGAAGCAGGAGTATCATCAATAGGGGAAATTACTTTAACAACTCCAGACTCCATACCCACTTCAATACCCAATCCTCCAAATTCACCACTAGTTTCGGTTTGCATTTCGTTAAAAATTTCTGGCGACATATAAGCCGAATAAGGATCTAATGACTGAAGAAGACCATTTATTGCAGAATCCATACTTTCAGATTGATTTACTTCATCCACATATTCTTTATTTATCTTTTCAAGAACCTCTCCAAATAAATCGATTTTTTTATAAATATTATTTTCAGAAGAGTAAGCTTTGGAAACAAAAAATGAGAAAATTAATAATAATG
Source organism: uncultured Pelagibacteraceae bacterium (assembly GCA_902555725.1). Taxonomy (GTDB): domain Bacteria; phylum Pseudomonadota; class Alphaproteobacteria; order Pelagibacterales; family Pelagibacteraceae; genus Pelagibacter. Next base: position 56,085 of record CACDTN010000005.1, on the reverse strand, counting down.
CTGCTAAACTTTTATAAATCATATAATTAATTTCTCTTTAGGTATTAATTCAGACCACATTTTTTCAAGTTCATAAAATTTTCTTTTTTCTGGGTGAAATATATGAACAATTAGGTCAATACCATCAACCAACTTCCATTCACTGCTATCTTTGCCTTCTATCCTAGAGTCTTTGACTCCATTATTTTTTAATTTTTCTAAAACTTGCTCTGATAAAGATTGTATATGTCTAGACGATGTCCCGCTAGCAATTATCATAAAATCAGCCATAGAACTTTTGTCTTTAAGATCAATGCTTACTATGTCCTGTGCTTTATTTATATCTAATGTGTTGATAACTATTTGTTTTAGATTAGAAATTTTATCCATTAATTAATTTAAGATTATCAAATTTTTCTCAATTGAGAAGAAGAAATATTAACCTTATTAAATTCTATAAATTTCAAATTTTTCTTATTAAGCCTTCTGTATGTAGTTGAATTTAATGATTTTTTTTTATAGCCATGACGATCAAAGACAATAATATTACATTTTTGTGAAATAGTTTTCCACTTATGCCATTTATGAAAATTTACTAAATTATCTGCCCCCATCAAAAAATAAATCTCACTTTTTTTCTTTTTGTAAAAAAAGTTAATCAAATTAATTGTTCTATTTGATTTAATAATATCCTCATAAAATCCGACTTTTATATATTTTTTATTTCCAATAATTTTTTTACAATTCTTTATTCTTATAGTTAAATTTGTATTACTTTTTCTTTTAAAAGGATTTTTTTTTGTAATTGCCCAAATTACCTCTTTTAACATAAATCTTTTTACTGCTTCTTTAGATATTGTTAAATGACCTTTATGAGCAGGATCAAAAGTGCCACCAAGAATACCAATTTTATTTTTTTTTAAGCTCAAATTATTTCCTTATTTTTCCTTTACTAGTTATTTGATACTTGTAGGAAACTAGTTGATTTAAGCCAACTGGTCCACGCGGTGGAAGAGTATTTGTTGAAATTCCAACTTCTCCACCAAAACCAAATTCACCTCCGTCTGCAAATTGAGTAGATGTATTATGCATTGCAATGGAACTTTTTGTTTCCTTTAAAAATTTCTTTGCAGATTTTTTATTATCTGTGATGATAGAGTCAGTATGCATAGTTCCATATTTATTAATATGGGCTATTGCTTCATTTAAATTATTTACTGATTTTACTGAAACAACTGAGGATAAATATTCTTTAGACCAATCTTTATTAGAAGCTTTTTTAACGTTACCTTTATATGATTTCATTATTTTACTGTCTCCAATAATTTTACATCCACTCTCCTCTAAACTCTTTAAAATTGAATTACCGATTTTTTTTATAATTTGTTTATGTAATAATATTGTTTCTGTTGCACCACAAATTGCAGTATTTCTTAACTTTGCATTGTAAACAACATTTTGAGCTATTTTAGGATTTGCGTCTTTATCGACATAAGAATGACAGATACCTTCTAAATGACCAATAGTTGGGACTGTTGACAAATCTTGAACTTTTTTAACTAAACCTCTTCCTCCTCTTGGAATAATTACATCAATGAACCTACTCATTTTAGTTAAAAGAAAATCGACTACAGTTCTTTTTTTTATGTCAATAAATTGAATAAAATTCTCATCAACTTTATTTTTTTTTAAAGACTTTCTAAAGAGCTTTGAAAGTATAAGATTTGAATAAAATGCCTCTGAGCCACCTTTTAAAATTACTGGATTACCTGATTTAAAACATAATGAAGCGACATCAGATGTAACATTTGGCCTGCTCTCATAAATTATTCCAATAACTCCTATTGGAATTGATACTTTAGAGATATTTAAACCATTCGGTCTCTTCCATTTTTCTAGAACAATATTTGTTGGATCTTTTAATTTTATTATTTTTTTGATTGAATTAACGATATCTGATATTTTTTTGCCATCTAAAATCAATCTTTTTATTAAATTATCTTTAACTTTTTTTTTTATTGCATTCTTAATATCTTTTTTATTCTCATTTAAAATTAACTTTTTATTTTTTTCGATTAATCGATAATAATCCTTTAAAATCTTGTCCTTTTTCTTGGAATTTATTTGATTAGAAAAAGCTTTTTTTGATTTTTTACCAATATTAATCAATAAATTTTTCATTAAATTTCTACCATGTCATCTTTGTGAACAACTTCAGATTTTGAAACATATCCAAGAATTTTTTGTATTTCATTTGAGTGATAACCTTTGATTTTTTCTATTTCTTCAGATGAAAAAGAACTTAACCCTCGAGCAAAATCTCTTTTTTTAGCATCTATAATTTTAATATGATCCCCCTTTTTAAATTTTCCTGAAACTTTTCTAATACCAGCTGCAAGTAAACTTTTTCCATTAATAAGTGCTTTTTTAGCACCTTCATCAATTATTAATTCCCCCTTTGGTGAGACAGAACTAATAATCCATTTTTTTCTAGCATGTAATTTTGATATTTTTGAAACGAACCATGTACAATTATTTTTTCTTTCAATTCGACTTATTGGATTTAAATAAAGACCATTTGCTATAATCATATTACAGCCTGCTAAATTACAAATTTTGGCCGCTTCAATTTTTGTATTCATACCACCACTACCTAATTCTGTAATACCTTTGATATTAATATTTCCTATATCTTTACTTAAATTATCAACTTTTTTAATCAATTTAGCATCTTTAAATATTTTTGGATTTTTTGTAAAAAGTCCATCAACATCAGATAGTAAAATTAAAGTATCAGCATTAGTTATTTGCGCCACTCTAGATGCTAATCTATCGTTATCTCCATACTTAATTTCTGAAGTAGCAATGGTATCGTTTTCATTTACTATTGGTATATAGTCAAGTTGAAATAAATTTTCAAAAGTTCTTTTTGCATTTATAGATCTTCTCCTTTCCTCTGTGTCGTCTAAAGTTAATAAAATTTGCGAAATATTTAATTTATATTTTGAGAATGTTTTTGTGAACAAATTCATTAGTTCTATTTGACCTATAGAAGCTATTGCTTGACTCTTATCAAGCTTAAGTCGTGATTTATTAAATTTCATTTTTTTGCAACCTAAAGCTATTGCACCAGAACTAACTATAATTACTTTTTTATTTTTTAATTTTAATTTCTTAATATCTTTTGCAAAATTAGAAAACCATTTATTTCTAATCTTTTTATTTGAGTCAACTAATAAAGCTGAACCAATTTTAATAACAATTATTTTTGAATTTTTAAGATGCATAAGATATTAATTTAGCTTTAATTTGAGAAACAGATCTTTTTTCTAATGTCGATAATGTAATAACCTCAGATTTTATATTTTTTGAAAATTCTTTAATTATCTTTTTCAATTCATTATTATCAATTAAATCAACCTTATTCAAAACCACTAGCTCCTTTTTTTTTGAAAGTTTAGTACTATATTTTTTTAACTCATTTTTAATCTGTTTATAACTTTTTTTTAAATCATCATTGGTTACATCAATCATATGCAAAAGAGATTTACACCTTTCTATATGTTTCAAAAATTGTATTCCAAGTCCTGTTCCTTTATGTGCTCCTTCTACTAAACCAGGAATATCAGCTATAGTAATTTCTTTATCATCATAACTTGCTACACCTAGGTTTGGATTTAAAGTAGTGAACTGATAATTAGCAATTTTAGGATTAGCATTTGTTATCGATGCTAATAAACTTGATTTTCCAGCATTTGGTAAACCGACAATACCAATGTCAGCAATTGTTTTTAATTGAAGCCATATTGTAAATTCTTCACCAAGAGTTCCTTTTGTATATTTTCTTGGCGCTCTATTTGTTGAACTTTTAAATCTTGTATTTCCTAGACCACCTCTACCACCAGATGCGGCAATAAATTTTTCACCAATTTTTGTGAAATCATAAATTAATGTTTTGTTATCCTCTTCAAAAACTTGTGTGCCTAACGGAACTTTTAATATTAAATCTTCTCCACCTTTTCCTGTACGATTTTGCCCTGACCCATTTTCTCCTCTTTTTGCTTTATGATGCTGCTGGTATCTATAATCTATTAAAGTATTAAGGTTCTGTTCAGATTTTAGTATTACTGAACCACCACTGCCTCCATCACCTCCATCTGGTCCACCGTATTCAATAAATTTCTCTCTTCTAAAACTTGGAGAGCCATCTCCACCGTTACCGGCTTTAACATAAATTTTTACTTGATCTAAGAATTTCATAATACAACGCTAGTTTAAAGTTGTACTATTAATTGGGTTTTACTGAAACAAAAGTTCTATCTGATTTAGTTTTTTTAAAAACTACTTTACCTTTTATTACTGAAAAAATGGAGTGATCTTTACCCATTCCTACATTTTCTCCAGGGAATATTTTGGTTCCTCTTTGTCTTACAATTATATTTCCAGGTATAACTGTTTCACCACCATATTTTTTTACACCTAATCTACGACCGGCACTATCTCGTCCGTTTCTAGAAGATCCACCTGCTTTTTTTGTTGCCATAACTTATTCCTAATTACTTACTTGTTTCCTTTTTAGCCTCTTCTTTTTTTGAAGGCTTAGAAATTTTTTCTGCTTCAGACAATACTTTTCCATCTTTTGAAAAAATCTTATTGATTCTTATCATAGAATATTCCTGTCTATGTCCATTTTTTCTTCTTGAGTTTTGTCTTCTTCTTTTCTTAAAAATTAAAACAGTTCTATTTTTACTATTTTTAATTAAATTAGCTTCAACTTTTGCCCCTTGAACAATTGGAGATCCAACTTCAATTATCTTACTATCTCCATAAGCTAAGATTTCATTAAATTCTATTTTAGTATCAGTTTTAGAATCTGGTAATTTTTCAATCTTAAGAATCTCACCAGATTTTACCTTATACTGCTTACCACCTGTTTGTATTACTGCGTATGACATAAAATAATGTTAAAATTTGTAACCGCAATATAGTCTCAGCGATATTTTAGTCAAGCTCTATAACTTAAAAATTATCCTTTAAATCTCTTAATTTTGAAAAGCTTTCTAAATCTTTAGCTTTTAGGAATATATTACACTTAATTTCATCTTTTAAAATACTTGGAATAGTTGGCAAACCTTTTCTTACCTTTTCTTCAATTTCAATAATTTTTTTTTTGAGATTTAAATTTTTTGAGTCGTGATAAATACAAAATTTTGAATTTTGTAAAGTATACTCGTGTCCACAGTAAATTTCTGTATCGTCTGAAAGATTTTTTATTTTATTTAAAGAATTAAACATTTCCTCATATGTTCCTTCAAAAATTCTACCACAACCTAAAGAGAATAGTGTATCACCTGTGAAAATTTTTTTTTCTTTATAAAAATGATAAGCAATATGTCCTGAAGTATGTCCTGGAACATGAAAAATTTTTGCCTCAAAATTATCTGCTTTCCAAATTTGATTGTTTTCTACAAATTCGTTTATTCCTGGAATTCGATTTCTATCTTCTTTAAATCCAACAATTTTAGAATTATATTTTTTTTTGAGCTCTTCATTTCCACCAATATGATCATAATGATGGTGAGTATTTAAAATGTACTTTAAATATATCTTTTTTTCTTCAACAAAATTAATAATCGGTTGTGCTTCACTTGGATCGATAACACATGCTGTCTGATTTTTTTCATCAACTATAATATAACTGTAGTTATCTTGTAGACATTTGATTATTTCAATTTTCATATTATTTCTCTATTAAGAAAATACCTAGCTCAGCAAATAAATTTTTAAAAGATAAGTTAGAATTGTTTATATTTGAAACATTTTTATTCATTAGTGCAAGAGATTTGTAAATTTTAAAATTAATAGTTTTAGAAAATTTTACAAAATCTTTTATTGTACACATGTGAATGTTTGGTGTGTTATACCAATCATTTGGTAATGTTTTTGTGACAGGCATAGTTCCTTTTGTTAATAGATTAAGTCTTACTCTCCAATGACCAAAATTAGGAATAGTTACAATTGCTTTTTTTCCAACCCTCAAAAGTTCTTTAATAACTATTTCTGGATTTACAAAAGCCTGTAAAGTTTGTCCTAATACAACATAATCAAAAGAATTTTCTGGAAATTGTTTTAAGTCAAATTCAGCATTACCTTCAAGTACAGTTAATCCTTTTGAAATACAAACTTGAACTTTCTTTTTTGAAATCTCAATACCTCTTATATCTACATTTTTATTTTTTTTCAGAAATTCCATTAAAGTTCCATCATCACATCCAACATCTAAGATTCTAGTATTTTCCTCCAATAAGTCTGCAATAATTTTAAATTCTAATTTCATAATTTATTCTTTATAAGATTGATCTAAAAAATTTTTAAGTGCACTTAAAAAATCTGGGACATCCAATAAAAATGAATCGTGACCTTTATCAGATTCTATCTCAACGAAGCCAACATTTGCTCCTATAGCATTCAATGCAATTACTATATCTTTATTTTCTTGTGTTGGATAAAGCCAATCAGATGTAAAAGATATAACAAAAAATTTTGTATTAGTTTTAATAAAAGCATTAGATAAATTACCTTTAAATTGTTTTGCTAAATCAAAATAATCCATTGCACGAGTGATATAAAGATAACTATTCGCATCAAATCTATCGACAAAAACTGAACCTTGATATCTCAAATAACTTTCTATTTGAAAATCAGCATCAAAGCCAAATTTAAGATCATCTCTTTCTTGAAGTTTTCTTCCAAACTTTTCTTGAAGACCTTTTTTAGATAAGTAAGTAATATGTGCAGCCATTCTTGCTACAGCCAAACCTTTATCAGGAATCGTATTATTTGAGGAGTATTCTCCTTTAGACCAATTATGATCTGCAGTGATTGCCTGTCTACCAAGTTCATTAAAAGCAATATTTTGTGCTGAATGACTTGCTGTACAAGCTATAGGCACAGCAGTTTTCGCTTTGTCAGGAAAATTACTTACAAACTGCAATACTTGCATTCCACCCATTGAACCTCCAACAACAGAAAAAAGTTTTCTAATTCCAAAATGATCTAGCAAATTAACTTGAGCATTAACTATATCGTTGATTGTAATAACAGGAAAGTCTGTCCCATATGATTTGTTTGTTTTAGGATTTTTATGACTAGGACCAAAAGAGCCCATACATCCTCCAATTACATTAGCACAAACTACAAAGTATTTATTTGTATCAATTGATTTATTTGGACCGACTGCATAAGACCACCAACCATCCTTATTTGTAATCGGATTTTTTCCTGTAACAAATTGATCACCTGTTAATGCATGAAAAACCAATATAGCATTATTCTTATCTTTATTAAGTGACCCATAGGTTTCATATGCTAATGGAAACTCATTAATAGTTTGACCGCAATCAAGCTTTAGAGGTTTATTAACAATAAGTGTTTTTATATTCTCTTTAACATTCATAATAATTGCCAAATATTGAATTGTGAGAAAAAAAACATTTTTAGCGGTTTTTTTAAAGCGCTCGCAATTCAGTTAAATCAGCGCATAAATTTTGTACTAGAAGTTATTTAGTATGTCAATTTTTTTAAATAAATTTACTAATACTATATAAAAAATTGTTATTTTATTTATAAAGAGCTTAAATTTAAAAAAAATGACAAATCTATCATTTAAAAAAATCAACATAGAAGCCTATGAACCGGGTAAATCTTCTATAAAAAAATTAAAAAAGGTCATTAAGCTTTCTGCTAACGAATCTGCTTTAGGTGTTAGTTTAAAAGCAAAAAAAGTAATTTCAAAAAAAAATACAAACTTTTTTAGATACCCAGATGGAACATCCAGAAAGTTAAGAGATCAAATATCTAAAAAATTCAAATGTGATATAAATAAAATTATCTGTGGAGCTGGCTCTGATGAGATAATTCAGATGCTCTGTCAGCTTTTTCTTAAATCAAATGACGAGGTCATTGTCCCTCAATATAGTTTTTTGATGTATAGAATTTATTCAAAGATAGTGGGAGCAAAGGTAGTTTTTTCTAAAGAAAAAAATTTTAAAATATCTATTTCTGAGATTTTAAAAAAAGTAACAAAAAAAACTAAAATAGTTTTTATAGCAAACCCAAATAATCCAACAGGCACATATCTCAATAAATTTGAACTTATGCAACTTAGAAAGAAATTGAGAGAAAATATATTACTTGTTGTAGATGATGCTTATTTTGAATATATGAAAAATCGAGATTATAAATCTGGTCTAGACTTATTTAGAAATAAAAAAAATGTTTTCATTTTAAGAACATTTTCAAAAATATATGGATTAGCTTCTTTACGAATAGGTTGGGGGTATGGGCCTAGAAAAATTGTTGATGCTTTAAACTTTATAAAACCTCCATTTAACGTTAATGAAGTTGCTCAACTAGCTGCAGTGGAATCTCTTAAAGATACAAAATTTGTCTCTCAGTCTGTAAAACATAATTTATTATATGCTTCAAAAATAAAAAAATTTTTAAATCAGTACAATATTTACTCTAATGAAATTAGTGCAAATTTTTTACTATTAGACTTCTCAAATTGTAAATTTAAAGCTAAAAATTTCTATGAAAAGTTAAAAGCAAAAGGAATTATTTTAAGATCAACAGAGTATGGTTATAAAATTAAAAATAGGTTGAGACTAACAATTGGTTCAAGAAATGATAATCTAAAATTTATGAGAAGTGTAGAAAGAATATTTGGCAAATGAAAAATATATTAATTATAGGCTGTGGATTACTAGGCTCATCTTTATTGAGAAGAATAAAAAAAAAAAAATTAGCAAAAAAAATTTTTATTTTTGAAAAATCAAAAAAAAATTTATCTAAAATTAAAAAATTAAAATTACCAGGTATCATTATAAAAAAACCTGAAGATGTAATGTCAGAGGTCAATATGATTATTTTTTGCACACCAATGAGTGAATACAAAAAGATTATTTTAAAATTAAATAAATTTTTAACTAAAAATCATATTATTACAGACATTGGTTCATCAAAATCAAATTCATTAAAAGAAGTTAATAAAAATTTAAAAAAAAATATTTCTTGGATCTCAAGCCATCCAATAGCTGGTTCTGAAGTGAGTGGACCAGAACATGGAAAACAAGATTTGTTTGAAGGTAAATGGTGCGTTTTGATAAAAGATAAAAAAACCAACTTTAAACACTTAAAGTTAGTTGACTCTTTCTGGAAAAAAATGGGATCCAAAACAGTTTTGATGAGTCCCACAAAACATGATAAAATTTTTTCAATTACAAGTCACTTGCCCCATCTCATAGCTTACAATTTAGTAAAAACAGCTCAAACTTTCGAGAAAAAGCAAAAACATGATTTAATAAAATTTAGTGCTGGTGGTTTAAGAGATTTTTCAAGAATCGCAGCCTCAAATGAGGTAATGTGGAGAGATATTTTTTTTGATAATAAAACTAATGTTTCAAAAGCTATAAATTTATTTATAAAAAATTTAAATGAATTTAAAAAAGATATTAATTCCAAAAACAATAAATCAATTATTAAAAAATTAATTCAAACAAAAAAAGTTAGATCTCAGATAATTAAATTAAAACAAGATATTAATTTACCTAATTTTGGTAGAGACTAATAATTTTTTATATTTGTTATTTTTTTTACGCTCAAATTTGCAGTTTTAGAAATTATCTTTATTGTATGTTTTATAGGCATAATTAAGACTTTTTTTCTTGGACCGTAAGCATGAATAAAATTTAACTGATTTATGCTAATACCTACATGACCTTTCCAAAAAATAATATCGCCTTTATTTATTTTTTTACTTATCTTTTTTTTACAAAATTTTATTTGATCTTTTGTATCTCTTGGAAAAAAAATTCTATTATAATAAAAGTATATTTGAATTAAAGCTGAGCAATCAATACCATTAGACGTTTTACCACCCCACATATATTTACAACCTAAAAATGATTTAATTACTTTTAAAAAATTTTTCTCAATATAATTAATTTTTTTAAGATCTTTTTTTCTTATCCACTTATTTTTTTTATACTCAACATAATTTCTATTTTTATTAAGAGCTACAATTCCTGTTCCAAAATAAAGAAATTTATCTGTTGGGATATATCTATTATTTTGCTTTCTAAATATTTTTGATTTTAATTTAGAAATTTTAAGCGAAGGTTTAAATTTTTCATAAAATTTATTCTCTTTAATAAAACCAATATAGTTATCAAAACTAGTTTTAATTTTTACCCAATTTCTTTTTTTTGATAAAACCTTAAATTTTTCTCCGTATAAAATCTGGGATGTAACTTCTGACTTTAAAGAAGGTTTTGAATAGATATTTGCGACTGAAATATTGAGAAAATTATTTTTCATAAAGTTTTAATTTATTCCTCAAAATCCATAATATAATTAAAGAAGGTATAACCATTAGGGCAGTTAATATAAAAAAAGTACCCCAATCACCATTTAGCCAATCTACAAGAGCACCTGATGAGGATGCTAATGTTGTTCTTCCAGCAGTTCCTATTGAAGCTAAAAGTGCATATTGAGTTGCGGTGTAAGCTCTATCAACTAATAAGGAAATAAATGCCACAAATGCAACTGTCGCAAATGCTGCTGCGATATCATCAAAAATTACTGCAATAGCAAATAATAACTCAGATTTATCGCTCCATGCTAATAGACTAAATAAAAGGTTTGTACTTGCCATAATAATTCCAGCTAGAAACATGGCTTTTAAAACACCTGATCTAATAACAAAAAGTCCTCCCAAAAGAGTAAAAATTACAGTTGTTATCCAACCTAATGTTTTAGAATAGATAGCAATATCTGATTTACTAAAACCTATTTCCTTATAAAAAATGATAGACATTCGACCCAAAAAAGCTTCACCAACTTTAAATAAAAATACAAAACTTAATATTCCAATAGCAATTTGAAAGCCATTTTTTTTGAAAAAACTTGAAATAGGTCCACCAATAGTACCTGCAACCCAAGACAATGATAGAGTAAAGATGTTTTGTTCTATAAATTTGCTTGAGATTAGTTTGTCATTTTTTAACTGTTTTATTCGTCTATCTTCATGACCTGTTTCGTGAATAAACATGAGTCCGATATTCATTAAAATTATTAGAATTCCTAAAATTAAAAAAGTTAATTGCCAGTAATTTTCAAAACCTGCATTTTCTAAAAATTCAGCAGAAAATAGAGATAATACACCTCCAAGTTTATATCCACTCCACCACCCAACCACAGCCATTGCGGCACCAGCAGCCATTGCCCCACCTTCATTTTCTCCAATTTGTTCTATTCTTAATGCGTCAACTGTTATGTCTTGTGTTGCTGATGCCACAGCAATTAAAAGTCCAACAGTAATAACTAATGCTAAATTTTCTGTTGGATTAATAATGCTCCACAAAAAAAGAGACAACAAAATTAACGATTGCATTAACACAATCCACCCTCTTCTATGGCCAATTTTTTTTGTTAAAAAGGGTATTTGGATCCTATCAACTAAAGGTGCCCATAAATAATTAAAAGCATAAACAGCAAATATAAGTCCAGCCCAGCCTACGGTTGATCTACTAAGTCCATCTTCCTTTAACCATAAACTAAGACTACTTCCGATTAAAACCCAAGGAAATCCAGAAATTGCACCTAATAACAATATTTTTAACATTCTTTTATCAAAATAAATTGAGAAGGTTTCTGAAAGAGATTGTTTTTTTATTTCAATCATTTTAATTTCTCCAAAAGGATGGAAGGAATAAAACTAATATTGCAAAAAGTTCTAATCTCCCCAAGATCATACCAATAGTTAAAATCCACTTTGAAACATCAGGTAGAGTTGAAAAATTTCCATTAGGACCAATTATAGATCCTAACCCAGGACCAACATTAGAAATGGAAGTAGCAGCACCAGATATTGCTGTAATAAAATCAAGCCCTGTTAAAGATAACAAAGCTGATAATAAAAAAAATATTACTAAATACATGTATATAAATGAAATTATTGAAGCAATAAATTTATTATCAATTTGATTCTGGTCATATTTCAAAACAAAAATACCCTTGGGATATATAATTTTTTTAAGCTGACTTGTTATAAAAGAATAAAGAATTTGAAATCGAAATATTTTAATACCACATGTTGTTGAACCTGCGCATCCTCCTATGAACATTAAACCTAAAAATAAAACTAATGGAAAACTTCCCCAACTATCAAATTGAGCATTTACATAACCAGTTCCTGTCAAAATTGAAATGACATTGAAAAAGACTGACCTTATATTAAATGAACTTGAATTATTAATGGATAGATAAATTGATAAAATTATAATAGATATAAATATAACCTTTAAAAAAGTTTTAATTTGAGTATCAGAAGTAAAGATAGATCTATTTCCATTTAAAAATTTTATATAAACAATAAAAGGAAGACTTCCCAAAATTATAAAAATCATTGCACATGTTTCTATTGCAACACTATTAAAAAAACCAATAGACTGATTATAATTTGAAAAACCTCCTGTTGCTATTGTCGTCATAGAATGAGTAATACTATCAAAAATATCCATTCCAAAAATATTATAAGTAATAGCACAAAGAGCAGTTAGACTTGAATAGATATAAATTAATCTCAGTGCGATCTCTTTTGATTTTGGAAGAATTTTTTCTGATGAGTCATTGTTGGATATTTTAAATAGCTGCATACCTCCAACATTCATAATTGGCATTAAAGTAATTGCCATTACAATTATACCAATACCACCTAACCATTGAAGTATTGCTCTCCATAGTAAAATACCTTTAGGCATATCTTCAAGATTTGAGATAATTGTAGAGCCAGTAGTAGTAATCCCTGACATACTCTCAAAAAAAGCATTAGTGAATGAAAAGTTTAAATTAGAAAATACAAATGGAAGAGACCCAAAGATTGCAATACTTAACCAAGAAAGTGCTGTGAGCAAAAAAGCTTGTTGTAAATTTAGTTTTTTTTCATGATCCAAATTTGATAAAAAAAATAAAGTACCAAAAACTATTGTTACGATAGAGGCTCCAAAAAAAGACGAATCAAACTGGCTATAGATCAGTTGTACAATAATGGGGACTAACATAAAAATCCCTAGGATTATTTGAAGTATCCCTAGTGTAAAAAAAACAGTTTTATAATTAGACATTTTGAAAGAACATTATTTTATGGTAAATAAATTTCAACTCTATAAGAATTAAGTTGTTCGTTAATATTAGATTTTGTTTGAATTATTCATGATTAAAAAAGAAAACTTAGAAAAAACAAGTGCATGGCCATTCGTTGAGGCTAAAAAGTTACTCAGAGAAAGAAAATCTATTATTGAAAAAAAAGGAAAAATCACACTTCAGACTGGCTACGGACCAAGTGGATTACCTCACATAGGAACTTTTGGTGAAGTTGCTAGAACTTCGATGATGGTAAACGCTTTAAAGTATTTAACAGATCTTCCAACAGAAATTTTGACTTTTTCAGATGATATGGATGGATTAAGAAAAGTACCCGAAAATGTTCCTAACAAAGAATTACTAGAAGAAAATTTACATAAACCACTTACACAAGTTCCAGACCCTTTTAAAAAATTTAAAAGTTTTGGTGAACATAATAATGAAATGTTAAAAGATTTTTTGAATAATTTTAAATTTATTTATAATTTTAAAAGTTCAACTAAACTTTATAAATCAGGTTTTTTTAATCCCTCTTTAGAAGTTATCTTAAAAAATTATGAGGGAATAATGAATATCATATTACCAACTTTAGGAAAAGAACGTCAAAAAACTTATAGCCCTTTTTTGCCCATATGTCCTGAGACAGGGCAAGTATTAGAAATTCCAGTAAAAGAGATAAATGAAAAAAAATCTATAATTATTTTTGATAACAAAGGAAAAGATCTAGAGTCTAGTGTTCTAGATGGAAATTGTAAATTACAATGGAAAGTTGACTGGGCTATGAGATGGTATGCTTTAGATATTGATTTTGAAATGTATGGAAAAGATCTTATAGAAAGTGCAATTTTATCATCAAAAATTATCAAACTAATTGGAAAAACTAATCCGTCTGGTTTTGCATATGAGTTATTCTTAGATGAAAAAGGGGAAAAAATATCAAAATCAAAAGGAAATGGTATTACAATTGATCAATGGCTTCAATATGCTTCACCTGAAAGCTTATCATTATACATGTATCAAAATCCTAAAAGAGCTAAAAAACTTTATAATGAAATTGTTCCTAAAGCTGTGGATGAATATCTAGACTCAATTGAAAAAGCAAAAAATCAAGATGAATTACAATTATTAATGAATCCTGCTTGGCACGTCCACAATAGTAATGTTCCCCAAGAAAATATAATTATGTCTTTTTCAATGTTATTAAATCTTGTTGAGACTAGTAACGCAGATAATAAAGAACTTTTATGGAAGTTTGTTAAAAAATATAAAGAAAATATCTCAGAAAAAGATCATCCTATTTTTGATAATCTAGTGGGTTATGCTATCAAATATTTTAATGACATAATCAAAGCAAAGAAAAAATACAAAACTCCAAATTTAGAAGAAAAAAAAGCCCTAGAGTCTCTAATCAAAACTCTAGAAACTTGTAATGATAAAATGACACCTGAAGATATTCAAACATTAATTTACTCAACTGGTAAAGAAAATGGTTATGCTGAAAATCTTAGAGATTGGTTTAAGTTGATTTATCAAGTGGTATTTGGTGACGAAAATGGTCCTCGAATGGGTTTTTTTATAAGTTTTTTTGGTGTTAAAGAAACAAAAGATCTTATAATAAATAAAATTAAATAATGTTTTCAAATTTAAGATCTTTAATTTTCAAATTAGATCCTGAGACAGCTCACAGTTTAGCTATTAAATCTTTAAAATTTAATTTTGCTCCAAACATTCTGGATGAAGATAAGAATAATCCTTTATTTGAAACTAAATTATTTAATAGAAATTTAGAAAATCCAATAGGAATAGCGGCAGGTTTTGATAAAAATGCAGAAGTATATAATTCATTATTTAAGCTTGGATTTGGTTTTGTTGAAGTTGGTACAGTTACGCCCCTTCAGCAATATGGAAACCCTAAACCTAGAGTTTTTAGGCTGGTCGAAGATGAGGCCCTGATTAATAGACTTGGTTTTAATAATTTTGGATCAAAAAATGTTTTAGATAGAATTAAATCTAAAAAGCAGATTGGTTTACTGGGTGTAAATATAGGTCCAAACAAAGATACTAAGGACCGAAATGGTGATTATATTGAATGTTTGAAAACTTTTTGTGAAGTAGCAGATTATATTACAATAAATATTTCCTCACCAAATACAGAAGACTTAAGAAGTTTTCATGATGAATTTAAATTAGATGAATTATTAAAGGTAATTGATAAAGAAAAAAAAATTTTAAACTCATCTGTTCCAATTGTTGTGAAAGTTTCACCTGATATAAGCGATCAAGATGTCAGTAAAATTTCTGATGTTCTTTTAGATAATAATATTGAAGCTGTAATTATTTCAAATACTTCAGACTCGACTAGAGATCGATTGAGCAATATTTTAAAATATCAAAAAGGTGGATTATCAGGTAAACCGATTGAGGAAAAATCTACAAGTTTGATTAATAAATTTTATAATATTTTGGAAGGAAGAATTAAAATTATAGGAGTGGGAGGAGTAGACTCAGGCATGAGTGCTTATAAAAAATTTTTGGCAGGTGCTGATTATGTTCAGCTTTATACTGGGATGGTTTATAGAGGTCCAAATGTAGTGGGTATTATCAAAAAAGAGTTAAAAGAATTACTATTGAAGGATGGTGTCAAGAATTTTACTGAGATTATAGGAAAAAAAAGACAATCTTAAATCATATAAACTTGACGCAATCCATATCTCACCTTATATAGTCGAGTTATAATGGCAAAAAAATGTGAACTAACTGGTAAAAATCCTATGAAGGGCCATAATGTTAGTCATGCTAATAACAAGACAAAAAGAAGATTCCTGCCCAATTTAAAAAAAGTAAAATTTACCAGTGAGCTTTTAAAAAGAAGTATAAAACTAACAGTTAGCAACGCTGGTGTAAGATCTGTTGATAAAAAAGGAAGTTTCGATGAGTTCTTGAAGAGTGTTAAAAATAAAAATTTATCTCCAAGATTAAAAAAATTAAAAAAAAATTTGTTAATTAAATCTCCATTTCAAAAAAAACCTATTCAATCTAAAACTGCCTAATGAATAAAATATTCTTGATGCTCTCATTTTTTATGGGAGTTGTTGTTTTAGCTTCTAATTATTTAGTTCAATTTCCAATTAAATATCATGGTCTAGAAGAAATATTGACTTATGGTGCATTTAGTTACCCAATTGCTTTTCTAATCACTGATCTTGCTAATAGATCCTATGGTAAGAAAGCTGCTAGAAAAATTGTTTATGTTGGCTTTGCTATAGGAATAAGTTTTACTCTTTTGTTTTCGACAAATTTTGCAGATCTAATATCTTTAAGAATTGCCATAGGCTCAGGTACTGCATTTTTAACGGCACAGTTGTTGGATGTTCAAATATTTGATAAACTTAGAAAAAGAGACTGGTTTATTGCTCCATTAACATCTTCACTTATTGGATCTACAGTTGATACTTTTCTATTTTTCTCAATATCCTTTTATGCAACAGGAATACCTTGGGTTACACTTGCATTTGGAGATTTAGCAGTCAAGATTTTAGTAGCATTAACAATGCTAATTCCATTCAGATTTCTCTTAAAAACATTTAAGCCTGTATAGATTTAGTATAAATATTTATAAGTTAATATTTTATATGCTAGCTTTGCTACTAAAAAATTATAAGAGTTGAAACCTTTTATTGGTGCAAGTTCATTTATATCTGCTCCAACTATGTTGGAATTTTTAGCAGCTATTCTTATTATATCTAAAGTTTCATCCCAAAACAATCCACCTGGCTCTGGTGTGCCAGTAGCAGGCATAATACTTGAGTCAAAACCATCGACATCAAAAGTTAGATAAACAGTTTTATTCTTTATTAATTTTTTGAATTTTTGCAGACTCCAATTTGCTTTATCTTTAGCCCAAAATAAATTTATTCTTGATTTATTTTTTTTCAAAAATGGGATTTCACTTTGAGAAATATTTCTAATTCCAAATGAGATAACAGAAACATTCTTATAGTCCAAACATCTTCTGATTGCTGAGGCATGGGAAAATTTATTCCCATTATAGCTATCTCTTAAATCTGCATGAGCATCGAAATGTAAAATACAAATTTTCTTATATTTTTTTACAAATGGCTCAATACATCCAGGTGTAATTGAATGTTCACCTCCAAAAGTCATAGGAAAAAGTTTTTTATTTAAGATTTCTTTATTTAAACTGGCCATTTTTTTTAGAGCTTTATTTATATTTCTATCAATTTTAAAAGGTTTTAATGTTTTAATTCCTATCTTTTTATAAGGTTCGCAATTCAATTCTTCATCATATAATTCTACTTGATGAGAGGCTTTAATTATTTCTTTTGGACCATTTTTTGTGCCTCCACCATAGCTTACAGTTTTTTCTAGACCAAAAGGGACTATCACAACTCGTTCTCGAAAATTGAACTTATTATCAACTCCTAAAAAACCATTTTTATTTGATAAATATTTCAAGTTATTATCCAAATATTTTTGAGAAGTTTTTTCTTTCTCTATTTTTCCACTCAGCTTTATGATAGGCATCACTAGCAATTAATGGAAGTACACTTGTAGCTTCTGCAAAAACCATTTGTTCTTTAGTTACATCAACTTTACCCCAAGAACTAGCCTCTTTTAAAGTTGAACTACTACAAGCTCCATCTCTAGAATCAGCTACAGTAATTTGTACAGCATATTTATGCATAGCAACTTCTTTTCCTAAAAGTTCAGCACATATCACAGTATCTTGAATAAAATTTTTTGGCACCCCTCCACCAATCATAAATAAACCAGAACCTTTTGATTGGATTTTAATTTCAGTTAACTCTCTGAATTCTCTTATCGAGTCAATTGTCATATGTTTTTTTGGATTTTTTTCTTGATGAATTACTAATCCAAAACCTGCACTAGAGTCAGTGAAAGCAGGGCAAAATATTGGAACATTATTGTCATATGCTGTTTCAATTAAAGAGTCTTTTTTAACAGAGTTTTTTTTTAAATACTTACCCATTTCATGTATAAATTCCCTTGAAGTATAACTTCTAGGCTCCAAATTATCTGCTATCTCAGAAATTTTTTTATCACAAATTTGTAACTCTTCTTCGTCTATATAAGTGTCATAAATTCTATCAATGTAGTTTTTTCTTAGCTCAGTATCATCTTGAAATTGGGATCCTCGATAATGCTTGAAACCCAAAGCTTCAAAAAAATCCATATCTATTATTGATGCTCCAGTCGCAACAATAGCATCTACCATATTGTATTTTACCAGATCTTTATAGATGTTCATACATCCAGCTGCAGAAGTAGAGCCAGCCAAAGTTAAAAATATCGTACACTCTTTATCTTTCAACATTTCATTATATAAATTTGCTGCATTAGCAGTTTCTCTAGATACAAATGACATTTTTTCCATAGATGAAATAATCTTTCTGGCATCGAAAGATGTAATATCTATATGCTCTACAGGATTTTTTAAAAAATCTTTCTTACTATTATGACCTAAGCTTTTATTCTCTGACATTAAGCAACCAATGTTGCTTTATTAATCTCTTTATCATAAAGAGTCATTATTGGTTTGTCTTCAACTTCATAAATTTCATCTGAAAAGAATCCATTAAATTGAGTTCTAAAGGTTAAACCATAAGCACCTAATTGACCTAATTCTATATAATCATTTTCCTTAATGTTATTTGGAAGAAGGAAAGGACCTTTCATATAATCCATGCTATCACAAGTTGGACCATAAAAATCAAAAGCAGTTAATTTTTTTGAAATAATTTTATTAGAATTATCTTTTATCATTTTAGATGGGAAAACTATATTTGGAGTACCTGCATCAAAAAGTGTTCCATAGGTTCCATCATTTATATAAAGCTTATGTTTTTTTTTAAGGTCAACTCTTACTATAGTTGAACCACTTTCAGCAACCAAAGCTCTTCCAGGCTCACAAATAATTTCTGGCATGTTATCTAATTTCAAATTATCTAAACTTCTTTTAATTTCTTCTAAGTAATTATCTAGAGATTGAGGAATTAAATCTGGATATATTGTTGGGAAACCTCCACCTACATTAATATAATTAGGTATAATTTTTGTTTTCTTAATTATATTTCCTATTTCAGCAATACCTTTAGTATAAGAGATTGGATGCATACATTGTGACCCAACATGAAAACTTAATCCAATTTTATTTGAATTTTGTTTAACTAATCTTAACAATCCTGAAGCTTCAGAACTTAAAGCACCAAATTTTTTAGATAAATCTATTTCAGCATGTTCATTTGATACTGCAACTCTTACAAATAATTCAAGATCTTTAGCATTATTAGTACTTTCAATAATTTTTATTAATTCATCTTTTGTATCTAAAGCAAATGTTTTAATACCATACTTTAAATAAGCCTCTTTAATACTTTCTCTACTCTTAACTGTGTGCATATAAGAACATTTAGCAGTTTGGCTAAATTTTCTGACTGCCTTTATTTCTGCTATAGAGGCTACATCAAATTGGTCTATTCCACTTTTTATTAGAGTTTTAATAACTTCCTCATGAGGATTAGTTTTCACTGCATATAAAATTTTTCCTGGAAATTTTTTTTGAAAGTAATTTGAGGCAGAAAGAATAGAATTCTTTCTGATACAATAAACTGGCTTATCAGGTCTCAGTTGATTTACTAATTCCTCAACTGATTTAAATTTTTGCATTAAAAATGCCCCCCAAAAAAATTTAACAAAAAAAAGTCTTTTAAATATTTAAAAAACTTTAGTATTTGCAGCAATTAATTGAATAGTTGCTTAATGTAAAGCAAATAATTTCCTATTGAATTGTGGAAAAAAGTATCCATATATGTGTTATGAAAAATGAAGCACCACTTCAAAATTTAGCTGATTTTGAGAATAAATCATTGTTAATAGTCGATGACGACAACCCTTTTAGGGAAAGATTAGCTAGGGCTATGGAAAAGAAGGGTTTTGAGGTCATTCAAGCAGAGGGTGTACAAAAAGGGATAGATTCCGTTAAAGCTAAGAAACCCGGTTTTGCTGTAGTTGATTTAAGATTGGCAGATGGTAATGGATTAGAAGTTGTCAAAGAAATACAAACATCTAATTCAGATAGCAGAATTATCATGTTAACTGGTTATGGAAACATACCTACAGCAGTTGCTGCTATTAAAGAGGGTGCTATTGATTATCTAGCTAAGCCAGCAGATGCTGAGGATGTAGAAAAAGCTTTATTAGCTGATCCATCAAAAAAAGCTGCTCCACCTGAAAATCCAATGTCAGCAGATAGAGTTAAGTGGGAACATATTCATAGAGTATTTGAGCTATGTAACCGGAATGTATCTGAGACAGCAAGAAGACTTAAGATGCATAGAAGAACCCTACAAAGAATTCTCTCAAAAAGATCTCCTAAATAAATTTTCTTAATTTTAAAAGTTTTTTAGCTAAAACAGTTAAAAGTGCTATCTTTGTAAACTCAGCTAATAAAAATGGTGTAACACCTAATTGTACCAGTGGCTTATCCCATCCAATAAGTATTCCCAACCAAACAACACCCAAGATATATATTGTTGAGACTGATAAAATTAATTTAGATAAAATCATGAAATAATTATCTTTGGTTGTTATAAAAGACGCTAAAAAACACGCAGACATAAATCCTATTAAATAACCCATAGTTGGACCAGTAAAGTAAATTAAACCCACTCCTCTTTCAGGAGAGTTAGAAAAAACAGGTATCCCAGCAATGCCCTCAATTAAATACAAACCGACAGTAGCAATAGCTATTTTATACCCAAAGCTAATCCCTAAAAATAATACAACAAATGTTTGCATAGTCATTGGCACAGGGTAGAAAGGAATTTTAATTTTTGCTGAAATAGCTAGAATTATTGACCCAAAAAAAATAACAAGTAGTGATTTAATTATTTGTGATTGAGTATTTTGCTTTATAAGTTCCATAAAAAATAATACTCTTATTTCCATCTATAATCTATATTAATTTTTAATGAGTAAAATTCAAAAAACAGATCATTTTTATCTTATTGATGGATCAGGATATATATTTAGAGCTTATTATGCATTACCTCCTTTAACAAGAAAGAGTGATGGATTACCAACAGGAGCGGTTAGCGGCTTTTGTAGTATGTTATTCAAACTTCTTGAAGACTCAAAATCAAATGAAAATAAACATAAACCGACTCATTTTGCAGTAATTTTTGATTCTGCTAGAAAAACTTTCAGAAATGAAATTTATAGTGAATACAAAGCTAATCGTTCAGAAGCACCAGATGATTTAGCTCCTCAGTTTGAATATATAAGAAAATCTGTATTAGCTTTTAACTTACCTTCAGTTGATCTTGTTAATTATGAAGCTGATGACTTAATAGCAACATATGTAGACCAAATCTTGAAAAAAGGAGCAAAAGTTACAATTGTTTCTTCTGATAAAGATTTAATGCAGTTATTTAAAAATAAGGTTCGAATTTTTGATCCAATGAAGAATAAATTTATTTCTGAAGAAGATGTTCGAAGTAAATTTGGTGTTGATCCAAGTAAAGTAATTGATGTTCAAGCTTTAGCTGGAGATAGCAGTGATAATGTTCCAGGTGTTCCGGGGATAGGAGTGAAAACAGCAGCAGAATTAATTAATAAGTATGGCAATTTAGAAAAACTTTTAAAATCTGCTCATGAAATTAAGCAGAATAAAAGAAGAGAAACATTAATTGAAAATAAAGACAAAGCTTTAATTAGTAAACAATTGGTGACATTGAAACATGATGCTCCAGTTAGCAGAAGCCTATCTGAATTCAAATTAAAAGAAATAGACAAAGATAAACTTTATAAATTTTTGAGAGAAATGGAGTTTAATAGACTGCTTAGCTCGGCAATATCAACATATGGAGAACCAGATTTAGAAGGTGTTAAAAATGAAACTGTTTCCAAAAAAATTCAGAATTCTATTAATAAAAAAAATTATTACCTGATCAAAGATCTTAAGGAAATTGATAATTGGATTCATGATGCTGAAGAAGTTGGAGAGGTTGCTGTTGATACGGAAACAAGTTCTCTAGATCCACACCAGGCTGATTTAATTGGAGTTTCTTTAAGCTCTAAAATTGGTAAAGCATGTTACATACCATTAGGTCATAAGTCACAAAATAATTTAGATAAACAATTAGTTTTAAAAAAATTAAAACCTTTACTAGAAGACTCTAGTATAAAAAAAATTGGTCAAAATATTAAATTTGATTTTATTGTTTTATTTAAACATGGAATCACTATTTCTACCATGGAAGATACAATGCTAATGTCTTATGTTTTAGATGCTGGAAAAAATAGACATAATATGGATTCATTATCAGAAATTCACTTAAATCATAAAACAATTGCCTTTAAAGATTTAGTTGGAACTGGAAAAAAAGAAATTAATTTCAAGGACGTCGATTTAGAAAAAGCGAAAGATTATGCTGCTGAAGATGCTGATATAACTTTTAGATTATACAAAAAATTTCATAAAAGTCTTAAAGATGAGAAAATGGTAAATATTTATGAACTTTTTGAAAAACCAATGATAAAAATTTTAGCTTTTATGGAAATAGAAGGTATTAAAGTTGATAATAAGTTTTTGAAAACTTTATCATCTAAATTTGAAAAAAAAATAGAGAAAATTCAAAAAAATGTTTTTAAAATATCAAAAAAAGAATTTAATATTGCTTCTCCAAAACAACTTGGAGAAATTTTATATAATGAACTAAAAATAGCAGATTTAAAAAAGACAAAAAAAGGTAGTTTTGCTACAAGCGCATCGGTGTTAGAAGATCTTGCATTTAAAGGACATCAATTTCCTCAGTTAGTTTTAGATTGGAGGCAAGTTTCTAAATTAAAAAATACTTATTCAGACTCACTTCCTGAGCATATAAACCCTTTGACAAATAGGGTTCATACCTCATTTTTACTTGCTGCTACCACTACTGGTAGATTAGCATCAAGTGATCCTAATTTACAAAATATTCCAATTAAAAGTGAAGATGGCAGAGATATAAGAAAATCTTTTATTGCAGAAAAAGATAATGTTTTAATTTCTGCAGATTATAATCAAATTGAAATGAGAATTTTAGCAGATTTAGCTGATGTAAAAGAACTCAAAAAAGCATTTAAAAATAATGAAGACATTCATTCTTTAACTGCCAGTCAAATATTTAATACAGAAATTAAAAAAGTAGATCAAGATCAAAGAAGAAAAGCAAAAGCAATAAATTTTGGTATTATTTATGGAATATCTCAATATGGTTTAGCTAAACAAATAAATGTGTCTAATTATGAAGCTGAAGAATTTTTAAGTTCATATTTCGCCAAATTTCCCGAAATTAAAGTTTATATGGATCAAACTATCAAATTTTGTAGAAAAAATGGTTATGTAAATAATATCTTTGGAAGAAGATCACATTTTATAAATATTAATGATAAAAATTATAATGTAAGAAATTTTCAAGAGCGAGCTGCTATTAATGCACCAATCCAGGGTTCAGCTTCTGAAATAATGAGATTAGCAATGATAAGATTAGAAAAAAGATTAAACGAGCAAAAAAATCAAGATACCAAGATGCTTTTACAAATACATGATGAATTGATTTTTGAAACACCAAAATCGGGGGCTGAAAAAATAAGAAAAATAATAACTGATGAAATGACAAGTGTAGTAAATAGTGACCAACATTCATTCTCTATTCCATTAACTGTAGACTTAAATATTGGTGATAACTGGGGTTCACTTCACTAATTTTAATTTGATTGCCCAAATTAGAACAATTTAGTATTTTTATAAGTATAGTATGGACAAACAAACAATAGCTTTAATAGATGATGATAGAAACATACTTACAAGTTTAAGTATAGCTTTAGAGAAAGAAGGTTTTAAGGTACAAACCTACATAGATGGAGAAAGTGCTTTAATAGGATTAACTAGAACACCACCAGATTTAGCAATAATAGATATAAAGATGCCAAAAATGGATGGTGAAGAGTTATTAAAAAAATTAAGAAAAAAAACTTCCTTACCAGTTATATTCTTAACTTCTAAAGATGATGAAATAGATGAACTGCTTGGTTTAAAATTAGGTGCAGATGATTTTGTAAAAAAGTCTGGGGGTTTCTCTATTAAAGTATTAATTGAAAGAATAAGAGTTCAGCTTAGAAAAAAAGATACGAAAGACTCAATAGAAGAAAATAAAAGTATAATTTCTCATGGAAAATTGAAGCTCGATCCATCACAATTAGAATGTGAGTGGGATGGAAAACAACTTCCTGATAAGTTAACTACGACAGAATTTTTATTAGTGAAGGAATTAGCAAAAAGACCAGGAATTATCAAAGAAAGAGCACAATTAATGGATATAGCTTATAGGGAGGATACGGATATAGAAGATAGAACTATTGACAGTCATGTTAAAAG
Organism: uncultured Pelagibacteraceae bacterium; assembly: GCA_902555725.1. Taxonomy (GTDB): domain Bacteria; phylum Pseudomonadota; class Alphaproteobacteria; order Pelagibacterales; family Pelagibacteraceae; genus Pelagibacter. Next base: position 31,445 of record CACDTN010000005.1, on the reverse strand, counting down.
AATAAGAAAAAAATTTAAAAAAGTTGATCCTGAATTTTCAGCTATAGAAACAAGATATGGAAGTGGATATAGGTGGAATGTTAGCTAATGCTCAGCAATCTTCTTAAAAATTTATCTATATTAAAAAAATTCTTATTTATTAATTTTATTTTTTTTACGATTATAGGTTTGTTTACATTTGTCTATATTAAAAATGTACAACCAAAATTGATTAAAAAAAAATCATCTAACCATATAGAGGTAATTAACAATACAATTGATAATTTAATAAGACTAGATGTTGAATTTGTTGAGGAGGATGTTAGAAAATTTTTATTTTCAACAAGATTTCTTTTTCAAAGTCTTGATAGAGTAATATTTTTCGACAAAGAACTAAATTTAGTTGGTGATACTGATACTTTAGATTTAGACCCAAGATCGTTTCAAAAAAGATTAGATAAAATTGAATTAGAAATACTCAATCAAAAGAAGACTGAGGAAATTACTGAAAAAAAAAATATTGATATAGGAACTGAGAATAGTGTTTCTTTAAAAGATATATTATTTAATTATGCTGGATCAAAAAATTTTGGTACTCATTTTACCTTCACTCAAGAGGAATTTAATAAGTTTAATTTAATAACGATTAAAAATGTAATGAAAAAAAGTCAAAATATTGGTTTTTTGGCAATTACTGAGAATGCTAATGATATTAAGGCGGCAATAGAGGAAAGAGAAAGTTTTATACTTAGAACAGCTATTGCGGTTGGTTTAGTAATATTAATTTTTTCATTTGTTTTAAATAGATATTTTCTTAAACCAATTAAAAATTTAGTAAGTTATACAAAAACTATTAAAAATAAAAATCCTAAAACAACCAATATTGATACATTAAAACTTAGAAATGATGAGTTAGGACTATTATCAAATTCTTTAGATGATATGACATTAGAATTACAAAAAAGGATTTCACAGGCAGAAAATTTTTCAACTGACCTTGTTCATGAAATAAGAAATCCTCTAGCATCTTTAAAAAGTGCTTCTGAAATTTTACATGATACTAACGATGTAAATCAAAGAATTAAACTAATAGATATTTTAAGCCACGATGTACAAAGAATAGAAAGATTAATTACAGATTATTCTCAAATGTTAAAAGATGAGGTAGCACTAAGTAAAGAAAAAATTAAAAAAATAGACATTGAACCAATTATAAAATCTGTCGTGGATGACTTTAATAATATCTATAAACTTAAAAGAGGTATCAATATTTCTTATGAAAACGATAAAAAAAATAAGTATTTTATTAATGGAATTGAAAATCGTGTTGAACAAATAGTGGCCAATCTACTGGAAAATGCAATTTCATTCAGTGATGATAATAAAAACGTGACTGTAAAAATTGCAAAAACGGATGAAGATAAAGTGATCATTAATGTATTGGACCAAGGTGAAGGCTTTAAAGAAAAAGATACTAGTAAAATATTTAGAAGATTTTACAGCAATAGACCAGATAAATTTGGAGAACATTCTGGTCTAGGATTGAACATAGTTAAAAACTTGGTTGAATTACACAATGCTTCAATCAAAGCTACCAATAGAAAAGATCAAAAGGGTGCAAGTATGGAAATTATATTTCCTAAGGTATAAAGAGTTCTATTGATTAATTAATACTTTATTGCTAGAAGACGCTCCATGGAAGATTTCAAAGTAAAAGATATATCAGAAGCAGAATTTGGCAGAAAAGAAATTTCAATTGCTGAAAGTGAAATGCCCGGATTAATGGCGTTGAGAGAAGAATATTCTGGTAAATCACCGTTAAAAGGAGCAAAAATTATAGGATGTTTGCATATGACAATCCAAACTGCAGTTTTAATTGAAACACTAGTAAATTTAGGAGCTGAAGTTAGATGGTCATCTTGTAATATTTTTTCTACTCAAGATCATGCTGCAGCAGCAATAGCAAAAGCAGGTATTCCAGTATATGCATGGAAAGGTGAAACTGAAGAGGAATACCTTTGGTGCATTAAACAAACCATTTCAGGTAATAAAGAATGGAAACCAAATATGCTTTTAGATGATGGAGGAGATCTTACTGCCATAATGCATAATGAGTATAAGGAATTATTAAAGAATGTAAAAGGAGTTTCAGAAGAAACAACTACTGGAATTAAAGCACTTAACAAAATGGAGAAAGATAAATCTCTTTTAGTTCCAGCAATCAATGTAAATGACTCTGTAACTAAATCTAAATTTGATAACTTATATGGTTGTAGGGAAAGTTTAGTTGACGGAATTCGAAGAGCGACTGATGTAATGATGTCAGGCAAAATTGCTATTGTAGCTGGATTTGGTGATGTAGGAAAAGGAAGTGCTGCATCTTTAAGACAAAGTGGAGCTAGAGTTTTAGTTACTGAGGCAGATCCTATATGTGCGTTGCAAGCAGCCATGGAAGGCTATGAAGTAGTTTTAATGGAAGAAGCAATTAGTAAAGCTGATATTGTTGTAACTGCAACAGGTAATAAAGATATTGTAACAGCAGATCATATGAGAGATATGAAGGATAGAGCTATATTATGTAATATTGGCCACTTTGATAATGAAATTCAAGTAGAAGCTCTAAAAAATTATAAGTGGACAGAGGTAAAACCCCAAGTTCATGAGATAGAGCTACCTAGTAAAAAAAGAATAATTCTTTTAGCAGAAGGAAGATTAGTCAATCTAGGATGTGCAACTGGACACCCTAGTTTCGTAATGAGTGCATCTTTTACAAATCAGGTAATAGCTCAAATAGAACTTTGGAATAATCACAAAAATTATGAAAATAGAGTTTATGTTTTGCCAAAACATCTTGATGAAAAAGTAGCAACTTTACACTTAAAAAAAGTGGGAGCAAAACTAACTAAACTATCTAAAGACCAAGCTGACTATATAAGTGTAGGAGTAGAGGGTCCATTTAAACCTAATGCATATCGCTATTAGCAGTGAGAAAATAGATTTATCTTCAGAAGAAAAAACAGAGAAATTAGCTGCTAGATTTTTTAAAAAAATTAAGCCAGGTGATATAGTTTTTTTATATGGAGAAATTGGGGTAGGTAAAACAACATTCATAAGATATCTAATCAATAAATTCCAAAAGGAGAGCAAATTAGGAATAACTGAAGTCACTAGTCCCACATTTAATTTACTCAACGAATATAAAATTAATGATGTAAAAATAAATCATTATGATTTATTTAGACTAAAATCCGCTGAAGAAGCCAAGAATTTGGATCTGTTTGAGAATAACTCAAAAGTAATTACATTAATCGAATGGCCAGAGATTATTGAGAAAAGACCAGATAATTTGATAGAATTAATTTTTAAATATGAAGAAAATCATCAAAAAAGATCTTTACAAATTAAAGGTATAAACCTTTAGTTTCTTAGATGAAAAATTTAAAAGAAATAAAAGGTGACGCCTCTTTAAGAAAATTTTATAGAAAAAAAAATAAAGATTACTCCTCAATAATAGTTTTTTGTAAAAAAGATAGGTTTAAGAATCTTCTTGTATATGATGCAATAAATAAAGAGTTAAACAAAAATAAAATTTTAGCTCCATTTTTATATAATGAAAAGTATAATCAAAATTATATTGAAATCCAAGATTTTGGTAATCAAACAGTTTTTAAAATTTTGAATAAAAAAAGAGATAATAATAAATTTATTTATTTTAAAAAGGTAATTAATACATTAAATCAAATACAATCTATCAAAACAAAAAGTATTAAAAATTTTAAAAATAAAAAATATAAAATTCCTAAATATACAAATAACATATTAATTGAGGAAGCAAATTTATTTTGTGAGTGGTATGTTAAAAAAAATTTACCAAAAAATACTAAAGGAGAATTTACAAGAAAGTTTAAAAAAATAATTAAAAAGTTAGCTTCAAATTTAAAATTAAAAAATAATGTATTTGTGCATAGAGATTTTCATGTTTCAAATTTAATGTTAGTAGAAAAGCAAATAGGTGTAATTGACAGTCAGGATGCTTTAATTGGGAACAAAGCATATGATTTAGCATCCCTTATAGACGATGTTAGGTTTAGAACTTCTATTTCATTAAAACAAAAAATTTATAACTATTATATTAAAAATCACTTAAAATTAGAAAAACAGAAATTCAAAAATGATTTTGAAATATTATCAATTTTAAGAAATCTTAAAATAATTGGAATATTTACACGTCTTGCAATGAGAGACCGTAAAAAAAAATATCTTAAATTAATACCACATGCATGGGACCTAATAGCTATAAGAATAAACAAAAATAAAATATTTAATGAACTAAAAAACTTGATTAATGAAAATTTTGAAAAAAAATTAAATGAAAATTAATACAGCATTAATATTATGTGCAGGCTTAGGTAAGAGATTAAATCCATTAACTTTAGATACTCCAAAACCTCTACTTAAGTTGAATAACATAACTATTTTAGAAAATTGTATTAATACTATTATTAAAACAGGAGTTAAAAGAGTCATGCTGAACACTTTTCACTTAAGTGATCAAATTTTTGATTTTGTAAATAAAAAAAATTTTAAAATTGATATTGATATAGTTGAGGATGGATCAAAGATTTTAGATACTGGTGGTGGAATATTAAATATGATTAAACATTCTGAAGATGAAAATTTTTTTGTTTTTAACCCAGATACATTATGGAATGAAATATATATTGAAGAAATTGATAAGATGAAAAAATTTTATTTTGAAAATCAATTAAATAATTTGCTTTTGGTAGTTAATAAAAAGTTGAGTTTTGACAATAACTTAACAGGTGACTTTGAATTGAAAAATAGTTTATTAAAAAAAAATGATAACAAAAATTTCATTTATATTGGTTGTCAAATTTTAAATAAAGATCTTTTTAAAAATTACGAAATAATAAATTTTTCAATTTCAGAAATTTGGGATAAATTATTAGAAAAAAATATATTAAATGGATTCGAAAGTATAAATAAATTTTACCATTTGACTAACTTAGAAACATTTAAAAAACTAAAAGATCTCTAGCTCGTTCTTTATCGAGATACTCACAAGAAAATATTTGTTCTTCTTTGTTTATTTCAATTATCAAAGGATTTCCAGTAGGTATTTCCAAACTTGATATTTGATTGTTATCCAATTTGAATAAATATTTACATAACGCCCTGATAGAATTTCCATGAGCTGAAATTAAAATATTTTTGTCAATTAATTTTTTTTTAATCACATTTTGATAATATTTTAAAACTCTTTCATAAGTATCTTTCAGAGACTCAGTATCTGGAATTATATTTTGAGATATTTCACTGTATGTTTCAATATTTATTGGATGATAAGGACTTTCCTTACTCAGTGGATCTGGCTTAATGTCCCAAGATCTCCTGAATTCAAGGACTTTATTTTCACCAATTTTCTTACCCATTTCAATTTTGTTAAGACCTGTAAGAGCACCATAATGTCTTTCATTAAGTTCCCAAGCTTTAGTAAAACTTTTATTATCTTTCAAAACTGTCTGTATTATTTCTAAGGTTTTATTTGCTCTTAGTTGAAGAGATGAATAGTAAAAATCTATATTAATTTGTTTTTTTTTAATTAGTAAGCCAGCTTTCTCAGCTTCTTGTTTTCCTTGATCTGTGAGGTCTACATCAACCCAGCCAGTGAATCTTTTTTCAAGATTCCAAATACTCTGACCATGTCTTACTAATATTAAAAAACTCATATTGTTATTTTTAAAATATATTTGTAAATAAAACTATATAATTCAATTATGAAATTTTTTTCTAATTATAAGATAATCTTTTATAGTATAAATATTTCATTAATTATTTTATATCTTTTTCCAGGGAGTATTTTTGGTTGTATTTTTTTGGATGATTGTAGCATTCAACCTCAAATTACAACAGACTTTGCTGAGATTTCTTCGAATCATTTGTACGCATTTGTTATAGTTTCAATTTTTGGTTATTTGACTTTTTTAAAAGATAAACAAATAAAATATTTAATTATCTATTTAATCTTATTAGCAATATTGCTTGAAATTTGCCATTTGTTTATACCACAAAGAAGTTTTCAATGGTCTGACTTGATTGGTAATTTGTTAGGTGTCTTTGTTGTAATTTTTTTCAAGAATCTTATAAATAAATATGGGTTATTTAAAAAATAAATTATTACTTTTAATATTTTTTTTATTAACAGCATGCTCTTCAATTCCAAACAATACAGCTAACAGCTGCTCAATTTTTGATCAAAGATACTTGTGGTATAAACATACGAAAAATGTTGAAAAAAAATGGGGCACTCCTATCTACATCCAATTAGCAATAATTAAGATGGAGTCTGATTTTGACTGGTTAGCAAAGCCTGCAAGACAAAAAATTTTTAAAGTTATACCTTACAAAAGACCTTCAAGTTCATTTGGTTATTCACAAGCTGTTAAAGGAACTTGGGAACAATATAAAAAAGAAACAGGAAACAATCTAGCAACCAGAGTAAGATTTAAGGATAGTGTCGATTTTATTGGATGGTACACAAATAAAACAGAATCTATTTTAAACATTTCAAAAAAAGATGCCTTCAAGCAATATATTGCTTATCATGAAGGATGGGGAAACTTTAAATATTATAAAAAAAATAAAAAAGTAATTGGTTTAGCTAATAAAGTTAAAAAGCAATCTGAAATTTATAAAAAACAATTAGTAAAGTGTAAAAATTCTTTAAATAAAAATAAATATATTATTTTTTAGACAGTTCTTTCTTAAGTTCTAAATCTACCTCATCTATCCTTTTAGTATTTTTTGCAAAAGCCAAATACATTGATGGAGTAACATATAAGGTAAAGAAAGTTGAAATGATCATACCTCCCAAAATAGTAGAGCCTACTGCTAATCTTGAACCTTCACCAGCTCCAGGGCCAATATTTCCAATGATTAAAGGCATCATAGCAATCATAGTACTCAAAGATGTCATAATGATTGGCCTAAATCTAACTGCACAAGCTTCTTTGACTGCAGACTCAATATTTTTTCCAGTAGTTCTAATTTGATTAGCATAATCTACTATTAAAATACTATTTTTTGTAGATATACCTATAAGAATAATCAGAGCAATCTGTGAAAAAATATTTACTGAACTATTCAGAAATAAAACAAATACTAAACCACCAAAAATAGCTAGTGGGACAGTTAAAATAATTACAAATGGATGAATAAATGAATTGAATGTAGCTGCCATCACCAAATATGCAGTTAACAAAGCCAATGCAAAAATTATAAATAATTCATTACTTGTTTCCTTAATTTCTTCAGATTTTCCTTTCCAAGTAATCTGATTTTCTGGGGCTAAATCTGACATTACATTTTCAAGAAATTTTATTGCTTCAGTTAAAGTATAACCTTCATTTATATTTGCTGAAATAGTTACAGCTCTTTGTCGGTTATATCTTGCAAGTTCTTTTGCTGAACCTTCTTCTTTAAAATTGACAAGATTTGCTAAGGATATCAGTTTTCCATTAGTTTCTGATCTTACAAATATTTTAGATATTCCATCTTTATTTCTTCTATCAGATAAATATTGTTGAACAATTATTGGATATTCTTTACCTAATTTATTAAAAGTAGTAATTCGTTTACCCCCATAAAGTGTCTCAAGCGTTTCTCCTATTGCTTTAGTTGAGACCCCAAGATCTTTCGCTTTATTTTTGTTAATGATTAATTTTACTTCAGGTTTATTTCTATTGTAGTCAGAATCGATCCTAGATAAATTTTTGTTTGATCTAATTTTTCTAATTACCTTTTTTTGAATTTCTTCAAGTTCTTCGTAGGTACTACCATAAATCACCATTTGTAATGGTTTATTATAACTTGAGACTCTTATAGATTGTGGAGATATTGGAAAAGCTAAGGCTTGAGGCAAAGAAACAATTTTTCCAATTGCCTCTCTTAAAACTACTTGTTGCCCTTTTTTTCGATTTTTCCAATCATCAAGAAGAGCAATTATTATAAAACTATTAAATGAATTGGCTGAACTTCCAAACCCAGGAACTCTCATTATGAATCTAGAGTAGGGGCTATCTTCTGCTTGTAACAGAGGAATTAATCTAGCCTCAACCTTTTGGGCTTGTTCTTGAGTATATTCGAAAGAACTACCTTCATCTGTTGATCCAATGATCAAATATGCACCTCTATCTTCCATTGGTAGTAGTTCTTTTTTTGCAAAACTAAATAAAAGAATTGAACTAATTACTATAAAAATAATAAAGATACCTACAGATCTGGTTTTATTGATTATAGTTCCAAGTGTTTCTTTATAAAAATTAGCAAAACTCAAAAAAATTTTTTCAAATCTTAAAATAAAGGTTTTTTTTGATGTTTTTTTTCGAAGAAACTTGCTTGCAAGCATAGGAGATAACGTCAGAGCTACAAATGATGAGACAACTATTGAGAAAGATAAGGCTATTGCAGTTTCCTTGAATAAAGTGCCAGAAATTCCTTCTATAAAAATTAGTGGTAAAAAGACTGCTACCAAAATTAATGTTGTAGCAATTATAGCAAAAGAAATTTGTTTAGATCCCTTGTAAGCAGCAACTAATGGTGTTTCTCCATTTTCAATTCTTCTATAAATGGCATCAGTCATAATGACAGAGTCATCTGTAATTATGCCAATAGCCAAAATAAAACTTAAAAGCACAAATATATTTATAGAAAGACCAAAAATATATAATCCAAGAAAGGAAGCTATTAAACTTACAGGTAAAGCAACTGCTGGGACAATTACAGCCTTTAAGTTACCTAAGAATAAATAAATTATTATGACCACCAAAACAAATGCAATTAATAAAGTTTTATAGACCTCCTCAATAGCTGCTTCCACATAATTTGCTCTATTAAATGCAACTCTTAAATCTAAACTTTCAGGTAAAGATTTCTTTACTTCTTTAATTTTCTTTTTAATATCATCAGATAATTCTACTGTTGAAGCACCACTTCTAGCATAAATTCCAATCCCTACAGTTTTTAGATTAAGCTGATCTTTTGTTTGAGCTTTAAAAAGTGTTTTTTCTGAAACAGGACCAAATTCAATATTAGAAATATCAGATAGTAAAATAATTTTATTACCTGTTTTTTTTATCGGTAGTTGTTTAATTGTTTCGATATCATTATATGATTTATCTAAATTAAGCGTGAGGTCAATATTATCTGCTTCTAGAGTACCAGCAGGCAGTCTTATATTTTCTTCTCGTAAAGCGATCTCTACCTCTTGAATAGTTAAGTTATTAGCTGCAAGTTTAATAGGATCAATCCAAACTCTAATACTTAATTCTCTTAATCCACCTACCCTTATTCTTCCTACATTTTTTACACTTGAAAACTGGTCAATTAAAAACCTTTCAGCATAGTCTCCTAATTCCAAATCACTCCAGGTTGAAGAAGATAATGAAAGCCACATAGTTGTGGTAAATCCTGCAGCTCTTTTAAGTATTTGAGGAGGATCAGACTCAGAAGGCAAGTTATCAACAACTCTTGCAACTCTTTCTCTTATATCGTTAGCAGCATTATCTAAATCAATACTAGTATCAAATTCAACATTAATAGTACTTCTGCCATTTTCAGATTTAGAGTCAATATTCTTTATTCCTTCAGCCCCACCAACAACATCTTCTACTACTTGAGTAACTTCTTGATCTACAATAGAGGCAGCAGCAGATTTATAATCTACTTGGATTTGAACTACAGGAGGCTGAATTCCATTTGGTAATTCTCTAACTGGCAGTTTCCAAAAAACAAATAAACCAAAAATAATTAATATTAGAGACATTACCCAAGATACTGTAGGTCTTTTTATGCTTAATTCTGTAATAAACATTTATTTATTTATAGGTTTTATTTTTCCTCGGGGTCTGACTTTTTTTAAGCCTTCAGCTACAATAATATCTCCCTCACTTAAACCAGATATAATTTCAACATTTTTATTACCCCTGAGACCAGTATTCACTTCTGTTTTATTAGCAATATTTTTTTCATTTATCTTATAAACATAAGACTTATCTCCTTCTATCATTATGCTAGTATCTGGAACACTTAAGGAGTTTCTCAAATCAAACTTAACACCAACTTCAAGCAAAGATCCTGAGATTAGTTCTAAATTATTATTTTCAATTTTTATTCTTGATAATAAACTTCTAGTATCAGCATTAATTCTACTTGAAACAAAATCTACTTCACCCTCAAAAATCTTATTTTTATAACTTGATAGTTTGACCTCTACTGGTAATCCTTTTTTAATTGATGCAGAATAATTTTCGGGAATTTTAATATCTGAATATATAGTTGAGTTATCGTCTAATGTAATAATAAAAATGTTATTTGAAACAAGAATATCTTCAGTAAGACCTGTGTATCCAAGCACTCCACTAAATGGAGCTAAAATATTTCCACTCTTTAATTTGATTAAAATCTCGCCTTTTTTAACGAAATCTTTTAATTTTAAATCTTCAAGAAGATCATCTTTTTTTATTTTAAAAGTTTTTGATCTTTTTGAAATCGCTGTTCCAAAAGTTTCAATTTTTTCTGAAAATTCTTTGCTTACAACTTGAGTGACAATTATTCCAGGTGGTGGTCTTTTACTAAATTTTTTTTTAAAATGATTGCCTATCATCGTTCTTCCAATAATCACAATCGCTATGATTAGAAAAAAAACTGATATTATTGAAATAAATTTTGTTGATCTTTTCATAAGTTTTTTTAAATTATGCCGTATTCCGCCCAAGAACCATCATAAATACAAGGGTGATATTTATCATTTATTAAAGAATAAGCTAGTGCCAAAACACACGCAGTAACTCCAGAACCACATGAAAAAACTATATTTTTTTCATAAATGTTTTTCAAACAAGATTTAAAAATATCTTTAAGTTTTTCTTCATCTTTAAATGTTTTGTCCTCATTAAGACATTCATTGAATGGTATACAATAAGAATTTTTAATATTTCCGCTTCTCAAACCTTTTCTTGGTTCAGGAATTTTTCCTTCAAATCTCTCTCTACTTCTGGCATCAATAACCATGAATTTTTGCTCCTCTAAATTTTGATTAATGGATTTTTTATTTTTCACTAATTCTTTTTTTTCATGAGCTTTGTATTCTGATATTTCGATCTTATTTATTGTTTTAGTTACTTCTCTTTTTTCTTTAATCCATTTTTTTAAACCTCCATTTAAAACATGAATTAATTTTGGATCATGCCCATAATAGATAAAATTAAACCAGCAACGACAAGAACTAATTACATCAGAATTATCATAAACAACTATCTCGTCATTTTTCTTAATGCCCATTTTTGAAACTATTTTCTCCCATTCATTTATTTCAACTAACATATGAGGAAGTTCAGAATCTTTTTTTGAGTTATTATCTAAATCAAAAAAAATAGAATTTTGAATATGCTGAGTTTTATATTCTGTAAAACCATCCCTTTTTGTTTGGGGCATATGCCACGAACAATCAATAATTTTAACTTTATTAAGATTCATTCCCAGCCAGTCAGTTTCAACTAATGGCATCTTATCTTTTTTCCAAATATTTTTGATGGTATTCTTCAGCTGGGCAATAATTATTTAATAAAGTGATCTTGGTTACTACTTTATTAGATAATCTTTCATTAACATCTTTTAATACTTTTTCAGCTGTGATCTTTTGAATATTATTAAGATAGAATATTTCACTTCTATATTGAGTTCCAAAATCTGGCCCCTGTGAATTTAATGTAGTAGGATCATGAATTTGAAAAAAAATTTTTAAAATTTTTTCATAAGTTATTATTTTTTCATCAAAATCAAGTTTTACAACTTCGGCATGATTAGTACTACCAGTACATACTTCTTTATAAGTTGTAGTAGTACTGTTGCCACCACAATAACCAACCTCAGTTTTAATAATACCCTCAATTTTACTAAATTTTATTTCGGGTCCCCAAAAACATCCAAGTGCTAAAACTGCTATTTCCATTGATAATAAAATAAATTAATTTACAAATTATTCTTATGCTCAGTAAAAATCAATTAGGTTTTTTGTACATGTTCATGTCTGTTTGTGCCTTTTCTATAATGGACATTATTGTAAAATGGTCAATTGAATATCCTATTGGGCAAGTTTTGTTTTTTAGAGGTTTTTTTGGAATAATCTTTTATTTTTGTATTATTCCTAGAGACAGACTCCATAATTTTTATTTAACTAAAAGAGCTGGACTTCATTTCTTGAGGTGCTTGTCAGGATTGATTGCGTTAGTAGCTATTTTCATTGCTTTAAGAAGTTTACCTTTAGCAACAGTTGTTAGTATCTCATTTGCGGCTCCAATATTCACAACTATTTTTTCAATTTTTTTATTAAATGAAAAAGTTGGATTATTTAGATGGTTAGCTGTCTTAGTTGGATTTATAGGAATTTTGGTTATCACTGAACCAGGAATAAGCTCACTTAACATTTATTATGTTTTTCCAATAATTTTTTGTTTAGGACTTTCTTATGTTGCAATAGCGATCAGACAGTTATCAACTTCAGAACCTGTTTGGTTAATTTCTTTTTATTTCTCTTTAGCTATAACTTTATTAAGTTTTTTAACAATTCCTCAAGGGTGGGTAATGCCAGATTTAAAAGACTTTTTACTATTATCAATGGTAGGTGTTTTTGGTGGAGTTGCAAACTTGTGGCTAAGTCAATCTTATAAATATTCTGAAGTATCCTTAGTTACACCACTTAAATACTTAGCTTTAGTTTTTGCAATATTTTTTGGCTACCTTATTTGGAATGAAATACCAACTATTAAAACATTATTTGGTGCTGCTTTAGTTATAATTTCTACAATGATTATTTTTAGAAGAGAAATTTACCAAAAAAAAAATATCACTTCTAAAACAATTAATGACTAAAGTTTCAAAGTACTGGAGTAAAGCAAAAAAAAATTTGTCTAAGAAAGACAAAATAATGGCTAGATTAATTAAAAGTTACGAAAGCCCATCGGAAACTATTTTAACATCAAGAAAAGATATCTTTTATTCATTATGTAAAAGTATCATTGGACAACAAATAAGTGTTGCTGCTGCTAATTCTGTTTTTTTTAAATTTAAAAAAAAATGTAATAATAAGATAAATGCTAGAATAGTTTCAAGATTGACTTTTTCACAAATTAAATCATGTGGTCTTAGTCGCCAAAAGGTTAAAGGAATAAAAAGCTTAGCTAAACAAACTTTAGATAAAACCTTTAATCCTAAACTTATAAATAAGATGGATGATGAAGAGGCCATTAAGTATTTATCAAATTTAAGACAGATTGGAAGGTGGTCTGCTGAAATGATATTACTTTTTACTTATAACAGATCTAATATTTGGCCAATACAAGACATTGGTCTTTTAAGAGCAATTTCAAACAATTATAAAAAAAAATATTTACCACCTGATAAGTTTGTTAGTTTACTTAAAAAAAGGTTTTCACCTTATTGTTCAGTAGCAACATGGTACTTGTGGAGAAGCATAGATCCTGAACCTATTCAGTACTAAACCCCTCAATAATTTGCATATGTCTCGTTGTTGTTTCTTTAGCTAAATTCCAACCAGCTAAATATTCTTTTGACTCATGACATTTTAACGCTTGTTCATAACTTGGAAATTCCCAAACCACTGTTCTAACGAAGTCATCTCCATCAAATGTTTTATGATTTCCCCCTCTAACTAGAGGAACTCCACCAAATCCTTTAATTATAGGTGTTACTTTTTCAGCGTATTTTTTTAAATTTTCTTGATTATCTATTTTTAGATATAAACTTATCCAATATGCTTTCATGATTTCTCCTTTTTAAATAATTTTAATTATGATAATAGATTTCATGGCAGAGAAATTAATCATCGAATTTGATGAATATACTAAAATTGTTGAGAAATTAGCAATAGAAATTCACAAAAACTATAAACCTACAGTTCTTGTAGGGATTATGAGAGGTGCTGCACCAATAATTGATATTTTATCTAGAATTTTGAAACTTCCAATTGCTTATATAGTCATTCAAAGTTATTCAGGTGAGGGCATGGAGGACAAGCAAGGTCAATTAATGTTTTCAAGAGAAATTAGTTCTTTAGCAAAAAATGAGGATTTTAATAAGGTACTTTTAATTGATGACTTGTCAGACACAGGGCTTACTTTAAACAAAAGTATTGAATGGTTAAAAAATTATGCTCCAATCAAAAGCTACATTAAAGAAGTTAAAACAGCATGTTTATGGAAAAAGAAATCTTCATCTTTTAAGCCTGATTTTTGTCCTGTAAAATTAGATTCAGATCCTTGGATCGTTCAGCCAACTGAGCACTATGAGGAACTATCTATCGATAAATTAATTGAAAAAAATAAATAGGGCCAGATTGAACTGGCCCCATTAAATTTGTTTAAGCAACTGCAAAACTCACAACACTTAATACTGCAACAACCCATATCGCAGGTGATGTACTTGAAAATTTTCCAGTAAATATTTTAATTAATGCATAAGACACAAATGCTAACGCAATACCATTACTTATACTATACGTTAAAGGCATTGCTATCATTGCAAGAATTGCTGGAGCAGACTCCGCAATATCATCCCATTCGATATCTGTAATGTTTCTTATGAAAAGAACAGACACAAATAGCAATGCAGCACCATCAATTTGCTTAGGCAAACTTGTTGCTAAAGGAGCAAAAAATATACAAGCTAGGAATAATATACCTATTACTAAGGAGGTCATTCCAGTTTTTCCTCCAGCTTTTACACCTGCTCCAGACTCTACATAGCTCGTAACAGTTGTTGTTCCCATCATTGCACCAGCAACAGTACCAACACTGTCAGATAACATTGCTTTATTAATGTCTTGAACTTTACCATCTTTCCCAACCTTGCCAGCTACATTAGCAACTGAAGTTAGAGTTCCTGCGGTATCAAAAAAGTCAATGAATAATAAAGTGAATATTACTGTAGACATTCCTGCAGTCATTGCTGCAGATAGATCAAATTCAAATAAATATGTCATAGGTGGAGGTGCACTTACAAGACCATTGAAATTGGCTAATCCTGCGGCCCATGAAATAATACTGAATACTAAAATTCCTATTATAATATTTCCTTTTATTTTCATTTTTTCCATCACAATAATAGCGACGAATGTTGCGCAACCTAATAAAACAATTGGGTTGCTTAAATCTCCAAGTTTTACCAGAGTGACTGGATCATCAACTACGACTTCCATAATTTGTAATCCAATAATTGCTAAGAATAAACCAATCCCTGCACCAATTCCTAACTTAAGACTTTTAGGAATTGAATTAATTAACCAAGCTCTAATTGGTGTTAAAGAAATAATTAAAAACAATACTCCTGCAACTAATACTGCACCTAAAGCTTCTTGAGGCGTATATCCCATACCAGCACAAACTCCAAAAGCTACAAATGCATTAATTCCCATTCCTGGTGCAAGTCCTATTGGCCAAGTTTTTCCATAAAAAGCCATTATAAAACATGCTAAAGCTGTAGCTAAAATAGTAGCTGTATAAACTGCGCCGAAATCAAAGAAACCTTTATCGGGTCCGGCAAATTCCCCCGATAATATAAATGGATTTAAAAACATTATATAAGCCATGGTTAAAAACGTAGTTGTTCCGGCTATTACTTCAGTTTTAAAATCTGTTTTGTGTTTTTTATAATTGAAATAATTTTCAAGCATTTGTCCTCCTATTAGAGAAATAGTTATTTGATTCTTTTTGAAATTACCTTTTAAAACTAGCCTTTATTCACATATTTCAACTCAGAAGTTTATATTTATGCCATAATTAGGTTGTTATGATTGAACTATGAGGAAACTAAAAATTCTTTTTACAAGTTTTGTTGTAATAATGATTCTATCAGGTTGTCAGACTATTAAACAAAAAACAGATGCTATCGTCGAAAAAGAAAATCAAAAATTAAGTAAATATATTGGCAAATCTTCAAGTGTTTTGCAGATAGATTTAGGAAAACCAGATGAGGACTTTAAAAACGATAAGGGTAACTTAGTATTTGTTTATAATACTAAAAAATATGGAATTCCTTGTGAAAGAAGATTTGAAGTAGACTCAAACTCTGTTGTTGTTGGTTTTGTATCTAACGGTTGCTTTTAAAATACCTGTGGGGAATTGCACCCCACAAGCAAGGTTTGACTTATTTTATTTCTATAAGCTTTTTCTTCTTATGCTCTGGAACAATTCTTTCACAAGATATTGTTAAAAGACCATCTTTAAGCTCGGCACCATTAACTTTTACGTCATCAGCAATAGTAAATGATCTTGCGAATTGTCTTTGTGAAATACCTTTATGAATTATTTCTCCATCAGCATTATTATTATCTGATTTATTAACTAGTTTTGTTCTTACTGTTAATAAATTATCCTCAAACTCAACTTCAACATCTTTTTTATTAAAACCAGCTAAAGCAACTTCTATTGCGTAGTTATCCTTTCCAGTTTTTCTGATGTTATAAGGTGGGTAGTTTGACTGCATCGTCAAAGCACCATTCCCTAACATATTTTCGAATTGATCAAACATATCGTCGAATCCAATTGAAAATGGTCTAAGTGAGTTAAATATAGATAAATCCTTACTTGTCATATTATCCTCCTTTGTTAAGCAAGTTTATATTTTGTAAGTCCCATTAGGCGACTTACTAGTTTTATCTAGGAACTAATTATTAATTTTCAAGATATAGAAATTAAATTTTTTTGGATATTTTTAGAGCGAATGCATAATCAAGAGCAATTTCCTCAATTGCCCCATCTCTACCTGACTTACCTCCATGTCCAGCATTCATTTCAGTTTTTAGAAGCAATAAATTATTGTCTGTTTTTAAGTCTCGAAGTTTAGCTGTGAATTTAGCTGGCTCATCAAATAATACTCGGTTATCACTTAAACTTGTTGTAATTAACATATGAGGATAATCCATTTTTTTTATATTATTATAAGGCGCATATGAAAAAATATAATTAAAATGATCTTTATTATCTTTGGCGTTTCCAAATTCATCAAATTCTCCAACTGTTAATGGCAATGAATGATCGAGATTAGTAGTTAAAGAGTCGACAAATGGTACTGCCATTATAATTCCTAGAAACAATTCAGGAGCTTCATTAACAACTGCACCCATTAATAACCCTCCTGCAGAGCCACCCATTCCTATTATCTTGCCTTCAGAAGAATACTTGTTTTCAATTAGATATTTTGCAGCGTAAATATAATCTTTAAAAGTATTTTTTTTATTTGTAAGCTTTCCTTCCTTCCACCATTTCATACCTTTTTCCATTCCACCTCTTATATGAGCAGTTACCCAAATTATATCTCTGTTAATTAGACTTAACCTTGTTGATGAAAAACCAGGACTCATTGAATTTCCATAAGATCCATAGCCGTACAACAATATATTTGCAGTTCCATCTATTTTAGTTTTCTTATGTCTTGTTATAGTTAGAGGAACTAATCTTCCATCATGAGATTTATATTCTACTCTTTCTACGATATAATCTTCTGAATTATGTCCAGAGGGTATTTCTTGTTCTTTAACTAATTTTTTATTTTTCGTTGAAAGATTATATAAATAAACTCTCGAGGGAGTTTTTGGTGAAGAATATCCAAGATAAATTTCATCTGTGTTTTTATCTTTTTGCCTCAAAGAAATATTAGGTACATAAACCTTTTCGTCAGAAAAAACTATTTCCTCTTCTAGTCCTGTTGAAACGTTTTTAACAAATAGTTTATCTAATGCGTCAGACACTTCAGAACGAAGTATCCAGTTTTTTAAAAATACTAAACCTCCTATTAAAACTTCATTTTTTGCTTCGATAAAAGGCCTCCAATTTTGTGTTTCTAAATTATCTGAAATATCTACTTTAAAGTCTTCAGCATCTTTATTTGTGTGATTATAAAATTTATTATCCCAAGAGTTTACAGAATATAAAATTCCTTTCTCCCTTTTTTTTATTAATTTAGGTTTTGGTTTTTTTTCATTAACTTCGAAATAATACTGTTCCGAGGTATTATGATCTGAAGTTGTAATAAAATAATATTTTTCATCTGAACTTATATTGATCCCTACAGTAAACGCTTCACTTTTTTCCTCAAAAATCAGCTCATCAGAAATATTATGATTTCCAATTTCATGTCTAAAAATCTTTCTAGCTCGATGGTTTTCATCTAGTTTTGAGTAAAAGATATATTTATCATCTAAACTAAAAGTAATACCTCCTGATGTATTAGAGATTTCTTTTGTAATAATTTTGTTAGAAATAATTTCTCTTACAAAAATGGTGTAATATTCTGACCCTTTTGTATCTAAAGAATAAGCGAGATATTTGTCATCGTGACTGACCTCTAAATCACCAACCCCAAAATACTCTACTCCTAATTTTTCTTTTTCTTTATCTCCATTCCAAATTTCTTCAATTTTATTTGTTTCAATTTTTCTTCTCAATTTTATTGAATAATTTCCTTCAATTGTGGTCTTAGTCCAATATTCATATGTGTGATCTTTGTAGGGAAGGGACTCATCATCGAGTTTAATTCTTGCTTTTACTTCATCAAATAATTTTTTTTGTAAATTTTTTGTGTCTTTTAAATGATATTCTGTGTAGTTATTTTCCTGTATCAAATATTCTTTTACTTCAGGTTCTAATTTATTTTTATCTGTTAGAACTTCCAAAATATTTTTTTGATGTATCCAGCTATAATTGTCTTCCCAAGTGATGTTGTGACAAGATTTTATTTCAGGTTTTTTCCTAAGATGTGGTACTTTCATAGCATATAGAAATATATGAATATTATAATTTATACATTAGTTATATTGACAGCTTTTTACTTTTTGATGAAGTTTATTAGTAATATTTCATCAAAAAAGATATCTAAAAGTTTAAGATTCTTAATTATCTTAGGATTAATTGTTTTAGCAATTTTATTTGCTATAGGAGGAAAATATTTATTAACTTTGCCTCTAACCTTGGCTAGCCTTGCATTATTAAAGTTAAAGGGATTATCTCTTTTTCAATTAATATCGCTATATAGATTGTTACAAACTTTGAGGAGATCAGGTCGATTTTCATTTAACCAACCTGGTACCAGAAACTCTTCTTCGATATCTATTCCAGAAGCATATAAGATTTTAAATTTAGATATAAGTAAAAAAATCACCAAAGAAGAAGTAAATAAAGCTTATGTAAAAATACAAAAAAAAATACATCCAGATATTTCTCCTGAAACCTCAAGACTATCATCAATAGTAAACGAGGCAAAAGATATAGTTTTAAATGATATTTCTTAATTAAGAATTTCTATAACTTTCTTGTATACTTTTTCAGGATTAATTTTTTCTTTTCCATCAGTATGGTGATTTACTGTTTCTACTCCCTCAGGAATTATTGGAAACATTCTTGAATTATAGTTTCCATAGATTATAGGAGTATCTACCATTAAAGTAATTGTTTTTATACCTAGGGCTGCTGATAAATGACTAAAGCTACTATCGTTACAAATAGATAAATTACAATTTTTTATAATTGGCAAGGTTTCTTTAATAGAAAAATTATCCAAAGGGAAACAAATATTTTTAAATTTAGAGTTTAATATTTCATTCAATATAATTTGCTCTTCATTATTTTTACCAGTAGCAAGAAAAAATTTACAATTTTTAGTTTTTGATATTTTTTCGATAACAGATAAAAATATTTTTGATGGGACTCTTTTAGTTGGGCCAGAACCTCCAATACCTAAAAGTATATTTGTTTCATCTTTATTAATGTTAAATTTTTTAATTGAATCTAATATTATCGAATTATCAATTTGAATTTCAGGATCTCCTGAAACCTTTAAATTTATTTTATCTATAAAAAATTTTTTTGGGGTATCAATGATATGTTGACCAGTTTTTTGAAATAATGGATATTGATAAATTTTAGAGATACCAGACAATCTAGCAATTAAATTAAATCTTAAAGATGAATTAAAAATGAAAATTTTTTCAAAATTTTCCTTTTTCAAATCTTTAATTAAATTGAAGCCGCCTATAAAGCCTTTATGCTTATTATTATTTTTATCTCTTTCTAAAGTTATAATCTTATCAATATAATTTGTTTGATGTAAATATTGATCAGCCTTTGAACTTTCTTTCACAAGTAAACTTATAGGTGAATTATATTTTTCGAATAAAGCCTTAATAAAGGGAAGAAAGATTATAGTATCCCCAATTCCCATTCTATTTTGAACTGCTAATATTTTCATATGGTATTTATAAACTTTACTAGATATATTTTTTATATAAATTTTTATTATGACAAAAATAAGTGGAATATTTGCAGCTACAATGTCAGTTTTTAATTCTGACTTAAGCCTTAATATAAAGAAAACAATAGAACATGCTGAAAAGCTCATTGATCAGGGTTGTCATGGAACAGCAATATTTGGAAGTACAGGTCAGGCTCAATTAATATCTGTTTCAGAAAAAATCAAACTTCTAAATAATCTTTCAGCCAGTAAATATAAGGATAAGCATTTAATAGGCACAGGCTTAAATTCGTTGACTGAAACAATCAATTTTATGAGAGTAGCTACTTCATTAAGTTTTAAAAAGTTTTTAATTATGCCTCCGGCGTATTACAAGTATGGTGATAAAGAAGTAATACAATTTTACTCAAAAATAATAGAAGCAGTCCCTTCGTGCAAGATTGTTCTTTATAATTTTGAGAAGCTTTGTGGGTATAAATTTAGTGTAGAATGTGTTGAGGAGCTTGTAAAAAAATTTCCAGATCAGATAGTAGGTGTTAAAGACAGTTCTTATAATTTATTTGAAAGTTTAAAATTAGAAAATTTTTCTATTTTTCCTGGTTCAGAACTTAAACTATTAAAAGGCCTACAGCTAGGCTGTTCAGGTATAATAACTGCAACTTGTAATGCAACAGCTGAACTTTCTAGAAAAGTTTATGATGATTTTTTTTCTGGAAAGGAACAATCTTATAATCAAAAATTGTGTGAAGTAAGAAAAAATTTTGATAAGTATAACCTGATTTCAGGATTGCATACCTTTTATTCTAAAGAGAATAAAATTTATGAAAATATTTTACCTCCGTTAAGACTTCTAAATGCGAATGAGCAAAAAGATTTAATAGATAATTTGAATAATTTAGACTTTAAACTTAATTCTAAAATGGCAGCTTGATATGCAATTAGCTAGATTTTTAAACAAGGTTTTTAAAAAAGGTGGGTTTATTTTGACTGATGCTAATTCAAAAGATTATATAATTGGAGAACCTGGAAATAATCCCATGAAATTAAAAATTTTAAAAAAGGATCTAAACTATAAATTATTATTTCACCCAGACTTATATTTTGGTGAGGCCTATACAAATGGAGAAATAGTTATTGAAAACGGTTCTCTTACTGATTTTTTAGATTTAGCTTTAATGAATTTTGGAAGAGGAGAGCTGAATTTTTTTAGTTATTTAATTAACCGTCTAAGAGGTTCATATAGGTACCTCACGAATTTTAATTTTATAAAAAAATCAAAGATGAATGTATCTCATCACTATGATATCTCTGATGATTTGTATGATTTATTTTTAGACTCTAAAAGACAGTATTCTTGTGCATATTTCAAAAATGATAATGATACTTTAGAAGTAGCACAAAATAATAAGATCCAACATATAATTAAAAAATTAAATATAAAAGATAATCAAAAAGTTTTAGATATAGGTTGTGGCTGGGGTTCATTAGCATTCGATATTGCCAAAGCTGCAAGTTGTGAGGTTACTGGGATTACTTTATCTGAAAATCAATTTAATTACTGTAATCAAAAAGCTAAAGATTTAAATTTAGAAAATCAGGTAAAGTTTAAGCTAGTGGATTATAGAGAGCTCAATGAAAAATTTGATAGAATAGTGAGTGTTGGGATGTTTGAACATGTAGGAAGAAAGTTTTACAAAAAATTTTTTAAACAAATAGAAAAACTTTTAAATGAAGATGGAGTATCTTTAATACACACAATAGGTTCAGTAAATCCACCAAGAGATCCTCATCCATGGATAACTAAATATATTTTTCCTGGAGGGTATACTCCTAGCTTAAGTGAAGTAACAACTCCGATAGAAAAAGCAGGCTTAATTGTGACCGATATAGAGGTTTTAAGACTTCATTATTCTCACACTTTGAGACATTGGAAAGAAAATTGTATAAAAAATAAGGAAAAAATTATTAAGATGTTTGATGAGAGATTTTTTAGAATGTGGGAATTTTATCTTGCTGGATGTGAGATGGCTTTCAAGTGGGGCGATCAAGTTGTATATCAATTTCAACTTTCGAAAAATTATAGCTCAACTCCAATGACAAGAGACTATATTTATCAATAAATTATTGATAGAATCTGATTTCCTCTAAAATGAAAAAAAAGCGAAAAAAATTAAAACAAAAGAAAAAAATTATTAAGAGAGTTTATAAAAAAAAGTCATCTAAAAAGTTCAAAAAAAAGACTAAAAAGGTCCCAAAAATAAAGAGAAAAAAAAATAAAAAATTTAGACCTAAAATTTTAAAAAAAAAAACTAATTTCATAACAAAAAAAGTTAAAAAAGAAAGCATAGCTTTAAAACTAGTTAAATTTCAATTATCTGTAAAACCTCAATTTAATTTTAAGATTAATTTTAATTTAGAGAAATATATCCAAGGTTTCTTCGATAAAATTTCAGAGACAATTTCAGATTATAAAATTTTAAAGATTGATGAAAAAAGACGAATTAAAATAGAGAAAATTGAGAATGAAAGAAAAGAAAAAATTAGGTTAGAAAATGAAAAAAAACAAGAAGAAGTTCTAAAAGTAAAATTGAAAGAACAGGCTTTAAGAGAAGAGGCAAGATTAGAAAAACAAAGAACAAGAGATATAAAGGTTTTTTTAAGAAAAGAGCAAGCCCTCCTAAGAATTGAACAAGCTGAAAAACAAAAACAGTTTTTACAGCAATTGAGATTAGATAAACAAATAGAAAAATTTAGAATTAGAGAAGTTAAAGAGTTGGAAAAACTCGAAAAAATTTCATTAAGAGAAAAAAGAGAAGATTATTCTGCATTACAGGAAAGAATAGATAAATTAAAAGAAAAATACAGAATTATTAGAGATCAAAAAATTAAAGAAAGAGTAGAAGCGTTAGGCGTTAATCTTCAAGGAAATGAAGATAGAGAAACTTTATTAAAGAAAGAAAAAGAGTATACAATTGTAAGACAAAAAATAGAATTTGCTCTAGAGAGTTTTTATAGAAGCGCTAGTAGTTTAGTTTTTCAACTTAATAAAAGACACATTACCAGACATATGTCTATTTTTAGATGCATTGATAGAAGATTTGAGACAGGAGAAATATTTATTAAATGGGATGAATCAGAAGATGAAGATTGGCTGTTATTAATTTATATTAAAAATAATTCACCAGATGAAGGAATTGTAATTGAGGATAAAACAAATCCAGAAAAAAATTTATCACATGAATTTAAAAATATAGATATTTTTAAAGCCTCAGACACAATGGTTGACTCTTTAACGCAGCTTATAGCTAGAAAAAGAGCACAAAATAATAATTAAATTTTAATTAGAATTGGGTACAATCTAACATGCTTTTTGGTTCAATCTTTCTGATAATTCTTTATTTAGTTTTGCAATATATTCTTGCTTGGATTACTTTTTTTAACAACTTAGACTCACGCCTTGGAGATAGCACCTGGAGATTTAGTTACGATTATCCTGTAGTAGGGGATAGAGATATTTCTGATTTAGATGATAAAGACTTTGTGAGATTAAGAAGAAAAAAAAACAAAATTGTTTTATTGATGTATTCGATCGTTCTTATAATGTTTATAGCCTCATTATCATTATTGAGTCAGTTCTTATTATTTTTTTTTGATTAATTTTTTAACTGTTTCTTATTTTTTAGGTATAAAAAAAAGGCAACAACTTCATAACCAAAAGAAAATAAATTAAAGATAATTGGTAATTTAAAAAAACTGTATAAAAACTTATATTTTGGCATTTTTTTCCATAATGCTAAAAATGCCTCTGCACCCTCAATAACTTTTTCATTTTCTTTAACATGAAGTCTACGTAAAAGTTCTTTACTATTTCTTGATGTTTCTTTTTTAGCTAATTCGTTATTAGTAATATCAATCCATTCAATTTCTTGAATCTTTTCTTTTTTATATAAATCAATTTCAGCCTTACAAATTTTACAAGAATTATTAAAATAAACCTTCATTATTAACAATTATTTACTAACTATCTTAGGTTATGTACATGCGTAAAATACTCTAGTTGAAAATTATTTTAAACAACCTATGTTTTACTAACTATGAGCAATTTCTTCGATAAATCTGATTTAAATAGAAACGAGGCCGAAACTATTGTTTCAGATACATTAAAAAAATGTGATGATGGAGAATTATATTTAGAAAATTCTAAGTCTGAAAGTATTTTATTGGATGACAATAAGATAAAAAAATCTAGTTATAATTCTGATTTAGGTTTTGGCTTTAGAGCAGTTTCAGGTGAAATTGTTGCTTATTCACATTCTAACGAAATATCAAAAAATTCGTTAAAAAAATCCTCTGAAAATTTAAAATCAACATTAAAATCTGCAAAAGGCAATTATGATTATTCTATTCCTAAATCAAATAAAAAATATTATACAAACATTAATCCTATAGAAGAAAAAACACTCAACTCAAAAATAGAGATATTAAATAAAGTAAACGAGTACCTAAGAAAAAAAGATAATAATGTTAAACAAGTGACAGCAAATTTTAGTGGTGAACAAAAGTCTGTAGAAATAATTAGGTCTGGTGGTGAAACTCTAACTGATGTGAGACCCTTAGTAAGATTCAATGTTTCAGTAATGATTGAAAAGAATGGTAGAAAAGAGTCAGGTGTTTATGGAATTGGTGGAAGACAATCGTACGATGATTATTTGACAAATGATAATTGGAAAAATGTTTGTGATGAAGCTTTTAGAATAGCTTCTGTGAATTTAGACAGCAAACCTGCTCCTGCAGGTGAAATGAAAGTTGTACTTGGTCCAGGTTGGCCTGCGATACTAATTCATGAAGCAATAGGTCATGGTTTAGAAGGTGATTTCAATAGAAAAAAAACTTCTGCATTTCATAATTTGATGGGGCAAAAAGTTGCGAGTGAGGGTGTAACCATAATTGACGACGGAACTTTAGATAATAGAAGAGGGAGTCTTACAATTGATGATGAAGGCACACCAACAGAAAAAACTGTACTGATTGAAAATGGAATTTTAAAAAACTTTATGCAAGACAGATTAAATGCAAGATTAATGAAGACTAGGTCAACAGGTAGTGGTAGAAGAGAAAACTATAGACATATCGTATTACCAAGAATGAGAAATACCATGATGCTAAGTGGAAAACAAACTCAAGATGAGATGATAAAATCTGTAGATAGAGGTATTTTTGCAGTTAGCTTTGGAGGAGGACAAGTTGATATTACTTCAGGAAAATTTGTTTTTAATTGCACAGAAGCTTATGAGATTATTAATGGTAAAATTGGTTCACCAATAAAAGGAGCAACTTTAATAGGTGATGGTCCTTCAATTTTGAAAGAAGTTTCAATGGTTGGTAATGATATGATGTTAGATCCAGGAATTGGTACTTGTGGTAAAGCAGGACAAGGAGTTCCTGTGGGAGTAGCCCAGCCTTCAATTTTAATAAATAAAATGACTGTTGGTGGCACAAATTTATAAATGGTTAAAGATCAGGAATATCTTGAAAAAAAAGCATCATATTGTTTAGATTTAGCAAAAAAATTAGGAGCTACGGATATAAGTGTTAATGTAGGTAATTCTATTTCTGAAACAGTAAATTTTAGAAATAAAAAGTTAGATGAGTCAAACAGATCTGATAATCTTGGCATAGATATCACAACATTCATTGGCAAGAAAAAGTCATCAATATCGTCATCAAATTTGCTAGAAGATAATCTAAATATTTTAATTGAAAAATGTATTGAAACTACAAAAAATACTCCAGAAGATGAATTTAACTCACTACCTGACAAGGATCTGTTGGCTCAAGAAGTTAAAGATTTTAATTTATATGATGACACACATTTAGAGAATGATAGTAAGGCTGAATATTTAACACGATTAGAGGCTGCTGCCTCAAATGATAAAAAAATAGTAAATACAGAATCCAGCTTTGTAGAAAACAAATCAAATTTTATTTTAGCGAATAGTGATGGTTTTTGTAAAGGTTTTAAATCCTCATCTTTTGTAGCCTCTAGTGTAGCTGTTGCAAAAGATGATAAAAGTATGGAGAGGGACTATGAATATACTCACAAATGTCATTTAAATGATATAAAGAATGCAGAAGAATTAGGGAAAAAAGCTGCAGAATACACTCTTAGAAAACTCAGTCCAAAAAAAATAGGCAGTGAAAAGATTTCTATAATCTTTGATAAAAGAATTGCCAAAGGAATATTAAGTACTTTTGCAAGTGCTATATCTGCTTCGGCTATTTCGAGAGGAACTTCATTTTTAAAAGATAAAATTAATCAAAAAATATTTTCAGATTCAGTAAATATTTTTGATAAGCCCGATATATTCAAAGGCCAAGGCTCCAGAAGTTTTGACTCAGAAGGTGTTAGAACAGATACACTAAAATTAGTTGAGCAAGGGATATTAAAGAATTATTTAATAGATACATATAGTGGCAGAAAGTTAGACCTTAAATCTAATGGAAGATGTGGAGGGACTAGCAATCTTTACTTTGAAAATGGAAAAATTAGCTATAAAGATCTAATAAATTCTAATCCTAAATGTTTATACATAACAGAAACAATAGGACACGGAAGTAATATTGTGACTGGTGACTACTCTGTGGGTGCAACTGGACTTTTAATTGAAAATGGAGAATTCAAACATCCAATAAACGAGATAACGATTGCAGGTAATTTTAAAGATATGTTTCAAAATCTAACTTTAGCAAATGACTTAGAATTTGAATACTCAACTAATTCTCCAACAATGATGATTGAGGGAATGGTTGTTGCTGGTAAATGAGTGATTACTGCGTAATCGGATCTGGCATCTCAGGTGCTACTATTGCAAATTTACTTAACAAAAAATTTCAAGTCAATTTATATGATAAAGGTAGAGGACCAGGAGGTCGAGCTTCATTTAAAAGAATAAAAGGTCAGATTGGCTTTGATCATGGAACACAATATTTTTCTCCTAAAACAATAGAATTTAAAAAATTTGTAAATAGATTGATTAAAATAAAAATTTTGAAAAAATGGAGTGGTAATCATATTTTTTTAAATTCTAAAAAAAAAGAAAATAAAAAACACATTAAAATAATTGGAAAAAAAGGCAATAATGACATTTGTAAATTTCTTTTAAAAAAAGTTAAATGTTTTTATCAAAGCGAAGTCAAAAAAATTTACTACAAAAATAAATTATGGTTTCTACTATTCACCGATGGTAAAATAAGAACTTATAAAGGAGTCATTTTAACATGCCCTTTTCCACAACTTAAAAAACTTTCAGAAAAATTTATAAATAGCACATTTATAAAAAGAAAATTAAAAATGGATGCAAATATTACAGTTATGATTGCAATTAAAAAAAATAAAAAATCACCTAGCAGCTTTCTTTTTGATGACCCAGTCTTAGGTTGGGCCGGTAATGAAAATACAAAAAAAAGGTTTAAATCAAAATATGATTTATGGACACTTCAAAGTACCTTTAAATGGGCAAACAAAAATATAGATAAAAATAAAAAAAATTTAAAAAAAAACTCAAAAATTTTAATCGATAAATTTTTTAAACTTACAAAAATCAAAAAAACTAAAGTAATTTATAGTATTAATCATGGTTGGAAATATTCATCAAATTCTAAACCCTTAAAAATACGAAGTTATTGGGATCCTCAAAAAAAAATAGGAGTATGTGCTGATTGGTTTATTGGACCTAGATTAGAATCAGGATGGATAAGTGCACATGACTTATTTAAAAAAATTAATTAAACAATTACTCAATTTTTTTTAAACGATATTCCCAATCTCCCATTCTTGAATATGAAACTTTTAAAATTGTAGAGTTTTTTTGATCGTACCAAATATTAAAATCTAGTCTTTTATCTTTAGGTATACTCATGTCCTTGGACTTTAATGTAAAATGGTCCACTCGATAAGTCTTGCCGTAGAGATCAATTTTCTTTTTACCAATAAAAGTGACTACCTGTTTTTTTATACTTCCTGAAATTGGACTAATTTGACTATCTGCCTGTAGAATTTTATGGTTCCACCAATTCCCAACTATACTATCAATAGATGTTTCACCATTAAATGAAGAGCCTTTTATTTCAAATTTTTTAGTATTGTTGTTAAATAATAGATTCACAAATTTTTCTTTATTATTTTGTAAAGTTTTAGAATTGTATGAAATTAATTGATCTTTATGATATTTTTCTTCTCCATAACTTTCCACTTGAAAAATGACTGCACCTAAAAGTTTTACACTGAATTTTATTTGATTAGTAACTAAAGTTTGATCACCTTTTCTATTAAAAAAATAATAGTTATATCCAATTAACTCACCATTTCTGAATATTTCCATTTCAAGTTTATTATATTTATTGTAATGAGCCATATGAGCTATGGATATAGAGGGGTAAAATATAAGAAACAAAGTAACTATTAATTTTCTCATTTAAGAATTACATTAGTAGACTTTTTCAATAATAGAAATAATTTAATAAAAAAATGTTTTTAAAAATAAAGAAAATACCAAAAGTACATTGGAGTTCAGAGAAACCATTCAATTTTAAACCAAAATTTTCAACATTCTTTTTTTTATGCTTTGGTCTTACTTTATTTGGCCTAGGTGAGGGACTATTAATAGTTTCCTTCACTGGAGCTTCTCCCTGGAGTGTTCTAGCACAAGGTATCTCCTTAAATGTAAATTTAAGTATTGGAACAATAACTCTTTTAGTAAGTATTGCAGTTTTAATGTTATGGATCCCTTTGGGTCAAAGACCTGGAATGGGAACTATATTTAATGCTTTGATAATTGCTTTAATGATTGATCTTTGTATTAAGTTTGTCCCAACTCCATCCAATTACATTTATCAACTAATACTAGCTGTAGTTTCAGTAATTTTAGTTGGTGTTGGTGGTGGTATATATTTAGTATCAAATCTTGGACCAGGTCCAAGAGATGGTTTAATGATAGGATTACAAAAAGTTTCAAATTTACCTATAGCAGCTGTAAGAGCAACTTTAGAAATTTCTGTTGTTGGTATTGGGTGGTATTTGGGTGGTACGGTCGGAGTTGGAACTTTATTATTTGCTTTTGGAATTGGCCCTTGTGTTGCCTTTGGACTTTATTTAGTAGATAAAATATTTAATTAGGCTGCAGAGTTTGATTTTTCACTTCTTTTTCTTTCATGCGGGTCAAGAATAGCTTTTCTTAATCTGCATGATTCTGGTGTAATCTCTAAAGCTTCATCAGTGTTTAGCATACTTAACTGTTCAGCTATTGACATTTTTCTTACTGGAGTAAGTACAACATTTTCATCTGTACCTTGAGTTCTCATGTTGGTAAGTTTTTTACCCTTCATGACATTAATTATCATATCTCCAGGTTTTGGTGATAATCCAACTATCATGCCTGGATAAACTGGATCATTGTGTGTCACAAACATTTCACCTCTAGCCTGTAAATTAAATATCGCAAAAGCAACTGCTTTTCCTTGTTCCATTGAAATTAAAGCACCATTTCTTCTACCTTCCATTTCTCCCTCAAATTTACCGTAATCATGGAAAATTCTATTTATAACGCCATTTCCTTTCGTAAGTGTAAGAAATCTACTTGTATAACCCATTAAACCTCTTGTAGGAGCATGGAAAATTAATCGTTTTTTATCTTTACCAGTATCTTTTAATTCTATTAACTTCCCTTTTCTTCGATTCATAGAGTCAATAATCTTTGATGAGTATTCTTCATCAAGGTCCATAGTAATTTCTTCAATTGGCTCAAGTTTATTTCCATCTTTATCTTTTCTGTATAAAACTTTTGGTGGACTAACTGTCATTTCAAAGCCCTCTCTTCTCATTTGAGTTAGTAATATTTCTAACATTAATTCTCCTCTACCACTTACTACAAAAGAGTCATTTCCATCATTTTCTGAAAAAGTAATTCCAACATTGTTCTGCGCTTCAATGATTAATCTATCTCTAATTTGAGTACTAGTAAGTTTTTTACCTTCGGTGCCAGCTAAAGGAGATGTATTAACCGTAATAGTAATTGACATAGTTGGAGGATCAATAGGAGTAGCAGAAATTGGTTCATTTACCTCTAAATCACAAATCGTATCAGCAACACTAGCTTTCTCTAAACCTGCAACCACCACAATATCTCCTGCTTCTCCAACTTCTATAGGAACTTTTTTTGTTCCTTCATATCTAAAAATTTTTGTAAGTCTGCCTTCGTCAACTTTTTCACCTTTTAGATTAATTGCTTTGATTGCTTGGTTAGCCTTAGCAGTTCCTTGAGTAATTCTTCCTACTAAACTTCTTCCTAAAAAACTATCCGCATAAAGTAATGTTGATAACATTGCAAATGGCTTAGTTTTATCTAATTCTGTTGGCTTAACATGCTCAATTATCTGATCTAAAAGAGGATTTAAATTTTGTCTTGGGCCTTCTACTTCTTTATCAGCCCATCCAGATCTTCCACTTGCATACAGAACTGGAAAATCTAATTGTTCCTCATTTGCATCTAAACTTACAAATAAATCAAATGTCTCATCTAATACTTCATTGGCTCTTTGATCTGTTTTATCAAGTTTATTGATTACAACAATAGGTTTTAATCCTTGTTTTAAAGCTTTTGATAGCACAAATTTTGTTTGAGGCATAACACCTTCAGCTGAGTCAATTAATAATAAGGCGCCATCAGCCATACTTAAAACTCTCTCAACTTCTGCAGCAAAATCTCTGTGACCAGGAGTATCAATAATATTTATTCTTGAGTCTTTCCAATTTATTGAAGCAGGTTTTGCTAGAATAGTAATTCCTCTTTCTTTTTCAAGCTCTCCAGAGTCCATTAATCTCTCATCAACAACTTCATTTTCTCTAAATGATCCACTTTGTTTCATTAGATTATCAATTAAAGTTGTTTTGCCATGGTCAACGTGTGCAATGATAGTGATGTTTCTTATATTGTTGCTCATAATTTGTGGCTCTTATACATTAATTTTTTTTTTTGGAAACTTTAAAAAAGTTAAATAAATCTTAAAATTTTGAGAAAAATATGGTTTTTTAATTTGTTTTTTTTTGTTTTTTCTCTCTTAAGCTT